>CAZUAQ010000021.1:0-88960 GCA_964618455.1 uncultured Planctomycetales bacterium | reverse complement strand
GCTTCACGAACTCAACCGGGATAAGATTGAAAGTGTCCTGAGCGATCTGGATGAGGCTCGGGAACGTTTCGATTCGTATCAACCCGAAGAGGAGATTGAGCCATGAATCGACGATATGCGATCATCGGCATGGTCATGCTGGGTTGCCTTGTCGGCGTGGCCCGCGCGCAGGAAACAGTCGCCCTGGCCAAGAATACGCTGGAGAACGCGCACACGCTTCAGGGCGAGATCCTGCAGCGGCTGGAGGAACTGGCCTCGTCGCGTGAGGCGGCGGGCGGAACCGGTGAACTGGTCGCGACGCTTCAGGCGGTCTATCGCAAGCAGACTTCGCTCGTGAGGAACCTTCAGGTGTGGCGGGTCGAATCGCTGCAGAACCCCGACGCCAAAGATCCCTCGGGAGATTTGATTCGCTATCAGCGCGAAATTCACCAGGAGTACTCCGACTGGCAACTCCTGCTGTCCCGCATGGCCGGGCGAGATCAGGCCCAGCGTCAGTTGCGTCAACTCGATGCGCGCGCCGGCTCATCACCGGCGGCGACGGACATGGAGGAGGTCGTCAACCACCTCGAAGCGGAACACGTCTCCCAGGCGCTCGGTTCGGCCGAAAGCAGCGCCGACGAGCTCGCGCGCCTCTTGCAGATGCTGGAGCTGGCAATCGGCGATCCGCAGAAACTGCGCGAGAAGCAATTGTCGGAGGTGCAGGAGATCGCCAACGTGGAGAAGAACATCCGCTCGCGTCTGAAGGCGGAGAAGATCAGCCGGACGGAGTGGCGCTCCCTGCGCCATGAACAGTCGGAGCTTCGTGAACGGTTGAAGCTGCTGACCTTCAAGGAGGCGGGCCTGAGTGACGAGGCGGCCGAGAATGTAAACGAAGCGTACGAAAAGATGGGCTCCGCGGAGAACCAGATGCTTCGCCGCCGGCAGGAGGGATCGCTGGAGAACGTGGATGCGGCGATCACGGCGCTGGACAAGGCGGTGGATGCCATGGAACGAATGGCAACGGGGAATCAGGTCGATCCGGAGACGATCGCGCCGCCGTCCATCCGCCGCAAGGAGCAGAAACAGGGCATCATGCCGACGATGCTGGGCGCCGGGGGCGAGGGACTCGACCGCAGCCCGGGAGCCATGATCGCGGCGGACATCGCCCTGCTCGTGAAACTCAAGCGGCGGCAGAAGTCGCTGTACGAGGAGACGACGGGCGCGCGGCCCGCGAAGCCCCTGGCCGCGCGAAGGCAGATGGATTACGCCGCCGATCTGCCGCAACTGGCCCGGCGCGTCGATCGCTATCTGCCCGAAGCGTCCGCTTTGATCTCCGAGGCCCAGGCGGCGATGGTGGCATCTTACGAGTCTCTGAAGGCCGACGAGAAGGATCAGTCGATCCCGCACCAGGAACTGGCCCTCGATCGGATGGACAAGGCCGAGGACATCATGCGGGCGTGGTGGAAGGAATTGCTGGAGACGCTGGACAAGATCTCGGCCCCCGGGGGCCAGGCGCCTTCGCACGGCGCGGCGCAGAACGAAGAGAAGGCGAAGGAAGACCTGCTGATGATCCTGATGCGCGAGATCGTTCGCGTGGGCCGGCTGATCAAGACGCTGGAGACGGAGATTGCGCGCGTGGAGGGCTGGTCGCAGCAATCGACGGACACCATCGATCCGGCGGCGGTGCAGGCCAGCGTGGAAGCGCACTACGCGTTGAAGGCCACCGGGCTGGACATCTTCGAGAAGCTGGTGCCCCTCGGCGGCGAGGCGAGTTCGCTGCCCGAAGCCGTGATGGAGGCGTCGCAGTTCATCGAAGGCGCGGGCGATATTCTCAAGGAGAACAACTACAACGTGGCCCTGGAGCGCGATCGCGCCGCCATGGAATTTCTGACGAATGCGTGGGTGTACCTGGCGCAGTCGATGGCCAGCATGGAGGAAGGCAAGCAGGCGGACGAGGGGCCGCGGACGGATGAACACAGCGACGAGACCGCCAAGATGGAAGACGGCGAAGCGGTGGCCGGCGGCCAAGGGGACGGGTCTGGGCGTGACGGGCGCTGGGACTGGGAGCTGTCGGAAGAAGCGCGGGACGTGATCGAGCAATCGCAGGCGGGCACGCTTCCGCCGCAGTATGAATCGGCGATCAAGCAGTATTACCAGCGACTCAGTGAACGACGCGCCCGGTGAAACGCCGCGCCGTCCAGGGAGCATCGAACATGTGGAGAACGAAAGCCATCGGGATCGCCGTGATCCTCCTGTCGACGTGGGGCATCACCGCCCCGTGCCTCGGGCAGGTCGGCACGGACATTCAGATCGAGGACCGGTTGATCGAAATTACGCCGGAGACACGCGAAGCGATCGATCGCGGGCTCAAGTGGCTGGCAACCCAGCAGAACGAGGACGGATCGTGGAAAGGCGCGCGGGGCCGCAATACCGGCGTGGCATCGTTTGCGGTCTTGAGCTTTGTGTCGACGGGCGTCGTGCCGGAGCGCGGACCGTATGGCCGCGTTGCCGCCAAGGGCGTCGATTACGTGATCAGCCAGGCGCAGCTCAACGGTCTGATCTCGAATCCGATCGACTCGGGCCACGGACCGATGTACGAGCACGCCATGAGCACATTGATGCTGGCCGAAGTGTGGGGCATGTATCACCGGCCGAAGCTGCTGGACACGCTGCAGAACGCGGTCATCCTGATCCTTTCGTCACAGAACGACCAGGGCGGCTGGCGCTATCAACCGCAGCCGAACGACGCGGACGTGTCGGTGACCGTGATGCAGGTCGTAGCCCTGCGAGCCGCCAAGAACGCGGGGATCCGCGTGCCGAAAGCGACCTTCGACAGCGCTACGACGTACATCAAGAGCTGCGCGAAGCCGGGTGGTGGATTCCTCTATCAGCCTGGGACGGGCGACGTGGGCTACGCCCGTTCGGCGGCCGGCGTCTGCTCGCTGCTGACCTGCGGTGATAAAGATTCGCCGGAAATGATCGACGGACTCGCCTATCTCCAGGACAACAAGCGGGATCGGGGCGATGCGCATTATCTGTACGCGCTGTACTACGGCGCGCAGGCGATGTATCTCGCCCCGGATCCGGAGGAGTGGCAGCAATGGTGGCCCGTGATTCGCGAAGACCTGCTGTCCAAGCAGAAAGAGGACGGGCACTGGGACGGCGAGGCTGGACCAATTTACGGAACGAGTATGGCGATCCTGGCGTTGTCGGTCCCCTACCGCTACCTGCCGGTGTATCAGCACTGAGTGGCCTTATCAGGAATCAACGTTTGAGTAAGTACGCGACATATTTTCCCCGGAGATCCTCGATCCGGATCTTCATGTGGGCCTTCCTGCCGGCGCTTATGGTGTCGGCGGTCTCCCCCGCATCCGCGCGCGTCGTGGTCATCGGCGAAGAGGACGTCGTTCGCGGCGAGGCCACGACACTCGACGACTCAGGGCAACTGACCGTGCATACTGCCGACGGCAAGAAGGTCGAGAGGACGCTCGGGGATAGCCTGATGATTCAAATGACGCCCGTGCCGCGTGTGCGGTCGCCACGCACGTGGGTCTACACGAGTGATGGGCAACGGCTGAGCGGTCACGATCTTACGGTTGGTCCCGAGGCGCTGTCGTTGACGTTACGCTCTGGACGGCCCGCGGAGTTTCCCCTCGACGATGTTACCGCCATCGCGTTCAAGACGACGTATCCCGAGTTCACATCGTGGCCCGAGGAGGACACGCGCATCGTCCAGGCCAATGGCGATGTGATGGACGTGCCCTTCGCAGAACTGACCGAGACAGGGGTGATCGCCGACATCGATCCTTCGGTGGATCCCATTCTGTTGCCACTCGAGCGTGTGCAGGCGATTCTCTGGCCGCGCGTCTTGTGGGAAGAGGCTGAGCGCGGCGATGCGCAGGGCGGTACCGGCCGCGATGCACTCGTCATGCTTGCCGAAGGTGAACGAATTCGCGGCCGCCTGGTGGCCTTGTCACCGGCCCGCATCACGCTCGACACGGGAGCAGCACGGCTGGAGATTTCCGTCCGCGAAGTGGATTCGCTCTGGCTCGGCCGCGCGAAACCGGTCGGCATCGATCGAGCTTCCGTGACGCTCTCGGCGGAAGGGACATCCACGAATCCGGGTGGCGATGAACGCCCACGTTTGCGCGTCAACGCCAACGGACTGGGCGGCCCGCTGCGTGTCGGGTCGCGCATGTATGGTGAAGGGATGGGCCTCCGCGGAGCGACCTCGGTGAGACTCGCGGTGCCGCGCGGGGCGAGGTGGTTTCTGGCGAGCGTGGGCGTCGATACCAATGCCGCCAAGTTCGCGCGCGTGACGTTCAGCGCGACATCGGAAGCGGGGGGCGAGGCGGTGGTGAAGAATGTCGCTCACGGTGAGCCCGCACGACCCCTGGCGGTTCTGGTCGAGGGCGGATCGACGCTGACATTATCCATCGCACCGGAACACGGATCCGAAACCGCATGCCTGGGAGATTTCGTGGATGCGAAGTTCATTGTCGTCGAACCTTAAGACCCTGTGCCTGTCGTTGGCGGCATTGGCTGCCTGCGCGGTATGGATCGGAGTGCAATCCGCTACCCGTGCGCAGGTGAGTCCGGCGGAAGTTCGAGATACCGCCGACATCCCACGCGGCGTGAATCTGCTGGTGAATCCCGGATTCGAAGAGCATGGCGGCGTGGGTACGATCCCCGTGGGCTGGGAAGCGGTCGACGAATTCGTGGTCACCGACACGATGGCGTACACGGGTTGGATCGCGCCGCGCGTGGAAACACGCATCGCCCGCGTTCCGCCGCGCAACGGGCGATACATGGTCGGCCTGGATACGCAGATGATGGGCGTGGATACCGCCGATTCGGAACACACCCTTCCGCGCTCGGGGATGTACCAGACCGTTCGGGTTCCGGGCAAGTGTCGTGGGACATTCTCCATGCACTACAACGACATTTATTCCGGCGCGATCGGTCATGTCTCCGCGATCCGTCTCGGCGCCACGGTGAACGACCGGAACATGAAAGCGATCAAGCTCCTACGCGTGGGCAAGAACGAGCATCCCCCGAAATGGACCGGCGCACCCGGGATCTGGTCGGAGCCCTTCTTCCGCGTGACCGAAGGTCTGCCGTCGGTTCACAATCCGGTCAGTGGCTGGAAACGGGGGGAGATCGAAATCATTCTGGACGTGCCGGATCCTGCGGTGGACCTGACCCTCTGGATCGGTATCTTCGATAACCAGAGCAGCACGGAGATCGGCTACTACCGGATTGATGACGCGGCGTTCGTACTGCACGAGGCAGGCTCACCGTCGTAACACGGATCGGGCGTCATGCGCTTCATTCGTCACGCACTCGGAATTCGCGAAGCCTGAGTTTGCCCTCCTCCTGCGTGATCGCCACCTGCCGAACTTCCACGTCTCGCAGGGGAGCCCTGTGGATCACCCGGTCGTTCAGTTGCACTTCGATGTGTTGGCCCTTGCGGTCAAGCCCGAGCCTCAACGGTGCATTCAGCAAGACAGGCTGCTCCAGAGCAGGAATCGTCTTGTCCGAAGGGCCAAAGAGCGGACCTGACAACCGAATCACGCCCTCAGGAGCTTCGAGTGTGACCCGGCTCTCTTCCAGCTCGATCGATGCCCTGCAGCGCGACTGGCCTGCCGGTGTCATTGTGAATGATAGACTCCAGTCATGGCCTTCAAGTGACAGGGGCGCAATCACCTGTTCCCTGGGATTGCGCTCATGTTCGGTCTTCTCGAGTTCAAGGAACCCCTTCCCCAGCCGGCAGCCCCAGCCGACGATGTACGCGGAGTGAGGCGTCCCTTCATGGATGACCTGATGCACGATCGGCCTACGGGGCTGCGTAGCCGTTGTACGCGAGTGCCGATCAGGGAAAAGCTGCCTCACGATCTCGTCGACGATAAGGTCGTACCCTCGCTCATTCGGATGAACGCCATCTTCAAGATAGAGGTCCTGCAGGGAGCGATTCGACTCATCCGCATACGCTTGAAACGCGGCATAGACATCGATCAGCTTCGCATTCTGTTCGCGAGAGATCTGCCGGATGCACTCAGCATAGCGCTCAAGTAAGGCATTCCCACCATCGGGATGATCCAGGTAGGGCCCTTCGGGATAGTGTTTTTCCAGCGTCGACGTCCAACACATGGGATTGGGCGTCATGAATACAATGCGCTTGTCGAGCTTTCGAAGCTTTTCCGCGAAATGGCGGAGATGAGCGGCGAAGTCTGCCTGGGTCACGTAGGGTGTGATCTCTTCCGGCCGCTGGTACAGGCGGATGGTCTGATCATTCAACCCGAACTGAACGATGACAATGTCCGGATCACGAGCAAGGACATCCCGCGCGAACCTGTTCCGTGCGCCTGCGGTCGTATCTCCATTGAAACCTGCATTGATGACCGTCGCGACACGCCCCCCCTGCAGCAAGCGCATGACCAGTTTCATCGGATAACTTTCATCGACCCCGTATCCGAAAGTCGTCGAATCACCAAAAGCAACGATGCGAAGTCCTTCCGCGCTGGAATCTGCATGTAGCCCCGATGAGGTCTCGGTCAGTAGAAATGTCACCACAAGCAACGGCCTCAAACCCCGGCAAGCATGCATCGGTGTCTCCCTTGCACCCATCAACGTGAAACCCGTGCGTTTGTCTCGAAGCCGTTCGTGGCTGTTCGGGTCGCTGCCGTCGATCGTCGTTGACGGCGTTGTCGCGTAAGGCACACGCAACGGATCAATGTCGACGCGTCACGCTTAACCGAGCCTCAACTCGCCCAGTCCCGGGCCGAGATCCTTGCCACCCTCTTCGAGCCCACCCTTGAGCGGTTTCTTGCGCTTCTTTGGTTTGTTCGCGGCCGCTTCCGCCGAAGAGGTGGAAGCGTCGGCCTCGGTGTATTCAACTGTCTCCGAGAGCTGCCTGATGGACAACCCGATCCGCCGTTTCTCCTCGTCGACCTGCGTCACCTTGGCCTTGACCTGGTCTCCCTCGCGCACCACGTCGGAAACCATGCGCACACGTTCGTTGCTCAGTTCGCTGATATGTATGAGGCCCTCGACACCGGGGGCGAGTTCCACGAACGCGCCGAATTCGGCAATCTTGCAGACCGTGCCTTCGACGGCGCTGCCCTCGGGCCACCGTACCGAGGCACCTACCCACGGATCGTCACCGACGCGCTTGAGTGACAGGCCGATGCGGCGCGCATCGGGATCCACGCTCAGCACGCGAACCTTGGCCATGTCGCCGGCGTTGATGACCTCGCTCGCGTGGCGGACGCGCCGCTCGAAGGACATCTCGCTCATGGGAATGAGCCCCTCCACGCCGGGCTCGAGTTCGACGAACGCGCCGAACTCCGCCAGGCGCGTCACGCGCCCCGTGACGAGATCACCGGCGGGCCATTTCGCTGCGGCGTCGTTCCACGGATCGGCCTGCACCTTCTTCATGCTGAGGCCGACCTTGCGTTCATCGCGATCGATCTTGACGACCATGACGTCGACGGTCTGCCCCTCCTTGAGAAACTCCTCCGGCTTTTCCACGCGCGACCAGCTCATGTCGCTGACATGCACGAGTCCGTCCACGCCACCGATATCCACGAACGCGCCGTAGGGCATGATCGTCTTGACGACACCCTTGCAGATCTCGCCCTCTTCCAGCGTCTCGAATCGGCGCTCCTTCTCCTCGCGCTCTTCCTGGTAGACCAGCGATCGTCGGGAGACCACGACCGTCTTCTCGCCGCGGCGCACCTCGGTCACTTCGCAACGGATCCTGGTGTTCGTGTACGGCCCGAGATCCTCGACGCGGAATGTTTCGACCTGGCTGATGGGCATGAACGCCTTGATGCCGTTGATATCCATCTCCAACCCGCCCTTGTTGTGGCCGGTCACGCGCCCTTCGACGATCTGCCCTTCTTCGAGCTTTTCCCAGGTGGCGGCCATGACCGCGCCCTTGATGGACAGTTCGAGCAGCCCGTCGCGGGAGTTGTAGCCTTCGATGGTGACGTCGATGGTATCACCGACCTCGGGCAGCGGCTTTTTCTCGAGTTGCTGGGCGGGCAGGACGCCCTGGCTCTTACCGCCGAGGTCCACGAAGATGTCATCGCCGTGGATCGCGACGACCGTGCCGCGTTTCACGCCTTCGGCCGGCGAGTCGCTCGACTGGACCGACGGCTGACTGCCGTAGTCGATCAGGCTGTCGATGCTCAAGCTGCCCAGCGCATCGTCGAGTTCGTGCTGGAGTTCGTCGTCGATCTGTTCGCCACGTCGGACTTTGCGGTCATCCGCGGGGCCTGGCTGATCCGAGGTCATGTCGATTCTTCCTGACTCCAAGGCGTGAAATCCCCGTCTCGACGGGGTCGTCGTCACCCATCATTTTATCGGGAAGGCGGCGGGATCGGAACCCGCCGGCGAGGAAACCGTCACATTGGCAGTCGCCCACGGACGCGGATAAGCTACACAACTCGGATGGAATCGGGCATGCACGGACAATCTGTCATTTCGGAGAACGCTCTCCCGGAGTCGAAACGTTGAGCCAGCGGGTCAAAGGCAGGCGAAAGAAACTCTCGCCGGCGCGGCGGTTCGTCGTGGAGATGATGCACCACGCGCGGAAGGTGCCCTCGGTGCGGATCACGCGGCGGATGAATGTCTCGGCGGTGCGCGGGATGCGCCAGGTGGTGGAGCCTCGCCCCGCGTGGTCGGCGCTCTTCATGAAGGCGTTTGCCCTCGTGGCGCGGGACCGGGCGTGCCTGCGACGCGTGTACATGCCCTATCCGCGGGCCCACCTTTACGAATACCCGCACAGCATCTGCGTGTTGATGATCGAGCGCGAACTCGACGGCGAGCCGGTGATTCTCGCCACGAAGATCCGCTCACCGGAGTCCCAACCTCTGGCGGAGATCACGGAAGAAATTCGACGTCACAAGCATGAGCCGATTGAAAAACTCGGGCGCTACCGGATGGCTTTGATGAGCGGAAGCCTGCCGTGGCCGTTGCGCCGGCTGCAGTGGTGGTCGACGCTGTACCTGTCAGGCTTCAAGCGCGTGAAGCGATTCGGGACATTCGGCGTCTCCTCGGTGGGCGAGTTCGGCGCGGAGAGCCATCCCATCGCCCCCGCTACGACCATCGTCACGTACGGCCCCATCGCCCCGGACGGCGCCGTCAACGTGAGCCTGATTCTCGACCATCGCGTGTATGACGGTGCCGAGGCGGCGCGATGCCTCGCGGACATGGAAGTCGTCCTGAACCGTGACTTGACGGATGAGTTCAAGTCTGCCTCGAGCTCCCACACGGAAGATGCGCCGCTCAAACACCCTGCCCATTCCTCCAGGAATTGAAAGCCACGCCGTCCATCTGTTTTCGTAGAAGAACTACCCCAGTTTCGTTATGAAACCGCTGGCTCAACTCACTCGGTAAATCTCAGATCGAGTCGATCTGCCTTCATGATCGCTGCACGATATGCACGGTCACTATCTTCCCATTTATCCGCTTAGGACATACCCGTAGATGAAATCCTGAATGATCTTGGCTCCCGCCCCGGGCGATCTTGTTGAAGGTATATCTTTGGTTTTCTTGATTCTGAGTGCGTTCAACCGAGCGGATAGCCAAGATATCCCTGTCACAATTCCCTGGAACTCGGATTCACGCGTGTTAGGCTCCAGACAGCGGATGGTCCACTTCTAAATACACCATTCATCACAGGTTCACCCTGTGTTGGTTCACACATTCCCGGGAGGATGGTTCGATGACATCTCGTCTTCACGCAGCCGCGTTCATCACTTGGCTCGCTTTCTTCGCTGGAAACCCCGCCGTATTCGGTGCCGGCGACTGCTCCGGTCCGGTGGATTGCCCGGTCGGCCCGCAACCCTTCGGCCTCGCCCCCGCCCAGACCCACGTCAGTCCGCCGGCGTTCGACGTCGGACCGGGAACGCATTGCTACAACACGGGCGGGCGCATCCTGGCGGGAGCCATCACCGAACTGCGCTCCACCGGCTCGATCAAGAAGTACCAGGAGACGGCGCTCTTCACGGACACGCCGGCCATCGAAGTCCTCGTTGCGGGAACCGTCACTCCTCTCCCGGTGACCGGCACCACCGTGCACGCCGCCGGTGTCGTCTGCATGCCGCACCTGGCCCAATCGTTCATGATTACCGACCAGGTCCTTGCCGCCCTTTCGGGGGGGCGACTGAGCGAATGGTATTTCCCCGGGGGGGTGGTGCCTCTCAGTGCGGCGGGAATCGGCTCATGCCTGCCGAACAATACCTTTGACGTGTTCACGATCACGATTGAATTGAGCGACAACTCGATCATGGCGGTGGCAGCGGGGTCGGCCTACGTTCAGCCGATTCCCGGGCCGATCGTTGCCACCCCCGACAGTTGGACCAACGGGCAGTTCTCGGGCTCCCTCGTGTTCGATGTCAACAATGCGTACATCATCTCCGGTGGCGCGATGAACACGATCCCGCTGATCGGCACGTACCTGAGTCACACACCGGTCTCGGGTGGGGTACAGGTCACGACGACTTCAGGCACGCAGACCATCTCTCTGGCCACGGGTGTGATCGTGATGCCGTACGCTTCGTGCTCGGCACCGATGTCGGGATGCGGCACACCGCCCACGATCGCGATCAACGTGGCCCCCTGCCCGGACATCTCGGCGGTGGCGGCGAACTGGCCGGTGAGTTCGGTGGCCTGCCGCTGCCTGGGATCGCATTCGAGCAGCGGCGGGGTTCCCGGCGCGGGAGGCGCGGCCGGTGGCGGAGCAGCGGCGGGAGGCGGCAAGGGTGGCGGAGGCGGAAAAGGCAAAGGGGGTAAGGGTGGAGGCGGTGGCCCCTGCACACCACCGAAGATCAAGACGAAGAAGGGCACGGCCAAGGCCTATGCCTTCACCACATTGGCCGGTTCGGATAAGGATGTCGACAAGAGCACGCTTTGGCACGGTGGACAACCGGGGGCGCCGGGAACTCCCGCCATTGCCGTCGCCTTTGTGGCGGCGGGAGGTGACTTCGCTTACGCCGAAGCGATGATCAGTGCATCGTACAATCCGACGACGTGCCTGCTGGAAGTCAGCAAGGAACTGGACCATGAATACGCGCTGATACACAAACAGGGCCATATTGCGCGGATGTGGGCGGCCGCTTACGATCCCATGACCTTCATTGACTGGGACGCATCGGAAGATCTGCACGTCGCGATGAGCCTGGTACCGGGGAAGGTCCTGCCCATTCGCACCGACCTGGATCTCTCCGCGCAGAGCCGGTTTCGGGTGAGAGCCACGTCGGATATCCCGGGGTATGAAGACCTCTACGAGTGCCTCCTGGAATCTTCGCACGATGGGGTCACGCCGGCGCTGGCGATCGGTTGCGTATGCAATCCGTTGACCGGGCTCAATGCCACGACCGTCGAGGCTGCCCTGGCAGCGGCCGTTTCGTACGACGCGGGCGCGGGTACGTATGCCATCACGTCGGACAGTGATATTCTCTCGTTCGACATCGATATCCCCGTCAACGGGACGTACAGCCTCAGCTTCACCGCCGAAACACAAGGCCACCTGCCGGAGCAGGTGTACTTCGGCCCACCCGTGAACTGGGACGAAGACATTCCTCCGGTCCATGACGAACCCGCACCCGACTATGATCTCGACCGCGATGTCGACCAGGACGACCACGCTCTCTTCCAGATGTGTGCCTCCGGGGCGATGGTGCCTTACGAAGGAGACTGCGGCGATCGCGACTACGATGACGACGGCGACGTGGACCAGGATGACTTCGCCGAGTTTCAGCGCTGCATCACGCTGGAAGGCGTCGACGCCGGCGAATCCTGCCTGACGGTGCGTTCCTACCTCTCGCTGGTCACTCCTTCGCTCACTCAGCACCATGATACCGAACTCGGGGCGCCACCGGAGCCGACCGCCTACGCCTGGTCGATCGCCAACACGGACCGCGTGCCGCACAACTGGGCGATCGTGGAAGTGGCTCAGGACGGTACTCCTTACGATTACCCCTGGTTACTGCTCTCACCCACGGCCGTTACCGTTCCGGATGAAGGCGTGGCGACGATCATCGGCGAAGTGGATCCCGCCGCGCCGGGATTGGAGACCGGTGCGAACGTGGCTTACGTGAAATTCACCGACCTCGATGCCCCCGACCAGGAGCACACGCGCGCAGTCGTGCTGTTCGCAGAACCCGGCCCGCCTGCCGTTCTGGAGGCGCTCAGCTGGATGGAGCATGGATCGCAAGGATTGCTCGCGCTCTCACTGCTGGAGGAGTCCGACATCGAGCCGCGGCAAGGGGCTCCCTTGAGTGTGGAAGTGGTTTTCGATGGTGAGATCGCTGCCCTCGATGGGATCTTTGATGCTGGGCAGGAAGTGAATCTGCTGGTGAATGGTGTGCCCGATCCGTCACTGATCGATAGTATCATTCCGGTGGGTTCGTCGCTGATGATCGAACTGGCGCCAGGGTTCGTCCCGGAGGGAAGCTGCCTGGAGATTCACCTGCATGAGATCGTGTCGGCCACCGAACCCGGCCCGATGCTCGAGGAGTTCATTTTCACGATCCGAACCAACACGGGCGACGCGAATCGGGACGGCATCGTGAGCCTGGACGACCAGGACTTCATCGGCCCGGCCATCAACGTTCCCGAGTTGTTCCAGCCGCAGTTCGATATCGTTCCCGATGGCGTCATCAGTCTGATCGACATGCAGGCGATCCAGATGAACATGGGCCACTCGGTCGTGTGCCCGTAGGGTGACCTGACAACGAGGAGGACGGAGGGCACCCCGAGAGAATGGCGATTGCCCATTGGTTTTCAATCGGCGTTCGTATTCATGCGGTCCACGACCACTTGTCGCGATACTCGCGCGCCTCGAGCTTTTTCGCCTCGGGATCATCGAGGATCGTCTCGGCCTTGGGATCGAAGCGCACGGAACGATTGTAGAGCGTCGTGATATTCGCCAGGTGGCAGAGCACCGCCGTCTTGTGCCCTTCGTCGATCGGCGCGTTGGGTTTGGCCTGGCCTCGAATGCAGGCGGCGAAGTTCTCGACATGCAACGGTTCCAGCGGCGAGCCGGAGTGGCGTTGGGCGTCTCCTTCGCGCGGCTGGAACGTCCATCCACCGCGATGAATGATCATGGTTCCCTTCTCGCCACGCAGTTCGGCGCCCGTGCTGGTTCCTGAAGCGCCGGTCGACCAGTGACGCATCTCCCAGACCACCGTGGTGTGGGGGTAGGTGAACATGGCGGTCTGCGTATCGAACCACTCCTTGGCATCATCCACGATGAACGTCCCACCGGATCCCGCCGCCGCATGCGGTAAGCCGAGATCGGCGAACCAGCGCACAATGTCGAGATGATGTGCCCCCCAGTTGCCGGCATCGTTCGTGCCGTATTCCCGCGTGAAATGCCAGTTGTAATGCAGCTTCTCCTCATTGTACGGCGTGTGCGCGGCGGGGCCGACCCACATGTCGTAGTCGAGCGACTTGGGAGGATCGGTATTCGGAATTCGCTTCACCACGACGCGTCCGGCGGACATCCACGCGCGGGCGAATCCGATCTTGCCGAGTCCGCCCTCGTCGATGAAGGCCTTGGCTTCGGTGTAGTGTTTCATGCTGCGCTGCTGCGACCCGACCTGGACGATCTGCCTGGGGTGCTTCTTCTGCGCCGCCACCATGGCTTTGCCGTCGGCGATGTTGAACGACGCCGGCTTTTCCACGTACACGTGTTTGCCGGCCTCCAAGGCCATGACCGTCATCAGCGCGTGCCAGTGGTCCGGCGTGGCGACGACGATCACGTCGATCCGCTTGTCATCCAGCAGCGTGCGGAAGTCCTTGACGTGTTCCGGACCACGTTCCATCTGTTCATCGAGTTTCTTCGCCGCCCGCTGAAGCATGGCCCCGTCGCAGTCGCAGATCGCCACGATGTCGAAATGCCCGGACTTGTGGAGATTCGAGGCCACCTGCCAGCCGCGGTTGCGGCAGCCGATCACGCCGACGCCGATGCGTTCATTGGACTTCGGCGCTGCGGAGGCCGAGATGGCTGAGAGCGAAATCAGTCCGGCTCCACGGCCGAGCAGTGTTCGACGCGTCATGGCGGTCATGATAGTCCTCCTGAAACACTCATTCCAATATTCGTCGATGAGTCGCTGATCATCTCAGATGCTTGTAGTATTCGGAGTTAATCGATTTCACTTTGCCCTGCTCTACCACGACAGTCGGCGCGGAAAGCCCGCCCACCTCGGCCAGAAACAGGTCCAGAGTATGCTCGAAGCTTTACGCGGCACGCGTCTGAGCGAAGCGAAGGAACTCCGCCACCCATAGCACGAGGTAAGGCTGGTGCGTATCCAACACCAAGTTCTTCTCTTGAAGGAACTTGGCGTAGCCATCGTGCACTTCCCGCATATGATCATCACGTTGCGCCATATTCAGCTTCCGGTTTATCCCGATCTGGATAACACCGGATTCTCCGTGGTTATACATTATCGGTCAAGAGGCTTATTCGCCCCTGAGGGCGTTCAACGCTTGGTATGGCATTGCCCACGGCTGGCGGCGGCGGTAAACTGGCCGCGTGTGACCGGGCAAACCAGATTTCTGTAGAAAAACAAGTTAGGTGCCATGGGTAAAGCTGCATGGGTATGTTTCGATTGCCGTCTGGCAGTGCGGCGTGACACGCAGTACCGAGGAGATGTCCCGTGTCCGGAGTGTGGCAAGCTCTGTCGTTACCTTGGATACAAGATTCCGGTGCCGCCGAAACGCGATATGGCTGCCTGGAACCAACTCCGCGATCAGTTGAACGACGAACAACGGCAACACCAAGAACACCAATTCAGCACGAGCGTGCGCCGTCGTCATCAACTCGAACAGGAAATCTCAGAACTCGAGTCTCGGCCTGAAAATGACGGGCGGAAGGCTGCTATTCGGAAACTGCGGAAGCAAGTCGGTGGCACCTAACCAACTGCTGCAATTGACTGGCGACGCCCGCGATGGATGATTGAGTTGTCGTTTTTAAAGTCTGCTCCCGCGGGCGGCCGGCAACTGAGCCTTTTACGTTCGCTGAAGAAATGAGACGTCTATTTCCCACCATCGTTGCCCTCTTCTTCGCCGGAACCCTGACCTGGATGGCGTTCCATGGTCGATGGGAGAGTGCCTACGTAGTGCAGGAAGATCATGGATCGCACAGCTACTTGATGGATTTGAGTTCTCGCCCGCTATGGGATCGGCCCAGTGCGCCCAGTTTCGCCGATTTAGAGCAGCATTTTTCAGGTTGTTCGCTGCCAGACACTGGAGAGATCACGGTTTACCATAAGTGGGATTGGTGGCTTCTCGACGTGTTCATGATTTGGCTGGTTGGATCACTGGTGGTTGCACCCATATCATTCCTAGCCTTTCGCGGAGATCGAGCCGTGGGAGTATTTGCACGAGTTGGCGCGGGACTGATTGCGTCAGCGCTCGCTTGCTTTCTCCTTTGGTTGGCTGTCGGTGGTTGGGGGCCTCCCGCTCCGCTATTCTTTGCGGTCTTTGGGCTGGCAGCCGGAGGCATTTGGGCAGCTGCCTACGCCAAGAAAACTCTAACAGCGAACAAGGTAGTGGAGGCAACCGCTGCCCCGCCGCGTAATTGAAAGATGCCACTTAATTCGATAGCCTCTCTAACATCGGTGCCACGCTCCCGGGCAACGGTGCCTCACTTTTGACGTTAGGCCGGTTTCAGTCGAGCGCCACCAGCCTCCTCCTCTCCCACTTGAACTCGATTGTTGTCAGGAGATCCCTGCACGCTTCACCTCGCCCCGCCACCAAGTGAACGGCACGTTTTCCAGTCGGGTGGCGCACGGGTCGGCGCGGAAAGCATGGAACATGCCCCGTCTGATTAACTCGTCTCATTCAGATCAAGGGCGTCTTCCCCGGCATCGCCACCGGGTCCACCGGCAGCGATCCGAGTTTCAAATCGTCCGGACCGAGCTTCAGCTTTGATTCGTTCAATGCCCAGTCGAATTCCACCGGTTTGCCCGTGTACGCGCTCATGCGTCCGATGATGGCGGTCAGGGTCGTCTCCGCCAGGCGCCGGCACTCGTTGATCGGCTCGCCCTTACGGATGCTCGCGATCAACGCGGCAAACATTTCGTTCTCACCGCCGGGCACCTTCTTCTCAAAACGCCACGGCTTTTCGCCCGTGATCTTCGCGCCGCCGCGGGTCATCCACGCCGTGCCTTTCGTGCCCTCGATGGTGTTGCTCACGTTCGTCGTCACGCCGTGCATCTGCGCCGCCATGGCCAGCATGGTCAGCCCGTTCGGGTATGTATACTCCACCGAGAAATGATCGTAGATGTGCCCATGGCCCGGATCAGTCCGCGCCAAACGCCCGCCGAGCCCGATGCAACGTTCCGGCGGGCTCTTCGCGACCCAGTTGCAGACGTCGAGGTTATGGCACAGTTGCTCGACGAAATGATCTCCCGAGAGCCAGGTGAAGAACGGCCAGCAGCGAATCTGCCACTCCATGTCGCTCCACGCCGGTTGCCGCTCCTGGTAATGCCAGTCGACCATGCCGCACAGCCAATGCGCCTTGAGCACGCGAATCTCGCCGATCTGCCCGTCCCAGATGCGCTGGATCGTCTCGATGTACTGTGGGGCGTAACGTTGTTGCGTGCCCACCACGATGGAGAGTCCCCGGCGGTCCGCCTGATCCGCCGAGGCCATCAGCAGGCGCACCCCCGCCGGGTCCACCGCGCCGGGCTTCTCCATGAAAATGTGCTTGCCCGCCCGGACGGCATCTGCCACATGCTGTGGGCGAAAGCCGGGCGGCGTCAGCAGCATCACCAGGTCCACCTCATTCATCGCCAATACTTTTGCGCAGGCGTCAAAGCCAAGAAAGATCCGGTCTTTCGTGACGTTCACGCGGTCGGGCACTTTCTTGCGAAGCCGCGCCAAGGCTGCATCCACGTTGTCCTGGAACATATCGGCGATGGCGACCAGTTCGACGTCGGGGGCGGACGCCAGGCAGGTGATTGCATCGAACGTCCCGCGATCCCCACAACCGACCATGGCGACACGGATCTTCCGCGATGACGGTGGTTCCGCGCGCAGCGCAGCACCGCCCGCCGCTACCACGGTGGCTGATCTGACGAAGGTTCTCCGGTTCATTCGCGATCCGGCGGTCGATGGCTCGATTTGCATACGCTCAACCTCCTCGATAAGCATGCCCCTGGACGGGCAGTGAATGGCAATGAGAGACAAGCAGAAGCGAATTGGATTCTACCGGGAGACCGGCTCCCGGCCAAACGCGCCCCACTGTTGCGAGGCGGGGATGGCTCGTCGACCGAGGCAGTGTCCCGGAGACACACGATGAATTGCAAAAAGAGCAGCCGACGGCGGTGAACGCTTACTCAGGGGAAGCAGTCCGGATCGTACGGCACGCCTGCCCCACTCATGCAGTCCAGGAATGCCGCCAACTCGACGTCATCCACGTCGTTGTCGGCGTCGAATTTCGCATCCGTGCAGTCGGGATCGGGCTGGGGATTCGCCGAACCGCTGAAGCATTCCTGGAGGTGAGCATAGTCGTCCAGATCGACGTCACCATCATCGTCGAAGTCGGCAGGCGGCGTGCCCGGCTCCACGATCACCTCCTGGCTGACCGTTGGGCCGAACCAGCTATAGCCGTCGCGCACCATTCGCCAGTCGGTGGTGTAGGTTCCCGCCCCGAAGGGAGCCGTCAGCGTGAACGCGAAGGTATGCTCTTCGCCCGGCCGGATCTCGCCGCTCACGTCCACACGATTGAAGGCCGTGAACGGATCGCTGTCGCCGACGGCGCCGAGGCGGAAGCCGTTGCTCACCCGCCACAGCACGCCGCGGTTGCGCAGCGTGATCGTCACGGGAACGGACGTGCCCGACTCCATCATTGTCGGCAGCGTATGGCTGACGACTTCGCAGGAGTACTTATCGTACGTCGGAGTCACGCCGAAATACTGACACACGCCATCATAAAGCCCCCACATCGACACCGAGCGGAAGAAGGGATCGGTCAAGTACTGCGCATCCTTGGAACAGTTGTCGTGAAACGCGAGTTCCACAAGGCAGGCAGGCATATCGGGAATGCGAATCTCGCCGAAACCGCCGGCGGAATCGCGTGGAAAACCATTGTTTCGAACCGGCCACGTGGGGTCGTACATGTCCTGGATGGCGGTTTCGATTTTGGCCTTGGTCAGCAGCGCGAGATCGTAGCTGTCGGCCTCGTGTTCGGGATGCTCCATCGCCGAATCGCGAAAGACTTCCGTGCCCGTGGCGGTGCCGCCTCCCCCCGCGTTCGTGTGGTGGGAGATGTAAATGTCCGAACCGACGTAATCGGCGTACAGCGGCCGCACGCGAATATCGTCGGCGTAGCGATTGGAGCCTTGATCGGTGCCGCAGTTCCCGGAGTTACTGCCGTACACCGAACATGGTGCTCCGACGTGCCGGACCCAGGCATACGCCGCCATCTGCCACCAGGGCAGGCCGGTGACCGGGTGGCAGCAGTGGGTCTCGTCCAGCTCGCGCGGCACGTGCACTACCGCGCCGTCCTGCTCGAGATACTGATTCAGAAATTGCATCAGCCGGATCGAATTCGTGTCCTCGAGTACGTCCTGGCCGAAGTTGCAGGGATCCGAACGCTGCCAGCCCCAGAAGGTGCCGGCCCAGTAGCGGCCGTGCGAGGGGCCGATGGTGATGCTGCGCCCGCTCAGCGCCTGCCCCGCCTGGGGGACGGGCTCGCCCTGAGCCTCGGCAACTGGGGCAACGGCGACTGGCGGCTCGGCAAGCGGGGCCGGCCGGACATTGCGGAAACGTTCGCTCGGGGCCGCCGGCTTCAGATGCGCTGCCAGCGGCTTTCCGCCGCACGTGAGGCGGATCGCCTCCAGTTCATACGCATACAGTGAGCCCCAGAACTGACGCGTGATGCGATCCAGGGCATACTCGTCCAGGCCGACCAGGATCTCTTCCGAGAGCTCGATGGTGAGTCCCTGCGCTTCCCGTTCGATCTGCTGGACGCGCGTACCGGAAGGTATCCACGTCGTCAGCCCAAACTCGGAATCCCGTTCATCCGGTCCGGCAACGAGCTGGTGCGCGGTTGCGGTGACACGATCCTGTTCCCTCTCCACATCGCGCTCGACAAGGACGAGGTTCTCGCCCGCCTCGAATGCCACGTGAATGGTCTGCCCGAACATGGCCGGACTGGCCAGGACCATGTTCATGATTCCGATCACCACGGGTTTGCATCGCATGACGAGTCTCGCATTGGAACTGTCGGAGCCAGCACGGAGTTCATACCGGGTGCGCAACGCACCTTCGCGCACGGCATCCGTCCGACTCGTTTGAAGTTGACTCACTCCGCTAAAAAGTGCCTCGTCCCGATGGCGAATTCCATCCCGCGAGGAGGCAAGTCAAAGGCCTCCCCGGGGAGGGGGAGGCCCTTGTTGCCAGTACCATTCTAACTGCCAGGCGAAGGCGCTTCAACGTGAAAGTCCGTTGTCACGCTTCTCCTGACCTCTTGGACTCACGGTGTCAGATCGATCGTGAGCGGACGAAGCAGGGAGTCATCCGAGAAGCTCTCTTCGTGCGCGAAGGTGACATTCCCGATAATCCCGGCCTCGGTCGTCCCGACAAACTGGAAGTCCACCGTGAGACCGTCGTTCTCGAAGTCGCCGGTAACGCCGGTACCCGATAGCACGATCTTCAGGCGATACCAGCCCGACGCAACGCCCTCGGCCACCAGGTCAATGGTGCCGTATGTCGTGTACGTCGCGGGATCGCCGCCGGGACCGAAATCCATCAGGCGGAGCGTGGCGGACGAGTCGCTGCGATTGAAGACCCAGGCCACACCCGTGGCGCCGCTGAAGCCGGCATCCACGCCGTTCGCGAAGGTCGGATCGGCGGTGCCACCGAGACCCACGTACCACTCTTCATCGGCACCCGCCGGCGCGAGAGCCGTCTCGACATACACGTAGATGTCGTACGAACTGTCGACATCCATGGTGAAGTTCGAGCCGCCCGTCTCGGCGCCCGGATCGAAGAACATGATGGCGTTGCCACCCTGTGGGGAGGCGGGGATGACGTTCGGATTCAGGCCCGAGACCACCGTGGGGTCGATGACTTCAGGATTCACGAACGATCCGTGCAGACCCGGGACATCGTCGCCGACCACCAGCAGGTCCACGTCGGGACCTTTCCACGTCGCCAGCGTGGCGGACGAGTTGGACGACCCCGGCGTGGCAAAACGGGTGCCGAAATCGCGCCCGTTCACACCCGTGTCGTACCCGTCCAGGTAGCGAGCGTAGGACGTCAGCGTGTCGTACGTCCGCATGTTGCCGTAGAGCCCGCCTTCCGTACCGAGCGGCGCGCCGGTCGTCTTGTTCGTCTCGTAGGTGATGTCGTCCACCACGTCGAGGTTCAAGTCGACCAGTTGCAGAGCCTCCCGCCCGTTCTCGAAGAAGCCTTCCGAACCACCGGGGTCAGCGGGCACGAAATCGACGTTCGGCACATCCCCGACGCCGACCACGAAGAACTCACCGGGCGCGAGCACTGTGCTCTGCGGGATCACGAAATCGGGGTTGTTGTCATCGGGAGGCAGTACCTCGTCGAAGGCTCGAATCGTCCAGCCGGAGATGTCCGCGTTCACCGTGTCGGCGTTGTAGAGTTCGACGAACTCGAAACTGCCCGCAGTCAGGCCACTCGAATCGTAGACGAATTCGTTGATGACCACGTTCGCCGAGGGCAGCTTGCCGCACTCGGGATCGACGGGAATCGCCGGACCGCTGCCGGTCGCACAATCCAGGAAAAGCGTGAAATCATCGTCGTCGATCACGTCATCCTGGTTCACATCGAAGCAGACGCAATACACGGGATCGATCGGGACGGCGCCACCCTGGCACAGCTGCCAGATGGCAAAGTCCGCGGCATCGACGTCGCCATCTCCCGCGCCGAACCCGGACGTGCCGTTACCCTGGGCATCGGCAAAGGGCGTGTTGCACGGGGGCAGCACGACGGTCAGTACCGCGATGCCGCTGACGGTCGTCCCGCAGTCGTCGGTGATCTCCACCGTGATCTCGTCACCATCGTTCGACAACTGGGCGTTGCTGATCGTGTAGGTATTCTGATCCAGACCGACATTATTGCCGTTCAGCTTCCACTGGTAGCTGAGCGTGCCCTGACCGCTGGCAAATACACTGAAATCGGCATCTTCGCCGAGTTCCACGGTCTGGCTGGCAGGCTGCGTAATGATGGACGGTCCTTCGCCCAGCGTGATCGTCGCGGGGTTGCTGGTCACCGTCGAAGATACACCGCACGAGTCCGTTACCTCCACGAAGATCTGAACGCCATCATCACCCGAGGTGACTGTCAACGCCTGAGTCGGATCAGTCCCCAGATCGACGACCGTGTCATCGGTGTTGCGGCGTTTCCACTGGTAGCTGAGCGATCCGTTGCCGGCAGCCAGCACGTCGAAGTTGATCTGCTGGTCGACACAGGTGGTCACGTTCGCCGGATCGCGGAGAATACGCGGGCCGACTGAGAGAATCGCCGCGTCACTGATCACCACGCCGTTGTCATCACAGATCTCGACGGTGATGACCAAGCCGTCATCGACGGCAGTCACGCCCGCCAATGTGAGCGAAGCCGCCGTTTCGTTCGTGAGCGCCTCGCCGTTGGCATACCACTGGTAGCTCAGCGTGCCGGTGCCGTTGGCGGTGACGCTGAACATGGCATTGTCACCCGGACAGGCGTCCACATCGACCGGCTGGGCGCTGATCGTGGGGCCGCCGGAGACGCTCTTGTTCAATTCCACCAACGTGCCCAGCTTGGTCATGTTGGTATGCCCGTTTGAAGGTGGAGAGAACACGCGGAGACGCGAGAGTTCGGACGCATCCGAGGAACCCGAGCTGTTGCTTGTCGCATACAAGTTGCCCACGCCGTCGAAGGTGAGATCGCGCGAGAAGCCGGTCAGGTCAAACGCGTCGAGCGTCGTCCGATTCTCGAGGTCGGGGATGCCGGCCACCAGCGGGATAATCTGAACCTCACCCGTTGTACTGAACACCGCCAGCAGCGAGCCATCCTCCGAGACGCTGATGGCATTCGTCCGGGCCAGGATATCCAGCGCCGGCGATCCGCCCGTCTCGGCATCCGAGGCGACCAGCGAATCATAGAGGACCGTATTGCCGTCGGCCGAAAGCACCGCCAGGCCTGTGCTGCGATTGGCACGGAACTGCGAGAGGTAGAACTTGCCGTCGGGACCGCGATCCAGGTCGCCATTGTTCGCAAAGTCCACGAGCGGTCCGTTATC
Organism: uncultured Planctomycetales bacterium; assembly: GCA_964618455.1. GTDB lineage: Bacteria > Planctomycetota > Phycisphaerae > UBA1845 > PWPN01 > CAZUAQ01. Next base: position 66,705 of record CAZUAQ010000021.1, on the reverse strand, counting down.
AAACGCCTCGTCCGGAGCGCTGTTGTGCGGCAGCGGACCGGCGCCGATGTTCCAGCGATACAGGCCCATCACCGGATCCAGGAACTGATCGCGCGCCCAGATCGTCAGATCGCCCGTCGCCAGCGAGCCCTCGGCGATGATGCTGCTCTGGTTGATCGTGTGCACCGTCGGGTTGGAATCGCCAAGACCGGCCAGGACATCGCCACCGGTTGTCAGATCGGGGTCGATCCAGCGGACAGTACCGCCGTCGCTCGGATCACTGAACCACCAGGTCCCGATGTAGAAGTTGTTGTCTTCGCCAAACTGGCCCTTCCACGGATCGACGCTGTGCGCCTGGAGCGTCCAGGCCGGGGGCACCGTACCGGTGTCCCCCTTGCCGAGCACGTCGGAAAGATCCGGACCGAGGGCGAAGACCCCCTTCGTCGTCGATCGGATCGGCGAACCGCCCGGAGTGCCGTCCAATGCGTTGACCACCAGGATGCGCCCGTAGTATTTACTGGTTTCGTCGCGATTTACGCCCACGCCGACCGGACGGTAGATCCGCGTCTGCGGGTCGGCATCGTCGCTGGTCTGTGTCCACTGGGGATACCCGTAGTCGCTGGCGGTGATCCGCACCGTGTAATTCGCGCTGTTCGGCGCGGGCAGTCCGCCGTCATCGCGGCCGTCCCACTGGAACAGGTGCATGCCCTTCGCCTGGCGCGCGTAGGTCACCGTCCGGACCACGCTGAGCCCATTGAGTACCTCGATTTTCACGCCGGGATTGACGCCGTCACCCTCTGCATCCTCATTCAGGAAGTACAGCATGCTGAGTGTTTCACAATCCTGATCGATGACCGTATCGGTCACATCCAGACCGGCCGGGTACACATCCCCGATGGCCGTGGACGTCATGGCCGTCAGGATGCACAGGGCGCTCATCCCGGCCGCTTTTCTCACCCGATTCATAACCCGCTCCTTTCGAATAGTGTGCTGGTGCACGTTCGGAATCATGTTCCGCTATCAACTGCTTGTGGAGATCGCGACGAAACAGGACATTCGGTCGCGATCAGGTCCGCATCTTCTTTCTGAAGCTCTTGTCGCTCTCACTCAGGGACACTCGCCCGGCTTCATCCGGTGCTCGAACGCCTCGAGATTGTCCGCATTGACGGGACTGCTGTTCGGCTGCCCCGCTTCGATGTACAACTGCTTGGCTTCGGTCTCCCAGCGATACAGCCGGGTCGCCACGTGGCCGTCCAGGTACGCGATATTCGTGCGTCCCTTGTCGCCATCGTCCTTGGAGGGCGAGTGCCGCGTCACGATGCGATCCACCGTGTTGAAATTCCCGTCCGCGTGTCCGGAGGCACCGGAGTTATGGTAATAATTGGGATGTTCCTCGAAGAGCACCGGCATCGTGCCGCCGGTCCACACGACCCGCTGCCCGGCATCGAACGTTCGCGTCCGCCCATCCACGCTCTTCTGCGGAATGGCCACGTCATCCACGTAAGTGAAGGCAGTCAGGCTCTCGGGCGTTTTGTATCCCAGGTAAGCGTTCATCGAATAGCTCAACAGGCCGTTTCCACCGCCTCCAGTGGGCGTGTCCTCGGGCGCTCCTTCCCTGTCCGACGGGCAGAGATAGATGTCCGCCGACTTGGTGTAGCGGAAGATCGTGCCCTTGACCGGCACCGCCAATTCCTTATTGGAGACCGTAACGCGATATCCCCCTTCCCAGGTCAACAGGGCCTTGCGATTCTCGATCTCCTGCACGCTGAAGGCCGAGCCGCCGCAGCCGTTCCGCGAGAGCGTCGAATGCGTCGCCGGCAGGCGTTTGTGGTCCTGGACGTAAAACAGGTGCCCCGTCATCACCTGTCGCATGCTCGAACGGCAGACCGCGTTGCGCGCCTGTTCACGCGCCTTGGAGAGGGACGGCAGGAGCACGGCGATCAACAAGGCAATGATGGCGACGACCACCAGGATTTCGATCAGCGTAAAGGCGTCTCGGACGCGGGTGTTCAAACGGGTGTACAACGAGGAGTCCTCATCAAGAGAAATAACTTCGCGGTGCTGACATAGTTGTGCGTGCCATCCTCTTCCCAACTCCTGAAACGAACATATTAGTTGATCGATGTTTCAAACTCTCCATTGTGTTCGCTAATGTTTTATGAAGAGTCTTGACATTCCTCGGCTTGGCCGTGGCTATTTAATAATTCAACAAGGGCTGCCCCGATGGACAGCCCCGCGTACCAATTGTAACTCTTGTGCTGGCAAGAACTTCAGATCCGGCCATCCGGATTTCCGTCCTCACGAGAGCATCTCGCCCGTTTATCGACGGCGACGAACCACAGCCACGGCACCGATCAGCAGAAGTGACAGCGTCGTCGGCTCCGGGGTCACCGCCAGAGTGTAGTTTCCCGTGCCTGCCGCAAACTCCTCGATACGGACATAGTACTTGCCGGCGGGCAGATTCTGCGTAATCGTCTCCGCGGATGTACCGCTGTTGGACTTCTGAATCAGATTCTCCTGGTCGCCGTACAGCAGAAGATCAAAATCGACAGCATCGGCAGAATCCAGATCCACAGTCAGCGAACCACCCAGGTGATCGATTTCGTAGATGTGCTCGGGACCGTTGTAATTTGAGGATGCATAGCCATAAACGCTCTTGCCGGAGGCGTTGTTGTCGCTGACGACGCTTCCATCCACCAATGTGCTGATGGAGTAGTCGGCAAAGGTCTTCAGCGTCACGCTGATGTTGTTCCAGTCAGCGAACGTATTCGAGTAGACCTGCCACCCGACGAACCAGAGTGGGTTGCCACCCACGTAACTGTCATCCGGATCACCGGTTACATCCACCGAGAAATTCCCGAAATCGCCTTCGTACAAGAGGCCGAAGACATCATCGGCAGTCGCAGCCGAGTTCGACCCTGTCTGGGTCTCTCCGAAATTCTTGTAGCGTAAGGTCTCAACAGGAAATGCGTCGTCGGTCAGCATGATGCGCGTCTCATTCGACCAGGCGGGAAAGGTGGCGGTCGTCCCCGCGTTCGTCCAGTCGAACGTGATCTCGAAGGCGCTGTAGACCTCACCGACGGGGATCGAATCCACGTCGAACTGGTGCGAGAGGTAGTTGTTCGTTGAAGGATCGCCAGGGAAACCGGGAGACCCACCCGGACCGACCGTGCCGAAATCGAAGGTCGGCAACACATAACCCGCCATGGAGGGGCCTGCAAGCAGACAGACCACCGACGCAAGAAGTAAGACCTGTTTCATGGCTTCAATTCCTCCAATACAATTCGTGTTCACCATGGTTCAACAACCCGATCACGGGATGTTCGAATATATCACGAGCAGCAATGATACATCGGGTCACCCTAAGGAGAGTGAAGCCTGGACGACGATTCTGTTAAGATTCTGGTTCAGCGGGGCGATAGCCCTTTACGCCGTCAATAGCCTACCTCCCGCTTGCTCTATCCTGAAAGCCGCATTGACGTGGAGGGACAATCTTGAATGATAGCTTTGATGAATACAGCTACAGCTTACCCCGAAGGAGCCTTTCGCATGCGAAACTACGTCAGTCCTCTTGTCGTGCTGTTTTGTATCGGCCATGTCTTCGCCCAGCAATGCGTCACTACGAAACCCCCGAAAGACGCCGTGGTTCTGGTCAAAGGCGATACCCCCTCGCTTTGGAAAGCGCAGAACGGTGAAGCCTGTCCGTGGCCGACGAAGGAAGGGGTCATGACCGTTCACAAGATGAACATCCTGACCAAGAAGGAGTATGGCGACGTACAGCTTCACATCGAGTTCCAGATTCCGGCGAATAAGAAACCCGGTGACCACGGCCACGGGAACAGCGGCGTGTACCTCCACGGCGATTACGAGGTGCAGGTTATCGACAGCCACGGTCGTCAGCCGGACACCAACAGCTCGTGCGGCGCGATCTACGGCCAGGTCGCCCCGCAGGTCGACGCCAGCCTTCCCGCCGGGGAGTGGCAGAGCTTCGACGTGCTCTTTCGCGCGCCGGTGTACGACAAGGATGGAAAAGTCGTCAAGAAGGCCCGGATCAGTGTGATCCAGAACGGCATCTGGATCCATGAGAACGTGGAGATCGACGCGACACCCGGCGGACTCACCGAGCAGCACCGCCACACCGGCCCGCTCTGGCTTCAGAATCACGGCCACGCGGTCAAGTACCGCAACATCTGGCTGCGCGACCTGGAGAAGATTCCCTCCCCCAAGGCGGAACCGGCCTGATCCGACGAGTGGCGTTTCTTCGAACATGAGCGGGAAGACGACAGCGACGGAGCCCTCCGCCCACGCCACCGTGACCGGGGCGGAGGCATCAATTCTTGCGCGCATGGCTCGGAGCCGGTGGTTTGCGCTCGGAGCGATGCTAGCCTTGATCACGCTGACGGCAATCACGTACGCCAACGCCGATCACGAGGAATTCTTCTTCGATTCCTCCCACGGGGAAATCGAACGGAAGGATCCGCAGGCCGCGCTGTCGCGTTATCTCACGAACGTCGTAACGTCTCCGCGCCCGAATGCCGCACTGACGCATGCCACGTTCATGCTGAACGCCGTGGCCAACGAAGTGCTTGGCACCGCCCTCTATGACGTCACCGGTTTTCTCATCGGCAACGTGCTGCTGCATGCGCTGAATGCCTGCCTTCTCTTCCTCTTCCTCCGGCAACTTCTTGTCTACCTGCAAACACCGCACGCCCGGGCATCCTGGATCGCCCTGGGACTGGCGGCGTTGTTTACCGTCCATCCGCTGCATGCAACGAGTGTGGTCTACATCATCCAACGGAGAGGACAACTCGTTCTGACCTTTTACCTGTTGGCCATGCTGAGCCTGCTTCGTCTTCACGCTACCAACGCGGCGGTCCGACATTGCCCGGACGAAGCGCCTTCGCTGTACATCCGCCTGGTCCTGGTGTTCTCCATACTGCTGTGCTGTTTCCTGGCGCTGAAGTCCAAAACGCTGGGTGTGACGCTGCCGCTTGCCTTGCTCATGCTCGAGTTCTGCCTTCGGGCACCCGATCCCGTCGCGTCCAAGCGATACCTGCGCTGGTTTCTTCCCACGACCGGCCTCGTGGCGGTTGGATTCGCTTTCTTCGCGTTTCGACTGGGGCTCGTCGATCTGCAGACGTGGTCCGTACGGCCCTGGGTGAAACCGCACCTCGCTGACGCGTTCGACGTGACGCTCGGCCAGCATATCCTCACTGAGTCGCGCGTCTTCCTGCACTATCTCAAGCTACTCCTGCTGCCGCTGCCGGCATGGATGAGTATCGATCACTGGGTGGAGGTTTCGCGGTCGTTCTTTCACCACGGCGCGGGCGTCGCGCTGCTCGTGCATGCGGGTTTGCTGATTCTGGCTTGGGTGGCGGTCCGGCGAGGCTACGTGCTGGCGGCGTTCGGCATTTTCTGGTTCTACGTGGCGCTGATCCCGTACATCATCCTGCCCCAGGCGGAGTTGTTCGTTGAGTACAAGACGTACGTGCCCAGCGTCGGATTACTCCTTGTCGCGGCGGAGTTCCTGCGCCGCGTGAGGAGCCGCCGTACGATCACGACGACCGCCGCATGCATCGTGCTCATCCTCGTGATGATGTTGCTCACGACGCGATCACGAAACTCGATTTTCCGCGACCGACTCACACTCTGGGCCGACGCCGTCGAGAAGTCACCCGAGCACCCCCGCGCGCTGTTCCACCTGGCGGGCGTCCACCTGGAGCGCGGGCGATATGAGAAAGCCATCGACTTGCTGGAGCAGTCCATCGCGGTCGAAGGCAACGCGTACTTCCGCCAGATGATTCATTATCGCGCCCATCACGACCTGGCCATCGCGTACCGCCACCTTGGCGATCGGGAAAAAGCCTACCAGCACTTTCGCGTCTCGCTGGATCTCAATCCCAAGAACACCAAGGCGTGGCTGAGCTATGGCAGTCTTCAGCTTCAGTCGGGTCTTGTTGACGATGCGACGGCCACATTCGAGGAGGCGGTCGCCATTAACCTGGAGTTTGCGGAGGGACACAGCATGCTCGGCGTCGCCTATGAAGCCCTGGAACGTTACGACGACGCGATCGCGCGGTACGAGCGGGCCCTTGAACTTGATCCCGATTTCGCGGAGGCGCAGAACAATCTCGGAAGCGCATTTGCCAAATTGGGCGAACCAGAGAAGGCGGAAGCGTCATTTCGCCGCGCCCTGAGTCTTGATCCGGATCACATCGAAACCACGTTCAATCTCGGCACGCTTCTGTCGACGCAGCAGCGTTATCATGAAGCGATTTCGCTTTTTCAACGGGCGATCGATACGCGCCCGGACTCCAGCACACTTCATCTCGGCCTCGCGAGGACACACCGCGCCGTCGGCAGCACCGAACGCGCGCGATCGCACTATCAACAAGCGTCGAACATGGCCCCCACGCGGGGAGATGTGCTCACGGAATACGGCCAGTATCTCATGGAACTGAAACAGTATGCGCAGGCCGTCACGCCACTGAATGAAGTGGTCCGACTTCATCCCGATCAGCCCCGCCCGCGGTTGAACCTCGGTATTGCACTCGCCTACGCCGGCTCGCACGACACCGCCGCGCACCAGTTCCGGGAAATCCTTCGCGTGAACCCGAACCATGTACTCGCGCAACGATGGCTGAAAACGCTTCAGAAAATGAAGGATAGCCGGTAAGACACGCCCTTGCTGCGATGAGCCTCCGCATCAACCAGGAATGCTGTCGTGTGCAGACGCTTCAAGTATCCGCCTTCTTTGCGCTACTCGTGAAAACATGTTTCGAATGCTCGAATGATCGCACATTCCTCTGAACGATCCAGCACCGCGAACGTGATCGTCTCGAAACACCCCGCGAACTCCCCGCTCCCGGTCAGCAGGTGACGAAACATGCGGGCCACGTCTTGCGGTGAATGGCGAAACACGCCGCATCCCCACGCGCCGAGCACCAGGTGCCGATACCCCCGCGACTCGCCAACGGCTAGCAGCTTCTCCATACGGTGGGTCATGACCGCACCGATGCGCTCCACGTTCCCCGGCTCGTTCTTGCGCACCGCACCCGCGTTCACCGCCGGGGTCGTGATGAACGAGACCCGGTACGGTTCATCCAGCAGTGCGCCGTCGTCGTCGCGAAAGACCGGCACGTCCGGACTCAAAATCATGTGATCCGTATACAACACCGTCCCGCAGGCACGATTCCGCTCGTAGTACTCAGGCTGCGCGGTGAGCGTGGCGTGCAAGGCCGACGACCGCGCCAGGCTCTCTTCCTGTGCCTGACTTCCGCCCAGGAATCCTCCACCGGGGTTCTTCGCCGAGGCGAAATTCAAGCAGAGCACTCGATCGGGTCCCTCCTCATGCACACGCCGGCGGGCGGCACTGAGCGTGGTTTCGTTCGTGACGTCGAACCGCGTGTCATGCGCTTCAGAGGCCTCATGCCGGGAAAGCAGCAGATCGAGTTCCTCCGGCGTGTACAACACGGACTTCTGAATCGTGTCTTCGATGTCCCTCGTGAGATCGATGCGATGGCCGGTACGGTTTTTGTATCCGCCGCTTTCGACAATTGCCAATGTCTCTCGAGCCAGGCAGGCACGATTTGTTCTGTTCATGAGTCCCATCCCGCTTTGCACGTGTCTCTTTCGTTGTCCTGGTGGTGATCGCTCACCTTTCCTCGAGAATCTCCACGCCGGCGGACTCCATCTCCTGCAACGCCCGATCGACATCGCCCGGCTTGGCATTCACGCCACGACATCCCTCGCGTACGAGCTTCGTCGAAAAGCCAAGACGCCGCGCGTCCAGGGCGGTGCATTTCACACACACGTCCGTCGCCAGCCCCATGATGTGCACCTCGTCCACGCCGCGCTGCTTTAAATAGTCGCCCAGTCCGGTTTGCTGTCGATGGCCGTTGTCGAAGAACCCGCTGTAGCTGTCGCGGTCGATGGCGGTACCCTTGTCGATCACATGATCGATCCCGTCGGTATGCAGATCTTCCGGAAACGCTGCGCCGCGCGTGTCTTCGACGCAGTGATCGGGCCAGAGCATCTGCTCCACACCGTCCCACTCGATCACATCACCCACATTGCGATTCTCATGGTGGCTGGCGAAGGAAACATGGTTCGCCGGGTGCCGATCCCGCGTCGCCACGACCAACTCATATTGCGGCATCAACCGGTTCGCCACGGGAATCACCTGTTCCCCCTCCCGCACCGCCAGCGCTCCCCCGGGCAGGAAGTCATTCTGAATGTCAATAAGAAGTAGCGCGTTCATGGTTCACTCTGCTTTCAGATCTCGAAGTTGAACCCCTGTTTCGTCAGCCGTTGATAACGCTTCCGGTCGAAGCGGTAGAGCCGCGCCGCCCGATGGGCAACGTCCTTCTCGATCTCGTCAAGCTCCACGAGAATGTCCATGCCCAGGATCTTCTTGCGGAAGTTGCGCTTGTCGAGCTCGCGCCCGAGCACCGTTTCGTAGAGCCGCTGCAGTTGCCGCAGCGTGAACTTGGCGGGCAACAGTTCGAATCCGATGGGTTGATAGCGCACCTTCCCGCGCAGCCGCTCGTACGCCCGGTCCAAGATCTCCTCGTGATCGAACGCCAGCGACGGCGTCTCTCCCACGGCGAACCAGGCGGCGTTGCGGGCATCGGTGTCCGCCTGCACGCGATGATCCCGGAGGTTCACCAGGGCGTAGTACGCCACGCTGACCACCCGCCCGCGCGGGTCGCGATCCACTGCCCCCTGCGTGTACAACTGCTCGAGATAGACGTTCGCCAGCCCGGTCTCCTCCTGCAATTCCCGCCGGGCTCCGTCCTCCAGCGTCTCGTCCATGTGCACGAAACCGCCCGGCAAGGCCCATCTCCCGGCGAAGGGCTCGATGTCCCGTTGAATGAGCAGCACCTTCAGATCCTCGTCATCCAGCCCGAACACGACGCAATCGACAGTCAACGCCGGGCGGGGATAGTCATAGGTGTAAGGCATCGCCACTCTCCTAGGTGTACATTACACACTTAGTATAGTGTACGAATGACACCAAGTCAAACGGCGATCGGTTATTCTGATGTGCCGGATCGGCCGGTTTCCCGGAGTGACGGTGTGGAGACGTGAACACGGGGGACGGGATGAATCGCGCAGGTTCAGCGCCCCTTCCGCCAGGTCACGATTTGCCGACGAAGCGCGGCGATGCGATCCCGGGCCGGCGGATGCGTGGACAGGTAGGCGACCAGGGGGTTCTGCTCGTCGTCCGGATCGGACGCGTCCGCCAAACGTTGAAGCAGGCGTTCAGCACCCTGCAGATCCAGTCCACCGCTGCGCATCAGCTTCAGACCGTAGAGGTCCGCCTCGAATTCCTGGTTCCGGGAATAAGCCTTGCCCGCAAAGGTCGTGGCGACCTGAATCACCTTGGATCGCAGCAAGCGCCCCTGCGGCAACACGCGACCGACCGAGTTGAGTGCCAGGTCGGTCATGGTTCGCTCGAAGGCGTGCCCTTTGATCACGTGAGCCATTTCATGCGCGAGGACAAACCCGGCTTCGTCGCGATCCCACCCGCACAGGTCCAGTAACTTTCGCGTGACGAAGATGAACCCTCCGGGCAGCGCGAACGCGTTGATCTCATCGGTGGTGACGACGCGAAAGGTAAAGCGCCGGTTCGAGCGACGCAGCCGCGAAACCAGATGATCCCCCCACTCGGCCACCCGTTCCTGGCCCGCCCGATCCGCATCCTGCGGAACCTCTTCCAGAAGCGTCATCGCCAGGTCGCGTCCCAGTTCTTCTTCCGCGCGGATCGCATCCTGCTCATCCCCCGTGGCCGACGCCCAGGCCCACTTGCCCTTGCGCAGCGCCGTGCCCGCCATCCTGCCGATTCGAAAAACCCAACCGCCCTTGCTCATGGCGTGCGCACCAGGCTTTCCATCTTGCGATTCGTTGTAGTCTGCGATGGCGAAGAAGCGATCGCTAAGCGTTGTGGATGCCGAAACATAGGGCGTCTTCCTGCAATTGGACACGTTATGGGAGCTTCCATCTCTTTTCGCACATTCCATGTCATCGACTGCGCGAAGAGTTGTCAACCCGGGTTGGCGTTCGTCCGAAGTAGTCAGCATCCCGTGGCGGCCCTTAGGGGCCATGAGACCGATAATGCGCTTGCGATCGCACGGCCCGCGGGGGGAACGGTAGACCAGATTGAATTGAGATCGCGTCACGCATCGAGTGAGAAACCAATATGGCCAACTCAAGCCAGGAACAAACCACTGACGTTTCAACACTCGTAACCCAGTTGCAGAACACGGTCGACAAGATCGATCACGAGGATCTCCGTGCCTTGGCAAAGATGCATGGATGGTGCCAGTCACTGGCCGATCTTGATCCGGGCCAGGAGACGAAAGCAGATGTTGCATCCCTGGCCGAGCACCTGGAATCGCTGATCCTGGGAGAAGCCGAGGACGCGCTCAAGGCCTTCGAAGAGATCGCGGGAACCGTGCGCAGTCTGACCGATTCGGTGGGATCGGGAACGACTTCCGACACTTCGGAGAAGGTGATCGACACGCCTCTTGAGGATCTCGACGCCGGTGAACAACTGGCCAAAGTGTTTGACGACGCACCGGAGGAAGAAGCCTCCATCGCCGACGCGCCCGCCCCCGAACTGTCGGAACCGGGCGAACCGGATACCGTCGTGAGTGCTCCGTCGGAAGCGGTGTCGGAGAGCCCGGATCAATCGGAAGACGAAGACGCTTCCGAGCCTCCGTATGAACCCGAGCCGCTGATCATCAATGAGAGTGAGCTCGATTTCGTCAAGGGATTCGTGGAGGAAGCGTACGAGCACCTCCAGAACATCGAAACAGCCTTGCTCGGCGTGGAAGAAAACGCCGAGGATACCAAGCAGATCGACGATCTCTTCCGACCGTTCCATACGATCAAGGGCATGGCGGGTTTCTTGAATCTCCGCGACATCAACTGTCTGACGCACGAGGCGGAAACACTGCTCGACCAGTGCCGTAAAGGCAAGCGACCGGTGACGGATGGGATCACCGACGTGGTCTTCCAGGTGGTGGACATCCTCAAGGATCAGCTCGCTCGCGTCGGGGAGTGGGTCTCGGCCCCGCATGCCGATCCCGTGCCCCAGCCCCCGGTGGCAGAGATGATCGATCACTTGCGGGCGATCGTGGCGGGCCGCATCAAGCCCGATGAAGGCGGTGTTCCCACACTCACGTCCGCAGAAGAGGGGGCTGTCACGTCACCACCATCTGAGGAGACTCAAGCCGAACAGCCGGCATCGGAGGCCGCTTCCCCGGTGGCGACATCCGCTCCCGTTCCTCCCGCGCCCACGTCCTCCGCCGAGGCACCGGCCACGGATTCGGGAAGTTCCGCCAAGACAATCGGCGACCAGTCCATTCGCATTGAAACAGGCAAACTCGATTCCCTGGTGGACATGGTGGGCGAGCTGGTGATCGCCCAGACCCTGGTCAACGCCTTCACCCAGGAGATCGATGACCCCAAGCTGAACAAGGACGTCAGCCAGGTCACCAAGATCGTGCGCGATGTTCAGGAAATCGCGATGTCGATGCGCATGGTCCCCATCGCGTCGACCTTCCAGAAGATGGCCCGCCTGGTCCGGGACGTCTCGCGCAAGGCGAACAAACAGGTCAATCTGACGATTTCGGGCGAAGACACCGAGTTGGACAAGACGGTGATTCAACAGATCGGTGATCCTCTCGTTCACATGGTCCGCAACGCGGTCGACCACGGCGTGGAGCCGGCGGACGAACGCCTCGCCAAGGGGAAGAGTCCGGAAGGCAACGTGCATCTCGGCGCGTCTCATCAGGGAGGCAACATCGTCATCGAGATCACCGATGACGGGCGCGGACTGGATCCGGACGTGCTTCTCAAGAAAGGTATCGAGCGCGGCATCGTTCAGCCGGACGAGGAACTGAGCGAGCAGCAGATCTTCCAGCTGGTATTCGCGCCGGGGTTCTCGACCGCCAAGCAGGTCACGGACATTTCGGGCCGCGGCGTCGGCATGGACGTGGTGAAGCGCAATATCGAACAGCTGCGTGGACGCGTGGAGATCGCATCGGAACTCGGCAAAGGCTCGAAGTTCATGATTCGCCTGCCGCTGACCCTGGCCATCATCGACGGCATGATCGTCCGTGTCGGATCTGACCGGTTCATCATCCCCACGATCACGATCGAGCAGTCGCTCCGCCCGACGCACGAGCAGATTACACGCGTCCAGAACAAGGGTGAGGTGCTGAAGGTTCGGGAGCGGCTGATTCCCCTGATTCAGCTTGGACGTATCTTCGGCCTGACCGGACACGTGGATCCACGTAAAGCCATGGTCGTGATTACGCAGTTCGAAGGTGAATCCGTCGGCCTCGTGATCGAGGACCTTCTCGGTCAGCAACAGGTCGTGATCAAGTCGCTGGGCGAACGGTTCAAGAAATTGAAGGGAATCAGTGGCGCGGCCGTGCTCGGCGACGGGCGCATCGGACTGATTCTCGAGATCGGGGGCGTCCTGGAACTGCACCGCCGGGACAGAAATGGTGATCTACTCCTGGACGAGAACAAGGCGAACACGACGTCCACCGCGCCTGACGACGCGGAATCGGAGGACGTCGGCGATCCGTCGGAGGACGACGAAGCATACGAGGAACATGAGCAATCACCGGACGGTGTGTTGACCCCTTGAGGAGAATGAATATGGATACGGTCTTGGACAATGCAGTCGTTGCGGAAAAGGATTCTGCTCAGCTCAAAGCGCTGGGCGGCAAGTACCTGACCTTCCTGCTGAACGGGGAAGAGTACGGCATCGAAATCCTGAAAGTCCGTGAAATCATCGGCATCATGGACATCACCAAGGTGCCCCAGACACCGGGCTTCGTGGAAGGCGTCATCAACCTGCGTGGCAAGGTGATCCCGGTGATCGACCTTCGAACGAAATTCGGGCTTCCGCGCGCCGAATACAACGATCAGACCTGCATCATCGTTGTCGATATCGGCATGCCGATGGGCATCATCGTCGACACCGTGCAGGAGGTCCACGACATTCCGGACGCCAACATCGAGCCCGCTCCGTCCCTGGGAGGCTCCATCGACACCAGCTTCATCCTCGGCATGGGCAAGGTCGGCGAAGAGGTGAAGATCCTGCTCGACATCAACAAGGTACTGACCGCCGAAGAGCTTGTGCGCGTCCAGAGCATTGCGGACGACTGAGATCCCTGGATCTTCGGTCGTCCGACATTGACCCGACAATGTGAGCATGAGCTCATGTGAATCGTCCGCACGGGCGGACGCGGCAGGCATGAAACTGGCTTTGCTTCAGAGATGATGAGGCGTTTCGTCGCATGGACGTTGTCGTTGATATTGCGGATTTCAAGGTTACCAACAAGCCCGAGGACTTGTTGGTCACCTATTCGCTGGGCAGCTGCATCGGCGTAGCGATCTGGGATCCCGAGGCGCACGTGGCGGGCATGCTTCATTACATGCTGCCCGAATCCTCCGTCTCTCCGGAGAAAGCGAAGAACAACGGGGCGATGTTCGCGGATACGGGGCTCCCGGCACTGTTCAAGGCCGCGTACAAGCTCGGGGCGGTCAAGCAGCGGCTGATCGTCAAGGTGGCGGGCGGATCGTCGCTGTTGGACGACAAGGGAACGTTCAACATCGGCAAACGCAATTACGTGATCCTGCGAAAGATCTTCTGGAAGAACTCGATTCTCATTGATTCCGAGCATGTGGGGGGTTCGTACAGTCGTACCATGCGGCTCCGGGTGGATACGGGACAAGTGACTCTTCGCATCAAAGGAGAGGAGATCGACTTATGATCACCTCCAGTGAGATTCTGAACAAGGTCGAAGAGATTCCCCCGCTGCCTGGCGCCGTGGTCGAACTCATCAACGTGCTGAACAACCCGTCGAGTTCGGTCAGGGAGATCGTCCAGGTCATTCAGTACGACCAGGCCCTGACCACACAGATGCTCCGGATGTGCAATTCGGCTTACTTCGGCCTGTCGCGATCGATCAGTTCATTGGAGGATGCGATTCGCATTCTCGGCACGACCAAGGTGATGCAACTGGTATTGACCATCAACACCTCCTCTCTGCTGAACCATGCGCACCAGGGCTACGGCATGCATGCCGGTGCCTTGTGGCGTCATTCCGTGGCCGTGGCGATCGCCTCCTCCTTCTTCGGGGAGAAAATCGGGCTCGAAAGGCTGAGCCTCGCCTTCACCGGGGGGCTGCTGCACGATATCGGCAAGCTGGTCCTGGACAAGTATGTCGGTGAGGAGTTCGAAGCGATTGTCAAGAAGGTGTCCGATGAGAAGTTGGGCTTTGAAGAGGCCGAACGCTTCGTCCTCGGCTTCTCTCATGCCGATATCGGAGAAAGGCTGGCGGACCGCTGGAACCTGCCGCAACCCATTGTGACGTGCATCCGATATCACCACTCCCCCCTGGAGTTGGATGCCCCGGATCCTCTCGTGGACAGCGTCTATCTCGGTAACAGCGTCTGCCTCCTGATGGGTATCGGTCTCGGCGAGGACGCCCTCTTTCACCGGGCCCATGCCGAAGTCATGGAGCGCCACGACCTTCATGAGCAGGATCTCGAAACCGTAGGGGCCAAAGTCATGAAAGAATTGGTCACCGTGGAAAACGCATACGGTGTCGCACAGGACGATGCATCCGAACCTGCCCCCACGGGCGGAGGAGCATGATGAACCACGACGTCTTGATTGTTGATGATTCGGCGGTCATTCGCCAGATGGTCAAGCGCAGCATGACCATGGCAGGCATTGACCACGGGGAGATCTTCGAGGCCGGCAACGGCATCGAGGCCCTCGCTCAACTCGATGACCATCCCGTGGGTGTCATGCTGGTGGACATCAACATGCCGACGATGAACGGCATCCAGCTGCTCAAGCGCATGAAGTCCGACGATGCGCTCAGCCTGATCCCCATCGTGATCGTGTCGACCGAGGGCAGCAAGAAACGCATCGCCGAGCTCGAAGATTACGGTGTGGCCGGTTACATCCGCAAACCTTTTCAACCCGAACAGTTACGGGACGTACTGACGCCCATCCTTGGAGTGAAAGAAAATGCCACCGCAGCAGACGACGAATCTGACGGAGATTTTTTCTGACGTCCTCGCCGATCTCGCCTTCATGATGATCGACGACGAGCAGCTCGATCCCCCGTCCGACACCGAGATCCTGGAAACGCGGATCGAATACTCGGGTCCGAACCGGGGCGCATTGAAGCTGTATTGCACGCGCGAGTTCAGCCGGACCCTGGCGGGAAATCTTCTCGGTATCGACACCAACGATCCCGACGTCGAGGCACGCGCCGAGGATGCCGTCAAGGAATTCATGAACATCATCTGCGGGCAGACCGTCACACGGCTGTTCGGAACCGAGGATGTCTACGACCTCAGCATCCCCCAGGTGGACGTGACCTTTCTGACGTCGGACAACAGCCGGAATGACAGCCCGGATGTCGCGAATCTCAACATCGAGGGCGAGTGGATTCAACTCCGGCACGATCCCGAGTGATCCCGACTGCCTCGTTCCCGGAACGAACTTCATGAGCTCGAACATACTCGACATCAAGGACCTCACCCCGAAGGAATACGAATACATCCGTCGGCTCGTCTATGCCAAGAGCGGCATCAACCTCGGCGAGCAGAAGATGCATCTCGTCCGCTCCCGCCTCGGCAAGATCCTCCGCAAGAAGCAGATCCAGTCTTTCAAGGAATACTGCGAACTCGTGGAGCGGGATCCTACCGGTGAGGAACTCAGCCAGCTGCTCGATGCCATCTCCACGAACACGACCTTCCTGTTCCGGGAGAACAAGCATTTCGAGTTTCTGGCACGAACCCTCACCGAGTGGGTCGGGAACTCGAAATGGGTGGCAGGCAACAGCCCTGTCCGCCTCTGGAGTGCCGCCTGTTCCAGCGGAGACGAGCCGTACTCCATCGCCATGGTGGCGGACGACATCCTGCGCAAGAGTGGGGGCATCGACTTCAAGATCCTGGCCACGGACCTGTCGACCCAGATGCTCAGCCGCGCCAAGCTCGGTATCTTCGACGAGGAACGGTTGAAGAACGTTCCCAAGCCGTACCTGAGCCGCTACATGACGAAGCTCAAGCAGGACCGGGAAGGTTTTCATCAGATTGTCGAACCCTTGCGCAAGAAGGTTACATTTTCGCGCTTCAACCTGATGAGCGAGACGTTCCCCTTCAAGCATGGGTTCCACGTGGTCTTCTGCCGGAATGTCATGATCTACTTCGATAAGCAGACGCAGGAAGTCCTGGTGAACAAGATCGCCAGACAACTGCGACCGGGAGGATATCTCATGATCGGGCACTCGGAGAGCCTCAACGGAGTCCACCATCCGCTGAAGTATGTCGCACCGACCATTTACCAGCGCACTTGAAATGAGTTCCCGGGAGATCCCGCGGCGTGCATGTCCACGTCCTGCGCCCGCGGCCGTTGAGAGGATTACCGTCTTGTCGGCTCAAGAGTCCATCAAAGTGCTCATCGTGGATGATTCGGCATTGATCCGATCGATGCTGTCCAGGATCCTGTCGCAAGCGCCCGACATCGAGGTCGTCGGCCAGGCGAAGGACCCTTATGAAGCGCGTGAACTCATCATTGCCTACAGCCCCAACGTCATCATCCTCGATGTCGAGATGCCGCGCATGGACGGCATCACCTTTCTCACAAAGCTGATGGCTCACTATCCCGTCCC
Organism: uncultured Planctomycetales bacterium; assembly: GCA_964618455.1. Taxonomy (GTDB): domain Bacteria; phylum Planctomycetota; class Phycisphaerae; order UBA1845; family PWPN01; genus CAZUAQ01. Next base: position 50,011 of record CAZUAQ010000021.1, on the reverse strand, counting down.
CGTGATCATGTGCAGCGGGGTGGCGCCCGAAAGCAGCACCACCGCGCTGAAAGCCATCGAACTCGGCGCCATCGATGTCGTCTCGAAACCGAAGTCCGGCGGCGCACAGGCCCTCGAGCGACTCGGCATGGATCTCTCCAACAAGATCCGCGCCGCCGCCGTGGCCTCCCGTCCGCGACGCAGGGTCAACACTCCGGCCCCTCCGCAACCGACCTCGTTCCGCTCGGCGACCGGGCTCGATCCATCGCGCTATTTCATCGCCATCGGCGCCTCCACCGGGGGCACTGAAGCGATTCGCCACCTTCTCGAGCACATGCCGGCGGACGCGCCGCCGATCGCCATCGTCCAGCATATGCCCGAAGGCTTTACCAATTCCTTCGCCAATCGGCTCAACGAATGCTGCCCGCTCGACGTCACCGAGGCGGTCGGGGGCGAGGTGCTGCAATCCGGCAAGGCCATCCTCGCCCGCGGCGGACGCCAGATGCGTATCAAGAAGATAGGCCCCCAGTGGAAAATCGATCTCGGTGAAACCGAACCCTACAACCGCCACTGCCCCAGTGTCTGCGTCCTCTTTGATTCCGTGGCCAAGGTCATGGGTGATCGAGCCGTCGGCATCCTCCTGACCGGCATGGGCGCAGACGGCGCCAAAGGTCTGCTCCACATGAAAGAATCCGGAGCGCTGACGTTCGGTCAGGATCAGGCCAGTTGCGTTGTCTACGGAATGCCGAAGGCGGCAAATGATCTCGGCGCGGTCGGCCACCAGGCCCCCCCCGAAGAAATTCCCAAAGTCATGCTTCAGCAGATGCGTTCCAAGCACGGCAAAGTCGCCGCCCGCATCTGAACTTTCAGCATCCCGCCATCTCGCACAAAGTCGCGAAGAATGCGAAGCCTCAATCCACGATCGATGGATACTTGTTGTTCATACGAAAGCGATCGCCACGAAAGGCACAAGGCTCACAAAACAAGTGAGAAGAGACATCGATACAATATCTGGTGTCTCCTGAACTTATTCTGGCTCGATCTCTTGCTCTTCGCGCCCTTCGCGGCTTCGCGCGAAACAGTGGTGCCCTCTCTCAGAGCGGAAGCGGTTCCACGAACGCCTTCATCACGATCTTCGACGGGTCCTTGTACGTCGGAATGATCTCGTTCAACTGATCGATACGATAGCGGTTGGTGATCATCGGTGTGAAATCGAACGCCTGCTTGTCGAGCATCTCGATGGCCGGGGCCCATCCGCCCGCCTGCCCCCACGCCCCGAGGATCGTCAGTTCCTTCGTTGAGATCTGGTCGATCGGCGTCACCACCGACCGCCCGCCATGATAGCCGCACAGCACCCCGCGCCCGTGCTTGCGCACCACCGACAGCCACGGGCTCACCGCCGGGTCCGCCCCGCTGCATTCGATGCTCAGGTCGCAGCCACGCCCGCCGGTGAGGAAACGCACGCGTTCGACAACATCCTCCTCATCTGCGCGGATGACGTGCTCGGGCTTCACCACGCCGATCCCCTCGGCGATGGCGAACCGCGCGGCATCGTTCGCGATCCCGATCAGGATCGGCGTCGCCCCGCGATACGTGGCCACCGCGCAGCTGCCCACGCCCTGCGGCCCGGGGCCGAACACCGCCACAAACTCTCCCGCCTGAACGTGCCCCTTCACGTCCGTCCATCGCGCGGCATTGGCGAGGAAGGCGGTGGCAACCGCGTTCTCCATCGTCACGTGATCCGGGATGCGATGTGTAATCGCCTGCGGATGCACCATCAGGAAGTCGGCGTACATCCCCCACAGCCCGTGCTCCAACGCCAGCGGCATCGAGACGCCGTGCTGCCGGTTCTTCTCGCAAAGCTGATAGTTACCACTACGGCACGGCCCGCATGCATCGTCGCGCGTTGTGTCGCAGGGAATCATCACCTCGACCGCCACGCGATCACCGATGTTCAATCCGCGTCGCGCGGCAGCCGCCTCCCCGATCGCATGCACGACGCCGATGCCTTCATGCCCCAGCACCAGCGGGTACGCCCCCTGCGAATGAGGATGGTCACCGCTGTACACGATCGTGTCGCCCCCGGCGCAACCGTATACGCCTTCCATGCGGATCAACACATCGTCGGCACCGATGGCGGGAACACGAATCTCCTGCACCGCGCCTTTGCCGCTGCCGTCCACGACAAACGCGCGACACACCTCGGGTATGGAATTCGTCTGGCTCATCCCCTCGAAAATACACCAAGCTCGATGCATAATAAAGACGTCGCGCCGAGTATATGGCGAGAGCTATGGAATGCCGCGCGAAGAGGATGAAACAGCATGAACATCGAGGAAATCAGCGCGGAAGTCGTGGACACGGCGTTTCAATTGCATCGCGATTTGGGACCGGCATTGCTGGAGTCTGTGTATGAAGCCGTATTGGCGAGAATGATTGAGCAAAGGGGCTTGTTGGTTCAACGGCAACGTCCCATCCCGATTCGATATGCCGGGTTGGCGTTTGATGAGGGATTTCGGGCAGATCTCCTGATTGAGGAGCAACTGGTCATTGAGCTGAAGTCTCTGGAAACCATGCTGCCTGTTCACGCCAAGCAGCTCCTGACGTATCTGCGATTGCTCGATCTGCAAGTCGGCTTGCTGATCAACTTCGGAGCCCCCACGTTCAAACAGGGCGTGAAACGAATTGTCAATAATCACCGACACTTCGCGTCTTCGCGCCTTCGCGTGAATCAGAACCGCTCAAGTGAAAGCGAAGGGCAAGTAAACACATCATGGGAGGAGTGATGCGATGACTCACTACGCCGCCATGGGACGACCGGGTCGCTGCCTGGTCTTCCGCCTGAAGCCGGGAACGGACCTGATGACCGGCCTGACCGAGATGGCCGAGGCCCACGACATCTCCGCCGCCTATATCCCGACCATCATCGGCGGCGTGAACGAGGCGATCATCGAAGTCGCGACCCCCTCGGACGAGAGCCCGGTCGGGGTCGTGGCCAAGAAGATCCACCTCACCGGGCCAATTGCCATCTGCTCGGCCCAGGGCATGATCTGCGAACTGGAAGGCGGCAGGATCGGCCCGCACCTGCACATCGTGTTCGTGGACAGCAACGGCCACATGCACGGCGGACACCTCGAGGAAGGCACCGCCCCGGTCACCACCACCGCCGACGTCATCATGCAGGAAGTGCTCGACGTGAAATTCGGACGCGGCTTCGACGACGAGGTCAAGACGACGCTCTTCTTCCCCTCGCCGATGAAGGCGAAGTAGATCTCGAGGTCTCGCAGCAGGCCGCAAGGTGCGCGAGGCATTGACGAACGATCTGCGCTTCTTTCCCTTGCGTAGAAAAAAAGAAGCGAAACAGCCACAGAAGGCACAATGGACACAAAAAGCAGAGGCTGAATTCGTTCTTATCCTTATGTATCTTTTGTGCTTATTGTGGTCATATCTTTCAGGCATAGGAAGAATTCATCAGACGTATGAAGACACACTTGGACGTCGAGATATTCGAACTATGTCGGCTCTTCTGTCGCCGATCAATCCGCCACAGGATTGACATCGGCGAGCGGATGGATTAACGAAATGTCGGGTGAATGGCCGATCCAAGTCCAGGTCGCATAGAAAGAAGCAGGTAAACCAATGAAAAAAAGCTCAGGAAGAAAACCCTCGTCCAAGCAGTGTGCCGAACCGCAATGCATGCCCCGCAGCATCTTCATGTCTGCGCGGCTGATCGCGCCGATCTGCGCGATGTGGCTGTTCGGTGCGACCCCGGCGTGGGCGACGGAGCTGTCGATCGAGTCCGCATCCATCGATCTCGATCCGAATGAGGACATCTGGTTCCTGACGGCCAACGTCTGTAACACGGACACCTCCACATCGAATGAGTACGTCCTGTTTCTGGAGTCGAGTTCGGTCGGCTCCGACACGGAGCAATCCACGGGTTCGTCGGAAGACCTCCCCGAGTTGGAAGCCGGCATGTGTCAACAATGGACGGACCTGCCGATTGATGTTGTTGCGGATCGACTGCTGCCGGGAACGTACGAAATCGAATTAAGTGTGGGGGAGTTCGACTTTGGCGTCTACCGCACTCGGGACTCGGTGATGCTTGACGAGACCTTCACGCGGGCAGGCGAATCCCCCAGCGGTGGTGGCACGGGTGCCGGATGCGCCCCGATGTCGCTGATCAGCGTGGGGCTCTGCTGCCTGGGAGTGTCCGCTCTCCTTCGACGTCCGCGGATCGACTGGCCGTGAATCGAACCGCACTCTCTTCCGTACGGGGTGTCTATTCAGAGAAAGGCGTGGAACACCTCGGACAGAGCGAACGGAGACAGGATGAAATCGGTTGTTCAGTAGCGTGCGGATCGACCGATTTGCCTTCCTGAATCACGCAACCGCTCAAACCCCGTACAATGCGCTACGCCCAGCATCGAAAGTCTGTCCTCGAAGAACGCCGGGCGAACCTTCAGATATGATTCACATCTGTGATCAGGTGTGGGGTGTCGACTCGGCGCTCAGCAGCCCTTCGACGTGGACTTCCACACAGTCCGCCAGCGCGGTCAGATCGTACCCGCCTTCCAGCACGCTGACGAAACGCCCGTTGCAAAGTGTTCCCGCCAACCCCGCCAGACGCGCGGTCATCCAGCCGTACATCTCCGTGCTAAGTTCAATGTTGGCCAGCGGGTCGCGATGGTGCGCATCGAACCCGGCGGAGACAAGCAGGAACTGCGGCTTGTACGCTTCAATGGCCGGCAGAATCTGCTCATCGAATGCGCGGCGGTACTCGTCATCACCCTGGTACGGGTACATGGCGGCATTGACCGTCGCGCCGGCCCCGTCACCGACGCCCGTCTCGCCGGGATAACCGGTGCCCGGGAAGAGCGTATCGGGGTGCTGATGAATGCTGCAGAACAGCACGTTGGGATTGTCCTCGAAGTGATGCTGCGTCCCGTTTCCGTGATGGACGTCCCAGTCGAGAATGGCGACGCGCTCGAGGCCGTGATGGTGCAGCAGGTGCTCGGCGGCGATGGCCACGTTGTTGTAGTAACAGAAGCCCATGGCACGCTGCCGCTCGGCATGATGCCCGGGCGGGCGCACGGCGCAGAAGGCGTTACGGGCCTCCCCCGCCATGACGGCATCCACCGCCGCCAGCACGCCCCCGACCGCCAGGCGCGCGACGCGCATGGTGTCCGGGCAGATCGGGCACTCGTTGGTGTCGATGAACCCGGCACCGTTGCCGGCCGCCTTTTCCATGCGATCCAGGTAACCGGCGGGATGCACCCGCTCGAGGGCCGCGCGATCCGCCTCGACCGGTTCGATGCGATCGGCCGCCGCCAGCAGCCCTGCGTCCGCCAGGCGCGCGTTGATCGACCGCACGCGTGCGGAACGCTCCGGATGGTGAGGCCCCGAATCGTGGTTTTCGTAGTCGCTCGATGTGATTAAAGCCGTCGTGGACATGCCGCCATTATAAACATGCAATTAAGAATCTGCACGACTTTTGTTGCGATATCGAACACCACCGTCGGAAATCGGAGGGGTCGGCGTCGAGACGGGATTCAGACGGTGTCACTCGCAGGGCGCACCTCCCGGGCGACCTCCCCCGTCGGCGTGGTGGCGATCTCGAAGGTCACCGCCTGCTCCTCATGGAGGCGTCCCCCACACTCCGGCGTCAAATCGTCACGGTGCACGAAAACCGGCGGACCACCCGCGTCGAGATCAATGTACCCCTGCCCGCGATCCGGGTCGTACCATCGGATGGTGCCTTTCGGCATGGTGGCTCACTCCCGGTGCTCGACGGCAAGCCCGTCGCTCAGTTCAACTCCGCCTTCCCGGTGGACACGACGGGGTCGTCCTTCCCGGCCGCCTGCAGCGCGAGCACGGAATAAGCTGTCACGAGATTGGGATTCCCCTCGTACCAGCGGTCCGCCATGTTCACCCAGCTCCCATCACTGTGCTGCCGATCCAGCAGTTCCTTCGCCAGATCGGTCCGCCAGGGATTCCGGTGGCCCTCGGCATCGACGACGTGCTCCTCTCCCCATGCCTGCAATGAACGTGCAAAGACATGATAATAGTAGTACAGGCCTTCCAGCGATTGCCGGTCGGGCATGTTGGGGTTCGCCTTCAGCGTGTAGTGCTTGCCGATCCAGGCCCACGCCGCCTTCACGCGCGGGTCGTCCCGCTTCAGGTCGGCGTACAGCAGACTTTTGAATCCAGCGTAGGTCATCGACCCGTAAGACCGCAGGTGCGAATCGTGTTCGCGCTCGGTCATGCCGGCTTTGCTCTCGCCTCCGTTGGCGGGCGAGTAGATGAACCCGCCGTCCTCCACGCCACGGGCAAAGGACATGTCGTTCGACTGGCTCTGCATCTGGCAACGGGAGATGAAACGCAGCGCTTTCCGGTAGGCGGGATCATCCTTGGGAAGCCCGCTGGCGTGAAGCGCTTCGACCATCATCTGCGTGTTCGAGAGATCGGGCCGCTTGTGTTTCCCGTATCCCGCCCCGCCATAGAACGGATGACCGCTGTCAATGGCGACCCCGTCGGGATCGGTCTTGCCCTCGACCCATTGGTTGCCGGTCAGGTAGCCCTGGGCCTTGCGGATCGGTTCGGCCAGGTTCGGATCCTCCAATGCTGCCAGCATCATCACTGCCACACTGGTCGTGTAATTGGCATAGCCGAGTTGAGGATCGTAAATACCGCCATCGTCCTGCTGATACGCAAGCACGAAGCGCACCGCCCGGCGGACGATCTCGTGCTTCGGGCCGAAACGCGGATCCTGGGCGAAGCACTGCGCCACCATGGCCGTGATGGCGGGATGCGAGCCTTCCCGGACACCCTGCCAGCCGCCGTCGGCGCGCTGCGTTGATCGCAGGAAATCCAGCGCCTGGCCCGTCGCCTTCTCGACGCGGGCATCCCACGGCGCGGGAAAGGCGGACTGCGTCTTGGCATGCGACGCGGCGTGAGACTCGGCGACGGCCTTCGAATCACCGTCAACTATCTTTTCAGCCTGAAGCGCTCCGACGCACGTCAGCGCGCCCGACATCGCGGCGATGAACTGAACTCGAATCGCTGTCCTGCTCCTGCCATTTCGCTTCATGTGCGGAACCTCGTCGATACCTGGGCGTGTCAGCTTCCCTCGTCGATGGCGTATTGTAGATGATTCGCGGCCAAAAGCGCGGCTTGCCCTTTCCGGACGTGGCGCCTCGGCTTAGGCTCGTGGGGCATGTTCTCAATCCGGGCGCCGGCGATGGCGGAGCGCTTCGAGAAACTCCTCGGTCACCGGTTCATCCGGCGGCGGCGGATGGAGACGCATCACGCGCAGGGAGGTTAAAGCCATGACAAAGAACACCGTCGCAACCAGCGCGAGCCCGAGGTTCAGCAGGATCAGGACGATCTTGGACCAGTGAAACGCGAGCAGGACACCGCCGATCGTGCTCGCCCACCACGCTGCGGCCATCGTCCCGGTGAGCACGACACAGGCGGTATCGCTGTGACGGCGCTCCTGCGAGAGCCCGAGGCCGAACACCGCCAGCGCGAGGCCGAGCACTCCAAGCAGAAGGATATTGACTGCCACCAAACGCTGATGCGCGGGCGATTGCGACCACCACTCCGCCGGCGAGTTGAACATCTCTTCCTGGCTGCCCAGAATCCCACCGATGACCGGGCCGATGCAGCATCCCCCGAAGAGCATGATCCACCCGGCGACCTGAAAGACCATCCCGCTCGCCTGCGCGAAAGCGCGCGGGCTCGGTGCTTCCTGCGGCGGAGTCACGTTCGATTCATCGGATGCGGGCGACGGCATGCGGACATTGTAGTGCGGCCCCTCGATTCCGTCAGTCCGTGCCACCCGCGACCCCTGAAACGAAAAAAGGGCATCCTGCCCAGGTGCGAGTGACACGATCCCGTATCCGCACCTTGAGCAGAATGCCCTGTGAAGTCGTCAAAGACGCAACTCAGTCGTCACAGGCATCCAAGGCCGCGCCCGTCAATCCGAGGCAGCGCTGGAACGTGGCGAAGTCCGTGTGGTCGATCGCCAGGTCGCCGTTGACATCCATGCACGAGCAGGTGTCACCGATGTAGTTGACATGCTCCTCGTCGAAGAGCGTCGCATCGGGCGTCGGGCCCGTCGCACAGTTGACGAACGCGTCGAAATCCTGCGAGTCGACCGCGCCGTCGGGCTCGTCTCCCGAGCCGCCGCCGGCCACGTCGAACACGGGGTTGTTCACGCACTTACCGTAGGTCCCGCACACGATGTAACCCGTGACGTCATACCCCGGATTGTCGTTGACGAGATTCGTCGTGCCCGTGGGCACGCGGTAAGCCTCGCCGTTCGGGTAGTAGTTCGAAGCGCTGAGCAATGCGTTGATCCCCGGGTAGCCGGTCCCCAGCGGATCGGCCCGCTTGATCGATGCGGCATACTTCTCACCCGGCGTCACCACGACCGCGTCAGGACCATCCACCGGCCAGACCATCATCTGCGTCCACCACTCCGAGTCGATCATGTTGTTCGGCCCGAGTTCGATACTGCCGATCTCCGGTCCGAGATCCGCCAGGCTGGTCGGCGGATCATTCAGCAGCGGATGGATCGAGACCTGGTAGCGGAACGTCTGCAGGAAGCCGATGCTCAGCTCGAATCGCGCGCTGACCACGCGGTTGCCGTCCGGCACGAAGGTCTGCACGAACCCGTCGCCGCCGTCCGTGAAGAAGTCCGAGAAGTCGTCAGCGAGGGTCGTGTTCGGTCCCGTCGGGGGATTGAGTTCTACAGCATCGAAGATGTAACACGGGTCCTCGGGCATGAAGTCGCCCGGGTTGTTCCGCTGCGTCTTTCGCATGAACTCGACCTGCCACGAATAGAACGGTTTGTTCGAGGCGGTCGCCAGCGCGTAGAGATTCGGCGTCGTATCGCTGCTGACCGCCAGGCCGTTGTCGGTAATCACTCGCAGTCGATAAACCCCATCCAGCGGGTTGAAGGGATCGAACCGGGCATGTCCGGACTGGCCGTCGGGGCCCTGGCCCGGATCCGGATTGGTCACCATGTTGACCCCCCGAATCGGATCGCCCACCTGAACGCCGTCCAGCGGATTGCCGAACTCGTCGTACACGCTCACATAGAGCACCGACGCGCACGTGACATCGTTGCATACGTTCTGCCAATCACCCACCTGCCGGACCATCGTCAACTCGAAGTGCGGCTGATCTTCACCGCACTCGAGAAGCCCACCACAGTCGGGATCATTGCAATCGATCAACCCGTCGCAATCGTCATCCAGTCCGTTGATGCAGCTCGCCGTGGAACTCTCGACCGCCAGCCCCGCACAGTCCGGGTCGTCACAGTCGAGCAGGCCGTCACAGTCGTCGTCGATGAAGTTGGTGCACGCCTCGACGGTGTCCTCGGTTGCGACATCGGCGCAATCGGGATCGTCGCAATCAACGAGCGTATCGCCGTCATCATCAAGACCGTTGTGGCACAGCGTCGGATTGTTTTCAGGTGACAGGTCGCACACGCAGCCCGGATCGGCACAATCCGCCAGGCCGTCCGTATCGTCGTCGATGCCGTTGTCGCAGTCCTCGATCAGCATCGTCGGCGACATCAGCGGGGTGATGGCATTCACGCCTCCGGTGGCGGTGGTGTCCTGCCCCCAGGCAAGTTCGTTCGTCCAGAACTGCGTGAAGTCCACCGTGCTGCGCGAGCCGATCTCGATGTAATCAGGAGTGCCGTCCTTCGTGGCCGTGGCGGTGATGTGCTTGACGTCGCTGAGCCCTTCCTCCTCATCGATCCACGCCTCGAACTGGCCGCTCGGACCGGTAATCTCCACGCGAATCGTATGCCATTCGTCCATGCTCATCGGCAGGTAAAGCTCGTTGCTGCCATCCTGCTTGACGAGGCCGCCGGAGTTGATCGTCACGCCTTCCGCCGACACCCACCCGGATCGACCGATCGCGCCGCCCGACGCATCCGGATCGAAATCGAGATGATGCCGCTCCCCGTGGGTGCGGATCTGGATCGAGGGCAGCTTTTCAATCGGCGTCGTGGAGGGAATGTAGATGCGCCAGAACAAGGCCGTCCGGGTGGAGCCGTTTCCGTCGAAGACCCACGTGCCGTTGCTCGTGCGGTGCTTCTCTTTGCCGTTGATCACGCGGAAATAGCTGCCCTCCAGCCCGCCGATACCCCCGGCGTTGGCGCTCGGCGCCTGGTGGGTCACATTGGTGGTGTCATCCTCGGTCCACCCGGGAAAACTCCCGTCCACATCCACGTACCGAAACGCGTTCGGGGATCCGGGATCCCCCGCGTACCAGACCTTGTCCGCATCCCACACCTGCCCGAAGGCGATCGACACGAGCGAGAAAGATGCGAGAGATGCCCAAAGAATATGTTTAGTATGCACGCCTGCTCCTCCCTTAAAGTTTACATTGAACGCTAAAGCACGCAGTCTATCATTTCGAGGCGGCGATCTCAAATCAGGAGTTGTGAAGTCCTCGTAAGTTTTCAGGACCCGAATGGGTCAATTGAAGTCTGCGGCCCGCACCCCCGGCGAGAAGCTCGCTCGGGGGTGCAGGCCGCCGGCAGATTCAATGATCCGACGCAGACTGTGTCGGAGTCGTCAGTCGTCGCAGGCTTCCAGAGCCGCACCGCTAAGCCCGAGGCAGCGCTGGAACCGGGCGAAGTCGGTCTGATCCAGCGAGCCGTCCTCGTTCAGATCCATGCATTTGCATTCGGCAGGCTTGGTATCCAACTCACCGACGGGAGCCGCCGGACCGGTGGCACATTCGTTGACGAACGCCAGGAAGTCGAGTTCATCGACCGCGCCGTTCGTCCCGGGATCCCCGACGTCATTACGGATATCGAAGACCGGATCGGCGGCGAAGGAGCACCCGATCGGCGGAGGCTCGACCCACCCGTCCAGAACCTGCAGCGAATCGACCCACATGGTGATGTCGGCGGTGCTGATCAGTCCCCAGCGGAAGTCATTCCCACTGCCTGTCTTATTGTCTGGGACGTAGGCGGGCGGCAACGTGGACGAAATCCGCGTACCGTTCTCGATGTCCGTCACCCAGATCGTGCACGCCTGGTCGGGATTGCCTCCGCGGGCAATATCCGCGTCACATGCGATCCGCAGTTCCACGAAACGGTAGACGTCCGTGTAGACATCATCCATGATCTCGATCGGTCCACCGTTGTTGGCCACAAACTTGCCGCACGCACCCGCCTCACTCGGATCCAGTTCATCGTTGCAGGTGAAATTACCATTGTCCCACAAGTGCGAGAACTCAAAGGCGGTGTGATTCAGCCCGTCGGCGGTGACGACGTCGTACTCGAAGATCACGCGGGTATTGTCCGGCGTGCCCTTCACACCGAACGCGCCGTTAAACACGACGGTGATCGGTCCGCCGGTGTACGTGCCGGGGTAGTTGTCGCGGACTTTGATCTTGCCCTCGTTACGATTGCTGCTCTGATTCGCGGGGAGGGAGTTGGCGATACCATTGCCGTCGCCGCCGACGAGCCGCAGCACCTCGTGATCGGGCGCGTTGGGGAACGCCTCAGTGCAGTCGTCATCCGTGATGCAGGACGCCCCGGACTTGCCGGCGGTGCATTCCCCCAGCGTGCAGACGCCAGCGGGAAGAATCAGATCCTGCGTCGCGCCGTAGGGCGTTCTGGGGCCGGTCGCGGTATCCACATGCTGCATGTGCTCTTCGCCGCCATCGAACTCGATCCATTCGCCGTAGGTCTCCGCACCGCTGACACCCTGGGGCTCAGGCGGATAGCAGACGTCGTAACCGCCGAAAAGCGGTGCGGGCGAGTTATTGTCCGTCCCGCTGATCGGGAACGAATTGTCCAGGTTACCGCCGCGCGACGTGGTAAATCCTCCCACCGGCAGAATCGTGCCGTCATTGTCGGCCAGGCCATTGAATGGATCCTGATCCAGGTTGCCATAGAATCGGCACGTCTCGTCGATCGAACCGGGGCAAGTCCGCTCGAGGCTGCGCCCCTCGTGGAACCAGCCGAAATCCTCGGGCAGCATGCCGGTTGATGAGTCGTACTCCAGGATCACCGTTTGTGCGGCCAGGTTGCCGGACATCACCAGGACAGCCAGCATTGCCAGAAATTTCTTCGCCATTATTCCCATCCCTCCGGGTCTCTCTTCGCCCATCCTGCTCGACGGCACCACTATGGCAAGCCGTCGCTCTGGTATTACTATACACAAAAGGTTTGCTCTGCACACTAACGAATAGGGCCAAACGCTCATCCGACATCACTAACGTCGGAAACCGGCGAAGTACCCTTCACTTCTGAGGCTAACCAACGTCCAATTCAAGTCAAGCGAATTCCGATCTTTTACCGCTCCTGCGGACCGTCAGAACGGCACTAACGCCCTCGATTTGTACGCAGAGGACCAATTTGTGTGCAACCCCCCTACTTTGTGTTTGAAAAACACAAAATATTTTTAGCGATCTGGCCCTGCTTGGAAATGTGAGATCCCAGACACTTATACCGTTGCTCACGGAGAACCACTCTGCCCGCTCCATCTCTGATTCAGATTGATTGGTTCATTGGTGTTTGTCTGATGATCCATGAGTCAGTCCGAGTTGCCTTTTCCGGCATGGAGTCTCCAACTTGACCTGCGTTATCGGAACCCTTCATTGCCCCTGTCCCGAGCACACTTCTTTCGGGCCAACCGGGTCATGCCCCCCTCAGGCCGCTTGCCGTCGTATGAACCGGCACGTATCGTTCTCGGCGTGTCGTTCAATCTTTTTCGCTCCGCCCGCCTCATCAGTGCCCTCACGCTGGTCTCACGCGTGCTCGGCCTCGTGCGCGACATGGTGTGCGGTATGGCCTTCGGCGTCTCCGGGGTGATGTCAGCGTTCTCCATTGCCTTTCAGATCCCCAACCTCTTTCGGCGACTCTTCGGGGAAGGCGCCCTCTCCGCCGCCACCATCCCCGTGCTGACCGAGATTCACACCCGGGACGGACTCCCCGCCGCCGACGTGCTGACCGGCCGGGTCGTCGGCCATCTCATCCTGCTCATGAGCGGCCTGGTGTTCGTGGCGGAACTCGTGATCGGCGGCCTGTTCCTGGTGTACCGCCACGAGGCCCACCTGGCGCTGGTTCTGCTGCTGACCGCCATCCTCCTCCCCTACAGCATTCTGATCTGCGCGGTGGCGGTCCTCGGCGGCGTGCAGAACGTCTTCGGAAAATTCGCGACACCCGCGCTGATGCCGGTATTGCTGAATGTGTGCATGATCTCCGGCGCGGGTCTGGCGATGGCGTGGTACGGCGACAATCTCGAGCGCGGCGTCATCCTGCTGGCCGGATCCGTGATGGTGGCCGGAGTCGTGCAGTTTGTTTGGCAGTGGGTGGCGACGCGTCGCTGCGGATTGCGCATGCGGTTACGTCTCGACCGGAATGATCCCGCCTTGCGCAGGATCGCCGTGACGATGATCCCCATGGCCGCTGGGCTCGGGGCGGTACAGCTCAATACGCTGCTCGACTCGCTCATCGCGTGGGGGTTCATCCAGGAATCCATCGGCAACGGGGACACGGCGCAGCGCGTCGGCCCCGCCATTCTCTACTACGCGCAACGGCTCTATCAGTTCCCACTCGGCGTGTTCTCGCTGGCGCTGGCGACGGCGATCTTTCCCGCGCTCTCGCGCCATGCCTCCGAGGAAGATCACGCAGGCCTGGACGAGACGCTGACGCGCGGCATCCGCATCGCGACGTTTGAAGTGCTGCCCTGCCTGGTCGGCCTGATCCTGGTGCGCGAGCCGCTGGTGACGCTGCTGTTCGGCCGCGGAGAGTTCGCCGCCTGGGAACCGGCGGTGAACCGCGTGGCCTTCGCCCTGAGCATGTACGCGTTGGGGATCTGGGCGTATGCGATCAACCAGATCATCGTGCGCGCCTTCTACGCCCTGCAGGACGCGCGCACGCCGCTGCGCGTCTCCGTCGGCATGGTAGGGATCAATCTCGTGATGAATCTCGCGCTTGTACAGACGCCGCTCAAGGAAGCAGGCCTGGCGCTGGCGACGTCGCTCTGCGCGGGATTGCAGGTCTCGATCCTGTTGTGGAAGTATCAGAAGAACATCGGCCGGCTGGCCTGGGGCGCCGTCGGGGCGAGTGCGTTGAAGATCGCGGCCGCGTCTAGCGCCATGGGCGTGGCAGTGGTCATGGTCGGATCTGCCATTGGCGATGCCGGCGCCGCGCTGCAACTGGCGACGATGGTCGGCACGGGCGCCGCCGTGTTCATCCTGGCGGCACTCGCACTCCGCTGCGAAGAACTGCGCGAGATGATTCACGGAAAGTAACCGGGCTGAATTCATTCGTGAACTACAGGGTTCGAACATTCTGAGCCAACTCAATTCATTCGTCCGAACATCGCATAGACTTGAATATCCAAATGCATAGAGTATCTTTACAGGCACAGCCCCTAGCAACCACATACACAATGATGAACTCGCAGAACAAACAACTTGATAATAGACAAGACGCTCTGGCGCGAGCACGGATTTCGCTGGAAGGACTGGCGCTCGGTGATGCATTCGGGCAACAGTTCCTCGATGGAGACGCAGAGCGCGTGACTAAGGAATCCCGGGAGTTCGACTGAGATCAAGAATGCCCATCAGGCAGTAATCGCTGGTGCCATTGCTGACTATGGGCATGATTACATCCAGATCGACCGCTTGTTACGAGCAGTCGCCTGACATGCAGATATCTTGATCTTTTTTTATTGATAATGGTTGTGCATCTGCAGGGGATCAGTTACTATTGTAAGTACCATCGATGTGGGGTATTTGCTTACTCATGGAATCACCCTGATGAGTCTGTGAAATGTATTAACTGCCTCAACGCCGATGCAATAATTCAAGTGACGCATTAAGCTCATGCAATGCCTCATTGGCAACAAAGGGGCTTGTTGTTGGCTGTTGCCAACGCAACCCGAATGGCGCCAGGTCTAATAGACTGAGCGTAGCAACTCGATACACCGTAGCTTCTAGGTACTTTTGTCATCTCGATAGTGAAAAGGAGGAGGCACAGATGGCACGCATTTCTGGAACAAGCACGTATTACCGAAGAGGGTGTTCAGCAATGTACTGGGGATTCATGGTGATCGTGACTGCTGCGAGCACATCGGTCTACGCTCAAGCTGTTTTTCAAGGAATGGGTGATCTGCCTGGGGGCACGCACAGCAGCGCGGCCTACGGAGTATCCGGAGACGGCAAACCGTCGTGGGTAGAGGCTGTAGTGACTCCGCGTATGAAGCCGCCCAGTGGACGTTCGGAGGTGGAATTGAGAGCATATATGCGGGGAACTACAACAGTCGTGCGACTGGAGCGACCTTCGATGGTTCGATTGTCGTGGGATCAATTAGCTCAGTGATGGGCAGGAGTCCGTGTCTTGGCAACCACCCAACTCTCCGATGTACTTAGGCTCACTCCCTCCCTATGATTCTGATTATATAAGTTCAAGCACTGCTATTGATGTATCGGCCAATGGTCAGGTTATCGTCGGTCGAAATTGTAATGGTTCAGCCTGACTCTCCAATTCAGGCTGAACCATTACATTGGCGGATTCCTTTGTTTATGGCCAAGGCATTTCCGCGGATGGGACGGTTGTCGTCGGCTCCTGTGAAGTCTACCAAGTCGGCCCTGTCCCTTTCCGTTGGACTTCCGAAGGCGGTATGGTTGCGCTGGAAGACCCCTCGGGAAGTCTTGTGGTTGGCTCTGCAGTCGATGCCTCTGCGGACGGGTCGGTTATTGTCGGCTACAGCTACTTGCCCAACAATAAGGTAGCATTCATCTGGGATGATACGAATGGAATGCAAAGCTTGAAGGATCTGCTGGTCAGCTATGGGAATGATCTAACGGGTTGGACACTGAGTGAGGCTATGGGCGTTTCGGACGACGGAATGACCATCGTGGGCACGGGTATCAATCCCGACGGTTTTGATGAAGGATGGATCGTCAGGTTGCCCGAACCGGGAACTGCGGTATTTGTAGTTTTCGGGACGTTGGCTACGCTGAGGAAGCGACGACTTGGTTCGTGATTGAGCTTGTTTTGGCATCCTTTACGCCATCGCCTGATTTAGGCGGGCTTGCAGGTATCGATCCTGCTGTGGAAGTATCAGACGAACATCGGCCGGCTGGCCTGGGGGGCCGTCGGGGCGAGTGCGTTGAAGATCGCGGCCGCGTCTAGCGTTATGGGCGTGGCGGTGGTCATGGTCGGATCTGCCATCGGCGATGCCGGCGCCGCGCTGCAACTGGCGGCGATGGTCGGCACGGGCGCCGCCGTGTTCATCCTGGCGGCACTCGCACTCCGCTGCGAAGAACTGCGCGAGATGATTCACGGAAAGTAACCGGGCTGAATTCATTCGTGAACTACAGGTTCGAAGAGCTTGGCCACCCTTTTGCGCGGGGTCAGATGTTCGCGTACAGCAGGTACACGCCGCTCACCGCCAGCAGTGCGTAGATGACCTGGTTGAACGTCTCCGGGGACAGGTGCTTGTTCAACCGTTCGCCGATCCAGATCGACAGCGGCACGAACGGCATCAACCAGAGACTCTTGACCAGCGCCTCGGTCGTGACGACGCCGATGTCGGGCTGAGCGTAAAGCGGCGTCTTGACGATGTTGAACACGAAGTAGAAGCGGGCGCTGGTGCCGGCGAAGCTCCGCCGGTCGAGTTGCGGGAGCAGGTACATCGTGGTGATCGCCCCGGCGGAGTGGGCGACCATCGAGCAGACACCGCCGACGATGCCGTACGGCGCGGCTTGGAGGAACGTCGGACGCCACGGCGGCTTCTCCACCGTCCCGCCGTTCGCTCTCGCTTCACGACGCTGCCACACGATCCGCACGATCTGCAACGCCACGAATACCAGCGACAGCACGCCGACGAAGATCTTGATCATCCGATCGTCCACGCGACCAAGCACGACGTACCCGACCCCGAAGCCGACGAGCATCCACGGCGCGAGGATGGCAATCGGCCGCAGCGCCCACTCTTTCGGATACGCACGCATGGTGAAAATGTCGCAGAGAATCAGCAGCGGTACCCAGATGCCGAGGGCAAGCTTGCCGGGAGCGACGAGCATCATGAGCGGTGTCGCGATCACCGCCACACCCCCGAAGCCGCCCTTGGAAATGCCGGTGAGCATGAAGGCGGTGCAGGCGATCAGCATGTAGACGATGGGCGACCCGTCATAGCCCTGCGGAACGATCCAATCCATACCGACAACTCCATGCCCCTCCCGCCAAGGCGGCAGGGAAAGTGATTCATCGTACCCCGTGCCACGACACGTCGCGAGGCGTCATCGATTCAGCCGGTGACTCACCTCAATGAATTGACAAAAGTCGGCCCCGCGCTACACTCCACTCCTCGCCCGGCCGACGCCGAGTCGCGACGAACTCACTCAGCCTGAACAGCAAGCGAGGCCCCCCGTGAACATCGAGAGCGTGGATTTCTTCTATCTGGCGATGCCGGAGATTCAGGACATCGGCGACGGCAGTCAGGATGCGCTGCTGGTGCGCGTGCGGGGCGGCGGCCTGGAAGCGTGGGGCGAATGCGAAGCGGCGCCGCTGGTGTCGATTGCGAGCTGGTGCTGTCCGATGTCGCACTCGGCATGCAAGAACATCGCCACCGCCGTGCTCGGCCAGGAACTCAACGCGGTGGAGGACATCGCCCGAATCGGCCGTCGCGTGCGGACGCATTGCTTCGACCTCCTGCAGGCGGACCATACGTATGCGGGGATCGACTCGGCACTCTGGAACCTGCTCGGGCTCAAGCTGCAGGCGCCGGTGTATTCCCTGCTGGGCTATGCGAAGGCGTACCCGAAGACGCCGTACGCCTCGGCGCTGTTCGGCGATGAACCGCAGCAGACACTCGCGAAGGCAAAGGCGTACACGTCCCAGGGCTACCGCGCCGCCAAGTTCGGCTGGGGCCCGTTCGGCCACGGCACCGTGCAGCAGGACATCGATCAGCTGCACGCCGCGCGCGAAGGGCTCGGCCCTGACGGCATTCTCCTCGTGGACGCGGGCACGGTATGGGGCGAGGACGTGGCCCGCGCGGCGGCGGTGGTCCCGACACTCGAAGAAGTGAAAGCCACGTGGCTCGAGGAGCCGTTCGAGTCCGAGGCTTTGCATGCGTATGCCGAATTGTCGAAGAACGTGCAGACGGTGAAGCTGGCGGCGGGCGAAGGAAGCCACAACTTCCACCTCGCGCGGAACCTGATGGATTACGGGGGCATCGGCTACGTGCAGATCGACGCCGGACGCATCGGAGGCATCTCGTCTGCCAAGCAGGTGGCGGACTACGCCTCGCAGCGCGGCATCACTTATGTCAACCACACCTTCACCAGCCACCTGGCGCTCAGCGCGTCATTACAGCCGTTCGCCGGGCTCGAAGCGGATGTCATCTGCGAGTATCCGGTGGAACTATTCGACGTGGCCAGGGATCTCGTGGCGAACCCCATCGCGCGGGACGCGAACGGACAGGTCCGTGCGCCGAACGCCCCCGGTCTCGGCATCGACGTCAATCTCGACACCGTGCGCAAGTATCTGGTCGACGCGGAGATCCGTGTCGGCGGCAAGGTCCTCTTCCAGACGCCCGATGTGTGAGGCACACCCTGCGCAAACAGGATTCTCTCAGGAGGCGTCGGCCTCGGCGCGGATGATGCGGCCGAGGTGGAGGCGGTAAAGCACGTGCGGGGGCAGATCGATCTCACGGAAGATGCCGAGGGGAATCTGGCCGGTCACCACGGCAACCTCCTCTTCGGCGACGCGAAGCCGGCAGACGGCGTGAAGATGATCTTCCAGCCGGAAGGCGACCTGCGGCGCGAACCCCGTGAGGGATTCACCCGGCGCGATACGGGTGAACTGCTCGGCCAGGTCGGCTTGGAGCGTGGCGGGCAGATCCTCCAACGGCGCCTGCTGGATTTCCATGACCAGCATGAAGCGCGTGCCGAGATGCAGCGTGAACATATCTTCGGGCGTCAGATTCCAGGCGGGATAGTAGTTGGGCTGCGTCTCGCCGGCGACGACGACATAGTTTTCCGCCGGGTTGCCACCGAGCGACGCGGCGAAACTGAAGACGCTCATGCTGCCTTCGCCTTCCAGCGGCGCGTCATCGAATCGGCCCAGTGGAATCAGCGTCTTCGGCGCAGCTTCGCCCAGTTGGTCATCGAGATAGGCGCGGGCCAGGCTGTCATGATCATCGCTGGAAGTCATGGGGAATCTTAGGCACGTGACGCGCCGAGACCGAGAGGGCGGGCCGCTCCGGGCCGATCATTCTGATATGTCGTCCGGCGACGGGGGCGGCGGGACATTCTCATTCGGAACATTGTCAATCGAAGCGTCGGCATTCGGGGCGGTGTTGCCCTGCTCGACCTGTGCCGCGAACTCCGCCGGATCGATCTGCTGATAGCGCAAAAGAATAGCGTTAAGCAGGTCGAGTTCGTATCGCGGGGCGCGGCCGGCATCGGTCGTGTACGAGGTTCGGGCGAGTGACGCCATCTGGCCGGTCGTGGTGGGAACATCGCTGCTGTAAAGACGCAGCGCGGCGGCGGCGTTATCGATGGCACGCTCTTCGAGATGGTACTTGTGGCGACGCACCTCGACTTCGAGATCCACGGCATCAGGCGTGTTCTGCGGGACGATGCGGACGGTGGCGGTGCGCTGCATGGTGTGGATGTTATTCTCCCACCAATGATACGGCTCCGGGGATTGCGGTCGCCAGAGTTCGAACCAGTTCCCCGCCGTCTCCGGCCGGGTTGTGATGATCCCTTCCAGGCGGTCGACACGGTCCAGCTCGAAGTAGTGCTCTTCCAGGATGTCGGTGGCCGCCTTCCAGAGGCGCGAGCGGTCATCCTCGGACGCCATCTGTACCGTCATCCGCGCCGGTCCCTCGGGCGCGTCCGGCGCCTGGCAGCCTGCACCGCCGGCGGCCCCGCCGAGCAGAAGCATGCATTGGAGAATGACACATTTTCGCATGAGCAAACCGAGCCCCATTGGATCCCGAGCGAATCATACCGCGAGAAGCCGGTATCGTAATCGCGGACGTATCGGGATGCCAGATCTAGTCGCGTAACGATCCCATACCGGCTCCGCGCCTCAAAGGATGCATCAAGACATGCCCGCCGCTCATGTCACTGCAGACAAACGAATCTGGCGTGGATTGTGATAAAAACAGGGTCTTTTGATCTTGCTACATGAATGCCAACAGTTAAGATGCCTCTTTACAGAGAATTTCACAGGGGCGGGACGCATTTCTATTACAAGCGCGGTGTCGGTTCTCCTCGGGAGACTCCCCTCCGCGGAAGTGAGCACGTCAACGGTAAGCTGATCGTCGAGGCGAACGGGTTCCGTCGCAATGGGACGTACGGGCAAACGGGGAGATCCGTACGAGGCGGCCCAGCATGGAAAGAGGGTTTCATGATGAAGCTCTCTTTCCGGCCTCGGCGATTTCTTCCGGCTCGGCCCGGCCGCCGTTGAAGTCAGGACTTCGCACTTCTCGATATCCTCATTTCAACGATTCCTGAAATGAAGCAGGTGGGGGCTGGCACGCCGGACAGTAGAACGTGCTGCGTCCGGCTGCCTGCATATGCGTAATCGGGGTCCGGCAACGCCCGCAGGGCAATCCTTCCCGCTGATAGACCCGATGCCGATTCTGGAAACTTCCGGCCATGTTGGAGGCATCGCGATAGTCGCGGATGGAAGATCCTCCTGCTCGAATCGCGTGAAGCAACACTTGACGGAGGGCGCGATGGAGCGTCCGCCCCTGCTCGAGTGTCAAGTCGGAGGCCCTTGTGAGCGGGTGGATGCCGGCACGGTGGAGAATCTCATCGCAGTAAATGTTGCCGAGGCCGGCAATCGCACCCTGGTCCAGCAGGAGCGCCTTGATCTGTCGACGACGTTTCAATATCTGCTGAAATGACTTGGCTTTCAGAAGGAGTGCGTCCGGCCCCGGCGTGACGCGAACCGCGCCGATCCAGGCATCGCACGCGTCCCCGTTCCCGTGCGTCAGCCAGACTCCCCCGAAACGCCGCGGATCAATGAAGCGAAGTTCCTTGCGGCACCGCCGGAACCCCAGACGCAGATGCGTATGCGCTTCAACCGGTGAGTCCTCGGGCACCCAAACCAGTCGGCCGCTCATGCCCAGGTGAATCTCGAGACGCGTCGGCCCTTCCATCGCGAGCCGAATCCACTTGCCGTGCCGATCGACGGTCTCTGTGCACCGCCGATGAATCAGCGCACACAGCGGGGCGGGGTGGCCGTGCACGATATCGCCGCGGGCCAGCTCAACCCTCTCGACGCGTCGCCCGACCACCTGCCCGGCGAGCCCGCGAACGATGGTTTCCACTTCAGGTAGTTCCGGCATGGCGACTATTATACCCTTGTGCAACAATGCACCATCGCGGCAGGACCCCCATTCAGGACAGTGTCCCTCTGTTTAAGTGTGATAACGCAGTATGCAAGATAAACACATGATTCTCCCCGCCGTTGAAGTCGACACCCGCTACCGGCGAATCCGGCCTCCCCTTCCCTCACCCGAGGCGATGGCGTTGCTGGAGGCGTCGGCGGCTTGCGAACCGGTGGCGGTGCAGGGCCAGCCTCCGGTGGTGTGGGACCGCGCGGAAGGCTTCCAGGTCTTCGATGCCGCCGGGAACCGATGGATCGATTTCACCAGCGGTGTGCTGGTCACCAACGCCGGGCACGCCCACCCGCGCATCGTCGAAGCCATCCTCAATGAAACGCAGCGGAGTCTTCTGCATACGTTCGGGTTCGCCAACGAGCCGCGCATCCGCCTGGCCCGGCGCATCGCTGAACTCCTGCCCGAACCGCTGAGCAAGGTCTTCCTGCTGACCACCGGCAGCGAAGCCGTGGAATGCGCGATCAAGCAGATGCGCACTCACGGCCTGGGCATCTCACCCGAGAAGCAGGTCATCGTCAGCTTCGCCAACGCCTTTCACGGGCGCACGCTCGGTTCGCAGATGATCGGTGGCATCCCCGCCGCCAAGGCGTGGATCGGCCGACATGATCCGTACATGATCCAGGTTCCCTTCCCCGACGGTTACTACTGCCCGGATCAATCCTTCGATCTCTTCGAGCAGCGTCTGAATGAAGCGGGATTCAAACCCGCGCAGGTGGCGGGCGTCATTGCCGAATCCTATCAGGGCGGCGGCGCGAGCTTCGGTCCGCCGACTTACTTCCAGAAGCTCCGCGCATGGTGCGACACCTGGAACGCGTTGCTCACCTTCGACGAGGTCCAGGCCAGTTTTGGCCGAACGGGCCGGCTCTTTGCTTTCGAGCACTACGAAGTCGTGCCGGATCTGATCACGCTGGGTAAGGGAGTCAGCGGCGCGTTGCCACTGTCGGCACTGGCCGGACGCGCGGACCTGATGGATCAGCACGGTCCGCTCAGCATGACCAACACCCATGGCGGTAACCCCGTCTGCTGCGCCGCCGCGCTCGCCAACATCAACGCCATCATCGACGAAGGACTCGTCGAGAAATCGGCGCGTCTCGGCGAGGTCATGCACCGCGAACTTTGGCAGCGGCTCAAACCGTACGACACGCACGTCGGTGCCATCCACGGCCTGGGTCTTTTGGCGGGGGTCCACGTGACCGAGGGCAAAAGCGACACACCCGACGGCGATCTCGCCCGGCGGATCGTGGAGCACGCCGTCGGGCGCGGCATCATGCTCTTCGCTCCGGTGGGTGTCGGCGGCGCGACGATCAAGCTCTGCCCGCCACTGTGCATCCCCGAGGACGCCCTGGTCGAAGGCATCGCCACGCTGGCGGAAGCCTTCGCGGCGGTGATGTACGAGATGATTTAACGCGAGCATTAACCGATTGGAAGAATTCTTAAGCGCGGGTATCCAAAGTATGGCTGGTCAACGCCGTACCGTCTTCAATCCGCAGGCGTCGCGGACTTCGCGCATGGTTTGCGAGGCGACCGCGCGGGCTTTCTCGGCGCCGGCGGTGAGGACCTTTTCGACTTCGTCGGGATGCTGCCTGAGTTCCTCGTAACGCGCCCGCGCGGGACCGAGGATCTCCTTGTACAGCTCGAAGACGCGCTTCTTGACGTCGCCGTAGCCCGTGCCGCCACTGCGGTACTTCGCCTCCCACTCGGCGATTTCGCCGGCGTCCGCCATCAGCCGCAACAGCTTCATCACGTTGCACGCGTCGGGATCCTTCGGCTCCTCGACCGGCGTCGAGTCGGTTACGATGGCCATGATGCGCTTGCGGGCCTGCTTCTCCGTGCAGAACAGCTCGATGGTGTTGTCGTAGCTCTTGCTCATCTTGCGGCCGTCGATGCCGGGCACTACCGCCACCTGCTCGCGGATCAGCGGCTCCGGACGCACCAGCACCTCGCACTTGAACTCCTGGTTGAACTTGCCCTGCATGTCCTGCGTCATCTCGATGTGCTGCTTCTGGTCCTGGCCGACGGGAACGACGTTCGGCTTGTAAATCAGGATGTCCGCCGCCTGCAGCACCGGATAGGCAAACAGCCCGTGATTCGGCGACAGCCCCTGGGCCACCTTGTCCTTGTACGAGTGGGCCCGCTGCAGGAGCCCGAGCGGCGTCACGCACGAGAGAATCCACGACAGCTCGCACACCTCCGGCACGTCCGTCTGCCGGAAGAAAACGGTCTTCTCCGGATCGAGCCCCAGCGCCAGGTACCCCAGCGCCACCTCCATCGAGTACTCCTCGACAAGCGTCGCGTCGTGCGTGCTCGTGAGCGCGTGATAATTCGCGATGAAGTAGAAGCACTCGTGCTCATGCTGGAGTTCGAGCTGCGGGCGCATCGCCCCGAAGTAGTTGCCCAGATGAAGCCGCCCGGAAGGTTGAATACCCGATAACGCACGCATGGATCTGATCCCGTCCCTGTTGCCCGGCCGAAGACGGTCATGCACTTCGGCCCAAACTGATTTCGATCGGTCAGTGTAGTCCCCCCGCCGGGCCGGCGAAAGCGCCGCCTGCGCTTCGAACACAACGTCAACAGGCTTGAATCGCCCCGACCCCGCCACCACAATGGATCGATGCGCCGCAAAGCCAAGACCACACCGAAGGAACAGCCCCCCCAGCAGGACTCCGATGGTCCCGCGATCAGCCGGTGGCCCTGGCTGATCCACGGGCTCGCGCCGTGTGTCCTGATCCTCCTGGCCGCTACGATCTGCTACTGGAACGCCGACCACGAGGAGTTCCTCTTCGACTCCATTCATATCGTCCAGGCGTCTCCGGAAGCGGAGATCCGTACTGCACTTCACCGCATGGTGACCCGACCGCTGCGTCCGAGCCAGGAAGTCAGCCGCCTCTCGTTCGCGCTCAACGCGTGGATCAATACACAGATCGGCCGGCCTCCCTACGAGGTCACCTCCTTCCTGGTCGTGAACGTCCTGATCCACGCCTTCAACGGGATGCTCGTCTATTTCCTCGTCCGTCGACTGCTCGCCGCCGTGGAGCCGGAACGTCCACCTGCGGTCGGTATCCCGCTCGTACTGGGATTGCTCTTCACCGTTCACCCGCTCATGACCTCGAGCGTGGCCTACATCATCCAGCGCCGCGGGGCGCTGTCGGCGACGTTCTTCCTGATGGCGGTGCTCTGCTATCTCAAAGCGCGCCTCCGGACCGGGGCGGCCGAAGATGCCACCGACGAGAGTCGACCCGCCGCACGCGCCTGGCCACCATCGCGCATTCTGGCAGCGGTGGGCGTGGTCGTGGGCTTCTGGCTCAGCGCGAAGACCAAGCAGGTCGGCCTCACCCTCCCCTTCGCGTTGCTGATGATCGAGTTCTGCCTTCGCGCGGCGCAGAAGGGTAAGCTGAAGAGGTTCATGACCAGAGCATTGGTCCCCGGGCTCGCCGTGAGTGTCGTTGCCATGTTCGCCTATGCCTGGATGATGGATCTATTCTCTCTGACGTCCATGCAAGTCGAGGGCTGGGGATCCAAGGTCCACTGGGGCCCCTGGGCACATTTTCTGACCGAAGCCCGCGTCTTTCTCTGGTACGGCATGATGGTGTGGCTGCCGGCGCCGGCGTTGATGTGCATCGATCACCAGGTCGAGGTGTCGTACGGACTGCTGGATCACGGCGCGGGGCTGGCCGTGCTGATCCATGCGGCGCTGCTGACGCTGGCGGTCTGGGCCGCGCGGCGCGGGTACACACTGGCTGCCTTGGGCGTCTTCTGGTTCTACATCCCCTTGATCCCGTACGTGCTTCTACCGCAAACGGCCCTGCTGGTGGAGTACAAGACTTACCTTCCCGCCGTGGGTATGGTGCTGATCCTGGCGGAGCCTGCGCGACGCTGGCGCGCACGCGTGCCCTGGCCGATGGCTGCGGGGGTTGCTGGAATGATTCTGATTCTGCTGGTCGCCGGGACGATCGCGCGAAACCGAGTCTACCAGTCGCCGCTGAAGCTCTGGGCCGACGCCGTCGAGAAGTACCCGAACAAGGCGCGCGTGCAGAACAACTACGGCTTCGAGCTGATGCGCGCCGGCAAGCCCGAAGCGCAGAAGCATCTGCTCAAGGCTGCCGAACTCCGCAAGGACGACCCCGAAATCCTGAACAACCTCGGGCTGCTCTCGCAGGCCATGAACGCACGGAAGGAAGCACTGATCTTTTTCCATCGCGCGGTGGAACTCGATCCGGACTTCGAGCGCGCCCAGTACAACCTCGGGCTCGAATACCTGAAAGCCGGTCGGCCGCAGGATGCGGAGAAGGCGTTGCGCAAGGCACTCGAACTCCACACCCGGGAAGTGGACGAGTACCTCAGCCTCGGCTCGGCCCTGGAGGCGCTGGGGCGGCATGAGGAAGCCGTCGCGATGTACGACGAGGCCATCAAGCGTGATCCCCGGCGAAAGCAGTTGCATTACAACCGGGCCAACGCTCTGGCGGCGCTGGGCCGCGCGGACGACGCTATCGACGCCTATCGCCGGGCGCTCGAGCGGGATGACCAGTTTGTCGAGGCCCATGCCAACCTGGCGGTCCTGCTGGCCCGTCAGCTCGAACTCGAACAGGCATTGCCGCATTTCCAACGCGTCGTCGACCTGCGTCCCGAGGACCTCACCGCCGAGCGCAACCTGATTCGCGCCTACCTCGATCTCGGCTACGGCGAGGAAGCCAAGACCCTCTGCGAGGAAGCCCTCGATGACCGGCCGAAGGATCCGCTGATCTGGGTGCAACTGGGCGATGCGGAACGGCTGCTGGGCAACCTGGACACGGCGCGGCAGGCGTACCTGAAAGCGCTCGATCACCAGCCCGGCTTCGAGCCCGCTCTCGATCGCCTGGGCATCTTCGATACGGCAACGCCCTGAGCCCCGTGAGCGGCCGGCCGCAGCCGCCTCATGTCCGTGTTGCTTGAACTGCATCCGCCCGAACGGGATACTGGGTGGATTCGTCCCGGCGTGGGCCGAGATGGAAGGCGTTTCCTGTCGACGAACGTGAGGCCACGTGGCGAACCCGGATATTCGACTTGTCGTATTGGACGTGGACGGCGTGCTGACTGACGGCACGCTGCTCATGGACGACGAAGGCCGGGTGTGGCGCGGATTTCACATCCAGGACGGCCTGGGGATCCGGATGTGGCGGGAAACGGGGCGAAAATCGGCCATTCTGACGTCGAAAACCTCGAAAACCGTGTCCGAACGGGCTCGCATGCTTAAAATGGACTTTGTTGAGCAGGGGGCGGAAGACAAGCTGCCGGGTCTTGAGCGGATCCTGGCGGCGGCGAAAGTGACACCCGAACAGGTGGCTTACGTCGGCGACGATCTGCTGGACCTCGCCGCCATGCGACGCGTCGGCTTTCCCATCGCCGTGGCCAACGCCGTGAACGAAGTCCGCGAGGCGGCGCGCTACGTGACCCAGCGGAGTGGCGGGCACGGGGCGGTTCGCGAAGCCATCGAGTATCTCTTGAAAGCCCAGAACGCCTGGTCGCTCGTATTACACGCCATCGGCGCCGATCGTGATTCCAGCCCCGGAGGCTGACCCCATGTTGAAAAGTGTGCTGAAAGGCTTTGCCGCGTTCGTCGTGATTGCGCTGGCCTTCGTGATCTATCGTGGCGTGGACGAAATCAATCCGCTCCAGGACCGCGAGGAAAAGAAGGAAGAATTGCTGGCCGAGCTCCCGGAATTCGAGGAAGCGGCGACGCAGCCGGTCACCGATGTCAACCAGGCGAGCCTGAGTCTCAGCAATTTCGAGATCCCGCCCGGCGAAGCGCCGCGCGTTCGTGTGTTCGACGAGAAGGGCAACGCGCGCATCATCTTCCAGGCGACGCAATGGGATCCGATTTCCGACGACACCTTCGAAATGAACGAGCCCAACTGCCGCCTGCTGCTGCCCGGTGGGCAACTGGTCTACGTTCGTGCCGATCACGGCCAGGTCAAACTGCAGCGCGCGAGTGGTCGCAGCTTCAATCCGAGGAGCGGCTGGCTGCGCGGCAACGTGAGACTCATCATCGACCGCACGACGCCTGAGTGGCGGGAATCCCATCATGAACTGCGCTCCCCCGAACAGCATCCCGAGACGGTGGTCAAGATCTGGCTCGACGACGTGAACTTCGATCTCGATCTCGGGCGGCTCAACGGAGGCGGCCAGGTCATCGCCCAGAGTGCCATCGGCCGGATCGAAGGTGAGGGACTGACCCTGCACTGGGATGAATCCGATCGCCAGATCCGCCTGCTGCGGATCGACCGGGGACGCAAGGCACGCATTTATGGTGCGGGGCTGGCGCAGTTCGGTTTGACCGCCGGGACGGTCACGCCCGGGGAGGATGAGGAAACGCCGAAAAACGACGAAGCCCCCCTCGCCTCGGTGGAAAATCGCCCTCCTGAACCGCAGGCGGGCGAGGAAGAAGCCTCGACCGGCCTCGCGTTCATCGATGAAGGCGACGGCGAACCGGAACTTGAAGACGATCGCGTCGATACCTACCGCGTAGTCTTTGAAGGTGATGTCGAGGCAACCCAGCGTGATGGCATGCAGGTGGCAGGCCGCCTGAAAGCCGACGTGCTCTCCATTCTGCGCGACTTCGGCGAGCGGGAGCGTTCCGCCGTTGCCCACGTGTCGGACGACGAGAAGAAACCGGCGACTCAGACTGCCGAGGCGGCCGACCCCGAAGCGGACGATGCGCTTCCGGGCGAGTGGTCCTCGTCGTTCGCCCAGGGACATCATGAATCCTACGTGGACCTGCATTGGACGGGTCCGCTCACCATTGAGCCGGAGACGGAGAACACGCCGGGCCCCACCGTGGAGGGTGAAGATTGGGTCGAACGATTACACGTGGTGGCCACGGGCAACCCGGTTGAACTCTACGACCGGACGAAGGGCTCGGGCACCTGCCTGAAACTTGAATACCACGACGAAACCGGGCAGGTGTGGTTGACCGGCAGCACGGATCAACGGGTCTCGATGAACGCCGGCGAGAACCGCCGGCTCGAAGCCCGGCAACTCTTCCTGGATCCGCGCGAGGGCATCGCACGCGTGGAGGGCGCGTGCCGCATGATCAGTCGCGGCGCGGGCAGCCTTGGCGATAACAAGCAAGCCTGGCCCGAGTGCATGACCGCCGGCATTCGCCCGAAGAATCGAAACCGTGCCCCGGAAGGCACATCCCCGGACGAAGTCGTCATCGCCTCGAAGGTCCTCGTCGAAATCACGTTCGCCCGCATCGCCGGAGAGGTGGATCCCTCTACGGGGCGTGCGCCGATGAAGGAATATATCGAACGCGCGTTCTTCAAGGGCGACGTCACCCTCGAGGATCCCAGTTTCGCGATGTCCGCCGATCAAGTCGAAGCCACCTTCCTGCCACCTGATCCTCAGGCCGACCAGGACGATGAGACCGCCGAGGGCGAAGTGATCTCTCCCGATGCCGTGGTGGCCGATCGCGTTCTCGCCACAGGCAACGTCCGCATGAGCCAGCTTACCGACGGCATCCGGAACGCCGTCGCCTGCGACCGGCTGATCGTCGAGATGACGGTCGACGACATGGGCAACAACGTCCCTCGTCTCGGCCGTGCATACGGCAACGTGATCGCCGCCCAGGGCGAACGCTCGATCCGCGCGAAGGAGGAATTGATCCTCGAGATGGCGTCCTTGCCGCAACCCGTGACCGAGGAGGAACGTGCGTTCCTCGAGCAGGGAAAGCAGGCGTGCGGCTACACCGACGATTCTCCGGAATGGGCGACGATCCAGGCGAAGCTCGACGAACGTCGTGAACTGCACGTGACCGGCATGAGCGCCCGCGGCCAGGTGGTCGTGCTCGATCCGGAGGAGAACCTGAACCTCGTCGCCGAGTCGATGGATTGCACGTTCGACGCCGGTCGACAGATCAAGCGGGCCCTGATCGAAGGGCGCGAGGACGCGCGCGCATACGTCGACGTCGGCGACTTCTACATCGAAGGGCAGACGATCCGGCTTGATCTTGACGCCCAGGTTGTGGACGTTCCGGGCAAGGGCACGCTGCGTTTCGTAACGGTCAAGGACCTCGACGGTCGGCCGCTGGATGAACCTCGACCGGTCTCGGTCACCTGGCAGCGGGACATGAAACTCGACGGGAAAACGAACCGGGGCATCTTTCGCGACCGCATCCGCGCGTCGTCCCAACAGGCGGTGATGGAGTGCCGCGACGAACTGCGCATCCGATTCGAGGATCTTCCCCAGCCCGAAATACCGGCTGCAGCGTCTTCACCGGGCTTCTTCCGCAAGATGGCACAACGCGTCGTTTCATTCGGCGCCGAAGAAGAAGACGCCACCGTGCGCGTCAGCCAGGGATTCCGCAAGCGTCCCGCCTACCTCCACGCCGTGGGGGATGCGGTCATCCTCTCTTCCTCGTATGAAGAGCTTCCCGCGGGACGGGAGACCGGTGTGGTTTCCGAGATGCTGACGGAACTGGTGTCGACGACGCTCGGCGTCCCGCGCCCGCGCGGTGAAGTCGCCGAGCACCAGGGGCGCTTGCTCAGTCGTGGACGCATCTCCGGTCCGCAGATCGCCATCGATTTCAAGGACGCGTACCTCAGCGTCGAAGGTGCAGGCAACCTGCTGCTCGAAGATTACCGCCTGCCCAAGTCGCGCCGCGCGCGGCAGGCATCCTCGCAAGGCGCTTCGGAACTCTTTGCCGATGCCTCCATGGGCGATCTCGGCAGCACGGGCATGAGCCAGACGCTCTTCCGCTGGGAAAACTCGATGACCTACCTGAACCAGCGCAATGTGGCGGTCTTCGATCGTGCTGTGGAGATGAAGCATCGCGCCGGTTCGGAGATGGCACTGTCGGGGCAGTTGCAGCAGGCCATGCAACTCGGCGATGCGGCGATGGCCAACAT
This sequence comes from uncultured Planctomycetales bacterium, assembly GCA_964618455.1. GTDB lineage: Bacteria > Planctomycetota > Phycisphaerae > UBA1845 > PWPN01 > CAZUAQ01. Next base: position 19,746 of record CAZUAQ010000021.1, on the reverse strand, counting down.
CAAGTCACGCCGCGCGGGCATGACCTGCGAAAACCTCCTGGTCGAGTTCGAGGAAGGTGACGGTGTGGTGCGGCGCGAGGAGGGAACGCCTCTCTCGCGGGCAACACGGCTGAAGTTACTCCGGGCTTCGCGCCAGGTGCGCATGGAGGAATCCAACCGCAGCCTCGAAGGCCACCTGGTCACGTACGATGCCTCCACCGGTGAGGTGAAGGTCGTGGGCACCTCGCAACAGCCGGCGCGCGTGGCGGAGACGGACACGCGCTCGGGCAGCATGAAGCTCTGGCGTGGCGAAGCATTGATCGTGGATGTGAACACCAATGTGATTCGCCTGGAACAATCGCGCGTGATCGCGCCGGTTCCCTGATCAGGGTGGACGCACGTCAGCCCGGCCTGCGGGGAGATTCCACCATGTCTTGACTGTTGCGTGTCTGACCGAAAACCGTTCGTTTTTTGTTCTCAGACCCTTGCCTTCACAGTTGCAGGTTCAATAATCAGATAGAGACAGGTCATGGAGAACCCTATCTTTTCAACGTCTCTTCAGGCACCGGAAAACGGAAACAGACTTGAACGGGCGGCCTTCCCGGTCCTCAGGCACATTGACCTGTGAGCGTCGGGTACGCCCATCATCGATCGAGTGGCGGGAGCCGTGAACAGACCGGCGCACTCGATTGGAAGAGACGAGAAGCAAGAGTCGCGGAGCGTCGAACGTACGCTGCAGATCGACAGGTGGTCATCCTCTCCCCAGATTCACCGGGTCGCTGCCCGACCGATCGCATGTCGAATCGGTCAACGATGACGGCGGATCATCGAGCGTCGTCGAATCGCTTCTGAATCTACAGACGAGGTGAAAGAGCACGGCAGTTCCGGACGGGAGCGTTGCGCGCCGGGGCGAAGGAGCCTGAGGCGAGTTGTCACGCCTTGCTTTCCGGAAGGGAGAAGCGCTCGGCGGGCGTCCGGGACGGGCGGTCCTCGATCCGCGCTGTGATAGCCGGTCGCCCACACGCGCGAGTGCAGAAGGAGGAGAGCAAGGGTGACAGGAGGGGAGGGATGGAAGGGGGGGATGTGGCAGGGCGGAGTCGTCGTTCGGCACGCAGAAGCGAACGCATGGCTCCGCCCTCACCTTTGCGCCTGGAACATCCAGCAACACACTGACCGGGTAAAACGCAAGCACGCCGAAGCCTTCATGGTTTCGGCGTGCAGGCGTGAATTCGATTCGTCGAATGATGAATCAGAACCGAGCGAAGCAGGAGCGACTGATCACGTGCGGCCGTGAATGTACTCGTGCAGGTATTCGATCGTGGTCTGCTGCGCGTCGTTTTCTTTCGCCATGATGTCGCCCGTGGAGATCATGCCGACCAACTCGCCGTTATCCACGACGGGCAGATGGCGGATGCGCTTCGTCGTCATGATCGCTTGGCATTCCTTGAGCGTGGTCTCCGGATGGCAGATCGTGACCGGGCTGCTCATGACCTCCTTGACACGCGTGGCATCCGGCGCTTTCCGCGTGACCACCACCCGCCGCATCACGTCGCGTTCGGAAAAAATTCCGACCACGCCTTTCACACTGTCAAAGACCACGACGCTTCCGATGCGCTCCTGGTTCATCAAGTCGGCGGCTTCGAGCACCGTGGCTTCCGGGCCGATGGAGATAATCTGGTTTCCCTTGTTCTCGAGGATTTCGCGGACGGTCATGGTTCATTCCTCCGATCGTCGTTGACGCAATCCGAAGCAGGCGGATGCACGATGACGGACATGTCTGACCGCGATCGCACACTCGGCGCTGTCGGGCGTTGCCGTTCCGGTTCAGGCGTACTTCGGAAGCTGCATCGATCCCAGATGTGAACACGAAACGGGATTTCCTACTGCTCGAAATCCCGAAATCGCGTTCGAGAAGGGTGCGAACGGGTCGGTGACATGAGCCGGCGCTGCGAAGATTCGTCAGACCCGGCTCTCCGCCCTCGTTCATCGAGAGCGACCAGTGGGGCTCGCACCCGTTACCCAACTATATCCCAGATTCGACGGAAAAATACAAGTCCTTTATTCACAAAAGATTGTGAACCTTTTCACAATATCACGAACTCGTTTGAGCCCGCTGGACAGGGCGGCGGAAATCCTCGTGGGACTTGAGCTTACACACTGGTGCCCGAGACCGGGTGAGTCACTTTCCCCTTCCCCACCGGGGCCGGCTTCATGCGGATCAAGCACTGGGAAAGGATTGCCCCGTGATCTTCTCGTACGCCTCGATGTACTTCCGGCTGGTGTTGGCCACGACATCCTCGGGAAGCGCCGGGCCGGGAGGGGTCTTGTCCCACTGGAGGGTTTCCAGGTAATTGCGCACGTACTGCTTGTCGAAGCTGGCCTGGTCCCGACCCGGCTCGTAGTCCTCGGCGGGCCAGAAACGCGACGAATCCGGCGTGAGCACCTCATCAATCAGAATCAGGTCATCACCGAGGAAGCCCCACTCAAACTTAGTGTCGGCGATGATTACGCCGCGCTGACGGGCGACCTCCGCCGCCTGCTGGTAGATGGCGATCGAGCGGTCGCGCGCCTCGGTCATCACCGCCTCGCTGGTCAGCTCACAGGCACGCTCGAAGGAGATGTTCTCGTCATGCCCCTCTTCCGCCTTGGTGGCCGGAGTGAAGATCGGCTCGGCAAGCTGATCGCACTGCCGCAGCCCCTCGGGCAGCCGGATCCCGCACACCGTCCCGTCGCGCTTGTATTCCTTCCAGCCGCTGCCGGTGATGTACCCGCGAACCACGCACTCGATGGGCAGCACCTTCGTCTTGCGGACACGCATGGTCCGCCCGCGAAGCTGATCCAGAACCCCCTCGAATCCGGTGGGTGCCTCATCTTCGACGATTTCAATCAGGTGGTGCGGCTTGCACTCCGGAAGCAGGTCGAACCAGAATTTGCTCAGCCGCGTCAACACTTCCCCCTTCCGCGGGATCCCGTTGGGCATCACGACATCGAACGCGCTGATCCGATCGCTGGTCACGATCAGGAGTTCCTCACCCAGGTCGTAGATGTCACGCACTTTGCCGCGTTTGACATCGAATCCGGAGACGTTGGTCTGAAGAATGACGTTCGCGTTCGACATGTCGCACCTCCCGAAGGGCACCGGTTATCCGTGCCGACAGGGCCAGAACAGAATGGCAGCCGACCTCATCCGCAGGCTGCGAGGGAATCATACCATGAACAACGGTTCAGGGAAGTCAAACGGTATGCGATCGTCAGGGCGAGGGTTCTTCGTCAAGGCTCGCGGGCCGTGTCGCGGTGGCGGCGGATGCGTCGTCCGGCAGGGTCGCTTCCTGAAGTAATCCCGGAGGCATGAGCGGCTTCATGCGCGCCTCGAGACGCTGTTCGATCCCGTCAGGCGTGCTTTCAGTCATGACCGCCCCTTCCACGCGGGCCGCCTGCACCCGCGTCGTGCCCGGCTCGGCACCCGTCTCTTCGAGCAGCCTGGCGTATCGCTCCTTCTGCAGTTCCGATTCACGTTCGAGTTGATTGCGATAGGCGTTGAGCGCGCGCCACTTCTGAAACTCGATCTGCTCGCGCTCCTCGGAGGTCTTCGCGCCACCCGCGCGGGCTTCGACGGCATCGAGCAGACGATGCAGCACGGAGAGGTGCCGCCTCACTTCGTTCATCACGGACGGATCTTTCCGAAGGGAGGCATCGTAACGCAAGCGCTCGGAGAGCAGACTTTCGGCCTCGCGGACGACGCGTGCGAAATACGCGGCATCTTCCGGCGATCCGTCGAACGTGATCGGCTGCGGTTCGATTTTCTCCGGATCGTGCGCCCCGCCAAGACGCTGGATCAGGTGGCCAAGATGCCCTTCGGCCTCGGTCGGCTTCGGGTTCAGTCGTCGCCGCGTGGAGCGCGCGGAGGACACGCGCGGCTGGGCGTCCAGGTATTCGGCAATGGTGTAGACGCCGGGCCGATCTGCACCATCGGTCGCCACGGCACCTTTTCCAGAAACCCCTGTCGATGTCGCGCCGGCCCGTGGCGAGCCGCCGGCTGCAGCGCCGGACGGAAGGTTCGTGGAGGCCGCCGGCGATCTTGATACCGGCGTGGTGATGACCTGGCCGTAGATCACGCGGAGACGTTCGACAAGTGCCTCGCGTTCATATCGCGTCACATGACGGAGGCGGAACGTCCCGTTGCCCGAACTCGCCCGAGCAGCGCGAAGCCGCGTGTCCGAAACCAGGTCGGGAAGCGATACCCCCAGTTGCGATTCAAGATCCCGTGACAGCGCATCCAGGTCACCGCGGGGTGTATTCGAGATCAACTTCGTCAACCCCAGCGCGGCGGCGGAGTACGCTTCCTTCTGCCGGAGCTCCATCGCGGACGCGATCAGGTCCACCCGTTCCTCTTTCGTGAGCTTCTGCGGCCCGCGCGCCCGGCCGTGGTCCCCGGTGGCCTCGATCCCGCTCTTGCCCGACGCGCTTTCCACCTCGAATGCCGATGCGTCATCACCGCGCTCCCCTTTGCGCACACTCGCTTCCGGATCGGGTTCGATACGAACCACGTGACTTCTCGGCACGCGCCTCACGTAGCGAATGCCGGTGTCCGCATCGATGATCTCCAACTCCAGCCCCGACTCGCCCTCGCTCAGAACCCGCCCCTGCAACCGATCTCCGTTCGCGAATACGATCAGATCCCCCGCCGCGCACGCACACGCTGCATGCAGTATCAACGCGAACAACGACATCAAACGGCGACAGGGCATGGGGTTGGGTGTCTTCATGGGTTCCGAGGAAGGCTGAACATCAGTCCGCGCACGCCGGCTTCCCGCTGATGTTTCCACCTGAGACATCGCCTGGGATTCTCAGTCATCATGCGAGATGGATCCGCACGTTGAACATTGATTATACCAAGCCGAGTCGTTCCACCCCAAACCACGTCCGCATGGACGACTGCAGGGTATCCGCAAAGGCACGCTGCCGAGCCCTCACAGGCAGGCTGGAATGTCCCCTTTTCGGAATCTCCCGCATCCGGTTAAGATACGCTCATGCAGGGCTACAGCGTCAAACTCGATACTTACAGCGGGCCCATGGACCTGCTGCTCTACCTGATCCGCCGCGAGGAAGTCGATATTTACGACATCCCCATCGCCCGGATCCTCGAGCAGTATCTCGGTTACGTGCAGGTGCTCAAGATTCTCGATCCCGAAGCGATCGGCGAGTTTCTCGTCCTCGCCGCCACGCTGATGGAGATCAAGTCGCGCCTGCTCCTGCCCAAGCCCCCGCCCGAGGAAAGCGACGACGACGAGTTCGACCCTCGTGCCGATCTCGTCCGCCAGCTCCTCGCGTACAAGACCTATCGTGACGCCGCTCATCAACTGGGCGACCGCGCCGTCGATCATTCCCGGCGATTCGCCAGGCCGCCCATCGATCTGCCGGAGGACGAGGCAAACCAGGAAGTCGACATCGAGGACGCCCAGGTCTGGGATCTCCTGGCGGCGTTCAATCAGCTCATCGCCTCCGTCGGCAAGACGCGCGCGTTCCACGAAGTCACCTACGACGATACCCCCATCACGCTCCACGCGGCGGACGTCCTCGACCGACTCGATCGCGAAGGACCGACGATGCGCTTCCAAACCATCTTCGAGGGCCGCCGGCTTGGCGAGATGGTCGGACTTTTCCTCGCCCTGCTCGAGCTGATCCGCCAGAAACGTGTCCGCATCGAGCAGGAAGGCAACTTCGACTCCATCCTGATCCATCTGATTGATGCCACGCCGATCACGACGCTGTCTGGCGAGGAGCTGGAGGAGGAGTCGGCAGCCGATCTCGTGAACGAAGCGCCGGAATACGAGGATCTTCAGGAACCGCAGGACGAGGAGAGGAATGCCCCCTCGCCCGAATTGGCCGAGAAACTCGATGACGAAGCGGATGTCGACGAAGATGACGAGTACAGCCGCGCCATCGATGCAGTCACCATCGGCGAGGTCGATCTCGGTCGTGACATGGACGCGCTTCGCGATAACACGGCACCTACAACCGAGAACGTAGACGACGAATCTCTGGCTGAACCCCAACCCGAAGAGGATCCCCATGCCGGCTCAGGATAATCTGCTCGCGCTCGGACTCACGCTGCCCGCCGCGCCGCCGCCCGTAGCCTCCTACGTGCCCTGGACCGTCGTCGACGACTTGATCTACGTCAGCGGGCAACTCCCCATGCGCGAAGGCGCCTTGGCGTACGCCGGGAAGGTCGGTGCCGAACTCGATCTCGACCAAGGCGCCGAGGCCGCGCGTCTGGCCGCATTGAACGGCTTGGCGCAACTGGCCGCCGCCGTCAGAGGGCTTAACAACGTCGGACGCATCATTCGTCTGGGCGTCTTCGTCAACAGCGCCCCCGGTTTCACCGATCAACCCAAGGTCGCCAACGGCGCCAGTGATCTCATGGCGGCGGTGTTCGAGGAAAACGGCAAGCACGTCCGCGCCGCCGTCGGCTGCAACGAACTTCCACTCAACGCCGCCGTCGAGGTGGAAATCGTCGCGCGAAAGGCCTGACGCACCGGAGGCGGGCCATGGCATCAGGCACATCGCGAAAGCGCGGCGGAGGTACCTCGCGAACGGGCAAACATCTCCATGCATCCAGGCAGGCTCGACGCTTGGGCGACCCCCATCGCAAGTGGATCCTCACCGCCGCCCTGCTGCTCCTCCTGTTCATTGCCGTGTTCGTTCCCGCGCTGGTCCGACAGGTCTACCTGATCCTGCCGATCGGGACCGATCCTGCCGTGGATGACGCCATGGACGCGGTCGGGCCCAGGCTCGCCAGAGACCCCATCTTCGCGATCGTCAACAGCGCATTGCGGGATGCCCGGGCCGGGCGATTGGATGCCGTCCGCGCCGAACGCTACCGCGAGCACGATCCGCACAACGGCCTGTACGACTATCTCCTTGCCTGGACGCTGCTGCGGCAATCCAGGACAGACGCCTCCACACTTCCTTCGGCGGTGCAACTGGAGTTGAAACTCGCCTCTCCCGTCCGGCTGCACCATGCACGTCAGCGACGGATGATCCACGAAGCCTTCGCCCCATTCGCCCTCGATCCACGCCATGTCGAGAATCTGTTTCAACTTCGCGAGATGTGGATCGCCATCCCGCCGATCCTCGGACCGCCGCTTCGCGCGTTCCCGCCGATCCTCGGACCGCCGCTTCGCGCGTTGACGGATGACTTTCTCGATCAAGCGAAGAGGTGGCGCGAAGGCGAACTCGATGAGGACGCCGCAAGCCTCGAACATGCCGTCGCCCGGCTTGCTTTCGATCTCGTCAACGAGGACTCCGAAGGCGAGCATGCACTCCTGGCGGCGGATCTCCTGGGGAACTGGGCGGATCACCTGCGCCGTCATGGCAACGCCCAGGAGGTCGAACTTGCGGATCGCGCCATCGCAGAGCTCGACAACCTGCGCCCCCGATGGCATGAGGCCGCCGGAAAGGAGACCAACCTCCTCCCGTACACCTACTCCGCCGTCTGGGCACCGCGCGCTCATCAGCGGGTCATGTCGAGCCTCGTCGCCTCGGCCCTGGCCATCCTCACCGCCGTCATGCTCTTCCTGCTCACCGGGGGGGCATGGCTGACCGCCCTGCTTGCCGAGCCTCGCCCCATCCAAGCCGAAGGCACCCCTTCGGAGACGAAGGGAGTCTGGCTGCGCGGACTGCTCCTCACGGCACCGCTCATCGTTGTCGAAATGACCATTCTGCTTCTCGACATTCCCTGGACCTGGATCATCTCCTACCCGACATGGATTGCCGCGAGGTTCCTGCCGCTGGTGCTGCTGACGCTGTTCGCCGCCGGCCTGTGGATGTTCGCACCGCCGCGCAACGGCGCGACATCGCTCATGCGCGTTGTCGGCATCGTCGCCCTTCTCGGCTATGCCATGATCCTGATCGCGGGCACGGCCCTGCCGTGGGGTGACCCCGTTCCGGGCCTGCCGGACGCCATCCGGCAACTGCGCTGGATACTCTCGAGTCTTGGCGGCGTCAGCTTCGCCGCCGTCATCCTTTTACCCGCCGGCGCGTTCGTCGATTTCGCACGCAACCCCGAGCAACGCGGTCCGCTCTGCCGGCGCATGCTCGCCATGGCCTCGCGCTCGCTCTTGATCGCGGCGCTGGCGGCTGTCGCCTTCTCTGTATGGAACCTTCGGCAGGATACTGCCCACCGCGCGGCGTTCGCGCAAGCGATGGAAGCCCCGATCACCTCCCGCCTCGGAACCGATTGGAAGGACCGATACTTCGGCTCCGCCGAAGCGCTTCACGCCGCCACGCAGAAATGACCGAATCGCCCTTAGCTGGCCAGAATGGCGACATTCCCGTAGAATGCCCGAGTTTCACACGGAGAGCAGGAACACTTCTCATGGCTGACACGCAAACGACTTCAAATCAGGGTGCTTCGCGCGAACGCGCCATCGAAGCCTTTCTCGAACAATATGCCCCCGGCGAACACCCCGAACTGCTGGCCGACATGATGGTCACCATCTGCCGCCTCGCCCGCGACGGCACCGGTCGCGGCGAACTGAAGCTGCTTGCCTCCGCCTTCAAGGAACTTCGCTACGCCTTCAAGGTATTCGCCCCCTTCGCGCATACGCCCAAAGTCAGCATCTTCGGATCCAGCCGTACTCCCGTCGGCCATCCCGATTACGTTCAGGCGGACAAGTTCGCACGGCTCATGTGTGAATACGGGTGGATGGTCATTACCGGCGCGGGCGACGGCATCATGCGCGCCGGGCACGACGGCGCCGGACGCGATGCCAGCTTCGGCGTCGCCATCCGTCTGCCCTTCGAGCAGGCCACCAACACCATCATTGCCGACGACGACAAGCTCGTGAACTTCAAGTACTTCTTCACGCGCAAACTGCTCTTCATCAAGGAGGCCTCCGCCGTCGCCCTCTTCCCCGGCGGATTCGGCACCCAGGACGAAGGCTTCGAGGCCCTGACCCTCATCCAGACCGGCAAGAGCGGACTCGTCCCCATCGTGCTCGTCGACGCCCCGGAAGGCACCTATTGGCAGCATTGGCGGACCTACGTCAAGGCGGAACTGCTGCAGACCGGCATGATCAGCCAGGAGGACATGCACCTCTTCACCGTCACCGACAGCGCGGAAACCGCCGCCAAGATCCTCTCCGATTTCTATCGCCGCTATCACTCCATGCGCTACGTGCGCGATGTGCTCGTGCTTCGCCTGAAATCCACCCTTTCCGATGACGCACTGATCGAACTGAACGATAAATATCACCTCATCCTGACCGAAGGAAAGATCGAGCAGCACGCCGGCCCGATCGAGGGCGAAGATGGAGAGTGGCCCGATCTGCCGCGACTCACGCTCAAGTTCAATCGGAAGAATTACGGCAACTTGCGATTGATGGTGAACGATATCAACGGGCACTGAATGTGGGCACGATTCTGGATCCCTTTGTCCGGATGCGTGTTGACTTGTTGCAATCGCATATTACGATATGAGTATCGAACCTCTTGATTCCGCGAATCTTAGACGCGTCATGGGAACTTATCGGGCCTGTTACCTGATCGGCGTTCGTGACATCAAGCGGTGATCGCGTCAACCGGTGAGCCAAAGCCAGGGAAGGCACGGTGTTTCTTGCCGCGGGGAGTTTGTCCCCGACGCCGTCGTGCCTTTTATGATCTCTGAGGTAAGCTCGCGTGCCGAGTCGATTTCGAGCTCAGTTCTCTCCCGATGAACTCAAGCAGGTGTTGCGCGAATACGACCTCGGCCAGGTGACCCGCGTCGAACGCCAGCTCAAGGGTTCGCGTCACAGCCCCAAGCTCATCCTCAACACCGATCGCGGACGTTTCCTCCTCAAGCGAAGAGCCAGCGGCCGCGATCATCCCATGAAGGTCACCTTCGCCCACCAGGTGCAACGCTACCTGGCCGAGCGCGACTTCCCGCTGCCCCGGCTTGTGCCCATCAAGCGCGACGATGACACCATGGTCATCATCAACGACCGCATTTACGAGATCTTCGAGTTCGTCGAGGGCATCACCTTCGACGGATCCTGGGACGCGACCTTCGACGCCGGACGCGTCCTCGGCGAGTTCCACACCCTCGTCGCCGAGTACGAGTCCGACTGGGACCCTTCGCGCAAGGGGTATCACGATTCGGACACCGTCCGATCGAATCTCAGCCAGCTGCCCTCCAGCATCGGCAACAACGACAGCGTCGTCGGCAAGGAGTCCGAGCTCCTCGCGACCATCTCGTCGCTCTTTGAAGCCTACGAACGCTGCGCCGAAGCGATCAATGATGCCGGCTACGCCGAATGGCCCGAGCAGATCGTTCACGCCGACTGGCATCCCGGCAACATGCTCTTCCGCGACGATCGCGTTGCCGCCGTCATCGACTATGACTCGCTCCGCCTCCAGCCGCGCATCACCGACTACGCCAACGGCCTGCTCCAGTTCTCCATTGTCGGCGGCCCCATCGACCCCGTGAAATGGCCGCCCGAACTCGACGAGGAACGCTTCCGCCGATTCCTGTTCGGCTACGACCAGACCTCCGCCTCGCTGGAGGAACACGGCATCTCCGTCATTCATCTGATGATCGAAGCCCTGATCGCGGAGGCGGTCATGCCCATCGCCGCCACCGGCTCCTTCGGCCGCATGGAGGGCTTCCGCTTTCTGCAGATGATCAACCGCAAAGTGCATTGGCTGCAGCAGAACCACGAGAAGCTCATCGCCGCCACGCAATCCCGATAGAGGGTGTCACGGATCTCCCGTCAGCACCTTCGCCGCCACGGCAACCTGTGGCGACCGATCCGTCCGCGTGGATCGCCCGCGGAATACTCCAGGTTGCTTTCGGTCCGCATGAAGCACTATTCTAAATCTGTTGCGTGGCGTACTGACCGGACGCCGACAGGAATGTGTGGACCGCCGGGCCGAACGGTCCCTCCGGAAATGACATGATGACGATGTACCGATCATACCTCACGGTGATGCTTGTGCTTGCCGGATTCACACCGGCATCGCTCTGCGGGCAATCCCCACCCGCCGAGAATGCCCGTGAGCAAGCCCCCAACACCTCCCTGGGCACCACGAGCCAGGATAAGTTTCTCAAACTCGTCAACGCCCTCACGGCGCCCAGTTTCCAGGTCCGGGACATAGCCACGAACCGACTCTGCCTGCTGAACGAGTCCTATCTTCCCGCCCTCGCCGATCAGTACGCGTCCCACACCGATTTCGAAGCCAAGCGGCGCCTGCGCTACATCATCGAGTACATCTTTCACCGGCAGCTCAACGCCGGCCGGAACGGCTTCCTCGGCATCACCATCGAACCGCTCACCGTACGCGTCGCCCACGATCCGAAAACGGAGGAGGATCGATATGGCATCATCGTCAAGCAGGTCCAGGAAGGCTTCCCCGCCATCCGCGCCGGTATCCAGAATGGCGACATCATCGTCCGTTTTAACGAGCAGTCCCTGCCCGAGGATCGCTCCACCGCCTCGTTCATTCAGATCGTGTCGTCGCACATCCCCGGCGACCTCGTCGATGTCACCGTCCTGCGTCACTCGAAGCCGAAAACTCTCCGTGTCGATGCAGGCAAGGATCCGACCGCGCTGCTCGACGGCGCCACCATCGAGTTCGAACGCATCTTCCAGACCTTCAGCGGGCTTCGCGTGCTCCATGTCGAACCCGGATCCCATGCCGAGAAGATCGGGCTGAGGAAATCGAGCACGCTCCTGTCGGTCAACGGGAATATGCTGACCAGCAGCAACGCAAGGAACGTGCTGAGAACCATCATCCAGAACGCCGAAGCCGGCGACAGCCTCGCGTTCGTGCTGGTTGAAACCGAAGAGGTCGAGATTCCCGTGGTCCTGGGGACCCGACCGGTGGAATTGATTACGGACGAGGATGTGCTCCGAAAGGCGCATGAGCGCTTCGTGCGTTTCTGGTCGTCACGCGACGGTGAGATGCTTCCCCTGCGATCGCGCCCGACCATCCGCATCGGGTGGAATCAAATACTGGCGATGGGCTACTTCACGCCGGAAGTACGACTTCTCCCCTGAATCCCGCCCCGTGGCGTTTGGCGTTGCCTGCGCGGCCTCACTCGGCAATCACCTACACACTCACTCGGCGGCCACCATCTCCTTCGACTCGGAGGTAGCCGCGGAGACCCGATTGCGCCCACTCGCCTTTGCGCGGTAGAGTTGACGATCCGCTTCTGCAATAAGAGACTCGACCGTCGCCTCCTCCAGCAGATCCGTCGACGCCACCCCGAAACTGGCCGTCACCTGAAGCTTCTGAGGGCCGGACTTCACGCTGCGCAACATCACCGCCCGCCGCAGGATTTCCGCCAGGCGGCAGAGGTTGCTCAATGACTGGTTGGACACCACGATGGCGAACTCCTCGCCTCCATACCGCGCGACGAATCCGATCTTCGACGCCGCCTGGCGGAGGCACTCCCCTACCGACGACAACACGGCATCCCCCGCCTGGTGTCCGTACGTGTCGTTGAAACTCTTGAAGTGATCCACGTCCATCATGATCAGCCCGACCGAGTAGGTCGACCCGTAGCGCTCGAACTCCTCGATCATCCGTTGATCAAAGGCCGCGCGATTCGCCAGCTTGGTCAGCGAATCCTTCGACGCCATCTCCAGGATCGATTGTTTTTCCAACGAAAGGCGGTTCACCTCGATGCGGGCTTCTTCTTCACGTGCCAGAGAACGGGCTCGCTCCACCTCCGCCTGCACCGTCAGTTCCGTCAGCTTTCGACCGGCTTCCATCTGGAGTTGGTTGTAGTTCAGCGTCTCCCCCACCTGCAACGAGAGAAGCGTGGCGGTATCGCGTACGTGACGATTGAAATCTTCCAGCACCGTCTCCAGTTGCGCTTCCTTGATCTCCGTCAATTCGAGACAACTCGACTTGACCTCCGTCAGATCCGGCTGCTCGCGATCCTGGCAGAACACCCCGGAGATCAATGCGGCCGCGTGAATGATCTTGGAGAATTTCCGCGAGATCGGTTCGAGTTCCTCGAGCCCCTCGCCGTGATGGGTCTGTACCGCCTCCTGCAGCAGCTTCGGAAGGTTCCAGCCTGCCAGCAGTGCGGCCCCGATGGTCGCGTGCGAGACGCCCAGGACCTCCATCTCCGTCTCGACGAACGTCGCTTTCGTCCGATCATAGCTATCAATGACCGGTGCATAGATTTCACGCGCACATCGCCAGGAGGCCACGATGCCGATATCCGAGAGCAGCCCCGCGATGAACGACTCTTCCTTCACCACCGGCGCCGCGATCTGCGCCAGCAGCCGCGCAGCCACCGCCGTTCCCAGCGAACGCCGCCAATAGAGCTGATAATCAAACCCCCCGGAGTCCCCCCGTTTCTGGATCGTGTCCACCAGTGAAAAGCCCAGGACGATCACTTTCACCGCCCGCAGCCCCAGCACGACCATCGCGTGATGCACCGAGGAGACTTCGCTGGCCATGCCGAACAAGGGGGAGTTGACGGTCTTGAGTACCTTGGCGGTCAGGGCCGGATCAGTCTGTATGACCTCGGCGATCTGAGACACCGACACATCCTCGTCCTGCGTCAGATTCAGCACTTCCTGTGCGACCGTCGGCAGCGACGGGAGATTGTCCGCGGTCTTGATGATGTCGATGATATCGCGTGTCATGTTACTTCCTGCCCCCTAACAGAGAATTCAATCTGCCAGCCATTGCCCGTCATCCCGATTTTTATCCGACCCTGAAGAAAGAATGGGGCAAGTATCGCTTAAGATTATGCAATATATAGATTTAGATCTCTTAGCCCCCGGCCCTGGAGCCTCCGGTTCCTGCTCCCATCCTGGCCTAATGATCGACTACTTCGCTGACTCCCTTCAGGCGTTTCCCCCATTTTCTCTACTGTCACTTAACAATGGATAAGCTGATTGAAGTCTTCCCTGACCTCTCCCTTCAATCACTGTTTAATTTGTCCACCTGAGAAGATACGATTCAACATTCTCGCAACCGTAGTGAAAAATGAGATATCTCCTGTACATCTTCAGCAAGGCTCCGATCCCGGGCGCGGTGATGACCAGGCTCACCCCGGCCTTGACGCCTGAACAGGCGTGCGACGTCCATCGGGCCTCGCTCCGTTGCGTCTGGAATCAGGCCCGATATCTCCGGGACACGCATGTGGTTCTGGCCGGCACACCGGATGAGGCCGCACCCGAATTCAGTCGCCTTCTGAACACGGCCGAGTCGAAGCTGCGTTACGTCCCGCAGGGAGCCGGTGATCTGGGTGTACGCCTTCATCGTGCTTTCGACCGAGCCTTTGATCAGGGTTACCTAAAAGTGGCGGCGATCGGTACGGATTCACCTCATGTCGCCGTCTCCGCCCTTTCCGATGCATGGCACGCCCTCGAGACCGCCGATGTAACGCTTGGCCCCACGGAAGACGGGGGTTATTACCTCATCGCCATGAACCGGCCTTGCCCATGCCTCTTCGAGGAGATTCAATGGGGCACCGGGCGTGTCACCGCCCAGACCCTGGAAAGGGCACACGAGGCTCGGTTGAGTGTGAAATGTCTCCCGCTCGGTTACGATCTTGATCGCCCCGACGATCTTCAACGCGTACTCGCGGAAACCTCGGACGGCGGCGATGATCCCGAGATGTCGCAATGGCGACGCGATGTAGCGAAAATACTGCGGGATTCTGACTTGATTGGAGGTTGACCTTGAGCGGATCCGACGACAAACCCCTGCCCCCGTCCACCGTGATGATCGTGGACGACAATGCCCAGAATCTCGAGCTGTTGACCGCGTACATGGAGGATATCCCGAACATCAAGACCATCCCCGCCACCAATGGCAACGAAGCCATGGACCTGATCGCCCAGTCCCCCCCGGACCTGATCCTGCTCGATGTCATGATGCCCAAAATGAGCGGATTCGAGGTATGCCGCCGGCTCAAGACCACCCCCGAGACACGCGATATTCAGATCATCATGGTCACCGCACTGAACGAAATGGGAGACCACGAGCGGGCCATCGAGTCCGGAACGGATGAGTTTCTCACCAAGCCGGTGAATCGCCTCGAGTTGATCACGCGGGTCAAGAGCCTCCTTCGCGTGCGTCATCTCAAGCGGGAACGTCTGGACGCCGATGCGGATGCCCCATCCGCAGGCACGGATGAAAATGAATGAAACCCACCCCCTGTCCATGTGGACAAACCGGTGTCACATGACTGTAATCCCTCGCGTTGACGCCGGATGTCAATGCATGGCCCAAACTCGAATCTCGGTCCGGATGCCCCTGTAGAAAGGATCGGCCCGCATGCGACCTGCCCTTCTGACGCTTCTGCTCCTCGGTCCACTCGTGAACTTCGCGGTCTCTGCGGAGGAGACACCCACTGAGCTGAAGGAAGTGAAAAGGCTCGTGGATACACCGCAGGAACGCACCGTGGTGCTCGACAACGGGCTCACCGTCATTCTCAAGGCCCACCGCACCGCCCCCGTCGTCTCCGTGCGCATGTACTGCCGAACCGGAAGCATTTACGAGCAGGAATACCTCGGCTGCGGCATGAGCCATCTCTTCGAGCACCTGCTCCACGGGGGCGAGACCACCACACGATCCGAAGAAGCCTCGCGTGACATCCTCGACAGCATCGGCGGCAATACCAACGCTTACACCTCCTTCGACAAGACCTGTTACTTCATCAACACCGGCGTTGAGCATACCGAGCAGGCCATCGCCCTTCTCGGCGACTGGATCACCCATCCCACCTTCCCCCAGGCCGCGTTCGAGCGTGAGTGGGAGGTCGTCCAGCGGGAACTCGAACGCGACGTCGACAATCCCGATCGCCAGCTCTTCTACATGACCACCGAGTCCATGTACCTCAAGCACCCGGCGCGGTACCCGATCATCGGCCACAAGCCCGCCGTACAGACACTCAGCAAGGAAGACATCGTCGGCTACTACCATCGGATGTACGTGCCGGACAACATCGTGATTGTCGTGGTGGGGGATATCGATTTCGACGATGTGTCCAAGGTCATCCGGCGTGACTTCGCGGGCTTTGCCCGCAAGCCCGTGCCCACCATCGTGCTGCCGGAAGAGCCCGAGATGGCCACGCCCCGTCAGGCCACGCGTCACATGCCGGGCGTGGACGCCGCCATCTACCGCTGGGCATGGCCCTCCATCCACCTGACTCACGAGGATCTCTATGCCCTCGACGTGCTCAGCTACGTGTTGACCGCCGGCAACAGCTCGCGCCTCGTGCGTACCCTGCGCGATGAAGGATTCGTCCTCTCCATCGAGAGCTTCAGTTGGACCCCGCCGTGGGGCCGCGGCATTTTCGCGATCGATGCCCGCATCGCCCCCGACAAGATCGAGGCCGCCACCGACGCGCTCATGAAGCAGCTCGCCCGCGTCCGCGACGAAGGCATCACCGCCCAGGAACTCGACCAGGCCAAGCAGCAGAAGGCGTCCGAGCACGTCTTCGCATCACAGACCGCCGACTCCGTGGCGGAAATGGTCGCCCAGGACTTCCTTTCCACCGGCGACACGCGTTTCAGCCAGGCCTATGTCGATGGCATCCTGAAAGTCACGCGCGCGCAGGTGCAGGAGATGGCCCGCACTTATCTGGATCCGGAGATCTTCGCCACCATTTCGATTCTGCCTGAAGACTACAAGCGCCCCACCGATGCGGACACCACCACGGCGGAGCCGGATCCCGTCAAGCTCGTCACGCTCGAGAACGGCCTGCGGGTTCTGCTTCGTCGCGATCCGACCACGCCACTGGTCGCGATCCAGTCATTCTCTCTGGGCGGGGTCTATTACGAAGAGGAAGTGACGAACGGCTACAGTCGCATGGCGGCGGCCCTCGCCACGCGAGGCACGGCGAAACGATCCGCCGAGGAGATCGCTCGCTTCTTCGACTCTCGGGGAGGGACGTTCAACGGGGCCTCGGGCAACAACACCATTTATTTCCAGGGGCAGGTGCTGTCCAAGGACTTCCCCCAGGCCCTGGAGATCATCGCCGACGTCATCTGCCATCCGAGCTTCCCTGCCGAGGAGGTTGATCGCTTCCGCCCGATGTTCATCGATGCGATACGGCGTATGGATGAATCCTGGCGGAGCGAACTGGCCGCTTACTTCCGCAGCAAGTTCTACGTGCACAGCCCCTATCAATTCGACACGGCGGGTAAGGAGAAAGCGGTAGCCGAGGTCACTCCTGAACAACTCGCCGAGTTCTACCGCAACCATGTGACCGCCCCGCAGACCGTGCTCGCCATCTTCGGCGACATCGATCCGAAACTGGCGGAATCCCTCGTCCGTCGGCATTTTGACGGCATGAATGCCACGAAGCCTCCCGCGCCGGAGCCGAAGAAGGAGCCGGAGTTCGAACAGCCTCAGCTCTTCATCAAGACGAAGGGACCGGAACGCAACGTGGCAGGTGTCGCCCTCGGATTCCACGGGATGGCGTTCGGCAACCTCGAAGAGCAGGCCGCCATGGCCATCCTCGATACGATCATCAGCGGCTACCGGTATCCCACCGGCTGGCTGCATGAATCCTTGCGCGGCGGCGACAACAGCTACGTGTACGAGGTGCATGCTCAGAACTTCATCGGCCTGACTCCCGGCCACTTCTGGATGTATGCGGGCTGCCAGCCGGAGAAGGTCAACGAGGTGATCTCCATCATCCGTGAACAGCTCGACCGCGCCCGGCAGGGTAAAGCCACCGAGGAAGAACTCGAACGCGCCAAGACCATAATCGCCACCACCGAGTTGATGGGCGCACAAACCAACAGCGAACGGGCGATGGAGACTGCCATCGACGAGTTGTACGGGCTGAGCTACGATTACCGCACACGCTTCCTGGAAGCGGTCGACAAAGTCACGTTGGCGGACGTCAAGTTCATCGCCGATAAATACTTGACGACACCGGTGATCACCGTCGTTACCAACAATCCCGAGGCGGTGGACCTGGGGGTGAAACCCGTGCTGGTCGAAGGCCGACCCTGACGCGCGCCGTGGATTCCGGAGACCGAACACCCACGAACGGACAAGTCACTATGAATGCGAACAAGGATTACCTGAACCTGCCCCTGAAGACGTTTCTCGACGATCTCTCCGGGAGGCACAACACGCCGGGCAGCGGCTCGCTGGCGGCGCTGGTCGGCACACTGGCCGCGGCTCAGGCGGAGAAGGTCGCCTCCGTCGCCATCGCCCATGGCATCCCCGGGGACGAAGCCGCCCGAGTCGGTGAAGCGCGAAAGACCTTCTCCGATGCGCGCGAAACCTTCGCCCATCTCATCCAGGAAGACATGTCCGTTTACCAGCGCTATCTTGGTACGAAAAGAGACGACTCGCAGGATGCGCAGGATGCGGTTCGGCAGATCATCTCCGTCCCGCTGGAAATCGCCATTCTCGCCAATGCCATTGTTGGACGACTGGACGAGATCAAGACTCTCGTCCCACGGAACGTCCGCGCCGAAATGCAGTCCGCGGCCTCACTGGCCTTCTCCGCCGCCCAGGGCGCCTGCACGACCGTGCGCGCCAATCTGCACCTTGCTACCAATGAGAGCGAACGGGAGCGGCTCGACAACCGGCTGTTGACGCTCGTCGGGCGTACCGGACGCCATCGCAGCGCACTGATGCACTACGAACCTGTTCGTGAATAACGTACCTGTTGGTCAAGACTGGACTTGTCCGTGGGAGATTCCGGCGCGCGATTGAGAGCGTGTTCCTCCCCGAAGGACCCGAATCGGACGTGTCAGGTCCGGCGTGCCCGGGAGCCGGCTTTGATCCTGCTGCGTGATCGCCGCGAGCGTGAGGGACGTGGCGTCACCACCGGAGGAGGGACGACCAGTTCCGCCGTACGGACCACACGCACACCCTTGGCGGCCAGTTGCCGCGTTGCCAGGTCGGCATCCGCCGCACTCCAGAAACCACACGCATCCGTCACCACTGTCACTGCCGGCTTATGGCGGGCCAGCAGCCCCAGCGCCAGCGACTTCAGCGTACGATCCAGACCGATCCCCACGATGATGATCTCATCCGTACGAAGTTGCGTGAGAAAGCGGTCCGCCTTCGGGTTGCTCAGGAACTCGCGCGAACGCTTCCGGAAGACCACTTGACGATAAGCCGTCATGATGTCGGGGGGAAGTGAGAGATAGTTATCCGCTTCCACCGCCAGAATGGGTGAAAGCAAGGTGAACGGGAGCTTTCTCTGGCCCGGCGTGCCATCGATGCAGTGCAGGGGGAACTCGTTGCTGAGTTCCGAGCGGCGGTGGGACTCCATGGCGGACACCACGGGGACCCGGTTCGACTGCACCCAGCGGAACACATCCCGCAGATTCTCCACCATCGAATCCCGATTCGCGACGGGAACCACACCTCGGGGGCCGAGGTAGTCTTCCTGCGTGCAGATATCCAGGAGCACGCGACGCCAGTTCAATCGTAATTCCTCCATCGCCCTGAGGCCTCCCCCCACAGAGGGGCTAACGACCACGCCGGTCGTGTCTGGTTTCCCTTGTGATATGCTGCGTCAAGATAGGGAACCCACCTGGTTCATGTTAAGAGCATCCCTGCGAGAGCACTCTTTCTCGATCATGTGCGATTAATGATATGCCGGGAGATGACGGATTTTCGCGTTGGAATTCAATTATTTTCACAGGCTTTCTCCGTGGACGGCTCCGCTCCGCGGCCAACGTGGCATGACACCCTGAGATACATAATCCACTTAAAGAAATGAGGTTAGAATTGCATCCCCCAATCTCTGCATCCGGCGCGGCAGGATTTGACTGATTATGAGCA
>CAZUAQ010000020.1:70474-89812 GCA_964618455.1 uncultured Planctomycetales bacterium | reverse complement strand
CCTGATGCTCCATCGATTGAAAGCGGGATAACCATGCTTCTCACACGCGTTCTTAATACCGGTACATCCGATGCGTCTGTCCGCCGTCATGCCACCGGAGGACAAGGGATCCCGCTCACACTAGGCATGCTACTCGCTGAAGATTAACCCCTCGTTAACCCAGCTCCAGATTCAAATTAAGAAGAAACTTCCCGCCGCGAGCCTGACGAGGCCGATTCTCATGCTTCACATCTTCTTGCCGACGCCATTCGCGAAGACCTGAGAGGCGGGACAGCCATTCCATTCGAGGGTAGTTCGGTACAGCTGACCAGAGATGATAATGGGTTACTTTCCTCTGCTTACGGCTGGAACGCACACTTTCGGCATTCCAAGCCGTCATTCTCAATACTAATCCATGATGTAAGTCACGATGCAACTCGACAGGAAGTATCATCCCCGCAAAGCGCTAACAGATAATTACGGAAATGATAAAACGGCGCTAATCCATAACCTTATATATTAAGCAATTCGCCATGCTCTCAATAAGGTTTCAACGGGCTCTTCCCTAAACCGACAAAGTGTACGTAATAACAGATTATCTAAATCTTCACCCCGTGCGGAACGAGTGACGCCCCTGACCCACCTTCTTCGCCTCGCCCTCAGCGAGTGACACAGTTGCCGATATTCCGTCAGGGACCTTTATCTCCAGATCGCCCCCCCCCTGCTTGCGAGACGACCATTCCACACCGACCTCGCCATACCGGGTCGGGTAGATCACTCTTGCCTCCCTGACGCCCGTCGGCCTCGGTGCGATCATGATCTCATCAAACCCCGGCGAAACCGGACGGATGCCCCCTATGTTCTCGCTGAGGTGGTAGGTCGGGCTGGCCGACCAGGCGTGGCAGGCACTCGTATTCCCGTGCGTCTGTTCGCAATGGTCCCAGGATTCATACCAGGTGGTCGCGCCGTCATCCAGCATTTCGCCCCAGAGTTTGTGGATGGCCCACAAGGCGTCGGCATGGCGCCCCTGGCGGAACATGGCTTCGAGCACGTACGCGAAGAAGAACGAGGAGGCGATCGGGAATTTCGCCCGGGGGTGCTGCCAGTTCCCGCCGACATTGTCTGCCTTGAGCTCATCGAACCGGCGACTGATGTCCACGATGCAATCGGCGAGGTGGCGGTGCGCCTTCGGAAGGATCCCCGTCAGAATGGCGTAGGTGTTGCCGTGCTGGGCCACCTGGTCGTAGGCGCGCCCATCCGTGTAACGCCCCTCGATGAAACGCTTGCCCCTGTCATCCCAGAAGGTATCGATGATGGCACGCCGGACCCGGTTGGCCTGTGTCCCCCAACGTTTTGCTTCACGGGGCCGCTTCACGTGCTCGGCCATGCGGGCGGCGGTCTGCAGGGCTTCGAGATACTGCATCGTGAACGTGCAACTGTACCCCGCCTTGAACAGCGGTGCCCAGTCCAGGAACAGCCACATGCCGACCGGAGCATTGCCCAGCAGGCAGGCCTTCCCGGCGTGTTTCTCGAACCATGCCAGCGCCTTGATGATACGCTCGAAGTGCTCGTGGATCGGTTCGTCATCGCCACTGTAGAAGTAGTAATCCCAGATTGAGCAGATCCAGGTCAGGGTATAGTCGGGCAGGATCAGGGCGTGGGCGGCGCAGGGATAGATCCCGTACGTGAGGCCGTGATACGCCTGGGATTGGCCGATCTGCCGGATGCCGCGTTTGAAGAGCGCGTGATCGCCGAAGACCGCCATATTGACGCGCCATTGAATCCGGGCGTCCCCCCACCACTGCGCCTGCTCGCGCCACGGGCAGTCCATGTAGGCGTCGTGCATGCAGAGCTGCTGCGTCCACGCCCCGACTTCCCAGATCCGGTTCAGGCGGGCATCGCTGCATTGGAACCCGCCGCGCTTCTCGACGGGATAGCTGGTGAAGGTATAGTCGATCCGATGCACCTTGAGCGGCCGGCGAACGTTACGGAAGACGACGACCAGGTAGCGGAAGCCCTTCCAACTGTAGAACTGAAAACGCTGGCGGCCTTTCCCGCATCGATAGCGGTCGCCCATCGAGGCCAGCGCGCCGTTTCGGGCACGTCGCACCGGGCTGCCGTCCGAACGAACGTGCTCGGTATGGAAGAAGTCGATGATCTCTCCGCCGGCGGCATCGACGTCCAGATTGACATACCCCGCCGTTTCTTTGCCCGCATCGAGTACAACCGCGTGGAAACGTGCTTTGTCCAGGGGGCGTACGACCGCAGGATCGCGCCCTTTCAGCATCGATTCAGGCCGGGTGATGCCGGAGCGTTTGACGGGGCGGTACGTTTCGTCCGCTACGAGTCGTCCGATGTCGCGCGCCCGGGCGTACTCTGGTCCATGGCGGCCGGTGAACTCACCGACGATGCGGACGAATCGCGCGGGGGATTCGCGGCTGAAGGGGATGCCTCGCGGCTCGAACGATTCGTGCGGTACCGTGAGCGCGGACGCGTACGACTGGGCATCGGGCCATGATGCATCCCTGAAGTTCACCTGCGTCCACCGCTCCGGCAGGGCATCGCCGCTGACATCCTCCTGGAAGCCCAACTGAATGGTATAGCGTGCCGTCATGCGCCTGTAGGCCTCGTTCGGCTTGGCCTTCCAACGGTTGTCGGTATGGATGGGGACGGGCTCGCCCGACCGGCAGGTCACCACGCCATCGAGCAGAAATCCGAAGACGTCTCGATCGATCGATTGAAAGGTGCTCACCCCGAATCGCAAGGCCTGCACGGCGAGGCAGTTCCGCCCTTGCTTGAGATAGGGTGCGAGATCCAACTCGTCATATGCGGGGCGCCAGGGCTGACACCGAGCCGGTCCGCGGCAGACCGGCTTGCCGTTGACGAACAGTCGATAGCGGTCGATGGCGGTCACGATGACGTGTGCCGACACCGGCGGCGATGCCAGATTGAATGTTCGTCGAAGGAAGCAGTAGTCGTTCGGCTTGCCGCCCGGCTCGACACCCGGATACCAGATCCATAACCCTTTCCATGCTTCCGGTGGAGGACTCGGGCTGCGGGTGTCGGGCGTTGTGGAGTTCAGCTTTTTAGAGCGACGTCGTCTTGAGGGTTGCCCGGGGGGCGAGGATGCCTGTCGTACTGCCATAATGACCTCGTGGATGTTTGTCGGCGGATGAATCGCGGGGGTCATGGTAGAGTGGCGGCGGAACAACCGCAATTGATCGCCACGGGATGGCCGAAGGATATGCACGTGCCAGTGAGCTCAAGCTAAGACATGCGTTGCCAAGGGTTTGCAGATGGTAGCGTATGCTTGACACGCGAGGCGGCGAGCCGGATGATGAATTCATCTGGACAAGCAGGATGATCCCGGGATGGATGCGATACCATCCCCGATTCAGAGCCCGCGCTCGGGCAGGGATCAGGCGGGTGATGCCTCAAGACGAGTCCACGCGGAGCACCCTGACGATGACGACTTCTACTGATGAACGCGCGAAATGTCTTCTGGGCTGGATCGAGGAACAGGGGCGCGACCCCCAGTCGGTCGTGGATCGCCTGAAAGCCCTCGCCATCGAAACACCTTCCTGGGGTTACGCGGACACGGGAACGCGTTTCGGCAAGTTTCATCAACCGGCCGCCGCGCGGACGATCCACGAGAAACTCGACGACGCCGCGCAGGTGCACAAGCTGACCGGGATCTGCCCGTCGGTGGCGGTGCATGTGCTGTGGGATTTTCCGCAGGGTTTCGATGCGAATCTCGTCGGCTACGCCGAGAAGGCGGGCGTCCGCATCGGCAGCATCAACCCCAACGTCTTCCAGGACCAGTGCTACAAGTACGGCAGCCTCGGCAATCGCGACCCCGAAGTGCGTCGCCGTGCCGTGCAGCACTGCCTCGATTCCGTGGCGCTGGGCAAGCAGGCGGGGAGTGATCTGCTCTCCTTGTGGTTCGCCGATGGCACGAATTACCCGGGCCAGGACAGCATCCGTTCGCGCAAGGCTCGCTTCACCGAGGGGCTCCAGGAAATCCATGCCGCCATGCCCTCGTCGATGACGATGCTGGTGGAGTACAAGCCTTTCGAGCCGGCGTTTTATCACACGGATATCGCCGACTGGGGCATGGCGTACCTTCTCGCCAAGTCGTCGGGGTCGCAGGCCAAAGTGCTCGTGGACACCGGTCACCATTACGCCGCCACCAACATCGAGCAGATCGTCGCCTGGCTGATCGACGAGGAGATGCTCGGTGGATTTCACTTCAACGACCGACGCTATGCAGACGATGATCTGACATTGGGCAGCATCGATCCGTACCAGATCTTCCGCATCTTCCACGAGATCGTGAGCGCGGAAGAGGAGACCGGCAGGCGTCTGGACATCGCATACATGGTGGATCAGTCCCATAACCTCAAGCCGAAGATCGAAGCGATGCTTCAGACGGTGAGTACAGCCCACGAGTTGTATGCGAAGGCGTTGCTGGTGGATCGAAAGAAACTGCAGGATGCCCAGGCACGCGACGACGTCGTTGCGGCGGAAGAGATCCTTCGCGGCGCCTATTTCACCGATACCCGTCCGCTTATCTGTCATGTCCGTAGTGAGATGAACATCGAGCCGGACGCCCTGGCAGCCCATCGCGCTTCGGGATACGAACAGAAGGTCGCCAGGGAACGTACGGAAAAGCACGGCACACCCGGCGACGCAAGCTACGCGTAGTCCCGGCGGCTCATCGGGTCACGACGGGATGCTGTTTTTTCTGAAACTTCGCATGCAGTAGAGTTCATGATGGAGGATCGAGGCTGTGGCCAAGTTTTCCTTACGACGATACGATTCCCAGGCGCTGGTGAGCGTGCTGCTGTCCGCGCTCGCGGTAGTGCCGCTCATCGCGATGGCATACTTCATGATCCAGAACTTTGAATGGGAAGCCCAGATTGTGATTTACGGCCCGACCCGACGCATCGCGATTTTCGGTGCCGCCGCGGCGGCAATCGGGCTGGCCGTTCTGGGTTCAGGTTTCGGATTCAACAGCGCCGGCCAGCGACGGAACGACAAAGGCCGCTACTCCTGGCTGGGTTTCTTCACCGGGGCAGCAGTCATCAGCCTGACTTTCGGCCTGCTGGCTCTCTTCTTCATTCGGGGCGAGGCGGCCTGAGCCTTGACCGTCAAGCGTCGCGCTCCGCGACCCGCCGGCGAAGCCAACGCCTGATTTCAAGCCGGCAACCTCCGAGGACGATCGCATGCAAGTTTCTTTGTTCGTGACCTGCCTGACGGATCTCTTCTTTCCGCACGTGGGTGAATCCGTCGTCCGCATTCTGCGCCGCCTCGGTGTGGATGTGGATTTTCCCCGAGCCCAGACCTGTTGCGGACAACCCGCCCTCAACAGCGGCTTCATGGACGATTTCAAGCTTGTGGCGGCCCGGATGATCGATGTCTTCGAGCACAGCGAGGCCGTCGTCACGCCCTCGGGATCCTGTTGCTCGATCGTCCGCGAACACATGCCGCACGCCTTTGAAAATGACCCGGCCATGCATCGGCGCGCCGTTGCCCTGGCCGACAAGACATTCGAGTTCGTCGAGTACCTGGAGAAGGTTCTCAAGGTCGACTGGTCGCCATGGGACCTTTCCTATCCGGCGGTCGCGACGTACCACTACAGTTGCCACCTCCGCGGGATCGGCATGACGAACGAAGCGGTCACGCTGCTGAAGAAGTTCGACGGGCTCGAATACCGCGAGTTGGAAAAGATCGATCAGTGCTGCGGGTTCGGCGGGACCTTTTCGGTCAAGTACGGCGATATTTCCGCGGAGATCGCCCGGGACAAGATGAAGTGCATCGAAGCCACCGGCGCGGAGTTGCTCGTCTGCAACGACGGCGGATGCTCGATGAACATCCACGGCACCTGCCGACGCAACGGGATGGATATCGAGGTGAAGCACATCGCCACGATGATTGACGAGGCCATGACGCGTACGCTCGAAGGGCGGCGAACGGAGGTGGCCTTATGAGCACCCTGGCGACCGAAGCCCAGCACACGAACTTCAAGGAGAAGACTTCGATCGCCCTGGCGAACGAGCGATTGAAGGTCATCACCGATACATCGACCCGCCGCAAGGACGACGGCCGCAAGCGGAGCCTTCTGGAATTGCCCGACGCGCTGGCCGCCCGCGAATTGGCGGCGCGTATCAAGGATCACACGCTCCAGAACCTCGATCGCTACCTGGAGCAATTCACCGACAACGTACGCAACCACGGCGGCCAGGTGCACTTTGCCGCCACGGGAGACCAGGCGTGCGAGATCATTCGGGAGATCGCCCAACAGACCGACAGCAAGCTCCTCGTCAAGAGCAAGAGCATGGCCACCGAGGAGATCGAGCTGAACCACGCGCTGGAAGCCGCCGGCCTGGAAGTGGTCGAGACTGATCTGGGCGAATACATCCTTCAGCTTGCCGATGAGAAGCCCTCGCACATCGTGACGCCCGTGGCGCACATGAACCGCGAGGACGTCGCACGCCATTTTCACGAGAAGCTCGGGATCGAGTACACCACCGACCCACCGACGCTCACCGCCCACGCCCGGGACATCCTGCGGGACAAGTTCCGGAACAGCGACATGGGCATCATCGGCTGCAACTTCGGCGTGGCCGAAACCGGCACCGTGACCATCGTCACCAACGAGGGCAACGGACGTTACTGCGCATCGCGGCCGCGCGTGCTTGTCTGCCTGATGGGCATGGAGAAGCTCATTCCGCGGATGCAGGACCTGCCGCTCTTCCTCAAACTGCTGGGCAAGAGCGCTTCCGGCATGCGTATCACCTGCTATACGAGCATGACCACCGGGCCGAAGCGCGCGGACGATTTCGACGGCCCCGAGGAGTTCCATCTCGTCATCATGGACAGCAGCCGGTCCAAGATCCTTGGAAGCCGCTATCGCTCGACGTTGCGATGCATCCGCTGCGGCGCGTGCCTGAATGCCTGCCCGGTGTATCGCAAGATCGGCGGACATGCGTACGAGGCCACCTATCCCGGACCGATCGGCAAGTTGATTACCCCGTTGCTCAAGGGCATCGATGAGTATGAAAACCTGCCGCAGGCGTCGAGCCTGTGCGGCGCGTGCCTGGATGCCTGCCCGGTGCGCATCGACATCCCGTCCATGCTCATCGAAATGCGCGACGATCTTCGCAAAGGCAAGCGGATGCCGTGGTGGTATCGCATGGGCTTCACGTTCTGGCGCATGGGGATGCAGTCGAGGTTCCTGTACCGCACCGGGTCGATGATGGCGCATCGATTCCTCGATGTGGGAACACAGGACGGCTGGCACAAGAAGCTGCCGGGCATGGGGGCGCAATGGACGAACCATCGCGACTTCCCCGCCATGGCGGACCGCCCGTTCCACCAGCGCTGGGATGATCTCGAGACCGAACTCGATCGTGAGTTGAACACACCCTCCGATGCCGAGGAGGAACTCTGATGCCCGGTGAGACGCAGGATGCCTTCATGGCCCGGATTCGCAACGCGCTCAAGGAGCGGGGCGAACCGATCGCGCTGCCCGATAACGGTGATATCGCACGCGTCGTCTCCCCCGACGACGACCTGACCGCGCTGTTCTGCGAGCGCGTCACACAGACCGGCATGCATGCCCACGCGGTCCCCGATGAGCAGGCGATGGTGCGCCGGGTCATCGAGCTGCTCGAAGAACTCGACGCCGGCAGCGTGCTCGTCCCCGATGACGGCATGCCCACGCGGGAGGAGTTGATCCGGGCGCTCGAACTCAAGGGGCTTTCGTTTCATAACCCCGACGACACTGATGCCGCCTTCGAAGCCGATGCGGGCATCACCGGGGTGACGCTGGCCATCGCCGAAACGGGATCGATCAGTGTCGCCAGTGGCGGCAAACGGCGTCGGCTCGCCAGCCTGGCGGTTCCGATCCACATCGCCCTGGTGCGCAAGGATCAACTCGTGCCCGATCTGATCGACTGGACCGCCCGCATGCCGGATCCGCTCCCCGCGAACGAGGTGCTGATCTCCGGACCGAGCAAGACCGCCGACATCGAGATGACCCTGGTCACCGGGGTGCACGGCCCCAAGCACGTTCACATCATCGTGGTCGGCTGACCCACACAAACGCTTCGATCATTCATTCCGGCCAGGCGGACATGGCGCGTCGCCGGAACTCGTCTCCATCCCATCTCAAGAGTTCCGCTTTCGCCAGCAGGCGGTAGCCGTGCCGCGGGCGTTGCATGGTACGCACGGCGGTGATGAGCCCGTCGGTGATGGACTTGCCGAGAGGTTCTGATGATGCCGGACGCGAAAGACGCGCGGCGTGTCGCCGCAGGCAATCCGCCGCCGATACGGCATCGTCCCGGATCCGATCGAACACCGGCCCCTGCGGCGAAAAGAAAACGAGCGTGCGCGAGGTCTCCGGACCGGGGAGCAGCAGGACGTGATCCAGCAGGGCACGGGCGTCGTTGAGCCCGGCTGCCCAGGACTGCGCCCTCTCCAGCGTGTCGGCCAGGCGCGACAGCAGCACCGCCTGCGCAGGGAGCGAGCCCTTCGGCGATGCCGTCATCATCTCACCTTGTGCGCGAATCGATTCGAGAAGCGCGCGGTTGTCTTCGCCGCCGAGGATGCTCAGGACCTGCGAGAGATCGAGCGATGCAGAGCCGCTGGTCCGCGCTACGGTCGCGGTTCGATGGCCGTTGCTGTACTTGTTCTCCTGCGTGAATGGAAGCAGATTGCCTGTCGCATCGACGTCTGCCGGTTTGCCGGGAGCTTCGGGAAGCCCGAAGAGACCGTTGAGCGCCGCCACCAGCTCCGTGGCGAAGAACTGCGAGCGGTACGGCCCGAAATGCATCGCGCCCCGCACCGGTTCCGGCATGACCGCGAGGTGCGGCCAGGGCTGATCCACAACGCAGATGTAACAGTAGCGCGACCACATACGCATCTGCCGGTTGAAAGGCGGGCGGTGCTTGCGGATCAAATCGGCTTCAGCCAGCAGGGCCTCCATGTCGGAACAGGCGATGCGCACCTCGACCCGGGCGATCTGCCGCGTCCACTCATTCCCACGCTTTCTCGTATTCCTGGACGTCCCACGCAAGTGCGCCTGCACGCGCGTACGCAGATTCGTCGCCTTGCCGATGTAGAGCAGCCGATAGGCGGCATCGCGCAGGACGTAGTTGCCGGGTGTGCGCGGAAGCAGTTTCGCGCGGTCGGCGGTCAGGTCGAAGGTCAGCGCTTCCGGAGCGTCGAGCACGTCGAAGGCTGATCGGCGGGAAACGGTGCGGGTCGGCGCATGGCGCGCGTACTCGATGTCGCGGGCGGAGACGTGCAGCGTCATGCCGGGGCGTTTCACGCGGAGCCGCCCGGCGAGATCGAGATTCTGCATGATCTTCCGCGTCGATCGCCCGGTGAGCCGGAGCAGGACGTAGCACTCCTCGGGAAGGGCCAGCAGTTGCCCCAGGATGGCGTCGAGGAGTGGCCCGCGCTTCAGGCCGGTGACATCGAGGGGAATCACTTCCATGGGGCGGACATCGTGCGCGAGGAATTCCGGCACGAGACGGTCACCCTCGCCACGCACCAGCACGGCCCCCTTGGGTTCGCCGCGCTCGGCAAAGGCAATGCGATCGGGCGACCCCGCGTAGACGATGGGGGTCTCGGCGGCGTTGTGGGCGGTGATGATCTGGTGCCGGTGCACGTGCCCGGCGGCGACGTAGTCGAAACCATCGGGAACGGCGTCACGGTCAATGACGTTGTCACCGGAGCGAAAACGGTAGTCCGCCGGTCCGCACACCGCCGACGCAAAGGTCTGATGTGCGACGAGCACGTGCAGGTCCGCCCGTGCGGAGGACCAGCCTGTGGCATCGAGCGTGCCGGCGAAGGCTCCGGCCGATTCGCGACGCACGCACGGAAATCCCGAGATCGCCACCGTGTTGCCGTTAAGACGATAGGATCGCGTCAGTGGCTCGGTGACGACCGTGATGTTCGCGTGGGACCAGAGCAGCGATTCGGGCAGGCAGGAGCGCTCGTGATTGCCGGGGATGATGAAGACGGGAATTCCCGCCACCGCCAGGTCGAGCAGGGGCTGCGCGGCGGCGTGGATGGCGGCGCTGCTCGGCGTGGGCAGATCGAAAACGTCTCCGGCGTGGATGACGAGATCGACCTCGTGCGCGAGGGCCATCCGGCAGGCCCGATGGTAACTGTCGATGATCTCCTCACCGCGGCGCGGCATCTTCTTGCGCGGCCGCGCAGGCAGATCCACACCGATGTGCGAATCCGCCAGGTGAAGTATCTTCAACACGCGCCGCGCCTTTCAAGTGGCCCCCATCCACCGCAACACATACCCTAACAAGAAACGAACATCATAGCGGATCGCGTTCTGCCTGCAAGAACGCGGAGGACGAAACAACGCGGGGATTTTGGCGACACCCGGCGAAAGGGCTATGCTGATAGATGTGAGAATCCTCGCAGACCGAAGCGTCGCTTCGTATTCTGCCCCGTGGAGGCCCGGATGGCACAGCACCCCCTGTCGTTTGCGAGCTTTGATTTCGACCAGACGCCGTTTCTCGTGATCTGGGAGACGACGCAAGCATGTGCGCTGGCGTGCCGGCACTGCCGGGCCGAGGCGGAGGAGCGCCGTGACCCGAACGAGCTGACGACGGACGAGGGCAAGGCGCTGCTGGACCAGGTCAAGGCGATCGGCACACCGGTCTGCGTGCTGAGCGGCGGCGATCCGCTGAAGCGGCCCGACCTCAATGAATTGATCGCCTACGGGAGCGCGCTGGGCCTGCGGATGGCCACAATACCCGCCGCCACGCCGGAACTGACCCGCGACAAACTGGTCGCGTTGAAGGAGGCGGGGGTCGCCCAGGTCGCCTTCTCTCTGGACGGCTCGAATCGCCGAAAGCATGACGACTTCCGCAAGGTCGAGGGCACGTTCGACAAGACCATGGAGGGCGTGCGCTGGGCGCATGAACTCGAACTGCCGCTGCAGATCAACACGACGTTCACGCATGACAATCTCGCCGATGCCGATGACATCATCGCCCTGGTCCGCACGCTCGGGATTGTTTTCTGGGAGGTGTTCTCGCTGGTCCCCACCGGTCGCGGCTCGGAATTGACGCCGCTGTCGGCCGAGGAGCACGAACAGCTCTTCGCCAAGCTTTACGCACTGTCGCAGGAGGAGCAGTTCCTCATCAAGGTGACCGAAGCGCCGCATTACCGCCGGTTCATCATGCAGCAGCGCGAATCGAACAATGGCGGAACCAACGGTGGTCATCCGCATTCGCGCTCGGCGGTGCCTGCACAACTCTCGCGCGAAATGACGACGCACGCCTCCTTCGGATCGCGCGCGAAAGGAATCAACGCGGGTAAGGGATTCGTCTTCGTGTCGCACGTGGGGGAAGTGTATCCATCGGGCTTTCTGCCGTTCTGTGCGGGCAACGTGCGCGAGACACCGCTGGCGGAGCTGTACCGTGATAACGAGGTCTTCCGCACGCTTCGCGATCCCACGAAACTGGGGGGGCGTTGCGGCATCTGCGAGTATGCGGATGTCTGCGGAGGCTCACGCTCGCGGGCGTACGCACTGACCGGCGACATGATGGCCGAGGATGCCGGCTGCATTTACGAACCGTGATTCCGCTTCATGCAGGTCAGCATGATCAACGGTGCGATGCCTTCCCGGGGAACGATGGCTCATGACTGACAATCAACGGCGACGAACGGATCCGCAGCATCCTCATTCCCTTCATTCGCGAACGCTCTGGTGCGTTTTTCTCTTCGTGTTCAGCATGGTGTCGGGATGCAGTGCTTCGGAAACTTCGCTACCTGCGTCGGACAAGAATGGGATCGCACTGTATCGATTGAAGGGACCCGGCAGCGCGTACGATCTCGAACAGGCATCGGGCCTGTGCTATGGCAAGGTCGGTAAGCGCGAAGGACTTTGGGTAGTGTGCGACCGTCATGGGGGTACGGCTTCCGGCAGGATCCATTTCTACTCCCGCACAACCTTAGAAAACGCAAAGCCGGGCGAGGATCTCGTTGCGGACGATGCACTGCGCATCATTCCGCCGCAGCGCGGCTGGGTGGCATTCACCGGCGCGTTCCAGGGCGCGGGCAGTGAATTGCTGACTGAACTGCGAAGGCGTGTCCCCCCTGACGATGGGATGGACCATGTCGGCCAGGCGCTCGATCTCGAGGGCATCACCATCGGCCGCCGCCACAAGGATGACGCCGATTGCCTCTTCGTCGCCAATGAAGAGCCACACTCTTCCATCCTGGAATTGCGTCTTGTGAAGGAAGAGGGTGTGGAACTCGCGGAGATTGCGGGGGTCTATCGCTACGCGGAACGGAAAGGCGAGTCGGGCTCCGATCGAAACGACGGCCTGGAAGGGCTCGCGTATTCCGGCACACCGGGGATGTTCTACTGGGCGGAGGAAGGCACGGTCTTTCACAACGGCGCGCCGGGGCCGCGCCTGTTCTTTCTCGACCCTCGGCTGGAACGCGGCCGCCTCGACGAGGGCGTCGCCAAGCCGGACGAAGAGATGACGTTGAAACTCACCACGCAGGCCCGCCGGCAGCGCGACGGCAGGATGCAGACGCTCAACGCGCTGACGATGACGCCTGACGGCCATCTGGCGGCAGTCGATCGCAACGGAGGATGGGTGCTCAGGATCGATCCGCGGACGGGCGAAGCGACACGCTGGCTGAATCTCTACGATCTGAACGGGGTCAACCTGCGCGAAACGCTGGCCGAATTTCCGGGCACACGTCGCATGCCGTACATCAGCATCGAGGGCATCGCGTTCGATCCGGCGGGCACACTCTGGCTCGTGGACGACCCCGCAATGCCGGAGAACTTCCGCCACTCCTGCCTCATCCGTATCGCGCTCCCGTCAACCGAGAACTGAATATGAGTTATGAATCGTCCCAGAACCCGGCGGCGGCGCAGCTGACACAGATGCCCGCCGATGGGTCGACCGCCTGGTGATAGCGAAGCACGCGGGGCGTGGCTTCGGGCAGTGCGGTCATCAACGCATAGATGCAACCGGCCGAGCAGATCTGCGTGTCGTTCTCGCGTGCCGTGATGCACGAGAGAAACTCATCAGGCTCGCGGCCGTCGATGGCATCGAGCGCCTGGAGATCCTTTTCCGCGACTTCGTGGAGAAAGTCGTCGTCCAGATCACGATCGTTCCCGAAATGCCTGCCCACATGGCTCAAGTCCGCCCCGGCGATCACGAGCGTCGACTTGTCGTCCTGGCGGATCGCTTCGCCGAGCGCGCTCGAAAAATCGGTGAGGTCGACGCCGTGGCCGTCGTAGGGCGCGGTACCCGTGGGACCGCACGGATTGTGACAGAGGGCGGGCACGATTTCGAACGCGTCTGCCCCGAAGAGATGCTGCAGGATCAGCACCTGCAACTCGACACTATGCTCCCGCTGATGGTCATACTCGTGCTCGAGCAGGTCATACGCGCAGCGATCAGAGAGGGTGTCGATAAACGCGCGATCCGTCCGGGTCAGCCCGAGCGGGGTCTGAAAGTCCTTGCCGGTGGCAACGACGGAGGTCGCTCGGCCGAAGTGATTGGTGCCGAGAATGATCACCCGCTCCGGCGGATCGATACCGGCGAGCAGGCGGTAGGCTTCAGCGTAACAGGGCGTGCCGCGCGGATAGTCCAGATGCGGCGCGATGAGCCCCGCCACTCTGCCTGAGGGCAGATCACGGTCGAAGGTCGAGGGGGTTTCCAGCATCCCGGCGAGCAGCGGCTCCAGCCGGCCGTCTTCGGCTCCGAACGATGCCGCTTCGGCGGACATCCGCGCGGGGCCCTCGCGATAGCGCTCCACCAGTCCGCCGTAATACGCTTCGAAGGCCGGCGAATCCAGGAGATGGGCTTCGTCCAACTGGGCCACCATCTGCTCGAGTTGATCGCGCGGCACCTCCTGCTGGAAGGTCTGCCGAAAGGCGTCGGTGATCTCATCCAGTGAGCGCGATCCGTCCATGAGCTGAAAGAGAACGAGCACCTCCCGGCTGGAAATCTGCAGGGAGCTTTCCGCCAGTCCGAGGGGGTCGTGCAGCACGAAAAAAGTTCGCCCATCTTCCTGCACGGGGATGGCTTCGAGCGCACGGATGCGCGGATGGGTGGGGATGGTCACGTCGATGAACCTCATGCGGTGAAAGCAGCGCCAGCATAGCAGGAAACGCCGAAGCGCGACAATGCACAGGGCCGCACCTGAACGAGAAAAGCCCGGCAAAGGGGAAGTCCCCTCGCCGGGCCGTCATTCTCGATCATACCGATCGCCTATCCGCCGCTATGCTCTTCGGTCGATCACGGCTGATCGGCGCAGAGCGGATTCGGGTTGTCGGCATGCAACACGTCGGGACCGGTCGCACAGTCGGTCAGCGCGGTGAAGTCCACGATCGTGGTCATGTCATCAGGCGCGCCGCTCAACTGGTCGATGCACGTACAGAAATCGGACGAGCCGAAATCGGCAAGGCACAACTGGTAGGCGGCCACGTCCGTCTGATCAACGTCGCCGTCGAAGTCGGCATCGGCACGCGGATCGCTGCAGACGATGGGCGGTGTGACCACGAAATCACTCCGCAGCCAGAAGTCATCGTCGCAGGCATCCTGGGCCATCGTCTGCACGGTGCACGCGCTGAGCTGATTGCCGTCCTCGAAGCCCGGGTTGGCCAGCAGGTTTCCACCGCCGCCCTGCGAGAGCACGACGTTATCCACGAGCATCTCGACACCCGCGTCATCGGTCTGGGGCAGCGCGCCGGACTTGAACACGACCGTCACCAGATCGCCGGTCGGCGTGAGCGTCTGCGGACGCGGCCCGGCAGGGCCCTGCTCGGCCGGATCGGTGTGCAGCACCTGCTCCCATTCGAAGGAGCTTTCCGTCAGCTCTTTGCGCCGCAGCGGGTAGGGTGCGTTGCCGTTGGCCGTGTCCGGGTAAGCGTCGGCCTCGAAGCCGCCGAAGCCACCATCAATGATCACGAACTCGAACCAGCTGATCGTGTTGCCGCCCTTCCCCTTCCAGTAGTACGAGTACTCGATCGGGACACCGGGCGTGACCGCGACCTCCTGGTAGATACCGCCACTGCCCCAGCTGTTGCTGATGGTGTCCTGTGTATCGAGGAACCAGTGGAACGCGTTGGTTTCGCCACCCGGCGGTACATCCTTCGTGAGATCCAGAATCGTGGTCTCGCTCAGGTCATAGTCCCAGTTGGTGGGGTCGTAGGCCTCTTCGATCAGGTCGGGATCGAGGTCTTCACCGGCATTGATCTTGCTCCAGGCGGCGCCCCACGGCTGCCAGGCGCATGCGCCGGAGGGAAGACTCTTGCGGATCTCGAAGTCCTCGTCGCCCAGGCAGTTGGAGAGGCGATACTTGCCACGCGGCGCGCAGCTCAGGTCGAAGGTAACCAGCAGGTCGTCGCCATCGGGTGTGAGTGCCGTGCCGTCGATGGTGGTCAAGGTCTGCCCGCCGGGCTCGCCGTGACTGAGGGAGACGGACGTCAAACCCGACGCGCCGGGGCCGATGATCCGGAGTTCTTCGGAAGCCCCGGGATCGGTCACGATGGCGGGCGAGACGGTCAGCGGCTGCGTCGGGCAATCGACGACAAACTCGCCGACCAGCGAGTCGGACAGGCAGGGCGCGTCCTGGGCGCTGAAGATCGAGTAGTTGCCCGCCTGCGCGCCGGCGAGGTCGAAGGTGACGTCGGCGGTGGTCTCGTTCGGGCCCGTGCCGACCACGACGGAGGTGGCCGTCAGCGTCGCGGCGGGATTGTCCGCCGGGCGTCGCATGGTCCAGTCGGTGACCAGTTCCAGGAAGGTTCCCGTCACCGTCAGCACGACGGGCCCGTCGGCGGAAGCCGACGTGGGTGTCACCCCCGTCACCGTGTGTTGATCGTCACACGCGGGCGGCATCACGGTGATGAAGTAGTTGTCGAAGTTCGGGTCCTGCGTGACGAGCGTGTTGTCGCAGATGGTGTTCTGGGCGCCGTCCTCGAAATCGCCGTTGGTCAGCAGGTTCGGACCGCCGTTCTGGGTGACCTCGATCTCATCCCAGTAGGTCTCGAAGGCGCCGGGTGTCCCGGTGAAGAGCAGGTGGGCCCCCTTCAGCACGATGGTCACCGTATCGCCGGTGGGGGTGATGGTTTGCGGACGAGGACCCGCCGGACCGTTTTCTGCCGGCTGCAGATGCGTCCACTCCGTCCACCCGATCGTCGAGTTCGTGAAGTCCGTCGGATTCTCGAAGCTCGCGGTTCGAAGCTTCGACGGATTGTTCTGCGTTGCATTTTCCGGAAACTTGTCCGCGTCGAAAACATCGAATGGGCCGTCGATCAGCAACAGTTCAAACCAGTAGAGCCCCGCCCAGCCTTTGGCGGTAAACCAGACGGAGTACTCGAGTGGGACGCCGGGCGTGACGGTGAACTCCTGGTAGATGCCGCCGTTTCCGCCGTTGTCGTTGTAGGGAAAGCTGAGATCGGCCAGCCACCAGTGGAACGCATTCGTGCCACCATCCGGCAGCGGCGCGGCATCCAGACCGACCCAGATGTTCTCGCTGTCAGTGAAGTCCCAGTTCGGGGAGAGGTAGTGCTCGTTCGGGGGATTCTGATCCGGCCCCGTAATGACCTGTTGCACGCTCCAGTCGGTCGCCCACAGCGTCCACGCGCAATCCTGGGCACCGGCCGAGGCGGCCAGCCCGAGAATCAGCGCCGTCGTTATCATGCTTCTCATTTTCCGTCCTCCTTGGTGACGACACCTGGATGCCCGAAATCGCGGCGGTGGAATCATCCTGTGATCCACGCGAACCACGCCGAAGCTGGGGGCGGTCGTCAACCCTAACAGTGTTCGATTGGCCTGAGTTGAAAGGTTTTTCCGCAGACGAGGGGCCGGACCCCTCGACCTCGGTTCCATCATAGCTGAATCCCCTTGAAGACGCGACGCAATTCCACCGATTCATTCAACGATATCGGTCCACCGGGCCGGCATGGACCGGTTGTCAGCGGCCACGGGAATCGGATAGGATACGCGGTTCGCAGTGAAATGGAGCTCAGCGTGAACGAACTGTCGGGATATCTTCTGGCCCGCTCGGGTGGGTTGATGGTGCTGACGCTGGTGGCGACGACGTTGCCGGCGGAAGCGGCGTACGTCACCGCACCGCGGTCCTGCCCGGATGCCACGCGGAACGGGCGGGACACGAATCCCGCATCGCCGAGCCACGGGACGGAATCCCCCTCTCCCTCGTCGGAAAAGGCTCCCGATTCCGGAGCCGGAAACGCGAACGATCATCTGCTGGCGGCCC
This sequence comes from uncultured Planctomycetales bacterium, assembly GCA_964618455.1. GTDB lineage: Bacteria > Planctomycetota > Phycisphaerae > UBA1845 > PWPN01 > CAZUAQ01. Next base: position 72,550 of record CAZUAQ010000020.1, on the reverse strand, counting down.
TGCCGACACTCTGGAGCGGGAACGACTCCCGGTCGGCCACGAGCGGTGCCGGGCCGGACCACCTGTCGGACCTGAATGCTGAGGCGCCTGATTTCCGGGCCTTGCCTCAAGCGCAGCTGATTCCCCTTCGCGTGCTCATCTCCGGGGCGAACCCCCTCACGGAGGGATCCTGGCTCTCCTGTCGCTATGCTCACGCACCTCCGGCGTGCTGAACAGACTTTCCCGGCGGACGCGTCCCCACGGCCGGCTTCGTTCCGGACTCTCGGGGCGTACCTGCGTTCGTCACGACCGAATTTCCCGCAGTACCCATCATGGTGTCATTTCCCGGCCGCGAGGACAGCGCGGCGCCGGCCTGATTCGGAAGCTCTGCTTCGGCCAGGAATGACAGCATCGACGATCGATACCGACAAGAAAAACAACCGAAGACAACGAGGACGGTTCCATGGGCGAAAAGAATTTATGGTCAAAGGCGGGCCTGATTGCAGTGCTGACGGGTCTCTGTTTCTGGCAGATGTGGCCGGTCGACGAGAAGCTGAAACCGGGCATCGACCTGGGCGGCGGGCACAGCCTGATTTTCGAGATTGACGATACCGGCCGCGAGAATCAGCCGGATCTGGCGGAGAAGGTCATGACGGTGCTGCGGAACCGGGTGGATCCGCAGGGCACGATGAACCTGGTGTGGCGTCCGATCGGACGGAACCGCCTGATGATTCAGATGCCGAATCCGCCGTCGGGCCAGAAGGAGGCCCGCGAGGCCTACAACGCCGCGCGGGAGCCGCTCGCCGACACCTACCTTCAGGAGGCGGTCGTCCGGTCACTGCTCGACGCGAGCGATGCGGAGCGCGACGTGCAGATCAAGGCGATGACCCGGTACGAAGTGCCGGTCATCGAAGAGGGAAGCGTCAAGCGCGACGAGAACGGCAACATCGTTCGCGAGACGATCGAGATGGAACTGCGGCGCAAGCGGTTTGAAGAACTGTTGCGGCTCCACGACGAATACGAATCGATGGTCGCCTCGACGACGCAGCCGACCGGCGACGTGGCAGTGAAGATGGACGGCCTGCTGAAAGACCGCCGCACCGCCATGAACAAGCTGCTCGAGAGCAACCTGAACGAGAACCGGGTGCTCGACATCCTCAAGCTGGGCGCGTCCCATACCGAACGTGCTTCCGAGCTCGATACTTTGAAGCAGAACAATCTGGATTACGCCAAGTTGATCGAGCGTCTGGCGGTGGTCTACGACGAGTACGCGAAGATGAAAGGTGTGCTGGACGATCCGGCGGATCTGATGCGGATGATCCGCGGGGCGGGCGTGCTCGAGTTCCGTATTCTGGCCGAGCCGTACAGCCAGGACCCGTCGCTGCTGCGCTCGGACGATCCCAGCCTGCGGGAACCCATTGCGAACTACCGTGAGCAACTGACGAAACGCGGTCCGCGCAAGGTCGGCAACGAGCCCTTTGCATGGTTCGTGATCGCCGAGGGTGAAGAGGAAAAGTTCGTCGGGCACATCACGGAAGAGTACCTCGACCGGACCTACGTGCTGGCCCACGACACGGAAGGGATGGCGCTGCTGGACGACACGCCCAAGTCCTGGGCACTCAAGAGCGCGCGGATCGGCACGGATCGTCGCGGTCGCCCGTCGGTCAATTTCACGCTCGACACTCGTGGCGGCACGAAATTCGGCCGGATGACGGGCAACAATCTCGAACGCGCCCTGTGCATCTTCCTTGACCGGACGGCCATCTCGTCGGCGCGGATTCAGGGCCAGATTCTCAGCAACGGTGAAATCACCGGCGACTTCGGCATGGAGCGGGTGCGCTACCTGGTGAACACGCTGGAAGCCGGATCGCTTCCGGCACGGCTGAAGGAAGTCCCCCTCGAGCAGAAGAGCGTCGGTCCCTCGCTGGGGAGTTCCAACCGCGCCAAGGGCGAGTTCGCGATCATTACCGCCTTCGTGGCCACGATCATCTTCATGATGATCTACTACGGCTACAACGGATTCATCGCCGACATCGCCCTGCTGATGAACCTGGTGATCACGCTGGGGGTGATGGCCTTCATCCAGGCGACGTTCAC
>CAZUAQ010000020.1:49893-70464 GCA_964618455.1 uncultured Planctomycetales bacterium | reverse complement strand
CGGTGGATGCCAACGTGCTGATCTTCGAGCGCATCCGCGAAGAGTTGCAACGCGGCGTGTCGGTGCGAATGGCGATCAAGCTCGGTTACGAGAAAGCGTTCAGCGCGATTCTCGACTCGAACGTGACGACGATCATTACCGCCGTGATTCTCGGGTCGCTCGGCAGCGAAGACATCAAGGGTTTCGGGCTGACGCTGGGCATCGGCCTGGTGACGAGTATGTTCACGGCGCTGTTCGTGACCCGGCAGTTCTTCCACGTCATGATTCCGCCGCGGCTGGATCTGACGGAAACGCGGAAGGCCTGGTTCGGATCGATCGTCCTGGCGCTGGCGGGTGGTTTGATCTTCGGGCTCGGCTACGCGGTCAGCAAGCCCGCGCTGCGTGAGGATTCGGGCCTGGTCGGACTGGGCGAGTTCCTGCTGACGGTGGGCATCACCGCCATCGCGCTGCTGGCCTTCATGTGGATCTTCCGCATCGCCTACCACGGACTGGGACATGCCAAGAACAACAAGCTCCCGATGCTGCGGCTCTTCAGCCAGCCGAACATCGACTGGATGGGCAAGTACCGGATCTTCTGGACGATCTCGGCGATCATCATCGTGACCGGCTTCATCTTCGAATCCACTGTCGACCACGAGGAATACCTGGACATCGAGTTCCTCGGCGGCACCAGCGCGCAGATCACACTCAAAGATACGCCGGACGTGCAGGAGCAGTATCCCGATCCCGAGCAAGCGGATCAGATGATCCAAGCGAAGATCGGAGGCGACGAGGGGAACACCGCCAGTGCGTGGCTCCTCAGCGCGTCTGATGCATTGTCCGGTGTGGAGGTGAATGCGGTCGGCGATCTGGGAGACGTCCGCGCCACCCTGCCGGAAGAGTTGACCCAACCGCAGGTGTCCGCCCTGCTCACGCCGGTGATGGACGAGGTATTCGAGGCGAACACGGTGGAAGTCGAAGACACCACGGTCACCTTCCGGCTGAAACCGGGCGACGAAGACAACCCCATGCCCAATGCGGATAAGGTCAAAGCGCTCTTCGACGAGGCGGCGGCATATGCGGAAGCGGCGGCAGGCCGCATCGGGAATCCGCGGGTGCAGCGGGTCGTGGTCGAGACGGATGACGGATCGAGGGGCGCGTCCTTCGACGTGATCTCGACGGAGACCAGCGCCCCGCTGGTGGCGGAAGCCATCCTCGCATCGTCGCTGGGTGACGACCTCCAGGTGACCCCGAAGGTGGACTACACAGTCGTCACGGACCCGCAGCGGGCGCCGGACGGCCTGTTCCCGGTCAAGCAGACGCACAACACGCTTTCGGACGTCATCGGCGGAAACAGCAGCGAGGCTGTTGGCGAGCACAAGGGCGGCTTCGCGCTGGTGTTCGAGGAACTCCAGCCGGCGCTGTCGCTCGACGCGGTGGAGACGCGCATCACCGAGGTGCACCAACTGCCCGACTTTGCCGAGGTGCGCTACCGTCCGCCGACCGTGATCGGCCTGGAACTCGAAGAGGGCTCCAGCACGCATTACACGAAGCTGGCGGTGGTGGCGCACGACCCGGTGGTGCGCTACAACGATGACGACGAGGATTCGATCGCCGACTGGCGTCCGATCGCCCAGACGCAGATGGACATCGTCAAGGCGGCGTTCGAAACCGAATCGGCGTTCCGCTCGCTGACGGCGTTCATGCCGCAGATCGCCGACGAAGCCAGCCAGAAGGCGGTCATCGCCATCCTGTTGTCGCTCATTGCGATTGCGGGTTACCTGTGGATTCGTTTCGGTTCGGTGGAGTACGGTCTGGCGGGCATCATCGCGTTGTACCACGACGTCGCGATCACGCTGTCGCTGGTGATGGCGTGCCACCATCTGCATAGCACGTTCATCGGGGATCTGCTGTTGATTCAGGATTTCCGGATCGACCTGGCGATGATCGCCGCGTTCCTGACCATCGTCGGTTATTCGATCAACGACTCCATCGTCATCTTCGACCGTATCCGTGAAAACCGCGGCCGCATGGCGACGGTCTCCTCCCGGTTGATCAACACGTCGCTCAACCAGACGCTGTCGCGAACGCTGATCACATCGTTGACCACGTTCCTGGTCGTGATGGTCATGTACATCTTCGGTGGCGACGGCATCCACGGCTTCGCCTTCGCGATGATCGTGGGCGTGCTCAGCGGTACGTACAGCACGATCGCGATCGCGACGCCGATGCTGCAGCATCCGCGGGTGATGTGGTCGACCGCCATCGTGCTGGCGTCGGTGACGTTGATCGCCATGGTCAACGCGATCGACCTGGCGCCGGTGAAGTACGCTTTGATCGGAATCATCCTGGTGCTGGCGGCACTGGCCGTCGTCAAGCAGGTCGCGCTGGCGAAGAACGGCGGCGGTCAACAACCGGCCACGGCGTAAACATCCACCTGGCGTTCACGCCTGCAACTCGGTGACACCAACAAGGGCGTCCGGCTCCATGCGAGCCGGACGCCCTTTCGCTAACCCTCTATCGTGAAATCGACTACTTCGCGTACTTCTTGAGGAAGCGGAGTCCCTTGCTAGCCAGTTCGTCGCCGTCCCTGGCCAGCGGACGCCAGATGCTGGCGGCGCGGGCGAGTTCCTTGATGGCGGGGACGAAGCTCTCGATCGTGTACCAGCCGTCGTACTTCATCTGCTTGAGCGCTTTCATCGTCGCGTCCCAGGGCACGTGGCCGGAGCCCGGGATGCCGCGATCGTTCTCGCAGGTATGCACGTGGAAAAGCCGCGACTTGCCGATTTTCTTGAGCGCGCCGACGGGGTCCTTCTCCTCGATGTTGGCGTGAAAGGTGTCGTAGAGAATGCCGACGTGCGAGCTGTCCACTTCGCGTACCAGCTTGACGGCATCCTCGCAGATGTTCAGAAAGTAGGTTTCGAAGCGGTTCAGCGGCTCGACGGCCACCTTGACGTCGACGCTCGCGGCGTGCTTGCCGACTTTCTTCAGGCACGAGACCACGCGTTTCCACTCCGCCGCCGTCCGACCGCGCCCGACAAGATAACCGACCGGCGCATGAGCCGGGCCGACCACGCAATCGGCGCCGATCTCCTTCGACACGTCGAGCACGCGATAGTAATGGTCGATCGCGCTTTGCCGGGACTTCGCGCCGGCATCGACGAACGAGCCGTCGACCATGACGGTGCAGGAGGTCGCGCCGATGCCGTTGCCTTCGAGGGCGTGGCAGGTCGACTTGACATCCACCGCCTTCGGGTCGAAGAGCGGAATCTCCACGCCGTCGAAGCCGAGCTTCGCCACCTTGTCGATGTACTTGACGTCCTTCTTCGTGAAACTTCCGGTCCAGAGCATGAGGTTACAGCCGAAGCGCATGGGTCGTGTCCTCTGTGTTGATGGGGTCCTTCCTCGATGTCGATGATCGACGTGACGACAGTGGGCGGATTCTACCGCTGCAACCGGCAATCTTCCATCGGTGCGCGATACTGGCGATTCGGGTGGACGGCACGTATAGTGAGGCCAGACACGTCCCGGTCGAGCAGGGAAGGCGACGACATCATCATGGAGCATTGGATTCAATTCCTGGCGTTACTTCTGGGCCTCGGTATCGGCGGGGTACTGGGCTGGTTCATTGCCGCCCGGCGGCTGGCGGTGCGCGCCGGAAACACCCAGGACGAACTGGTGTCCAAGGCGGCAAGCGCGGAGAGCTTGGCCCGGGAACTGCGCGATCAACTGGATCGTCAGGATGCCGGCGTCAAATCTTTGCAGGCGGAGCTGACCACCGAACGCGAACGCCGCACACAGGCGGAGACGCGGCTCGAGGAGGCCACGCGATCCTTCGCCGAGCAGAAGAAACTCCTCGACGAGTCGGAGAAGAAGCTCAAGGAGTCCTTCGATGCCCTCTCCGCCCGCGCCCTGCAGAACAACGCCGAGCAGTTCCTGACCCAGGCCAAGAAAACGCTCGACGCCGTGCTGACGGAGTCCAAGGGTGATCTGGGCAAGCGCCAGGAGGCGATCAAGAACCTCATCCAGCCGGTCTCCGAGACGCTGAAACGCTACGAGGAGCAGATCCAGAAACTGGAGATGTCGCGACAGAAGGCGTATGGCTCGCTGGAAGAGCAGGTCAAGCTCCTGTCTGCCACGAATCAGCAGCTCCAGCAGGAGACCGGCAAGCTGGTCACCTCGCTGCGCGACCCCAAGGTGCGCGGACGCTGGGGCGAGATCGCGCTGCGCCGCGCGGCGGAACTGGCGGGCATGTCCGAACACGTCGATTTCGAGCAGCAGGCAACCTTCAAGGATGACGAGGACGGTCGCTACCGGCCCGACATGGTGGTGCATCTTCCCGGGGGCCGGACCGTGGTGATCGACGCCAAGGCCGTGCTCGATGCCTATCTCGAGGCGGTCGCCGCCACCGACGAGGAATCGCGCCGCGACCATCTCCGCCGCCACGCCGAGCAGGTCCGCAGCCGGTTCCGCGAGCTCTCGCAGAAGCGCTACTGGGATCGGCTCGAGCAGACGCCGGAATTCGTGGTGCTCTTCCTGCCCGCCGAGTCGTTCTTCAGTGCGGCGGTGGACGCGGACCCGGGGCTCATCGAAGACGCGCTGGAATCCAAGGTGGTCCTCGCCTCGCCGACGACGCTCGTATCGCTGCTCAAGGCCATTGCCTATGGGTGGCGTCAGGAGCAGATCGCCGAGAACGCCCGCCACATCAGCGACCTCGGCAAGCAGTTGTATGACCGCATGAACACGCTGGCCGAGCATCTCGGCAAGGTGGGCACGGGTCTCGACCGGGCGGTCGGGGCGTACAACAGCGCGGTGGGCTCGCTGGAGAGCCGCGTGCTGCCGACGGCCCGGAAGTTCAAGGAACTCGGGGCAGTGGGGGATTCGGATCTGCCGGAGCTGAGCCCGGTGGAGAAGCAGACGCGACCGCTGCAGGCTCTGCCGTCGGACGACACATGATGTCAGAATTTCCGCGTTCCACCCCTTGAGAAAGCGCTTCGTCGACGATTACGGCAAGAAAGATGGGGTTCCCAGGAGGAGGCTCAGACAGCTCACCGGGAACCCCGATGTGAGGGGAATGCCGTCCCGGCCCCGGGTGGATGTGTGGAGTCGGAGAAGGATCCATCCCGGCACCCCGAATGGGACAGGCACTTGTTTATGAGACGCCGGGCGGAGTTTTGTTCCGGGGAATTTCATCAAAAAGTCATCCTTTTTCATGGCTGCCGTTCGTCGCCCCCGTTTTTCTTGCCCGACATGCTGCCGTACAATGCCTTCATGACAGAGTTACCCTCCACAGAATCCGAGTCCGTGCTCGAACCGACGGAAGGTCAGGGCGAGCACAATTACGCCCTCTACCTCGCCATCCTTGTCGCCCTCGTCGCCGCCGTGCTGGCGGTGTTTCTCGCGATTCGCCCCAAGCCGCCGGAACCGCTGCTGCATTCCGAACGCGTCGGCAAAACGTCGATCGCCGTGGCGGGCCGGTATGTCGACATCGGCACGCCGGTGGTCCTGTGGACCGACGAGGGGGGTTACAACGCCTACAACCGCGGTTACCACTTCGAGGAGTCACTGACGCATCCCTCCCGCCTCGAGAATGGTGAGGATTCGCTTCGTTTCGGGTCACGCCCTTTCATGAAGGACGTCGATCCGAACGACCCTGACGCCGTGCTGGCGGCGCTGCAGGAGGATGTCGATATCTTCCTGATTCACTACGACGCGTGCGGAGTCTCGCGGCAGTGCTTCAAGATCCTGCATGACATCCGCGGGTTGTCAGTGCACTTCATGCTCGACGTGGACGGGACGATCTACCAGACGCTGGATCTCACGGAGCGGGCGTGGCACGGCAGCCAGGCCAACGACCGCTCCATCGGCATCGAGATCGCCAACATCGGCGCGTACGGTTCGCTGGATACGCTGAACGAATGGTATGGCGAGGATGACGAGGGGCCCTACCTGACGCCGCCGGCGTGGATGAAGACGCTGGATATCCGCACGCCGGATTTCGTCGCCCGACCGGCGCGGCCGGATCTCGTCGAAGGTGTGATCCACGGGAAGAACTACTACCAGTACGACTTCACCGAGGAGCAGTACGCGGCGTTGATCAAGCTGACCGCCGGGCTGAACCGCGTCTTTCCGAAGATCCATCTCGAGGCCCCGCGCGACGCCGAGGGCCGCGTGGTCGCCGGCCGGCTCAGCGATGAAGAGGAGGAAGCGTTCGAAGGCCTCCTCGCGCACTGGCACATCAGCCTGGGCAAGCGCGATCCCGGCCCTGCCTTCGACTGGGACCGCGTGCTGAACGGCGCGCGGGCGCTTGTGAAGTAGAGTCGATTTCTCACATCAATAAGACTCTGCAATACAGGTCAAATCGACTTACATCCCAGGAAAAACGGAGCGGGACTTACCGGCCGGGAACGAGAAAGAGATAGAGCACGTAATTCAGGATACCGAGGAGAAGCACGATCAGCCCCATTGCCCGTCCCGCGATGGCCATGCCTCTGCCTCCGGCTCGCCCCTCTCTGGCATCGCGGTTTGCTTTCTTACCCAGGACCGTGGCTGTGACGGCACAGGGCAGGCTGATCAACAGCACTCCGATCGGGATACCGATAAAGACAATTGGCGAGATGAATGCCACGATGCCGAAAAGCATCGCCGCCACAGCCTTGCCCTTCGGCAGTGGCCGTGACGGCGATGCATAGTCCATCATGACGAATTCCGCCGTGGGGGGATCGTCGCTTTGGTCGGGCATGGCAAAACTCCGGTGCAGGTGGGCCCAGCGCCCTGCACGGCCCATCCACTCGAAGTGGGCCGTGATTCCAGAGCGATCCTTTGAACGCGCAGGCCTACTTGACCTCGCTCATCTTGACCGCGCAGCGGTTCTTGGCCGAGAGCAACGCCGCTTCGAGCACGCGCTGCGTTTCGTAGGCGTCGGCGAAGTCGGGGATCGGCACGATCGGCTTCTTGCCCGCCAGCACCCGCATCATATCCGACACCTGGTTCACGAAGCTGTGCTCGTAGCCGAGGATGTGCGCATCGGGCCACCACGCTTCGGCGTACGGATGGTTGCCGCCGGAAGTGCACATGATGCGCGTCCAGCCGCGGACCTTGGTGTCGGCGGTGTTGTCGAGGTAATCGAGGTAGTTCATGTCCTCGAAGCGGAAACGGATCGCGCCCTTCTCGCCGTGGACCTCGATGCCGTTCTGATTCTGGTAGCCGGTGGCCAGGCGGGAGCACTCGAAGCTCGCCACGGCGCCGGCCTTGAACCGCGCCAGGAAGAGCACCGTATCGTCGACGTCGACTTTGCCCTTCTTCTTGCTGCCCTTGGACCCGGCGGCGATGCCTCCCGACGATCCGGCGGTGGGAATCGTGCGCTCCTTGATGATCGTCTCGGCGATGGCACCGCTGATTTCGGAAATCTCATCACCGGTGATGAAGCGCGCCATGTCGATGACGTGGGCGTTCAGGTCGCCATGCGCGCCGCTGCCGGCGAGCTTCTTCTGGAACCGCCACAGCAGAGGGGTGTCCGGTCCGCCCCAATCCTGAAGGTAGATGCAGCGCACGTGGAAAATGCGCCCGATCTTGCCGCTCTGGACGAGTTGATGGGCCAGGGCGACGGCGGGGCAGCGGCGGTAGTTGTACCAGACGAACGTGGGCACCTTCGCCTTCTTGGCCGCCTGGACCATCTCCCGCGCGTCCTTCAGCGTGCCCGCGATCGGCTTCTCCGTCGCGACGGGCTTCTTGTTGTCCAGCGCCTCCATGGCCGGGGGCATGTGCATGAAGTTCGGTGTCACAATGTCGACGAGGTCGATCTCCTCATCGCGGATCGTGCTCTTCCAGTCGGTCGAGGCGTTGGCCCAGCCCCACTTCTTGCAGAAGGCTTCCGGCTTTTCCTGCGGCATGCCGAAGCTCGTGTGCATCGTCGGGTACATCGGCAGCGCATCGAAAAACTTACCCACCTTGTTGTAAGCGTTGCTGTGCGTCCGACCCATGAATCCCTGACCGATCAATCCCACGTTACAATTCTTTGCCATCGTGCGCTTCTCCTCAGCTAGTTCGACAGGCACCGAACCGGAACAAGCGTGTTCGCGGCCCTCAAGCGGATCTTGGGTGCAATGCAATCGAGTGTACGGATACGCCGCGCGTCGTCGCGCGTGTCAAACGTTGATCCGACACGTATAAACGCGAGAGTGCGGGGAATCAAGGCGATTTCGGATCTCGCGGGGCCCCGGCTTGCGAGAGCGTTCGGAATCCGGCACGATAGAATCGTACTGTGCGTGTGTCGCCTCGAGAGAAACCGCGATGCCGACCCGGCCCGATCCTCCATCCGCGCTGCTCAAGCTCGTCACCCTCAACGGTCCGACGCAGGTCGTCCTGTCGCTGCGTCCCCCCGGTCCGTTGATGATCGGCCGCCGCGCGGAATATGCGATCGAGCTGCGCGACCCCACCGTCTCGCGGGAACACGCCATCCTCTCCTTCGAGCCCGACCTGCCCGATCAGCCGACCGGTCCCGGGCGATGGTACGTGGCGGACACCGGCAGCCGGCACGGCACGTGGCACAACGGCGAGCAACTCGTCTCCGGGCGACCTCAGGAGCTTCGCGCCGACGACTACCTCGCCATCGGACCGTGGACGTTCCGCCTGGTGGCCGAGGAGTCCGAGCCCACCCCGGAGGATCGCTTCAGCGTCGCCACGCTCGACGACGGACACATGGAACACTCCATCGTCTCGCGACTGGACGCGCGCGAGGCGGAGAACCTCGAACGCCAGAAGCTGGCGTTACTGCTGGAATGCGCCGAAGCGATCCACGCCGCCGAGAGCGAGTCCGCCCTGGCCGAAGCGGTGCTGGACGCGGCCGTGGCGGGGACGATGTTCACCAACGCCGCCGTGCTCAAGCCGATGCGCGAGGACGAGCAGGTCGAGGTGCTCGCCCATCGCGGGCGAATCCTCGAGCCGTCGGGCTCCACCGGGCTGAGTCGATCGCTGATTCGCGAGGCGGCCCAGGGGGTTCCGGCGACGCTCAGCGCGGCGGAGGATCAGTCCGTGCCCGCCCACAGCATCATGGAACTCGGCATTGAGCAGGCGCTGTGCGTGCCGATCATGCTCGGCAACGCCGTGGCCGGGTTTCTGTATCTCGATGTTCGCAGTCAATCGCGCGAGTCGCGTCAACGTCTCGCGGCCGAGGCCGGTGGATTCGCCATGGGGCTGGCACGGCTGGCGGCGATGGCGCTGTCCAACCTCATGCGGCTCGACATCCAGAAACGCCATGCGCAGATTTCCGCCGAACTCAAGGCCGCCGCCGAGACGCAGCAGTACCTCCTTCCGCCGCGCGCGGGAGAGTTCGGCGTGTACCGCTACCTCGGCGAGAGCCGCCCGGGCCGGCAGATGGGCGGAGATTTCTTCGATGTCTTCCCGCTCGACGATGAGCGGCTGGTGGTTACGCTGGGGGACGTGACCGGCAAAGGCGTGGTGGCTTCGGTGCTGATGACGGCCTCGCTCGGCTTTCTGCACGCCGCCCTTGCCGAGCACGGCGACCCCGGGCGGGCGATCAGCGAGTTGAACCGCTACATCGAGCCGCGCTGTGCCTACAACCGGTTTCTGACGCTCTGGATCGGCGTGCTGGATCGGAAGAAGGGGCTTCTGCGGTACGTGGATGGGGGCCACGGCTACGGCTTCCTGGTGAAGCCGGACGGGGCGCTGGTCACACTCGATGAGCACAAGGGGGCCTTGGTCGGTGGATTGCCGGATGTGGAGTACACGACCGCCGAGATCGGCCTGGAGGCCGGGGCACGCGTCCTCGTCGTCAGTGATGGCATCATCGAGCAGCCGCCGGTGGGTCTGGAAGAGTCGGCCGTTGAGCAGTTCGGCATCGAGCGGCTGGAGGACTGCCTGCGCGGCACACCGCGCGAGGAAGACACGATCGCCGCCATCTTCGACGCCGTGATCGACTACGCGGGGACGTCACAACTCGCCGACGACGCGACCGCCGTTATCATCGATGGGTAAGGCTTCCCCGTTGCCATCCGCCTGTCTATGGACGCTGCCTGCCCATCATTCACCATCAGGCACATCATCGCTTACGACGGTCTGAAGCATTTGGGTCACGAACCGCACGCTTTCGCAGATATCGAGATCGCCGCGATAGGCTCCCGTATTCTCCGCGCGCAGCGTGAGCGTGATGGTGAACGTCTGTCCGGGATCGATCTCTTCCAGGTAGGTGAACGACTGCATATCGAAGAAGGGAAGGTGCATCGAGGAGTCCTCCACGGGATCGAGACTCTGGACCGAGAAACCTTCCAGATAGGTATCGGCCACATCGATGCTGTCGAGGAGAAAGACCTCGCTGCGCTCATTGGTGATGTCGATGACCACGTCGAACGTCTCGCCCACGCGGACGTCGGCCGGACAATCGACCTCCACGAGGATGCCTTCCAGATCCTGTGACGCGTAGTAGAGGAACCATCCGCATCCGCCGCAGCAGAGAATCCCCAGGAAAAGAAAGATCCCGAGAAAGATGCCGAACCATCTCCAGCCGGACTTCGGCGGAGGAGGTGGAGGCGGAAACGGGGCGTACGGGGGTTGTTGAGGAGGTTGGGGATATGACGGGTATTCCGGAGAATCCGACACGGGCGGCCCCTTCCCTACTGCAGCACGAACGCCTCACTGCCGTCCGAGGTGAAGCGGTAGAAAATGAACTGGCCGCACTCGAAATCCGTGCCCTGCGTGAAGCCGAAACGCTCGTCGCCGAGGAAGTTCTCGCCCCCGCGGAATCCGCCGCCGGTATCCAGGAAACGGACCTGCGTTGCCTCGATGCGGATCGGACACTCGGGAAGGGGGAAGTCGCAGACGTCCTGCTGAATCTCCAGCGCGTCCGGCGGGCATTGCAGCGTCTGGGGCAGACCGTCGATCTGCAGATCCAGTTCGACCACCTGGCCGGTCAGGTTCACCACGCGGACGATGACGGTGTTCTCGAGCTCGTCCAGAATGTCCGTCACGTCGCCGCCGATGACCTCGCCCAGGTCGGGCAGCGCGCCGTCGCAACCCGCGGAACTCAGCGCTGCCGCCACCAGCAGCAGACCTCCACCGATCAATCCCAGCATCCTCGTTGCAGTCACGGCTGATGTACCACCTTTCGGGAGGGAAACTCGCATGCCAACGGGCCGCCACCGGAAACGGCGACCGCATTCAAATGTAACAGCCCCAAGTGATCCGGGCAACCCGGCCGCGGGGGCGGCTGCCGACCGCCATTCACACCGATCCGGCCTTGCATCGACCCCGCCCGGGACGCCCGTTATCATCACGCACGGGACCTCCTGACCGCCAGGGACAACGTGCCATGAAGCTCCGCCATCGCCAGATCCACCTCGACTTCCACACCTCGCCCCTGATCCCCGACGTGGGTGTGGACTTCGATCCCGAGGCCTTCGCCGACCGCCTCGCCCGGGCCCACGTGGACAGCGTGACCTGCTTCGCCAAGTGCCACCATGGCATGTTCTACTACCCTTCGCAGGTCGGTCCGACCCACCCCTCGCTGACGTTCGACCTGCTCGGAAAGATGATCGACGCCTGTCACGCCCGGGACATCCGCGTCCCCGCCTACATCAGCGTCCAGTTCGACGAGTGGGCGGGAACGCACCACCCCGAGTGGCGGTTCGTCGACGCGGAGGGGCGCCAGCCCGGCCCATTGCTCGGCGGCGCCGCCTTCGCCGACTGGCCCGTGCTCTGCGTCCTCACCGGGTACCGCCAATATCTCGCCGACAACGTTGTCGAGTTGCTCGACGGGTACGAGGTGGATGGCCTCTTCTTCGACATCTGCCTGGATCTGGAAAGCTGCTCGCCACCGGCGCTGAACCAGATGCGCGCGACCGGCTACGATCCGGATCTTGCGGAGGATCGCAAACGCTTCGCCCACGCTGAGGCGGTGCGGTTTGTACGGGAATTTACCGCCCTCACGCACAAGCACCGCCGCGGGCTGCCGGTGTTCTTCAACGGCCGGGTCGATCTGCCCATGCGGGATTCATTGCCGGCGCTGACGCACCTGGAGGTCGAGTCGCTGCCGACCGGCATCTGGGGCTACGATCACTTTCAGCGCATGGGGCGTCACGTGCGCACGCTCGGTAAGCCGTTTCTCGGCATGACGTCACGCTTCCACAAGTCGTGGGCGGACTTCGGCACAGTCAAGGCCCCGGCGGCACTGGAGTACGAGGTGCTGGCACCGTTCGTTCATGGCGGCGGTGTGTCCATCGGCGACCAGTTGCACCCGCGCGGCGTGCTGAACGAAGCTGCCTACGCCCAGATCGAAACGCTCTACGCCCGGATTGAAGCGCTCGAGCCCTGGCACGATCGCGCCACCCCCGTCGCGCAGATCGGTGTGCTCTCCGCGCTGACGAACCCGGCCCTCGATCATCATGACGCCATCACCATCGATCGTGGGGCCGTCGCCATGCTGAACGAGACGCATCATCTTTTCGACGTGCTCGACGGAGCCAACGACTTCAGCCCGTATGCGTTGCTGATTCTGCCCGATCGCATCACGCCGGATGCCGCCCTGCTGAGCAAGCTCAAGGCGTATCTGAAGGGTGGCGGCAGGATTCTGGCCTCGTATCGTTCGCTGCTGCATGAGGCGAGCTCGCGATTCCTACTGCCCGCGCTTGGCGTGACGTACGATGGGCCGCTCGAGCATGCCCCATTCTACATCCGCGCAAACAAGCGCTTTGTCCCCGGCGTACCGGCGATGGACCATTGCATGTACGAGCCGGGCTTACGCGTGAAGGTGGGCAAACGCGTCGAGGTGGCGGCCCGCGCGGTGACGTCGTACTTCAACCGTACCGCCGAGCACTACTGCTCACACGGCCAGTCCCCGCCCGATCGGGCCACGCGACATCCGGTCATCGCCCTGACCGATCGCACCGCCTACTTCAACGCCCCAATCTTCGCCGCCTACGCGACGCATGGCTACCGCATCTACCGGGAACTCGTCGCCGCCGCCATGGATCGGCTCCTGCCGGACAAGCGGCTCCGCACGAACCTGCCGACCACCGCACAGGTCAGCCTGCTCACGCGCAAACGCGGACGCAGCACGCAGCACCTCCTCCACGTGCTCAACTATCCGCCCCAACGCCGCACGCCGGAGCTCGATCTCATCGAGGATGCCCAGGCGATTCATGATGCCACCCTCGACATCCGCCTCGCCGGTAAGGTCACGCGCGTCGAAGCCATCCCCGACGGCACGGAACTCGCATACGAACCGACCGATGGCGGCGCCCGCGTCCCCCTGCCGCCGTTCAAGGGGCATATCGCGATCTGCCTGTCCGAGCGATCGTGAGCCGACAGCCGCGTCGCGAACATCCGTAAGCCCCGCCCCGGCGTCACGGTTTCCCGCCGCCGGATTCTGCTCTACACTGTCGGCTCAAAGATCGATTCCCATCCGAGGTGCAGAAATGACCGAACAACCCGATGTCACGAACGCTGCTACGGACACGTCGAAACTTTCGCCGAACCTGCGTTTCAAGCTCTCGCTAATGATGTTCCTCGAATACACCATCTGGGGAGCCTGGGCGCCGATTCTGGCGTTGCATCTCAATCAACTTACCGACTTCCAGGAGGCAACGCAGTTTCTCGGGCTGACACTCAATACGGACACCAAGATCAACCTCATTTACATGACCATGGCGATCGCCTCGATCCTGTCACCCTTCATCGCCGGGCAGATCGCCGACCGCTATTTCTCCACGGAGCGATTTCTGGCCATATCGCAATTCCTTGGAGGTATCCTGTTGATCCTGATCGCCCGGCTCGATTCGTTCTCCGCCGTCTTCTGGGCCATGCTGGCGTATACGATTCTTTATTCACCGACCATTGCCCTGACCAACTCGCTCTCGTTTCACCATCTGCCTAATGGTGAAAAGGATTTCGGCAGCATCCGCCTTTTCGGGACGCTTGGATGGATCGCCGTCGGTTGGGGTTTCGGACTGTACCTGCGGGGAACCGGCGCCGACGTCGGCCATTGCCTCATTCTGGCCGGCGTGCTCTCGCTGATCATGTCGGTTTACAGTCTCACGCTGCCGCATACGCCGCCGCCGGAGAATCCGACCGACCCCTGGGCATTCATGGCCGCGTTGCGGCTGCTCAAGAACCGCAGCTTCGCCATGCTCGTGATCGTCTCCTTCTTGGTGGCCACCGAACTGCAGTTTTATTACGTGCTCTCGCCAATCTACTTCAACCAGGGCGGCGGACCCTATGACCAGAAGTCCATCGTCAAGGCGCTTGCCGAGGGCGACGAACCCCCGGAGGAATTGCGCGCCTCGGTCGAGGAACTTTTCTCCGCCGCCGGCGTCGAGTCCGACAAGAAGATTACCTTGACGCAACTTCGCGAGTATGGAGAAGCCCATGGAGTGGCACAGCGCTTCGTGGATGTCGAGGACACGATCGTCACGCAGAAAGGGGGTGTCCGTCTTCAGGAGGGCTCGGTCGCCATCGTGATGACCTTCGGGCAGATCTGCGAAACGCTCGTGCTGCTTACGCTGCCGCTGTTCCTCAAGAAGCTCGGATTCCGCATCACTATTGCCATCGGGATTGCCACCTGGTCCATCCGCTATTTCATCTTCGCCTGGTGTCCATCGCCGGAGATCGTCATCGCCAGTCAGTTACTGCACGGTTTCGGCTTTGCGTTCTTCTTCGTTGGGGGTTTCATCTACGGGGACCGCATCGCCGGTCCGCAGATCAAGGCCAGCGTGCAGGCGCTCTTGCTGCTGGTCACGATGGGCGCGGGCATGCTTGTCAGTTCACTGGTGGCCGGGCCGATCTCCGACGCCTTCGAGCGCGACTGGCATCGCGTCTTCATGGTGCCCGCGATTCTCACGGCGGTCTGTACCGTGTTGTTCGCGATCGGCTTTCGCGATGAAGCCACTGCCGAGACAAAGTCGGCGGCGTGACGTTGAGCCCTTCCTTCGCCCGCTCAGCCGACCAGCATAAGGCTGCGGTTCTCGGCGTGCGAGGCAGGTATTGCGGCGTTACCATAGAGACAGCCTGTGTGTTCAACCGGAGACTGCCATGTTCGCCTTGATTCGATTTATCGTGGGCGTCGTCCTAGGGGCGGCGGTGATGTTCGCATGGGGCTTCTTCTACTGGGGCGGAGAAGTGATCGATCTGCCCTACCAGGCATGGAAAGTGTCATCGGACGATGCCGCCGCTGCCGAGGCGCTGGCGGCGCATTTCCCGGAGACGGGCACTTACCATGTGCCCTCCATGACGCATCCCAGGGAAGAACTCGAAGAGATGCTCAACGCGGGGCCCGTTGCCATGGTGCACATCGAGCACGGAGGTTGCTCGATGGAAGACCCCAAGATGATGTATCACGGGGCGTACCATTGCCTGGCCGCCACGCTCGCCCTGGCTTTCGTGTTGCGTGCGGCGGGAACGATGCGATCCAACTTCGCCCAGCGCGTGACCTGCACAATCATGACCGGCCTGGCCGCGGCGGTATTGATTGACGGTGGGGATGCCGTCTGGTGGAGCCAGTCGTGGGCGTGGACCTTCGCCAAGGCGGGCTACCATGTGTCGGCGTTCATTCTGGCCGGCGTGGTGCTGGCGGCGTTCATCGGCCCGCCTAAGTTCGACGATACGGAACGGCCGGAAGGCGTTCCGGTATAGACGGACTCGTCAATTGAACCCATATCAAAGACGCGGGGCGATCTGGAAAGATCGCCCCGCGTTCTTGTATCGCTATGAATGAAAGCTGCGAATCACGCCGTTGAACCGAGATCCTTCCATGTCACCATGCGCGGCTCATAGGCGTTCTTCTTCTCGTTCACCATCGCCTTCCGCGCCATCATGCACATCAGCGAGCAGATGCGGCCGGTCTCGACGTTGGCGTTGGGCATGCGCTTGGCGCCGGTCTTGATGTTCTCGACGAAGTCCTGAAGCTCCTCGCGCGTGCCCTTGTGCCAGTCGGTGCCGCTGTCCTCGGCGATGGTGACGCGCGTGGGCGGAAAGTCAGTCTTCTCGCCCTTCTGCTCGGCCTGCATTTTGGCGTGAATCTCCCCCGGAGGCTCATAGCGGAAGAACTGCCCCTTGACCAGATCGACGCCGCCCTTCTTTCCGAAGACCCACATCTTCTCCGCCTGGAAGCGGCGCGGCAGGCCGAAGAGGTGCGTGTACGAGAAGACGATATCGTTGGGGAACATGAAACTCGTGGCTGAATACGTTTCGCTGTACATGTTCGGGCCGCCATCGAGATCCTTGAGATGCGTGCCGCCCATGGACGTGCAGTGCGTCGGCGGCATGTCGCCCGCCACCCATGACGCCACGTCGGTGTGGTGCGATGCCTGCTCGATGAACCGACCGCCGTCCCGATCGACCTTACGCTTGCCGACCTCCCAGCGCCAATGCCACTGGCCCTGGATGAAGTTCACATCGCCGATGAGCCCCTTGTGAATCTCACCCACGCCTGTCATGTAGCTCGGGTGGTAGCGGCGCTGCGTGCCGATCTGGTACAGCACGCCGTTGTCCTTCCACGCCTTACGGGCGGACTTGGTGATGGCGTCGATCGCCTCGACGGTGATGTCCATCGGCTTCTCGGCAAAAGTATGGAAGCCGGCGTCGAGCACGGGCACGACCACCTCCGCGTGCGCGTTCGGCTGCGTGACGACGAGGACGCCGTCGAGCTTCTCCTTGTCGAGCATCTTGCGGAAATCGACGTATCCGGTCGGGTAATCGCGTTCCGCCATCTTCTGGAACGACTTGTAGCGCTCTTCGATGAGATCGCAGACGGCGGCGATGCGCGCGTCGGGGCACTGGTCGAGCAGTTCGGGCATGAGCTGACGGGCTCGCGCGCCGCAGCCGATGATGCCGAGTTGCACCTTGTTGCCGGTGGACTGCCCCCGGGCGACGCGCGTCCGCGTCATGGCCAGCGCGGCTGCTCCCGCCGCCGATTGTTTCAACACGTTTCTTCGGGACCACTTGCGCGGGTTCATGCCGCCAGCCTCCTTAAGGGATGATTTACGTAATGAAGGGTCGCCAATGACGGCATTATCCCCTATCCCCCCGGCGGTGTCTATTTCGGCGCATCGCATGCAAAAGGCCCGCTCGCCGGATGACGAGCGGGCCTGGTGTGGGCTGAATCACGTCCTTGAATCGATTCGATCGTGACGCGTGCAATCAGAATAGGGGTGCATCCACGATGCACTTACTGGCCGAACTTGAAGGGCTTGCCCTTCCAGGTTGACGAGGCGGCAATCAGCCATCCGCCGTTCTTGGCGGGCGTGACGGCCTTGATCGTGGCGCCGAACTTGCTCTTGAGCGCCTTGAGGGCGCCGCTGGCGGTGTTGATCTTCTGGCTCTTGCCGGCCGCGCGCTGAATGGCGGCGGTGCTCGCCTTGCGGATTACGCCGCCCTTGCTGACGACGTTCGCAAAACGGGTGATGGTGGTCGGCGAGGGGCGATTCTGCGAGGCGGTGCCCTCGGCCTGGGTCTTCAACTGGCGCAGCGAGGTGATCTGCTGATCCAGCTGCCGCTTGACCGACGAGTAGTTCTTGCTGGCGCTGCTCGAGCTCTTGCGCGACGCGGTGCTGCGCGTGGAGCGCGAGGCCGTGCCCCGCGAGGCGGTGCTGCGGCGGCTCTTGCTTCCGGCCGAGGCGCGACCGGTGCGGCTCGACGTGCTGCGGCTGCTCTCGCTCGGACGGCGCGCGGTGGACGTGCGACGGGCGGCGCTGCGGGTGCCCGTGCGGCGCGTGCGGCTGCTGCCGGTGGCGCGGCTGGTCGTGCTGCGGCGGGTGCTGCTGCGACGACGGGGGGTACGAGATTTCGTTGTGTTTGGCATAATCGACTGTCTCCCTTGTGGCTTGGGACGTGAAGCGCCCAATGTGTTTTCGAATCCACACCGATATCCATTGCTGATGAAAAAATCGCGAGATACCGAACGTTGATCCGGAATATCGACCGCCACCGTCGCTGTCTTGAAGCGATTCTCGACCTTCTTCTCCCGCGTTCGACGAGGTCCCGATAATAAGGTCGATGGCGATACTGGCATCGTGACCGATCGTGATATGTGAAGAGGGTGTTTTTTCGGTCATTCCGTGAAAAAGGTTCTTATCGCGCCGTATCCGGGCTGGGAACGCTCGGAAGACGTCCCTTGGGGAATGAACGCGGATCCCTTTGTCCCGGCAGGGCTGCCGGGGAAGACGACTCTATTGACGAGGGGGGCGCTTCGGTTAGACTTCATCCGAACGCCCGCTGGGCCGCTTCCTCGTGACGCGATGGGCCGGCGCGGTGAAGTCCACGGAACCCCTCGACAGGTGAAGGAGTCCTCCCATGTCTGAACGAAAGATGCGTCTGATGAAGTGGGGCTTGCTGATCTCGGCCGGCCTGGTCTTCCAGGCGGCGGGCACCGGCTGCACGACCCTGAGCGTGCTGCAGACCGGTCTGCTCGGCCTGATGGCCTTCTCCACGTTCTTCATCGCGCGCGAAGTGAGCTGACGCGATACGACGCGGGACGAGTGCGTCCGGCACGCCGCGCGAACCCCAGGCAGCAATCGATCCAAGGCTCGATCTGTGAATGCAGGTCGGGCCTTGTTGCGTTGTCCTGCCGGGGGACAGGTCATGTCGTCTGCAGGGCGCTGATGATGTTAGTCCGTGCGGCATAGCGGGCGGGAAGGATTCCGGCGAACAGGCAGACCCCCACGGTGAACCCGATCCCCGCCAGCACCCACTCCCAGGGGAAGATGGTGGTCAGGTCGAATCCCCAGATCGCTTCGGTCAGCAGGTTGATGTCGTAGGCCACGTGCCACCCGAGGGCGACGCCCATCAGCGACCCGAGAGCCCCAAGCACGAAGGCCTCGCCCAACACGAGCCGGATGACCTGCCAGCGGGTCGTGCCGACGGCGCGCAGCATTGCCCACTGCCGGGCGCGGCTGGCGACGTTGGCCATCATGAGGTTGGCGACACCCAGCGCTGCCACGATGAGGGCGACCATGGGAATCGTGGTCATCATGGCGGTCGCGCGCTGCAGGTCGCGATCGATCTGCGCCTTGAGCGCGCCGACGGAGGCATGATGGGAGTTCGGCGCGCCGCTCTTGGAGGCGAGCAACAGCATCACGAGTTCCTCGCGGAAGACGCGCCAGCGTTGCTCGGGCGAGTAGCCCGTCCAGTTGCCCGCGACTTTCCGGAAGGCGGTATCGAACACTTTGAGCGCGGGGATGCGCGATGTGGTCACGGCCAGATCGCGATGTTCCGCCACGCGTAGCTGCTGCGCGATCAGGTGGATCTCCTTCGCGCGCTCCGGCAGATGCGATTCCCACGCAATGACGTGCCGGGCGAGATCCTCGGCGGACGTCAGGTCCGGCGGTTCGCGCTGGGAAAACTCGGCGGGACCGGGGTCATCGTAGGGAAAATCGAAGTTGAGCAGAAACATGCTCACGCGCTGGGGCAGGTTGAAGTAGCGCTCGGCATCCTCGAACGTACCGAGCACGACGAAGACCGATTGATTGACGAGAAGTCCGCCGGCGTTGAAGTAGTTGGCGGCGATATCGAGCGCCGGCGAGGTCACCACGCCGGCAACCTTGAATCGATGCGTATACCCGCCGACACCCCCGACGCTCACGGTCACCGTGGGACTTTCGTCGAAATTCAAGCGTTTCGCGCGCATGAACTCCGGCGTAACGAGCAGGTAGCCCCCCTTCTTCAACAGGGCGATGGCCTCGTCCTTGTCGCCCTCCACGAAATCCAGCTCGGTGATCTCGAAGAACTCTTCCGGGTCACCGGCCACGAAGTTGGAGGAGTTGAAACTGAACCAGGCGTTGCGCGTGTAGATCGTGCAGCGGATGTTCTCGTTGATGAGCGTGCTCGACGCGATGCCGGGCATCCTGCGGATACGGTCGGCGCGGGGCCGCTCGATCGGGGGATAGGTGACCACGAACGCTTCGGCGAAGTTCTTCGGGAAATCCCACCCTGCCGCCAGCGTGCTGCTGTGGGTCACCATGCAGATGATCAGCGACAACCCGACCATCAGCCCGCAGCAGATCGTGCCGGAACGCCAGGCAGCGCGGCCGATCTGCTCGACCAGCAGCTTGCGGCTCACGCCCAGCAGGAGCGATGCCACAATCGTGAATACCCGGCCGACCAGCGTGATCACCGCCGGGGTGAGCAGCGAATAACCGATGTACAGCAGCGACACACCGAGCAGCGTGACCTCCCACTTGAACCATCTCGGAGCGATCAGCGTCTCGATCATGACCATGTGAACGGCAATCATGCCCACGCCGATCACGGCGGCGGTCCACGTCAGCCACGCGCGCGGCGGACGGGCAGAAGCGCAGGTAGCTTGAAGCGGGCTGATGAACATCGCCTGGAACATCGGCAGCATCGCCCCGGCAAGGGTGGTGACGCCGCCTCCTCCCAGTGCGAGCAGGACCCCCATCGGGCTGACGACGAAGTGGCCGATGTACTCCGGGGCAATCCAGATGCTGATCTTCGTGAATCCGAATCCGACGGGCAGGCCGAGCAGGATGCCGGCAATGGCCCAGACTGCAGCCAGGATGTTCTGAGCAAAGAACAGACTGAAAACGATGAGAAAGCTGGTGAGCAGCAGCGTGGCCATGGCGTCGC
>CAZUAQ010000020.1:48147-49883 GCA_964618455.1 uncultured Planctomycetales bacterium | reverse complement strand
GCCGACCAGTCCGATGGGCACGGCCTCGCTGAGCACCAGCAGGCTCATGCCCAAACGCGTGACACCGAGACAGCGCAGCATGCCCAGTTGACCGATCCGCTCGACCATCCCCATGCTGAGCGTGGATAGAATGATGAAGAAGCCGGTGAACAGCGCGACGCTCGACAGCATGGCCAGTACGAAACCGGTCTGTTCCTGGGCCCGTTCGACCTGGACTCGCCGCGACGCGGTGGACGTGACAACGAAGCCCTGGTTGTAACTCTCGGTGATGCGCCGGATCTCCCCCTGGCTGACCAGGAGCTTCTTGGACGAGTTCTCCTCGAGCTGGATATCGATCTTCGTGACGCGCCCGATGTCGCCTTCGAACTCCGCCAGTTCCTTGACGCGATCGAAGAGAACGACAACGAGGGGAAGCTGCTGCTTGGCCACGCGGCGATGTTGAACGATGCCGACCAAGGTGAACCGGGCCTGGTTGCGCTTGGGCAGGGCGATGCCCCGCTGCACCACCGTTTCCAGCATGAACGAGTCGCCGATGGTCAGGTTCAACTGGCGGGCCAGCTTCGCCTCCATCATCGCCCCATAGGTGTCGTCGGACTTCAGGAGTCGGCTGCCGGAGCCGTACGCGTCCGGATTGTACTCGCGGAATTCGTACTCGCGATCGGGGAGGATGCCGACCACGTCGACCTTCGTCCCGGTCGAGACGAGTGGCTTGGGGAAAGCGGAGGTGCGGGTTGAAGCCGTGACGCCGCTTGGCGACGTGGCAGGGCGCGTCGTGGCGCTCGATTCTGTTGACGCTTCCTCCTCCACCGGGTGCAGCGTCATGTGATAGCGAAGGCGGTAGGCGACATTCTTGACGTTGTCGAGCTTCTCGATCCGGTGGGCAACGGTCTGATAGACCGTACCGGTCGGCCCGTAGACCGATTCGACGGCGAGATCACTGGTGCCGACCCAGAAGCCGACCTGGTCGTTGATGGCGGCGCGGACCGACTCGTAGGCGCAGGTGACCCAGACCACGACACCGACACCCAGCGCGATCGCAGCCAGGGCGCCGAGCGTTCGGCCGGGCTTAACCCACCAGTTCCGAATACCGAGCTGCCACCAGTGCCGCATTTCCAGGTTCCACTTGTTCGATGATGCCGACGAGGCAGCCATCCTTGAGTACATAGGTCGCGTCGGCGTAGGAGGCCGCCGCCGGCTCGTGCGTCACCATGAGCACGGTCTTGTCCATCTCGTGCGAGAGTCGGCTCAGCAACTGCCAGATTTCCGTGGCGTGGACCGAGTCGAGGTTGCCGGTCGGCTCATCCGCGAGAATCACCGCCGGGTCGTTCACGAGGGCGCGGGCGATCGCGACGCGCTGCTGCTCGCCGCCGGACATGGCCTGCGGGCGATGGTTCGCACGCGGGGTCAGCCGCACCATGTCGAGCAACTCACTGACCTTCTCGTCGATCTTCGCGAAGAAGCCACCGTCCACGAGCAGGGGCACGGCGATGTTCTCCCGGGCAGTCAGCGTCGGGAGCAGGTTGTACGCCTGGAAGATGACGCCGAGTCGTCGTCGCCGGAACAGCGTACGCCGGCGGTCGGACATGGCGGTGATGTCTTTCCCCTCGATCAGGACCGAGCCGCGATCGGGCGTGTCGAGTCCGCCGATCAGGTGAAGCAATGTGCTCTTGCCCGAGCCGCTCGCCCCCATGATGGCGATGAGGCGGCCGGAGGGAATCTCCAGGGTGATGTCCCGC
>CAZUAQ010000020.1:26398-48137 GCA_964618455.1 uncultured Planctomycetales bacterium | reverse complement strand
CAGGCGATCAACCGATCGGCGCCGCACAGGGTGACCACTTCGTTGCCGAGCCGGAATGTTTTCGTCAGATCCGTGATGGTGAGAATCGGAGGTGGCGCGTGCGCATCGGCTCTCCGCGATGGGGCGAACTCCGCCGTGGGAGCGTCCGTCGACATGTCGGGGGGGTCGGTCGACATCGATAACTCTTACACCGATCCTTCGGGATGATTGCATCAGGGACGATGGGCGGACTGAGCGGGATCGCCTGTTGTTCGGCCGGAACAGGCGGGCTAGACTCGCCCGAGGAGGCCACACCGAACCATGCGGATCGTCATCACCGCCGATCTTCACTACGACGTCACGCGAAGCCAGGAACCCACACGGCAACTGGCCCGGGAGATCAATACCCTCGACGCCGATGCACTCCTGATCCTGGGGGACGTCGGCGGACGCGACGTCGGCATTGTAGGTGAATGCCTGTCGCTTTTCGACCGCTTCGCCGGGCGGAAGTTCTTCGTGGCGGGCAATCACGACATCTGGACGCATCCGGGTCACGATTCGCTCCACCGTCTGGAGGTGGAACTGCCCGCCATCTGCGCCGAGCACGACTTTCACGATCTGGATCTTGAGCCGGCGGTGCTGGGCGAGGTGGGGCTGGTGGGCTCGATGGCGTGGTACGACTATGGCTACCGACCCGAGTGGCTGGGTGTACCGCTACGCTTCTACGAAGCCAAGATCGGGCCGGCGGCCGCCGCGCGACGGCCGGATACCGAGCATCTGCTCGGAGACGACATTCCCCCGCAGGCAATGGACGTCGCCGCACGCTGGATGGACGGCGAGTATGTGCGTATGGACCTGAACGATGTGGAACTCTGCCGGCGCTTGCACGATCGACTGGTCAGGCATCTGAACGAAGTCTCGCCGCACGTGAGGACGATCGTGGCGGGACTGCATCATCTGCCTTTTGAGGAAATCGTGCCCCGCAGCACCAAGCCGACCTGGGCCTTCGCGAGTACCTACATGGGCGCGGCGATGTTCGGCGAAACGCTGCGAAACGAGCCGAAAGTGCGCCACGTGTACTGCGGTCACAGCCATCGGGGCATGGGCATGCGGCAAGGGGGATTGACCTGCGTTAATGTCGGCAGCACGTACGTCCACAAGCTCTATGACCTTCTTGAACTGTGAACGGTTCACATGGCGCGTATCCGGCGCGCAACAATCGACGCCGATAGGTGACGACGACATATGATTTACGTCTGGGCGATTGCGTTACTACTGCTGAATACCGTGTGGCTGGCGCTGGTCCTCGTCGGCCTGCCGGGCACGTGGCTGATGGTGGCGTGCACGATTCTTGTGGCGTGGTGGCACTGGGATGCTGGGATGTTCCATCTGTGGACGCTGGTGGCGATCGTGTTTCTCGCCGCACTGGGAGAGTTGCTGGAGTTCGTCGCCGGTGCGGCGGGGGCGAAGCGCTTCGGCGGCACGAAGTGGGGGGCGGCCGGTGCGCTGGTCGGCAGCATGGTCGGCGGCATCATCGGCACGTTCGCGATTCCGATTCCGGTCATCGGCTCGCTGCTGGGAGCCTGTCTCGGCGCCGCCGCCGGGGCGATCCTGCTGGAACTCCAGAGCGGGCAGTCCTTCCAGGTCTCGTTCAACTCAGGCACCGGCGCGGGCATCGGACGCTTCGTCGGTACCGTCCTCAAGTTCGGTGACGGCGTGGTGATCTGGCTGGTCGTCGCCGTCGCCGCATTCTGGCCGTGAGACGACCCAGCGATCCGGACTTCTTATCGCTTGATCTTCAACAACGCCGCGATGATGTCGTCCTGCGGATACGCATGCCCCTTGTGCTGACGGAAGCCCTCGGCATAGGTCACGCCGATCTCCTCGCCGCGCGAGGCGCAAAAACGTTTCATCGCCTCGATGTACTCGTCCATCCCGTGATGTGCCCGCAGCCACTCGCGCTGTGACGCGTGGCACGCGAGCGCCGCCTCCTTCTCCGCCATCACGCCGGATACGTCCACGATGACATCCGCTTCCATCCGTCTGCCGAAGATGTCCTTCTGCTCGACCGCGTCGACGTAATAGAGGTGCGGAACTTTTTTCAGCAGCGGCGCCGGATCGGGATCGCGCGTCAGCACGTTGGGAATGCCCGCGCCGAAGCACGCGCTGCGCACCAGCCTGCTGGTCATCTCGTGATCGACCATGTAATCCACCGGAGGATGCGTCAGCACGATATCCGGCTGGGCTTTACGGAGAATCTCGACGAAACGTCGCAGCGTCGGTTCGTCATACATCACGAAGAGATCGGTGCACGCGCCGCCGTAATACTCGGCCTGGATCGTCTTCGCCGCCGCCCGTGCTTCACCGTGGCGGATCCGCGCGATCTCGTCCGGGCGATGTTCCATCGAGCCGCAGTCGCCGCTGGTCGACGTCGCGATCGCCAGAGTGCAGCCCGCCTCGCGCTGCAGGCGGATCATCGTCCCCGCGCAGGTAATTTCCGCGTCGTCCGGGTGAGCAAAAAAACCAAGCACTTTCGTAGCCATGCATCCGTCTCCTCAAAGTAAGGCCTGCCTGTGTGCCGCCCGAGTGTCACGCAGGAAAAGCCGGCCCGTCAAGGCGCGGGGCCGTAGCGATAGATCCGCGCGGACCGTCCCGCCCGCGTTGAATGCTCCTCGTGAACTCGCTCCAGCGCAGATCCTTCCGGTGTTTCCGCCTCGAGCGTGATAAAGAAGTCCGGGTCCTGCTCCAGTTTGCGGTGCGTATCAAAGACCAGCCACTGGGCGTCATGCTCATTCGCGAGGCGATAGATCCAAGGCACCGAGACGCCGGGGGAGGACGGCAGCAGTTCTCCCGCCGCGTAATAGGCGATCCGCATGCGCGTGGTCATGATACGCTGATCATCCCCCGCCTCCTGTCGGATCCATTCGCCAGCACGACGCAGGTAGAGATCCTCCGTATGCCGCGCCTCGAACATCCATGGCAGTGTCGGAATCACCAGGAATGCGGCCAACAGACTGCCCTTGACCAGCCTGCGCGTGTACGGCTGGAGCAGCGCGACGATACCCGCGGCGGCGAAGGGCAGGGTCAGCCCCGTCAGGATGAACACGTGCCGGAGGCTGACGTCATCCAGGTACTCAAAGCGTGTGATGAGCGCGAAGAGAATCAGTACGTGCGCCCCCATCAGCGCCAGGATCCACGCGACGTCACGCTTCCCGACGGGGCAACGCCTGTATCGAATCCACCAGAAGAGCACCGGTAGAAAAAGCATGATGCGAAAGCTGCGAAAGTAATTCTCGAGCAGCACCGCCGCCATCGGGGCGATTCCGCTCATGCTGGCCAGGGGCAACGCCTGAGCGCTGAAATCGATCGAGGCCGAATGTTCAACGGGCGGCTCCGCCTCCATCCCGAAGATGAACTGCTCCAGCGACTTCTTCTGAACCACTTTGCCCGTGATGATCATGTACGGCGACGCCGCCACCACGAACCCTGCCACCACCAGGCCGAGTGATGCACATTTCTTCGACCACTTCCCGGGTGCGATGAGCACGGCCGGCAGAAGGAGCAGCGCGACTTCGCCCCCCTCCGGCCGGGTCAGGAAGGCCAGGCTGCTCACCGCCCCGGCCCCGATCGCCCACCCCCAGTGCCATGTCTGAATCAGCCGCAGGCCAAGCGTGGCGGCGGTCCCATAGAGCGCCAGGTGCAGCATGTCACTGAGCGCATCGGCCGAGAGCTGGCAGAATTCCGCGCAACAGGCGGTCAGCAGCGCCGCCCACAACCCCGCCTGCCGATTGAAGAGTGCCCGGGCCAGCGCGTACTCGGCAAGCACGAGCAGCAGCCCCGCCATCATGGCGGCGACCACCCCCGCCAGCTCCCACTGGCGGACGGGATCACTCACACCCGCGAACAGGGTCGACTTCGCCGCGAGAATGGATAACGGATAGAGCGGATGATGTGCTTGGGCGCGTAAGGTCTCAAGGGGGGCGTTCTGAAGCGATTGGGCGTAGTCGATGAACACCACGCCGTCCCGGCTGAGCATCGCCGACCGCGCGAACACACACCAGCGAAGCGGCAACGCCACCAACACCAGCAGGGCCAGAAGAAGGCCGAAGTCGCGGCGTCGTTGCGTTGCCGGGGGCTCATCGTCGGATCGTTCACTCTGCACGACGACAGCTTGGCTGATTTTGTGTATCGCGTCCAGAGGTCGGGTTGAATTTCAGGCATATTCCGTGGTCGAACTTGAATGCGGTTCCCCCGCCCGATTGACTTTCCACGACGTACGGGGAAGCATCTCATGAGGTGGATGCATGCCGCTTGTGATGTGGTTTGTCTTCTGGGGACTGCCCTTCCTTTTGGGAATCGTGCTCATTCGGATGCGTCGAAGGCCGCACCGGATACCGTGGCTGTCCTGCGTGGGGTATCTCCTTTTTCTCACGATGCTGATCGGGGCGGCGCTGCTGTTCGTGGCGTCCGTGGCCGGGGCACGCGTCCTGTGGCGCGAGGTGGCCATTGCGGTCGTCTTCACCGTGACGTGGCGCCTGTTGTGGGAATTGTGGCAGCGCACGGAAGGGCGATGCGGGCAGCGCTGGGTGCGCTGGGCGCGGTGGCGTCGACATGCCGGGCAAAGCGTTCCGTTCCGCGTGAAGCTGATCGTGCCGGGCCGGATCGCGTTGACGGCGTTGATTTTCTTTCCCGTCATGCTCAGTTGTGTGCTGACCCATCGGGTCAAGCTCGCGGACGGCCAGACCCCCGAGTCCGTTTTCCAGGCCGATTACGAGTCTGTGCGTTTTCCGACCACCGACGGTCTCGAACTCGACGGCTGGTGGATCCCGAAACCGCGGGCCACGCGCACGATCGTGATCGCCCACGGCGCCGGAGCGAACAAGGGCAACTTCGTCTGGTTCCTCGGAGGACTCAGCCATGAGGCGTACAACTTGCTCATGTTCGACTTTCGCGCCCACGGCGCGAGCGAGGGGCGCGTGACCACGTGGGGCATTCTCGAAAGGCGCGACGTGCTTGCGGCAGTAGACTGGCTCAAACGCGAACGCCCGGCGCATTCGGAACACGTCGTCGTCCTCGGCTCATCGCAAGGGTCCATGGCGGCGGCGTTGGCAGCGGCGGAGGATCTCCGTATTGACGCCGTCATCCTCGACAGCCCGTTCGTCTCCGCGCGTGAACTCGCTCACGATCACGCCGCGGCCATTCCCGTTCTCGGACCGCTGGCAGCGGATTGGGTCTTGCTCCTGATGTCGTTGCAGGTGGAGGGCGACTTCTTCACGCACTCGTCCGAGCGGGCGGTGGCGTCGCTGGGGGATCGCCCGGTGCTGGTGATTCATGGGGAGAAGGACATCGGCATGCCGAAAGAACATGCCCAACGGCTTCACGACGCCGCCACGGGGCCTCGTGATCTCTGGTTCGGTCCCGGCGGCCACAGCAACATCGTCACCCAGGCGCCCGAAGCGTACGCCGACCGTGTCTTCACGTTTCTGGATCAGCACCTGCCCGGGAAGAAGTAAGCTTCTGTCGCGCGACGATGCAGGATGATCAGGTCTTCACGGCGTCCATGAGCAGCACCGCCACCGGTCCGAACAGGAAGATCGGCAGCCAGGCGGGAATGGCCGGGTCCAGGCCGCTGGTCCCCATGAGTTGCATGCCGATGAACGAGATCAGGAAAGCGATAGAGCAGACCCCCAGTGACTTCGCTCCTTGCGTCAGGACGCTCGTCGGTGCCCGCGTCATGAAGAACGACAACCCCAGCAGCAGCAGGATCATGTTGTTCACCGGCTCGGTAAACCGGGAGTGGATGACACGTGAGACGTCCTCGGCGGCGATGTCGCCCCGCTTCTCGAGCATGCGAAGTTTGTCCATGCTGAGAAACTGAACCCACTGCACCATCTTCCGAAGCCGCAACTCCTCCGGCGGAAGGGACGACGGGTAGAAATCGATGGGATACCGTTCGATGGGTTGCTCGCTGACCATCGCCAATGCCGGATCGACTTCGCCGGCATGGATGCGCACTCCCTGTTCCAGGTTCCACCCGTGGCGCTCCTCGTTCCAACTCGCCTTGAAGGCGGTGACGACGTCCTTCAATCGTCCCTTGGTCTCGGGCTCCTCGGAGAGTTCGAGAATGAAGAGCTTGCGGATGCGCTTCTCGGCGGGAGAGAATTGCATGGCGCTGATCAGCCTTGAGTCGCCGTCCTTGACGCACCAGATCTCGTAGGCCCGCGTGCCCTCGACGTCATCACGATCGCGGGCCAGTTTCGGCGCGACGCGCGGCAGCAGCAGCTCATGGTTCAAGAGAAGCAGGCCGTTCATGGCCAGCCCGGCCACGAGAATCGGCGCCACCAGGCGATACATGCTGACGCCCGAGGCCAGCACCGCCGTGATCTCGTTCTGCCGTTGCAGCCGGGCCATGGTCATGCAGGCGGCGAAGAGCGTGATCACCCCGGCGATCTGAGAAAAATAGAGGGGAAGATTGTAGAAATAATAGTTCCCGATGTTGTACATGATCTCCCACGGCGTCGCCCGAACTTCCGTGAACTCGTCAAGGTTCACGGACATGTCCAGCACCACGTACAGGCTGATCAACACCAGCGTGCTGAGCACGTAGTTAGTTAGGAACTGCTTGAGCAGATAGCGATCCAGCGTGCGAACCATCAGCGTGTCGACCTACCGTTTCAGAAAGCGACCCAGCACCAGTATGTCGGCCAGCGCGACCAGGACCAGGCCCGACCAGATGACACTCAATCCGATGAACAATCGATCCGGCTCGTTGATGAACTGCCGTCCGAGGCTGATGAGCAGGAAAACGACGAGGCAGGGAATAAATGCAATGGCGAAGGCCACCATGACCTGCCCGCCGCGGAAGATCACGCCCAGTGCGGCGGCCAGCACCAGCATGAGCAGCGAACTTGACGCGAAAGCGATCCGCGAGTGGATCAGCCCGCTCAAGCGGTTGACCAGTTCGGCGAATGTACGTGACGTGGCAATGCGCCGATCGTGCAGCCGGTTACCAAGCCCGAGATCCTCGATCTGATTCGGCCCTTCCACGTCGATGCCCAGAACTTCCTTGTCGCCAAGCTGGGCCTCGCTCTCGCCGATGAACGCGGGGATGTCCACCCGGTCGAGCGTCGCGTTCTTGGGCCGAACGACATTCTCCGGATCGTCGGCATCGTAGAATTCGACGCCGTCCTGCAGGGTCAGCGAGACCTGGTCGCGTTGTTGACCGTACCCGTTGCGTACGTCGAAGTCGGCTCGGCCGCTTGTGTAGTGCCGCGTGCCTTTCGGCGTGCGCCGGATCACCTCCACGCCCAATATGCGCGGCTTGAGCACATCGAGCGTCGGCAGGATTTCATCGGGCGTCAGACGCTTGGCCTTGATCTCGTAGGACAGCTCGTTGTCGCCGAGTGTCAAGGATTTCTGCCCCTTGTCCATCGTCTCGATCACCCATCGGTAGAACATCGCTTCCCGAATCATGGCGCGCGTGTTCACAATATCGTTCTTCGCGTTGGGCAGATTCACGGGCTCGCGCCGATACGCGATCAGGTCATCCAGCGCCAGCCAGGCGGGATTGAACTTGAGCGTCGGTGGAATGAGCATCGGGTTGATGCGTTGCCGCCCCGACTCGATCACCTGGTTGCGCTGAATATCCAGAGCGCGCACGTTGTGCAGTACGGCCGAGACCGAGGGATCGCCGCTTTCCGGGTCGGATCCGAACCGGACCTGGACAAAGTCCGCCGTACCGGCGCGCACGAGCTCGTCGCTCTCCAGTTCCATGTAGCGCGGCGCCTTGATGACGAACGTGTTCTCCTCCGACGCCACGGACGCCCCCGAGTTGACATCCACACTGACGATGTAATCGTTGAACTTGATGTATCCGCGCTTGTTGAGCGATTGCTGGACGAACTTCTGGATGTCCTGGCGAACCAGGGCCTCCATGCGTGCCTTGAACGTCGGCAGCACGTAGTTGGACATCGTGAAGGTCACTCCCGCCACCAGCACGCTCAGCGCGAACGCGGGAAAGAGCAGTCGCAGGATATCGATGCCGCTTGCCTTGCAGGCG
This sequence comes from uncultured Planctomycetales bacterium, assembly GCA_964618455.1. Classification (GTDB taxonomy): domain Bacteria; phylum Planctomycetota; class Phycisphaerae; order UBA1845; family PWPN01; genus CAZUAQ01. The sequence continues at coordinate 40,099 of CAZUAQ010000020.1, read as the reverse complement.
TCGAACTCATTGTCCGAGGCGATTCGCCCGTACACGATCGCACAGGCAAAGAGCCCGGAGATCGGCAGCGTGAACGTCACCGAGATCGGCACCACGAAGAGCATGACCTTGAAGACCTGGACGGCGGTCAGCAGGTCACCCCGGATCATGTTGAGTACCGCCCCGCAGAGGCTGAATACGAGCGTCAGACCGGCGGCGGCCAGCAGAAAGCTCTTCATCAGTTCGCGGGCGATGTAGGACTGGAGCGTCAGGGTCATGGACACCCTCTATAAGCGGCGGCGAGCGGGGCGACGGAGCGGCCATCGACCGCGATGGCCTGCATGTAAACTCATGCCGCAAAGCGACTAACGCAAAAAAGCGACCCTGCAGGGCCGCCTCGGCATCACCACCCTAGCCATTTCCTTCCCCATGTCAATGCGGTGCGTCGTCGCCGACCGTCCCATCCGGGTCCTTCGCGCCGAAGGAAAGTCCGAAGGCTGTTCGGCAGGACAGGTCCCCCCTTCTACGCCCTATGCGACCGGGCGGTTCAGTACGGATGGCTGGCGGCTCCCGGGGATGGTGACTGGCAGGCATGCCGTTAGAATGCGGCCCATTCGTTGTCCGCCACGAGTGCTGTGTCCATGACCCAATCCCCGCCATCACCTGCTCTCGGTTCATTCGGCTCCGACGCGCCCCCCGACCGCCTCTCTCGCAATATGCCCTTTCTCCTGCTTTGGGCCGCCTTCGGTATAAGTGCCATGGGCGACCACATCTCCGAGATGGCGGTACTCAAGTGGCTCAACGCCCTCGACGCGCCCAACCTCACGCAGCTCCAGGCGATGATGCAGTTCACCTTCTTCATCCCCTTTTTCGCCCTCGGCCCGTTGATGGGCATGCTGGCGGACCGGCTCCCGCGGCGCGCGATCATGATTGCCGCCGACCTGATCCGGGTCGGCATCATGTTGATGTTCAGCTATCTGCTCTACATCTTTGCCGGGAGCGCGGTACAGGAAGGTACCGCCCACCTGGAACAGATGACGCCCTGGCAGAAGTTGTCGGCGTTCATGCCGCTGCTGTTCGTAGGCATTTTCGCCGCCATGTTTTCCCCCGCGCGGGTCGCCCTTCTGCCGACACTCGTCCGACCGTCACAGCTTGTCCGCGCCAACGCGATGAGCAGCGGCCTGAGCGTGATTGCGTCGATGATCGCCGTCCTGATCGGTGGCTGGCTGGCGGACAATTACGCGGCGATCGTCGCCTTCCGCGTGGATGCCGCCACGTTCTTCCTCAGCGCGACCCTGTTGTTCTTCATCCGTCCCCCCAAGTCCGAGACCGGCCGCCCACCGACGCGCATCACGCTGGACGCCCTGGTCCAGGCGATCCGCTACGTGATGAAACATCACCGCGTTGCTCAGCTGATCGGCGTGGCGGTGGTGATCTGGGCGTGCGGGGCCGCGGTCCGATCGACCATGCCCGCCATGATGCGTGACGTGTTCGAACGGCCGGAGTACATCGAGATCAGCGGACTCCAGGCACGCCTGGGCCTCGGCATGCTGGGCGGCGCGGTGATCCTGACCATACTCGGTTCCTCACTGCGCAGTGAACTGGCCATCAGCTGGTCATTGGTCGGAATGACCGGCGCGATCGGTCTCCTGGCGGGGCTTGCCCTCTTTGACGATCCGACCTCGCTTCGTTACGTCGTGGGGGCGTTCCGGCTGTGGCTTGGAGGCGACCCCGGCGGGGATGGCCTGGAGGCCTTCACTGTGCTGCGCATGTTCGACAGCATGGCCTGGATCAAGTACCACATCGGCGGTGTGGCGGTGATCCTCGCGGGCACCTTCGCCGCCGGGACCCTGACCGGTTTCAACGCGCTGATGCAACGCATCCTGCCCAACCGGTTGCGTGGACGTGTCTTCGGGCTCAACAGTCTTTGCACTACCGCGGGACTCCTGCTGACCACGGGATTGCTCGGTGTGCCCGACTGGGGTGATATCGATGCCTGGATCGGTATCATTCTGCTGGGCATCGCGCTCGTTCTGGCGGTGACCGCGATTCTCTCGATCCGCATACGTCTCAAGAGCGGCCGCCTACCGACCCATGTCCAGTTCTGGTGGAACCTCAACGAATTCTACTGCAAGTTCTGGTTCCGCTTTCAGCGCAAGGGCATCTGCACGGTTCCCCAGGAGGGCCCGGTGATCGTCGTCGCCAACCACACCTGCAGCATCGATCCGCTCCTGTTGACCGCCGGCTCACCCCATCGCACCATCGCCTTCATGATGGCGCGCGAGTTCTATAAGCTGCCCCTGTTCGGCCGGCTGGTCCGCATGATCGAGTGCATTCCGGTCCGCCGCGACGGCCACGAGACCGAGTCCACCAAGGCAGCGATGCGGCACCTCAAGGACGGCAAGGTCCTGGGCATCTTCATCGAGGGGCGTATCAACGCTCCGGACGAGGAAAAGACGCCCAAGGATGGCGCGGCCCTTCTGGCGTCACGGACCGACGCGACGCTCGTGCCCGCGCACATCTCCGGCACGAAGTACAGCCCGAAAGTCGCCCCACCGTTTTTCTGGCGGCACCGCGCCGTGGTGCGCTACGGCAAACCGATCCGTCCGAGCGAATTCTTTGACAACGCCAAGCCGGGCCGCGATGAAATCCGCCGACTGACCTGGCACCTGTTCGAACACATTCAATCGCTGGGAGAGCAGCATGAAGAGGAAGCATAAGCCCATCGCATCGCGGGCCATCCTGCTGACGCATGGGTTCTTATTCGCATTGAGTTCCGCCGCCATCAGCGCGGAGGCGCCTCCTACGGAACAGGAAGCCCGCGCCGCGCTGCGCAAGGCTGTCTCCTTCTTGCGTGAGGAGGTCGCCACCGAAGGCGGTTACCTCTGGTGGTACAGTGAAGATCTCGAGGAGCGCCATGGCGAAGGCAAGGCATCCAAGACGCAGGTCTGGGTGCAGCCGCCTGGCACGCCCACGGTCGGTATGGCGATGTTGCGGGCGTGGGAATGGACGGGCGAAGCGATCTGCCTGGAGGGCGCGCGCGATGCTGCCCACGCCCTGATGCGCGGCCGGCGCGCCAGCGGCGGATGGGGATACTCCATCGAGTTCGATCCCGAAAAGCGCAAGCAGCAATGCTATGACGTCGATCAACACGGACCCGACCATGAGCCCTGCAAGGATCGCCGCAATCTGATCGTCTACGACGACGATACCACGCAGGCGGCGATCCGCTTCCTGGCGCGATACGATAAGCTCACGGGTTTTCGCGACCGGCCCGTGAACGATTGCGTGCTCAACGCTCTTGATGCCGTCCTGAAAACGCAATACCCCAACGGCGGATGGCCGCAACGCACCCTGGGAGCGCCCGACCCCGATCTCTACCCACACGGCCGCGCGAGTTACCCGGACACCTGGTCGCGCACCTGGCCCGGCAAAGACTACAAGAGCTACTGCACGATCAACGACAATGTCACCCCGGATCTCATCCGTACGTTGCTGGTCGCGAACGATGTGTATGGCCACGCCGAGAAAGATGACTCCACGGTGAACGGGAGTGGAAAATACTTACGTGCGGCGATTCGCGGCGGCGAGTTCCTGATCCGCGCCCAGATGCCCGATCCGCAGCCGGCCTGGGCGCAGCAGTACGATCACGACATGCACCCCGCCTGGGCACGGAAGTTCGAGCCGCCGGCCGTCGTCCACGCGCGAATCGTACAACGTCCTGCTCGCATTGATGCAGCTCTACATCGTGACCGGTGAGGAACGTTTTCGCGAACCGATTCCCAAGGCCATCGCGTGGCTGAAGAAGGTGCAGCGTCCCGATGGTCGGTTCCCGCGTTTCCTCGAGCTTCGCACCGATCGGCCGTTGTATTTCAACAGAAACTATGAACTCGTCTACACCGATGATGACAATCCCTCTCACTACGCCATGATCACCAGCGTGCCGATCAAGCAACTTGAAGATCTGTACGCCCGCCTCGACACCTTTCGAATGGACTACACGGGATATCTGCATCGGCGGCCGGCTCCGCCCTTCCCCCACGACCGTGTCGAGAGACAGCTTGGGCTCAGAAGGTGGATCGATCCTTCACCGGACGCGCTTCGCCGGGTGATCGCTGCCCTCGATGACGAGGGGCGCTGGTTGGAGGACGGGGAGATCAAGTGCGCGACGTTCTCCCGAAACCTCGACGCACTGTCGAGTCATATCGACCCGACCCCCAACGCTATGCGATCCGTGGATCCCACCTGGAGACCTGACCCCCGGCAAGTCGGTGTCATGACATTCAACATCCGTTACGGCACGGCCAACGACGGCCCCAATCATTGGGACCACCGCAAAGACGCCGTAGCCCAGGTGCTTCGGGATCATCAGCCCGAGATCGTCGGAATCCAGGAGGCACTCCGCTTTCAGTTGGACTTCTTACGCGAGAGACTGCCGTACTACGGCGAGGTCGGCGTCGGGCGCGACGACGGCAAGGAAAAAGGCGAGTACGCCCCCATTCTCTACGATACCCGCCGTTTCAAGGTCGCCGAGTCGGGCACCTTCTGGCTCTCCGAAACGCCCGAAGTCCCCGGCAGCAGGCACTGGGGCAACAGCATTCCGCGCATCTGCACGTGGGGCAGGATGATCGACAGAAAGTCGGCAGCGGCGTTCTATGTCTTCAATGTCCACCTCGATCACGTGGCGCAGGAATCCCGCGTCAAAGGCGTGCACCTCATCCGCAAGCGTATCGCGGAACGTGCGCATCCGGCCCCTGTCGTACTCACCGGCGACTTCAACGCGGATGAGGAGAATCCCGCCATTCGCGCGCTGCTCGGCAAAGAAGGCGAACGCGATGCTCTTCCTGTCTTCCAGGATGCCCACCGCGCAAAGAACAGAAAGTCGAAGAACGAAGCCACGTTCAATGGCTGGGGCGAAAAAGTCGAGGGGGAGAAGATCGATTTCGTCTTCGTGATGAAGAGTGAACCGCCCGTCGAGGTCACCTACGCCGAGATCGTGCGCGATCGATATCTCGGAAAGGCCCCCTCCGATCACGACCCGGTCATGACGGTGCTGTGCTTACCGGCCAAGGCTGTGAACAAGTAAATCTTCATCGATTTGGCAGAATCACGCCACCTGCTGAATTTCCGACTGGGGAAAGTCTTTCTGCAGCCGGTTCAGGTTCGTCGCCCCGAGCACGACGTCCATCTCCACGCAACCGTTGAGGTAGCGGCGGTCGAGCACCTGGCTGTGCCGCTCGAGAAAAGCGATGGCCTTGCCGTCGGCGTTGGACAGCCGCACGGTGACCTGCTTGGCCGGACCGGACACCTGCTCGCGGACCTTCAGCACCAGTTCCGGCAAACCGATCCCCGTTCGAGCCGAGACGCACAGCGCGTTCGGCAGCTTGTGCCGTAAGACATGCACGCTCGCCTCGTCATCCACGAGGTCCATCTTGTTCAACAGCGTGATCTGCCGATGCCCCGAGCAGCCCAGTTCCTCGAGCACGGCCATTACCGCGTCGTACTGCGCCCAGGCATTGGGCGATGATGCATCCACGACATGAAGCAGCAGGTCGGCGTGGATCGCTTCCTCCAGCGTCGCCTTGAACGACGCCACGAGGTGATGCGGCAGGCGGCTGACGAAACCGACCGTGTCGCTCAAAAGCGCGTACTCCCCCTGGCCGAGGTTCCACCGCCGCGTCCGCGTATCCAGCGTGGCAAACAGCCGATCTTCCGCCAGGACGCCGGCGTCGGTCAGCGTGTTCATCAGCGTGCTCTTGCCCGCGTTGGTGTAGCCGACGAGACCAACATTGAAGTGCTCGTGACGCGAACGCACGAGCGCCACCTTGCGCTTGTCGATGTCGTTGATCTGGCGCTTGAGCTGGTCCATGCGGCGGTTGACGATCCGCCGGTCGATCTCGATCTGCCGTTCACCGGGACCGCGCGTGCCGATACCGCCGACCGTCCCCGCGCTGCCGCCACCGCCCGCGCCGGCAATTCGCTCGAGGTGCGTCCACATGCCGCGCAACCGCGGGGCCGTGTATTCGAGCTGGGCCAGTTCCACCTGCAGCCGGGCCTCGTGCGTCCGCGCCCGATTGGCGAAGATGTCGAGTATCAACTCGCTCCGGTCGATGACTTTGACCTTGACCACCGACTCGATCTCGCGGATCTGCGCCGGGGAGAGATCATCGTCGAAGATGACGACGGACGATTCCGTCTCCTCCACGCGGCGGGCGAGTTCCTCGACCTTGCCCCGGCCGATGTATGTCTTCGGATCGATGCGGGCGCGCTTCTGCAGCATCCGACCTTCGACATTCGCACCGGCCGATTCGGCCAGAAGCGTCAGTTCGCGCAGGGATTCCTCCGGATCATAATCGATCCCATGCAGGGCCAGTCCGACCAGGACGGCGTTCTCAGACGTGACTTCGAGTTGAGCTCTTTGATCGTTTTCCAAAACTGCCGATTCCCGCGGTGCGGGTCGAAGAGGGTTTCGTTGTCTTCGCCCTCGCGACCCGCATGCCGAGAATGCCCAGGGTCCTCAAGGCAAGTGGACGGGGCGTCGAGGGTTCAGTTCATTTCAGCGACGGTTCATTATACGCCGTCCCGGGGGCGTAATCCAAAGCATTTAACACACAACTTCAGGCCCGCTGATCGATCTCCGAGTCCCGGGAGGGCGACGAATCCCCCGTTGCTGCGGAATCTTCGGTGCCCGGCTGGGACACGCTTTCTTCGGCCGGCCTGGACATCGCCTCCTCTTTCAACCGGTCCAGGTCCCCCTGCTGCGAGAGTGACGCCATCGGGGCGAGGATGCCGTAGCGTTCCGCCAGCTTTGTCACGTCGTGATACAGCCACGCTTTCTGAAGCAGGTAATCCCGCTCCTCGGTCATCGCCTGACGCTCGCAGGCCTCCGCGAGCAGGGCATGCACCAGCGATGCGCGCGGGCCGTCCATCAGTTCCGCCAGCTTCGCCTTCTCGGGCAGGTCTTTCACCGCCGATGCCGCGTTGTCCGAGGCCAGCTCGTAACGCAACTGCACCGGCAGGATGCGAATTCGCTCCAGAAGCGACATGGGCTGATCGAAGACCGGGCGCATGGCATCGTACGCCTCCGCCTCGCGGTTCATCATCAATAAACTATCCGCCAACATCACGCGGACCGAAAAACAGACCGATCGCCACCGCTTCAGGCGGTACCGCAGCATCTCCCGGCAAAGTCGCACCACCTCACCGTAAGCGTGCTGCTGCTGTAACAGAATGCCGAACTGCTGGACGGCGATGAAGCGTCCCTGGGACGAAAAGGAGAATCGCCCGATCGCGCGGCGCAGCGAGGCGGCCGCCTCCGCAAGCTTGCCCCGGTTGAGCAGCAGATTGCCGGCCTGCACGTCGCGCGTCATTTTCAATGTCCCCATGGCCGCGAGAACCACCAGCATGAGACCGACGCCCAGCACCGCCATCGTCATGCGACGGCTCGATTCCTGCGGCATCGACATGGACACCATCAACCCGATCCCCAGCAGGACGAACATGGCAATACGCAAGCCCGTCGACATGATCACATGACGGCGAAAGCTTCGCAGCAGTTGATCCAGTTCGTGTTGATCGAGCGAGGTCATGATGCCGTCGGCCCCTTCGAAGCGAGCGGTCGCTGCGCGGCGGGGTATTTCGTCGCAACCGATTTCAGCATATCGAAACGATCGAGCAACTGCTCCGGCCGCACCAGCAGTGTGGCATCGTGCCAGTTCTGTTCAGCGGGCTCGGCCTGCTCCGCCCGATCGTAGGCGGCGGCCAGGAGCGCGTAGCCGTAACCGGCCCGCGTGCCCAGGTTATTGCGGAACAACGCCCGCCGCCGGGCAGCCTTGTCGAGCGTCTCGTGAGCATGCCCCATCACCACCTCGCGAAACAGGGAGAGCAGCGACACCTGGGCTTCCAGCGGCTCGGGCAGGTTGATGCGTTCGAGTTTGTCGATCAGCGCGACGGCGTCGGCGGTCTCCCCATTGCGGAGCATGGCCGACGCCAGGGCAAGATGCGTGGTGTGCTGCTGAAGCGGATCGGCTTCGTCGCCGTTAAGAATGGCCTCGTAAACCCGCTGCGATCCCTCATAGTGGTTCTGCGCTTCGGCCAACGACGCGAGGGCAAGCAGCGCTTCGACCCGGGCGTGCCCCGGGCGGACCGGCCGACTCAGCAACGTGAGCAGGGCCTTTTCGGCCCGATCCCAGTCCTGAAGCTGCACCGCCTCGAAGGCCTCCAGCATGGATCGCCCCATCCGGCGATGCCGCATTCCCACGCTGAGCACGAGCACGACCGCCACGATCATGGCCAAATGCGTGCCGTACCACCACCAGGCATCGTTATCCGTGATCTGGGAAATCGCCAGGGAACCGCCCCACAGCACGGCCACGCTCAGCATGGTCAGGTTCCAGCCGTTCATCCAGCCACGAACGGGGGCGGAAGAGGCGACAAGTCGGTCGATGTCAGGCGTGCTCAGGCTCACAATGGCATTATAGACGGGGAGAAAGGCAAGTGAAGCGGGCTCACCTACCCTCAGGGAAGGCTCACGCGTGGTCACCATCGCGTGCGATGAGAAGGAAGATTCCGCCTGCGAATCGGCCAACCCGTCCTGATCGCGGACAAACTGGATCCGAATCAGTCAAAGATGTCCTCCAGGTCATCCAGGAATTCGTCGAAATCGTCGCGATCGTCATCGACCTCGTTGGCGAGATCGTCGAGTTCGTCGCTGATGTCGCGCAGCGCGTCGGCCAGGCAACCCGAACTGATCGTCCCCAGCATCAGGCCCCCGCTCGACAGGAGCCGAAGCCACGCCAAGCCTCTTCGTTTCCAAGGCATCGCCGCGCCCTCCTCACTAACCGTGACCGATGACTTCTGACACATCCGGAGTCTCGAGAGACGCCGTGGTCGGCGGATCCAGCGTGACGAAGAATGCATCGATCAGGGCCACGGTCAGTTCGTTCAGGCCGGCGAGCACGATCGAGCGGACCTCGGTATTGCAGCTTCCACCAAACAAGGCCCCGGAGGACACCACTCCCATCCACAACATGGCTCGCATGGCCAGGTTTCGGGCTTTCCTACGCGTTTTCATTCTGCCGCTCCTCGTTGGCTGATTCGCGATGAACTCGTTTCAGGATCGAAGGCATTCTACGAGAACCAAGGGTCACGAACCAGTTATACCGCCGGCGGCGTGTCCGGTTGCCATCCCAGGCCCGGGAGCCGCAGCGCGCAAAGAAGCGACAACGCACAGCGGCTGCGTTGTCGCTTGAAGTTCTCTACGGGAAGAGGGTTGAGGAAGACGAAGGCCGCTAGGTCTGCGATCCCGTCTCCTCGAATTCGGCAATATCGTCGGAGAAGAAGCCCGTGAGGAAACCGCTCAACAGACCACTGAAAATCGTGGTCGCCCCGGTGGGAAATGCTTCCTCGGAATCCGAGGCGCCGACAACGCCGCCGAATATGGTGACGAGCCCTTCGGCGACACCTTCCGACGATCCAGCGATAAACGCCTGTGTATCACATCCCGCGCCCATCGTTCCGGCCAGAATGAAGAGAGGGAGAAAGACCGTAACTACTAATCGACGAATGGCCTTGCCGGCCAAGCCTTTGCCGCAGCGTCGCATATCGGATGCCTCCATTACAGCTTGTATGCATCGAACTTTCGTTGCTCGCGTCCTCCTTATCGGCCAATTCGGGACCGGGTTGCGGCTTAGATTGGGATCCTTGCGAGATTCCGTGGAAGCGCGGGTGATCGTCCCGGAAATGTCGAGATTACCGGACGCGAAGCGGAGGAGAGATCTTTATGGGACGAGAACGGTGGATCATCCATTCACTAGCGATGCGCGGACGCCTGCAGGACATCGACCTGACGTTTGAGTGCCCCCATGGACAGAAACCGCCCGGGGCAATCGGTGGCTTTCAGGTCCCCGTGACCGTACACCTTGGCCGACGGGATGGAACAGGCGTCCATCAGGTAGCGGACGAGCCGGGCGGTGGATTCCATCTGCCGGGGCGTCGGCCGCTCATCGTTGAACCGCCCGACCAGACAGATGCCGATCCCGTGCTCGTTGTAATAGTTCTCGTGCAGGCCGCGACGCATCTCTTCGTCGGCGGTCAGGCGGCAGTGGGCACCGGTCAACTGCGAATGCCACCGGTAGGACATCTCGATCTGGCCGTCGCGTGAGCCCGTACCATTGCCGATCACGAAGTGATAGCCGCAACCGTCCCAGCCTTTGGCCTTGTGCCAGGAATCAATATCGCGAAGGGAGCCCGTGTCGCTCTCCGAGTGATGGATGATGATGCAGTTCCACTGCGGCGAGATCGGGCGGCGCGGTTTCCAGGGGCTGCTGACCACCGGTGTGGTCGGCTGCACGGAGCGAACGGGCGGTGAGGTACGTGGCGTCTCCGTGCGCACCGGGGCGGGCTCGAGCTTGTACGTCGGCGCTACCGGCGGAGGCAGGCGATCGACGACTTTCCGCTCCTGCGGCTGACAACCGACCAGCCCGATCGACAGGCCAAGGATGCCGAATCCAACCCACGTTTGCCAGGACATGCTGCGGGCTCCTTCCACACAATGACTGCCGTAATCAAAGTGAAATGCTCAATGCCCTTCCCCGATTTGCCGCGAAGCCATCGCGATCGCCGCGCATTCTGGCGTCAAGCGATCAAAGTGACGCCAATGAGGGAAGGTCCCTTTCTCCTGAAGAGCTTCTCTCGCACTGTTCTGAGACTTGCGTCCCCATCGAAGTCGGACATGGGTCTCCCGACGGGTCTTGGGCTCGGAACCGCCTCCCCGAAACCGCGTTTGAAGATAATCCCATCCTCGGCTGTTTTCCAGCCGCCTGAGGCCATGGCGGCGGGCCGACCGTCCGCAATCCCGGTTTTCAAGATCGCTTCGGGAATTCGTTGAAACCCGCCGATAATACCCCCTGCGGATGAATGGAACGCGCGGAGGTCCAGACGCTGAACTGCGTCTTCGGGTAGGCTGGTCGGCCGGAAAGGAGTGAGTCGTCGCTATGGCATCACCGCGGAAAGGTAGCACGTTGGATTTCATGAGCATTGTGCGACACCGCGCGAAGATCGCCGCCACACGACGCCCGCTCCCCTTCCCGGCGCCGCCCCCGAAGGACGCGTCCTCCTCCCCTGACGCTCAGGGAGAACCCGGGACACCCGGCCCCTCCGCCGCTCGCCCGCCGACACCCCAGCCGGAGTCAACTCCCTCCCCTCAACGGCCGACACTCGAACCCCCTCGGCCGGCCGAGGACGCTCTGCCGAATCTTCCGGACATGTCGGATGTCCGCTGGGAAAAGGTCCACGCCGTCAAGAATGCCATCGCCACCGGACGGTACGATGTAGAAGGACGCCTAGCATCGCTGCTGGAGCGCTTCGCCGAAGCGGGACCATCGCTCATGTCAGGCGAGGAAGAATGATGTCAGTGGATTCATGCCCGGCAGATGGAACCAGCAGATCAAAAGCGACCTGATGCCACGGGGCGCCTGAGCCGATCTGCGAATTCAGACCTGCACTCAGACCGCCAGTCCGGAGGGTTCTTCGAGATAGAGGATCCGGCCGCACGTCTGGCACGCCAGGATGTCATCCCGTGATTGCAGGGCGTTCACCGTCTCCAGCGTGATGGTCATGTTGCAGCCGCTGCACGTGTAATCGGCCCGGCGGGGATGCGTCTTCTCGACCAGGGCCATACCCTCGCCGTCGTGCTTGTCGCTGGCCCGCTCGAAGAGGTTCTTCGCCTCGGGGGGAATCTCCGCTCCCGCCTCTTCGCGCTTGTCTTCGAGGCCCTGCAGTTTCTGGGCGTACTTCTCACGAAGCTGGTCCGCCTCGCGCGTCATCGCGTCGGCGCGCTGCTCCGCCTCGGCGAGCGACTGCTTGAGATCGCTCTGTTCCTTCTTGAGTTCGTCCACGCGCCCCAGCGCCGCCAGCGTCGTGTCCTCGATCTTGGCGAGGTCGGCCTTGTCCGTGTTCAACTCGGACAGGATCGCCGCGTACTCTTTATTGGTCTTCGCGCGGTTCAGCGCCTCGCGCAGCTTGGTCGCGTGCTCCTCGTGCGTGCGGCGATCCATCTCCATGCTGTCCGCTTCCGCCTGGGCATTACGGATCTGCGTCTGGAGATTTTCAATCTGCTTTTGAAGGGTTTCGACTTTGCGTTGACGGGCTAGAGCGGCTCGGGTCTTGGAGTCGATTCTGTCGCGGACCGACCGCACTTGTTGATCGATGGCTTGCAGCTTGTGCAGGGCGTCGAGCGTAGCTCCCATGGTATTCTCGTCCCTCACCCACTCGCGGCCGGAGACGGCCCTCCTCGGAACGCCGATCCCCACCGCCGAGACGGGAGTTCTGTGTAGTTGTCAAATCGTCGCGGCATCCGAAAGAGTTCTCGCGGGCGTTCCCATTGCCGGTGCCCGCCAATTTCGCCGCTCAATCGCATTATCTCCCGCGCCGGTACGATTTGCAAGCCCTTATCTTGTGATTCGTTACGGCCCTGTCTATGCTTAACATGCCATGAACCTCAATGCAGACAATCCTTCCTGGGAATTGCTTCACCGGGCCCTCCGAGAGGGTCGCCCGATCAGCGTGCTGACCTGCTACGACGCCGGCACCGCCCGGGTGATGCAGGAGGCGGGGGTCGAAGTGTTGCTCGTGGGGGACACGGCGGCGGAGGTGATCCTCGGCCTGCCTTCGACCCGCGAGATGCCACCCGAGTTTCTCATCACGCTGACCGCGGCGGTGCGACGCGGCGCGCCGGACGTTTTCGTCATGGCCGATCTGCCCTACCTCGCGCGATGCGGGTCGGATGACGAGACGCTCTCCTGGTCGAAGCGCTTTCTCAACGAGACGGGCGCCGACGGTTTGAAGATTGAGGTCACCGGCCGCGACGTCGAACTGGTGGGCAAACTCACCGCCGCCGGGCTGCCGATCATCGCCCACCTCGGCCTGCTTCCCCAGCAATTGGAGGAGGAAGGCGTCTACCGCGCCCAGGGGCGCGACGCCGACTCCGGCGCGCGGCTCATCGCCGAAGCCCGGGCCATGGAAGAGGCGGGGGCCTCCGCCCTGCTGCTCGAAGCGGTGGCTACCGAAGTCGCCCGCGAGATCACCGAGCGCGCCGATGTGCCGGTCATCGGCTGCGTCGCCGGGCCGCATTGTGACGGGACCGTCGTCGTCCTGCACGACATGATCGGCCACGCGGCGGGCCATCCCCCGCGTCATGTGCGGCAATACGAGGACCTCAGCAGCATTCTCGCCCGTGCCTTTGCCGCCTATGTGGACGATATTCACAAGCGTCGCTTTCCCAACGACGCCGACGCCATTCACATGAAGCCCGGCGAGGCGGACAAACTTTTCCCCCGATGCGGAGACGCCTGATGCGCCTGTCCATCGTCATCCCCTGCTTCAATGAAGCGCCCAACGTGGATGAGATGCATCGGCGGCTCGATGAGTTGACCCCTGAGATCGACGGGGAGCTGGAGATTCTCTTTGTCGACGACGGCAGTCGTGACAATACCCTGACCTGCCTGAAACGACTGGCCGGGCGCGACCCGCGCGTCCATGCCCTCGGGCTGTCGCGCAACTTCGGTCACCAGGCGGCGCTCTCGGCGGGGATCGACTACGCCACCGGCGATGCGGTGGTGGTCATGGACGCCGACCTGCAGCATCCGCCGCGGCTCATCCTGGAATTTATCGAGAAGTGGCGCGAAGGATACGACATGGTCTACGCCTACCGCGAGCGGGTCA
>CAZUAQ010000020.1:0-26388 GCA_964618455.1 uncultured Planctomycetales bacterium | reverse complement strand
AAACCGCGCTTCGGCTACAAGGTGATCAACGCGCTCATCAAGCCGCCGATCCCGCCCGAGGCCGCCGACTTCCGCCTCATGGATCGCCGCGTCGTCGACGCCTTCAAAGGCCTGCCGGAACGTTCCCGTTTTCTGCGCGGCATGATCAGCTGGCTCGGGTTCCGGCAGACCGGCGTCGGCTACGAACAGGCGGACCGCCACGCGGGCGAAAGGGCGTATTCGATTCGCCAGACCATGCGCATGGCCCTTTACGCCGTGCTCGCTTTTTCCAATATTCCGCTGCGCCTCGCCTCGGCTCTCGGGCTGTTCACGATTGGAATCGCGCTCGTCTATGCCGTGTTCATTCTCATCAGCTACCTGCTCGGCCAACCCATCGAGCCCGGCTGGACCGGCATCATGATGACCATCCTCTTCATGGGTGGCGTCCAACTGCTCTGCCTGGGCATCATGGCCGAGTATATCGGACGCATCTTCGAAGAGGTCAAACAGCGCCCGGTGTACATTCTTCGCGAGCACATTCATCACACCGAGGCTGAATCCACAAGCCCCGAGTCGCGACCCGCATCTCACATGACCGCGGAGGCCGGAGTGTCCACAGCCTCGTCCGAAACCTGATATCGTTTCCCGCCAAGTATCCCCATGAAGATACCTTCATGCGGGAGCGGGTCGTTTTTCCTTTGCCGAAGGTGGGCTTCCCGGTATAGTCGAGACAAGGCCTGCCTTACCGGGATGCCGCTTACCCCGGTCGGTCCGTCGCCTGTCGGCCGGTCGCCGTCGGCTCGTCGGACGCCGACGCGCCCACTGAGGATCACGCGGTGATCTCAGCATCGGCCGGACCTCGTCCACCGCCCCGTGAACCCATGGCAGACATCGCCCAACACGATCTCGACATCCTCGTCCAGGTGACCCGCCTGCTGGGGGAGACGTTCGAACTTGACCGCCTGCTCGAAAGCATCGCCGAGGCCGGTCAGGTGGCGTTGGGATGCGAGCGCTCCACCGTCTTTCTCTACGATGCCGAGAGCGACGAACTCTACAGCCGCGTGGCCACCGGCGCCGACGAGATCCGCTTTTCCGCCAGGCTCGGGATCGCCGGTGAGGCGGCGCGGACCCGCGCGGTCGTCGTCGTGCAGGACGCCTATGCCGACGACCGCTTCAATCGCGAGATCGACAAGAAGACCGGCTACCGCACGCGCAACATGCTCACGCTTCCGCTGGTCACGCCGACCGGCGAGATGATGGGCGTGCTGCAGGTGCTCAACAAGCGCGACGGCGACTTCACGCCACGTGACGAGGAAATCGCCGGCGCCCTCAGCGCCATGACCAGCATCGCCCTGAAGCGGCAGATGCTGCTGGACGAGGAGGCCGCCAAGCAGAAGCTCGAGCAGGACCTCGCCATCGCCCGGGAAATCCAGCAGCAGCTCCTGCCGAGCGAGGCCCCCGCCCTCGACGGGTTCGAGATCGCCGGATGGAATCGGCCCGCCGATGAGACTGGCGGAGATCTGTACGACTATCTTCCCCTGACGGACAAGAAGGTTGGCGTGATGATCGCCGACGCCACCGGCCACGGCATCGGCCCGGCGCTGATCATCTCGCAGTGCCGCGCGATCCTGCGCACGCTTTCCACGCCGGACGCGGACCTCGCCACCATCGGCGCCCGCGTCAACCGCCACCTGTGCAACGACCTGCCGGACGACCGCTTCGTCACCGCCTGCTTCGGCATCCTCGATGCCGCCGCCGCCCGGTTCGACTACTTCAGTGCCGGCCACGGACCGCTGCTGCTCTACCGCGCTGCCTCCGACACCGTCGAGCAGTTCGGCGCCTCCAGCCTGCCCATGGGCATCGCCGATGAACTGCCCGTCGAACCGGCCGAGCCGATCCACTTCCGCCACGGCGACATCTTCGTCCTGCTGACCGACGGCTTCATGGAATGGACCGACCCCGACGGCACCCTCTTCGGTGAAGAACGCCTCTGCGATCTCATCCGCCGACACCACCGCGCCGGCAGCGCCGAACTCATCGACACCCTCTACCGTGAAGTCCTCGCCTTCGGCCGCGGCACCCCCCAACTCGACGACCTCACCGCCATCGTCATCAAACGCACGTGAAAGCTCGACGCTCATAGGGCCTTGCCCGTGCAACGGCCCGCCCCCCCTCTGCCGGGACAGGACGAGCGCCGTTCATCGGTGGGCACAGGGTGATCCCTCAGCGCGCTTTGGCCTCGGCGGCGGGGCGGGGGTTCATGACCGGGTTGACGATCTGGATGCCCGGAATGGCGTCCCACAGGGCCTGGACGCCGATCGCCGTCACTCTGGATTCCTGGCAATCCAGAAGGGTCAGCTTGGATAAATCTTTCAGGTGCATCATGCCGGCGTCGGTGATCGGCACTTCATACAGCGACAGCCGCGTCAGTTCCGTGAGCCCCGCCAGATGCGCGATGCCCTCATCCGTGAGGTTCGTCTCCGACAGATACAACTCCTTCAATTGCGTCATCCCGGCGAGGTGTTGCAGGCCCGCATCGGTGATCCGCGTTTCTCCCAGGTCCAGGTATTCGAGTTGGGTCAGTCCCTCGAGATGGCGTAAGCCGGCATCGCCGATCCGGGTTGCACGGAGTTCCAGTCTCTTCAGCGAGGTCAGCGATCGCAGGTGAACACCATGCTCGTCCGTGATCGGCAACCCGCGAAGATCGAGCGTTTCCAGATGCTTCAACCCGCTGATGTGGCGGAGGCCGTCACCCTCGACTCGGGTGTATCCGATATTCAGCGTGTTCAGCCGCTTGAGCGACTCTACGGGAATCAGATCACCATCCGAGATCTCCTTCTTCCAGAAGCTGACCGCCGTCCCGCGCTCGCAGTGGACGAGCACATGATCCGAAACGAACTTTGCCAGCGGCCTGGGGCCGTAGATGCCGTCCTGAATGTCCCACCCGATGGTGATCCCCCCGGATCCTCCAAATCCGATGCGACCCAAGCCCCTGCCACCGAAGGTTGGGAATCCCATACCCAGGCTGCGGACCACCCAGCGACGACACCACTGGGGCGCGATCGTGTCCCTGCCGACGCTGCCACCCGCCGCCTTGACGGCCGCGATGGCCTGCTTGTCCTGCTCGTGTGCTCGGTACAGCCACAACCAGCCGATCCCCGCCGCCATGGCCAGCAACGCCAGCGCGATCACTCCCCGAAGCGCCCACCGCCGCATCACGCGAAACCAGAACCACCGGGGCCGCCGCCGGTAGGTCCGCTTGTCATCCGCGTCGAAGATCAGCCCGCACTCCGGGCATCGCGACGATTCGAGCCCGTCCAGTATGTAGCTGCACGCCCGGCAGTACATCCGCGGTCGATCGGATTTCGGTAGGTTGCTCATGCAGCCCCCCTTGGACATGAACTCGGAATGCAGATCACACGCGCATATTCACCGTGACCTCGCACGACAGAAACCGGACTCGACGACCTCATCACATCCGCCATGATCGTCAAACTTTCATGAGGATGCCAACACCTGAGGTCGATGGGATGGATTGCCAGAGAAGATGATGAATAACTAATGCCTGCCGGTATAGATCCCACTTGTGATGACAACACCGGCCCTCCAGTCCTGATCAGGATGATCATGCGGATTCAATGCCATGAAGAATCCGATCAAGATGGATCGGACGGACCCAATCAAGCCCATCATTCCTAAGGAGACCCATAATCCAAGAAGTTCGTCGTGAGACTTCGCATTGGACCAGGTAGTCTGACGAGAGCAGGCAAGTGAGATCAAGAACAAGCAGACACAATATGCGAAGCACAGCATCCAACCCCAACGGCGCATCTTATTATCCGACTGCATGCTGATCGCCGAGTACAGCCGCGTGCGAGCGACACGTTGACGGCTTGGAGTATCGAACACGACTCCATCTTCATCAATGGTCGAATAGTCATACGGGTAGCACGTCGGCTGCAACGATCATGTTAGCCCAGCGTCGCGCGTGGATTTGACGCCCGTAATGCCCGTTGCACAGCCGAAGAAGTATCTCCGGTATTGTACTTGTAGATTAGCGGCAGTGAAATAGTCGGCTGCGCGTCGACAATCTTGAAAGGCGGCGGTGTAGACACCGAGAAGTCGGTAGTTGTCGGGATTGCCCAAGGCAAGTCGACCGATCAAGGGAATGATGTAGTTGATATAGACCATGTACGGCCACCTGAGAAGTGGTGACTTGGGCACGGATATTTCGAGAAGTGCGAACTGACCACCAGGCCGGAGGACTCGGGACACTTGCAAGGCCAGTGTCTTCAATTGGCGTGAATTGAGTGTCTTCAGGCCGAACGTGGAAACGACGTAATCAACTGACTCGTCTTCAATTGGGCAATTCAGCGCGTCAGCCTGGATGACTTGCAGCCGTGACTGATCAACCAGTGAAACCTGCTTTTGTGCACGTTCACACATCACCGGTGAAATGTCGATAGCTCGTATTGTGCCGGTCGGTCCTATGATGTGCAGAAGGTCCCTGCAAAGCTCACCCATGCCAGTCATCAGGTCGAGTACCGTAGTGCCCGTGCCGATCTGCACCGATCGAAGGCATTGGCGACGCCAGCGACGAGTGAATCCGAGGGATGAAATCAGGTTAACGACACCGTATGTGCGAGCCATCTCGTCGAAGAGACGTCGGACGAAAGACGGATCGTAGATATCGGGTTGAGCCATCGACGTCCTTTGGGGCTAACACTCGATTACCCATGTGTATTATCCGCGCCGATTGATTGTGATTCAAGGGTCTTGTTCAGCTGAGTAGCATCTCGAAGAGCATGGCCACATTCGAGACACCTTCCTGGTGTACACTTGGCGATATCGTAGCCGCAAAAGGACCTGTTCGCATGTGCAATAGGGCAGCTTGCGCAATTGAAGGTTTCAATGCATAGCTTGACTATTGGTAAGCTCCATCCCTGGTATACATCGGGAGCTCGCAAAGGTTCCCCATTCCTCGCGATGCGAAGGGAAGGGTCGCGGCGTCGATCTCATCGCTCACTCCGTCACGAGGCGCCCGTCGCGGAGCTGGATGACGCGGTCGGCGTGTTCGTCGGCGGCGGTGCCGTGCGTGACGAAGACGACGGTGCCACCTTGCTTGCGGAAGTCGTGCAGCGCCTGGACGACCTCGGCGGCGTTGTCCGGGTCGAGGTTGCCCGTCGGCTCGTCGGCGAGGATCAGCGCGGGCTGGTTGATCAGCGCGCGGGCGATGGCGGCGCGCTGCCGCTCCCCGGCGGAGAGTTCACCCGGCCGGTGATGCCGCCGCGGCGTGAGCCCGAGTTCCTCGATCAACGCATCGGCCTTGCCCGCATCGACGCCGTTCCCCGCGGCCTTGCCCGCCAGCAGCACATTCTCCCGCACGCTCAGATACGGCACGAGATGGAACATCTGGAACACGAAGCCGATCCGCTCCGCGCGGAACTGCGCCCGATCCGCCGGCGAGAGCGCGTACGGGTCGTGTCCGTCCACGAGCACCTTTCCCTGCGTGGGCCGCTGCATACCGCCCAGCGCCAGAAGCAGTGTCGTCTTGCCGCTGCCGCTCGGGCCGCGCACCACGACGAACGCGCCCGGATCGATTTCCAGCGTGAGCGCGTCAATCGCCTGAACGGGTCCGCGCCGGGTGGCGAATGTCTTGGTCATGTTCTCGATGCGAATCACGTCATTGCTCCCGAAGCGTTTCGGCGGGGTCGTGCGTCATCGCCATAACTGTAGGCACCATCGACGCCACCAGCGCGAACAGCGGCGCCGCCACCAGCGCCCATCCCAACAGCGTCCAGTCCGGCGCGATCTTGCCGCCGGTCATCTTGAAAATGCCCGGCCCCCATTGCAGCGCGACCCAGGTGCCCACCCCGAAACCGACGGCAGCGCCGATCAGCCCGACGATGACCGCCTTGCCCTGAAACAGCATCCCGATCGTCGACGAGCGAAAGCCCAGCGCCCGCAGGATGCCGATTTCCTGCAGCCGTTCGCGCACGTTCAGCATGGCCAGCAACCCCACCCATGCCGCGCAGAGCACCATGAGCACCGTCACCACCCACGCCAGGTAATCCTCGACCATGTGGCGCTGCTTGTTGCGCGCCTCGGCGGCATCCCGCATCAGCAGCAGCTTCGCCTCGGGCAAGACCGGCTCGAGCTGTGCGCGCAACTGCGTCATCAGGTCACCGCGCTCTTCGAAGCAGGTGCAGTTGATCGCCTGGATCTCACTGATCTGATCGGGCAGGTTCAGCATCGCCTGCACGTCGCGCAGATGCGCTTTCAAGCTGATGTCTTCCTGGGTGCCTTCTTCCTCAAAAACGTCCGCCACGCGCAGCTCCCGCCCGAGCATGGCGATCGTGTCGCCCGGCGCGAGCTTCCTGTCCCGCGCGACGAGATACCCCACGCCGACGGTTCCCTCCTTCGGCGCGTACGACATCGACGGCTTCTTCTGATCCACCGGCGAGATTTCCGGCAACACGCCGATCAGCACCACCTCCATGCCCTGCCACTCGATCATACGGCCGAGTCGCGGCAGAAGGTGGGCATAGTCCAGCCCGGACACCGACGCCATGTCATGCACGTACTGCTCGGGCATGGTCACGTCGGAGAACCCCGCCACATGCAGTTTCGCCTCGTTCGTTGCCTTGGGAATGATGCGCAGGTTGAGGCCGATGTCACGCTGGATCCGCGCGGTCTCCCGGCGCGAGGCATCCCCGGCGGTCAGGGCGAACACGAACAGCGCCACCGCCGCAGTCACACCGAGCGCGCTCAGCATGAAGTTCACCTTGCGGTGCAGTAATTCTCGAACGATCAGATGCCATCCGTTCATGCCAACCCACCTGGCAGGACCCACTTGCCTGTCGCGACCGCTCCGGCGTTCCGCGATGACGTGCCCATTATAGCCGCCGAAAAGACGACTCCAACGCGCCCGAGACACCCGCTCCCCATTTTTCGCTGGTACCCACGACGGTGACGCGTCATAATGGATGCGTTCGGATGCCGTCTGGTTTCAATCATATATCACGACGATCTGCCAGGCAGAACTGCCGAAGGGTTGGGGAGCGCGTCCATTGCTTCACTCAGGGGCAATGGCTCATGATCCCCGCCAGGACGCGCTGCCGGTTTCGTTCGTGCGTGAGCCATCATGGGAGGAATAGCTATGCAGCGTTCACTGTCTTCACGTCCTCGGATTGCGCGTTGTCTCGCCCTCGCCTGCGGGCTGCTGGGGATCGCGTGCTCCGCGATGGCTTCGCCGCTGAATGACGCCTTTACCTACCAGGGGCGACTGGAGATGGAAGGCGAACCAGTCAGCGACGTCTGCGACTTCCAGTTCAGCCTCTGGGATGCCGAGGTCGGTGGAGGGCAGGTCGGCAGCCTGCAGTCCGTCTTCGGTGTGAACGTCGAAGGCGGGCAGTTCGCCGTGGAGCTCAACGCCAACTTCGAGTTCGGCAGCGATGCCTTCAACGGAGAAAAACGCTGGCTTCAGATTGCGGTCAAGTGCTCGACCGATCCCGGCTACGTCGCGCTCAACCCGCGCCAGCCGCTCCATCCGGCACCGTACGCGGTGTATGCCGTGCGCCCGTGGCAGAGCAACGGCAATGACATCTACTACGAGGATGGCATGGTCGGCGTGGGAACCGATACACCTTCCTTTCCGATTCACGCGGAAATCGATTCGCCCTTTATTTCTAGAGTAATTTACGCTCGGCAAGCGAATACACTTGATACCGGGTACCAACACGGAGTCGAGGGCAGGAATGATGGCTGCTTCGGGAGTGGTATCCGTGGAGTTGCGACGACGGATTGCGGTTTCAACTACGGTGTGTGGGGAGTGCATTCCGGGGACCAGGGCACGGCGGTGTACGGATTGGCATCCAGCGGCAGTGGCTCAGGAACAGGTGTCTTCGGATGGACCAACGGTCCCAGCGGTACGGGCGTTGAGGGCCGGATGAATTCCTCGTCCGGAACCGGCGCCGGCGTTCACGGCCATACCAACAGCGATGACGGATATGCGGGTTACTTTGTCGGAGGTCGCAATTACTTTGGAGGTAACGTCGGCATCGGCACGAATGAGCCGCAGGCACCCATTCACGTGGTGAAAGACGTGGGGACCGTCAAAATCGGAGCGGATGACAGCTTTGCCAAGGCGCGCATCACCTTCGAGGACTCGAGCGATGACGACTCGTATATCGAGAAGCTCGATGAAGGAAAGCTGCGCATCCGCGTCGGCGGCCCCGTGACGCGCATGACCATTACCTCCGCCGGCGATGTCGGCATCGGGACGCAGAGTCCGGGCGAGCGCCTTCAGGTCAACGGCAACATCCAGGCGACCGGCAACGTCTTCGCGTCCTGCGGCACGCTCAGCTGCTCCGATGCCCGGTACAAGAAGAACCTCGAGCCGCTACAGGATGCGCTGGAGAAGCTCGACGCGCTGCAGGCGGTGTCTTACGACTGGAAACGCGAGGACTTCCCGGAGCATCAGTTCAGCGAGGAGCGCCAGGTTGGCCTGATCGCCCAGCAGGTGCGCGACGTACTTCCCGAGGTTGTGCATGAAAACCGGGACGGCTACCTGGCGGTCGACTACGGGCGCTTGACGCCGCTGCTCGTGGAGGCGGTCAAGGAACTGAGCGAGGACGTGCAATCCAAAGATGCCCAGCTTCGCGCGCAGCAGGCGGAGATGAATGCCCTCGAGGCACGATTGGATCGCATGGAAACCCTCGTCGACCGTCTGAGCGGCCAGGCGGAATCCTCCCGCTGATCTCACATCGCGGCTTTGTCAATACGGTGTGAAGAATTCCCCCATTCAAACTCAAGGATGGCCCCCCCGCACGTGCGCCTGTTTTGACCGTATCCATGCGGACAGCTATCTTAGAATGCGTGTGCGAAGCTCAGGGACTGTCCCTCTCTCCGGAAGCGCTTCTCACACACTTACTCAGGCACACGATCCTCAACACCGTGAAGGTGTGCCCGCATCCGTTTCGCTCTGAATCTGCCGGGAGTTCCCGCCATTCCTCACCTTCGCCCACGATGCACCATGAGCCGAAAATCGCCCTGCCTGTGCCGACTCGCGTCCTGCTGCTTCCTGGCGGCGATGGTGTTCGCGCCGCACGCGCGTCTACAGGCCTGCGCGGTCCCGGTCTTTCAGTACGCCATGGCGAACTGGCCGCCGGACGACTACACGCTGCTGGTGCTGCATCGCGGCCCGCTGGAGGATTCGCATCACGAGCGGCTCGAATCCTGGCAGCAAAGCCCGGAATTCCTCGACGCCAACATTCAGATCCGGACGCGGGATCTCGACCAAGCGAGTGAGGACGACCTGCTCGCCCTTCCCTATCTCGGCGATGTGGAACTGCCCGCCGCCGTGCTGCAGTATCCCCCGCACAGTAAGGGACCCCCGGCCGCGTTGACGACATCTCTCGAGGATCCGATCTGGACGCAGCTTTTCACGTCGCCCGTAAGGCAGCGGATCGCGCGAAACCTCCGGCAGGGAGAGACCGCCACCTGGGTGCTTCTGGAGTCCGGCGATGCCGCCAAAGATCGTGCGGCCGCACAGATGCTCGAGACGCAACTCTCACGTCTCGAAGCGGAACTTGTCCCCGGCGAGCAGCCGGACAATCCCGTCGGCGACGTTCCGCAGACCGACCTCGAAAGCGACGACATCCCCGTGAAGTTCTCGCTGATCCGCCTGTCGCGCAACGATGCGGTAGAACGCCTGTTCATCCGCTTACTCCTCGGCTCCGAGCACGATCTTGATGAACTCGATGAGCCGATGGCCTTTCCGATTTTCGGGCGCGGCCGTGTGCTGTATGCCCTCGCCGGTGGCGGTATCGAACCCGGCATGATCGCCGAAGCCTGTGCCTTCCTTGTGGGCGGCTGCTCGTGCGTGGTCAAGATCCAGAACCCGGGAACAGACCTTCTATTCGCACAGGACTGGGAAGCACCGCTCGACAATGCCTCCGATTCACCGATGCCCCAGACGGTCCGATCAGAGACCCGGGTCACCGAGGTGGCGAACGAGGACGCGACGCCCGACGAATCAGCCGAGCCCGCGCCGGGGCTGTGGCGACAAGCCTTGCTCGGCATCGGTCTCGGCGTGGGGATCGTCGGTGTGGCGGGCGTTCTGTTCTTGCGGAAGGGCCGGCCGGAGTGATCCGCCTGGCGATTTACATCGAAATGCTTTGATAGCTGCGTTGCCTTCACGGAGGGGTTGGACTCATGACGACGATCGATCGACAAATCGCACAATGGATGGCAATCGCAAGCCTCCTCTTGATCACCGCCGGTTCCGCGTTCGCCGGCGACTGGCCGATGTGGCGTTACGATGCGTACCGTTCATCCAACTCGCCCGACAGTCTGCCCGACGACATGACGCTGCTCTGGTCGCGCCGACTGCCCAAACCGCAGCCCGCCTGGCCGCCGGACCAGGGTAAGCTGCAGTTCGATGCCTCGTATCAGCCGATCAT
Source organism: uncultured Planctomycetales bacterium (assembly GCA_964618455.1). Taxonomy (GTDB): domain Bacteria; phylum Planctomycetota; class Phycisphaerae; order UBA1845; family PWPN01; genus CAZUAQ01. The sequence goes on along the minus strand of CAZUAQ010000020.1, from coordinate 15,946 downwards.
CCTCGGCAAGCGGCTCATCGTTCCGTCGATGATCAGCGACAGCCTCACCGCCTACGACACGACTACGGGCGAGTCACGCTGGCGGTTCTATGCCGACGGGCCGGTACGCTTCGCGCCGGTCGGCTCGGAGGGCAAGGTATGGTTCGCCAGTGACGACGGCTGTCTGTACTGCCTCGATGCCGAGACGGGAGAACTGCGCTGGAAGCATCGCGGTGCGCCAGCGTCCAATCGCATCCTCGGCAACGATCGCATGATCTCCGCCTGGCCCGCGCGCGGCGCGCCGGTTTTGCGCGCCGGCACGATCTATTACGCCGCCGGCATCTGGCCCTTCATGGGCACGTTCCTGTATGCCCTGAATGCCGAGACCGGCGAAGAGGTCTGGTGCAACAGCGGCAGCGGCTCGACCTTTCAGACTCAGCAGCACAGCAGCCCCGCCTTCTCCGGCGTCGCGCCGCAAGGGTACATGGTCGCTACGGAGAAGGTGCTCCTCGTCTCAGGCGGCCGGACCGTTCCCGCCGGGTATGACCGCGCCACCGGGGCGTTCCTGCACTACGACGTCTCCAGCCGCACCTTTGGCAAGGATGCCGGCGGATTCGATGTCATGGCCACGGACCGTTGGTTCTATAACCGGGACGTGATGTTCGAGACGGAGAGCGGCAAGCTGCGGTATCGCATTCGCCCTAGCGTGTTGACGCCCGAAGGATTGTTCCAGCGCGAGGGCAAGCTCTTGCGGTTAATCGGTTACGATCCGGTGCAAGAGACATATACCGATCGGAAGGGAAACGAGAAGACACGCGAACAGGTTCAGCCGATCTGGGAACACGAACTCGACGCGCCGATTACGCGCATCCACTTCCAGGCGGGAGAGCATCTCTACGCGGAAGGCAAGGACGGTGGGCTCTACGCGCTCTCGGTCGAGAAGCGGAAACCGCAAGTCGCGTGGCAATCCAGGATCGAGGGGCGACCCTGGACCATGTTGGCGGGCGATGACAAGCTTGTCGTGGTCACGCATGGCGGCGCGTTGCACTGCTTCGGCCAGGGCGATGGCGACGATCCCCGTACGTACGAAGCGACAGAGCCGACGATTCCGGAGGATATCGCGCAGGGCGATGGAGGTGATCAACTCGACGATCTGCTTCGTAGTGAATTGCCACGCGAAGGGTACGCGCTGGTCCTCGGCGCGAATCGGCCGGGGCTGATCGCGGCGCTCCTCGAACACTCCGACTATCACACGCTGGTGCTCGACACGCGGACCCAAGACGTCGACAACCTCCGCCGCCGGTTCGATGACGCGGGCCTCTACGGCCATCGACTCCACGTGCTGCCCGACGACATATTCTCCGCCGCGCTGCCGCCGTACTTCGCCGATCTCGTTCTCGTGCCGGAGGTCGATTTCCAGGACCGCCTCTACGCCGAGCCACTGGTCGAGCGCGTGTATGAAACACTTCGCCCCTACGGGGGCCGCGCCCTGTTCCTCGGCGACGCGCAAGCGTTGCAACCGAGAATCGCCGATGCCGTGGCCGCCGAACTCTCTTCGTCCGTGCGCATCGCGCCGCGCGAGAACGGCATCGAACTCGTACGCGTCGGTGCCTTGGCCGGCGCGGGCACCTGGACGCATCAGTACGGCGACGCCGCCAACAGCGTCGTCTCGACTGACACCCGGGTTCGCGCCCCGCTCGGGCTGCTCTGGTTCGGCGGCCCGTCGAACCAGGAGATCCTGCCGCGCCACGGGCACGGTCCGACCCCGCAGGTGGTCGGCGGACGCCTCTTCATCGAGGGTCCCAACGTCCTCCGCGCCGTGGATGTCTACACCGGTCGGCGTCTCTGGGAAAAGAAGATGCCCGGCATCGGCAGGCACTACGACTACACCAGCCACGAACCCGGCGCCAACGCCATCGGCAGCAATTACGTGTCCGTGTCGGACGGCGTTTACATCGTTCAAGACAAGACCTGCTCGCGGCTCGACCCGGCGACCGGGACGACCGTCAGGACATTCCAGCTTCCACCGGATCCCGAGACCGGCGACATTCCCGACTGGGGATACATCGCCGTGGTGGACGACCTCCTGCTCGCCGGGGCGCGGCCGATGTCCTTCTGGACACCCGAGTTCGACTTCGAGGAGTTTCGCCACGTGAAAGTCGAAGAGGTCAGCGAGGTCGTCGCCGAAATGGGCAAACTGCAAAACTTCAACATTCTGGCCAAACGCGACGGTGAAGAGAACGAAGACTTCCTCGTGAAAAACCTCAACCGTCTTCTCGAAGAAGAGGACCTCGCGTCGATTCTTCCCGCCGATCTGGTGAAGGTGAAAGGCAGCGACGACAAGCACGGTCAGAAAACCAATCGCATCCGCCACGAGATTCAGCGCGTGGTCGCAAGCGAACAGCCCGATCGCCTCGAACGTTTGAAAGAACTCAACCGCCGGCTGCTGCAGCACGTCTACCCGCTGCCACGCAAGGACAAGCCCTCGATCGGCAAGTTCAATCTCGAGCGCACCGCCAGCAAACGACTGATTGTCATGAACCGCCATGACGGCCAGGTGCTCTGGGAGTTCGACGCCGATCACGCCCTGCGTCACAACGCCATCGCCGCCGGGGGCGGGAAGGTCTTCTGCATCGATCGTCTGCCCGACCCGTACATTGATTCGCTCAAACGCCGTGGGCTGGACGTACCGAAAGATGCGCGCGTCATCGCCCTCGATCTCGCCGACGGCCGTGAAGTCTGGTCGACGTGGGAGAACGTCTTCGGGACGTGGCTGGGCTACTCCGCCGAACACGACGTGCTCATCCAGGCCGGTGCGAAGGGGCGTGACCGCCTTCACGACGAAGTCGGACGGGGCATGGTCGCGTATGACGCAAGCACGGGCAACGAACTCTGGTCCGATCCGCGTGAGTACGGCGGACCGGTCATGCTGTACCACGATACGATCATCACGCAGGAAAAAGCGATCTCGCTGAAGACCGGCCAACTGATTCGCCGCCGGCATCCGCTGACCGGCGAAGCGGTGGACTGGAAGTACAACCGCCACTACGGCTGCGCGACCGCGATCGGCAGCGAACACCTGATCACGTTCCGCTCGGCGGCGGCGGGTTTCTTTGACCTGACCAACAATGGCGGAACCGGCAACATCGGCGGCTTCAAAGCCGGTTGCACTTCAAATCTCATCGTGGCTGACGGTGTGCTCAACGCGCCGGACTACACGCGTACGTGCACGTGCAGCTACCAGAACCAGGCGTCGCTCGCCCTGGTGCACGATCCTTCCGTCGAGGTCTGGACGTTCAGTGACCTGCCCAGGCCGGAGTCGCGCGTGAAGCGTCTCGGCCTGAATCTCGGCGCGCCTGGAGACCGCATGAGCGACGAGGGCACGTTGTGGCTGGACCTGCCGAGCACCGGCGGCTCCTCACCCGACGTCCCGGTGACCGTCCAACCCGAAAACGTTCATTGGTATCGGCACCACGCCTCGCGCTTCTACGGGCAGGTGCCCGCGTGGATCGTGGCGTCGGGGGTCGAGGGCGCTGAATCCTTCGAGATCACGCTCGCCCCGGAGAACGATGCCCCGCAAACCTACACCGTGCGGCTGCTCTTCGCCGAGCCCGACCCCGCCTGCAAAGTCGGGGAACGCATCTTCCATGTGGATGTGATGAGCGAGCGACGGTTCAGCAACGTCGACATCCTGGACCTCGCCGACGCGCCGCGACGCGGCATCGCCCTCGAAGTCCCGGAGTTGAAACTCGGCACGACGCTTCGCATCGAACTGCATTCGGCGGAAGGCAGCGACCGCCCACCGCTGATCTGCGGTATCGAAGCGATGGCGTTACGTTGAATTCATACCTGTCGCCTGTGGAGCAACGACCCTTTCGAGACGAAAATGTGAGGGCACCATGAGAGATCGAAGCTCTTCTGAATCATGGTATGACGCGAAGCAAATCGAGCATTCTGAGCAAGTTTCTCTCGGATCGTTCGGCATCTTCTTGCTACTCTATGCGGTTGCGGTACTCGCATTGTGGACCATCAAAGTTTGCCTGCTCATTGCCGGGTTCGCCATGCTGACGCACCTGGCTTATACACTCTGGAGCTACCGGGCGCAACGGCGTGTACAGCATGCCTTCACGATGGCCACGGTGAAAACATCCCCATCCCCTGCCCGCCTGGGTGAGCCACTTGGCGTCCTGATACATTTGGATGTTCTCACCCCCATACGGCTCGATCGAATTGTGCTTCGTTGGCATTCTCATGAATCCGAGGACGAGATTCTCTGCCTCTATCACAGGCAGGAACTCATCATCACGCTTCGACGAGAATTCTTCGTCAGTGAGAAAGCCGACTGGAATGCATCCTTCGACATCCCGATACACGCGAACCCTTCGGGCAAATGTGGTGAGCGTGAGGTCACCTGGTTTCTCGAAGTGCTCATCTATCAGAATCAGAGAAGGAAGTGGCCACGACTCTTTGAGATAACGGTTGTGGACCCCTTAGATGAAGTCCTGGCTCCCTGATAGAAAATGCTGATCGCCACGCCCATCACAAGAAATCATCTTTTCTTCAGGTGTTGGAAACAAAAGCTCTGCTTCAGCAGTGACGATGAAGGCCTAGTTCCTCTGGCGTAAGAAACGATGCATACAGCAATGAGTGCGAAACACAGCCTTGCAGCCTCACACGCGTTCGGAATTCGTCTTTGATGATCCGGTCAATGAAGTCACGAAGGAGTGCACCTTCCGCCATGCACTGCGGCGCAGGGCTTGTCCGACCCCGCGACGACTGCGCACGTGATCCCCGATTCGCTCGAAACGCGACCGCTCTTCGTCCGTCACTGGGCCGCGTTCCAGCGCGCAGAGCCCTTCCTGCATCTGCCCCATGCTCGCCGGACCGGTCATGCAGACGTTCACGTCCAGATGCGACAGGGCGAAGCGATAGCAGTCGGATGCGCGCATCGGCGACTCCCCCTCTGGCATCCAGCTCGGCTGAAGGAGGTGTCCCCAGCGCGTATTGGTATACGTGATGATGCCCGGTCGGTCGGTCTCGGGCAGTGCGGGAAAGACTTCCTGCTCCGCCCCGCGATGGGCGGCGTTGTAGCGCACCATGAAGACATCGAACGGGTTGTCGGGCTGCCGGGCCAGTTCCGCGAACAGCGGGCGGTGATGACCCGAGAGGGCCAGGTATCGAACCTTCCCTTTCGACTGCAGCTCCATCGCCGCGTCCAGGACGCGCTGCGATGTTTCGCGATTGTGCCACCCGAGCAGCAGGATGTCCGCTGCCTCGATCTGCAGGCGTCGCAGCCCCCGCTCGACGAATCGGGACATCAGCGGTCCGGTACGATCGTAGCTCTGCAGCATGATCACCAGCTCGTCGCGATGCCTGGGGACAAGCCGGCGGACCGAGTCACGCATGCCCGCTCGCCGCAAGCTGCCCCAGTAAAAGAGGTTCACCCCATGCTCATGAAAAGCCAGCTCATAGGCGGAGGCGGGAGCGCCGTAAGAGGATGCAACGCCCAGCCGGCCGACGCGAAGTCCCGTCCTGCCCAGGGTGACCGGTTCCTGAAAGTCACTCATGCCATAACTATAGGACCCCACGAAGCGCGACGCAGGTAAGCCGGAATGGCTTTTCGCGAACCCACGGTTCGGCGATTAGGATGAAAGCTCGACGCCGACATATTGCAAGTTATTTCAAAATATGATCTTAGGGGATTTTTTGCGGATAATGGCCGCGCCGGCTCGGCTTTTTCGGGATTGTCAGGTGCATCAAGACATGACTCCAAGGCGTAGACGTTGTTGAGCATCCAAGCTTTGTCGGGGCCCAGGGATCGAGAATCACGATCCTGCCACCGGAAGCACGGAATCACGGCCGGGAGGGCCGTGGCGGGCGGTTCCGCCTTGACATCACAACCTAAGATCGTTAGTCTTCGGAGGTTGCGCAAAGAGGCTTGCCGCTCCGGCCGGAGACTCAGCCACCGGCTGCAGGTGCAAGCCTCTCTTTTACTTTGGGAGCGGCCGAAGGCCATCCTTGGAGGACACCGCCGGAGGATGGCGTGACCTCGAGACCGGAGTGTCCCGGGCACCCACAGGGATGCCGGGCCGCCGGAAAGTTGACGACAACCGAACCACCCTGAACGGTTTTGACGCAAAACCCTGCCCGGACGGTGCGGCGGAACGGACCCCACCCGGCCGGCAGTGCATTGGACGACGATCAACCCAACACAAAACTGAACAGTAAACACAGGTGACAGAGTCATGGTTCCCGTACGCAGACAATCACGAACTCGCAAGAACAAGCGTCGCTCCCATCACGGGATGTCCCGCCCGAACCTGGTAGCCTGCCCGAAGTGCGGTATTGCCAAACTGCCCCACGCCGCCTGCGATAACTGCGGGTACGTCAGCAGCAGTGTGGCTCTGGCATCGCGTGACGAGGAGTCCTGAGGCTCATGCGAATCGGTATCGATGCCATGGGGGGCGATCACGCACCCCGGGAGATCGTTCAGGGCGCGCTCGAAGCAGCCACGCACCTGGCCGACGGTGACGAGATCATTCTCGTCGGTGATGAGAAGGTCATCACGGGCGAGATGGACCGTTGCGGCGGGGCGAATGGCCACGTGCGCGTCAAACACGCCTCCCAGGTCATCGGCATGGATGAGATGCCGGTCGAAGCCATCCGCCAGAAGAAGGATTCCTCGATCAACCGGGTGGCTCAACTGGCCTCCGAGGGCGAGGTCGACGCGATCATCAGCGCGGGCAACACGGGGGCCTTCGCCGCCGCCAGCCAGTTACGTATGCGGCTGCTGCCCGGCGTGTCGCGTCCCGGGATCGCGGTGGTGATTCCCTCCTTCATGGGCCCGATCGTCATGTGCGACGTCGGTGCCAACCTCGTGCCCAAGGTGCATCACCTCGTGCACTACGGCGTGATGGCCTCGGCGTACTCGAATCAGATTCTCAAGGTGGAAAAGCCCCGCGTCGGGCTGCTGTCCATCGGCGAGGAGGATCTCAAGGGCACCAGCCTGGTCAAGCAGGCCCATGAGGCGATGCGCAAGTGTGAGCATGTGCATTTCGTGGGCAACGTGGAGGGGCGCGACCTCTTCCGCGGAAGCTGCGACGTCGTCATCTGCGACGGCTTCACCGGCAACATCGCCCTGAAGCTGATCGAGGGTTTGGCGGAGGGGCTGTTCAAGACGATCTCCAAGGAAATCGCCCTGGCGAGCCCGGAACTGGCGAAGAGCTTCGAGCCGGTGGTCAAACGGGTCTGGGCGAACCATGATTATGCGGAATACGGTGGCGCGCCGCTGCTTGGCGTGGACGGCGCGTGCATCATCTGTCACGGAAGCAGTGACCACATTGCCATTCGGAACGCGGTCCGGGTGGCCCGTGATTATCACGGCACGAACCTGAATGCGATCCTCACCAGCCAGTTGGAATCGGCGGCCCCCGCCCCGGTGGCTGGCGAGAGATAAGAGTTGTTCATGAGCACACGGCAAGGTCTGATGGTACGCGGGATGGGTGCCTGCCTGCCTGAGCGACGGGTCACCAACGAGGACCTGGCTCAGCGGGTGGAGACCTCCGACGAATGGATCCACACGCGGACAGGCATCCGCGAGCGCCGCATTGCCGGCGAGGGCGAGGATACCCTGACGATGGCGCTGCAAGCGTCACGCCAGGCGCTGAGCCGCGCGAACCTCGAACCGAAAGACATCGACCTGATCGTGCTGGCCACGATCACTCCGGCGATGCCGACCCCGGCCACCGCCTGCTGGCTTCAGCATGAGCTGGGGTGTCGGCACATTCCGGCCTTCGATGTCTCCGCCGCGTGCAGCGGTTTCGTTTACGCCCTGGTGACCGGGGCGAGCCTGATGCAGACCGCGGGCTATCGCAACGTGCTGGTCCTCGGCGCGGAAACGCTATCCAGCGTGACCGACTGGGACGATCGTGGCACGTGCATCCTGCTCGGCGACGGCGCCGGCGCGGCGGTCCTGGGTCCGGCGGACAACGACTCCAGCGGGCTGTATCACCAGGAACTCGGCGCGGACGGCGGAGGCGCGGAACTGATCTGGGTGCCTGCCGGTGGATCGCGCGAGCCGGCCAGCACGAAGACGATCAACGAGCGACTGCACTGTTTGAAGATGAAAGGACGCGAGGTCTACCGTTTCGCCGTCACCAAGATGCAGGACGTGGTAAAGCGCGCGGTCGAAGGTGCCGGCATCGGTGTTGAGGATCTGGCTTTGGTCGTACCGCATCAATCGAATTTACGCATCATCGAGTCAGCGGCGGAGAAACTGGGATTGCCTCGGGAACGTGTGGCGATCAACATCGATCGCTGTGCAAATACGTCGGCCGCTTCGATTCCACTGGCGCTGGAAGAGGCGGTGACCCAGGGGCGCGTCAAGCGCGGTGACTGGGTCCTGCTGGCGGGTTTTGGCGCGGGTCTGACGTGGGGCTCTGCCCTGCTCAGATGGTAAACCAACACGTGGGAGACATGATTGTGAGTAAGACAGCCGTTTTGTTTACGGGCCAGGGTGCTCAGCATCCAGGCATGGGCAAGGACATCGCTGAAGCGTATCCGGCTGCACGGAAGATCTTCGACCGGGCCAACGAGGTGCTCGGTTATGACCTGGCGACGCTCTGCTTCGAAGGGCCCGCCGAAACGCTGGCTCAGACCGATATCCAGCAGCCGGCGATCTTCACCACGGGCGTGGCCATCTGGCGGGCACTGGATGACGGCCAGGCCCTCGGCTTCACGCCCGATGCGATGGCCGGCCTGAGCCTCGGCGAGTACACCGCGCTTTATGCCGCCGGCAGCGTCTCCTTTGAGGATGCCCTGCGGCTGGTGCAGCGTCGCGGTCAGCTCATGCAGGAGGCGGCGCGTTCCGTCCCCAGCGGCATGGTCACGGTTCTGATGCTCGATCGCGAGCAGGTCGAGTCGATCTGCCGCCAGGCGATGGAGCACGGGGTCATCGTCCCCGCCAATTACAACTGCCCCGGGCAGATCGTCATTTCGGGCGAAAAGGCGGCGTGTGCCAGGGCGATCGAGTTGGTCGAGGAGGCCGGCGGCCGGGCGATGTCCCTGCAGGTGGCCGGCGCCTTCCATTCGCCGATCATGCAGGCCGCCGCGGACGGCCTGAGCGAGATGCTTCACGCCACCGCCTTCACCACGCCCGAAGTGCCGGTGATCGCCAACGTGGATTGCCAGAGCCATGCCTCCCCGGATACCATTCGCACTCGGCTGATTGACCAGCTCACCGCCCCGGTGCGGTGGCAGCGGTCGATGGAGCTTCTGCTGGAGCAGGGCGTCGAGCAGTTCGTGGAGATCGGCCCCGGGCGGGTATTGACCGGCTTGATGCGCAAGATCGCCCGACGCACACCGGTCCGCAATATCTCGTCGGCCACGGATCTGGCGGAAGTCGCCCTGGTTTCGTAAGCGAAGGTCTCGTAAGCGATTCCGAGACGACGAAAGGATCGATGGAACCATGCCTTTGCAGGACCAGACAGCTCTGGTGACCGGCGCATCGCGCGGGATCGGCCGAGCCATCGCGCGAACCCTGGCGGCGCAATCCGCGACGGTCGTGGCCTGTGCCCGCAATGAGGAAGCCCTCCAGGCGCTTGCCGACGAAGTCAAGCAGGCGGAACTTCCCGGCAAGATCGTACCGCGCGCGTTGGACGTCACCGACAGCGGGGCTATCCATGATCTCGTGGAAAGCCTCGCCGAGGAGTTCGGCAAGCTCAGCATCCTGGTCAACAACGCCGGGATCACGCGCGACGGCCTGCTGATGAATATGGAAGACGACCAGTTCGACGCGGTGATCCAGACGAACCTGCGTTCGGTCTTCCAGCTGACGCGCGACGTGAGCAAGCACATGGTGCGGGCCCGCTACGGGCGGATCGTGAACATCACCAGCGTCTCGGGCATCATGGGCAACGCGGGGCAGGCGAATTACGCCGCCAGCAAGGCGGGGGTCATCGGGTTCACCAAATCCGTGGCCAAGGAGTACGCCAAGCGGAACATCACCTGCAACGCGGTCGCGCCCGGTTTCGTGACAACGGACATGACCGACGTCCTTCCCGACTCGTTGAAGGACGACGTGAAGAAGCTGATCCCGTGCAAGAAGTTCGGGGAACCCGAAGACGTCGCGGCGGTGGTGGCCTTCCTGGCGTCGCCCGAGGCGAAGTACGTGACGGGTCAGGTATTGGCAGTGGACGGTGGATTGAGTATGTAAGTGAATGTTGGATTGGCGCGGTCGCTTCTGCCCGCCCGCCAGTCGAACGCGTCGGGATGCGGCCGGATGACCGGGCGGATCCCGGATACTGGACTCTTGATAACAAGGCAGTTGGCTCTTGAGGAGGTTACCGTGCTGTCTGTTGAGGAAATCGAAGATAAGGTCTTCACGATCGTCAGCGAACAGATGGCTGTCAATAAGGCGGAGATGACGCGCGAAACGTCCTTCGTCAACGACTTGAACGCCGACTCGCTCGATATCGTGGAACTCGTCATGGAATTCGAAGACAACTTCGACATGAGCATTCCGGACGAAGAGGCCGAGCGGATCAAGACGGTGGGTCAGGTCGTGGACTATATCGCCGAGCACCAGAACCAGAGGAAGTGATTGCGTTCGGTGCCGGATGGAAATGTCTGAGGCATGCCATCGCCAGCGTTGGATGAGTGATCGGAAGGCTGAAGCGCCGGGCCTCGGGTCGTCCAGATCCCGGTCGAGCGCTTCAGTTTCTTTGTACGGGTTGGTCCATCCGATCGGAGGTCGGTGAACCCCGCGGGGAAAGGTCCCATGGCAAAGCGAAGAGTCGTCATCACGGGTATGGGGATTGTCTCCCCGATCGGGAATTCCGTCGATTCGTTCTGGGAGGCGGTCCTGACCGGACGCAGCGGCATTGCCCCCATTACATTCTTCGATGCCTCCATGTTCGACACGCACTTCGCGGGGGAATGCTCCGAGTTCGATGCCACGAAGTGGATCGAGCCCAAGAAGCTCAAGCGGCTCGACCGTTTCGCGCAGATCGCCCTGGCCGCGTCGATCGATGCCGTGGCACAGAGCGGACTCGATTTTGCCCAGATCAACCCCGAACGCGCGGCGGTGGTGATCGGCTCGGGCATCGGCGGGCTGCAGGAACTCGAGCAGCAGCACATCCGCTTGCGCGAAAAAGGCCCGTCCAAGGTCTCGGCGTTCACGATCCCGAAACTGATGGTCAACGCCGCCTGTGGCAACATCTCGATTCATTTCGGTACACAAGGCCCCAGCAGCGCCGTCGCCACCGCCTGCGCCTCGGCCACGAACGCCATGGGCGACGCCTGCCGACTGATTCAACATGACGAGTGCGATGTCGCGATCACCGGTGGCAGCGAAGCCACGGTCACCGAACTGGGGATCGCCGCCTTCAACGCCATGCACGCTCTGAGCACCCGGAACGACGCCCCGGAGAAAGCGAGCCGCCCGTTCGACGTCGATCGCGACGGCTTCGTCATGGGCGAGGGCGCGGGCATCCTGATCTTCGAAGAATACGAGCGTGCCAAAGCGCGCGGCGCGGAAATCCTGGCGGAGGTGTACGGCTGTGGCATGAGTGCCGATGGAACGCACATCACCCAACCGGACGAAACGGGAGCCGGCGCTGCCAAGGCCATGCAGAAGTGCATTGCCGACGCGGAAGTCAGCCCCGACAGCATCGACTACATCAACGCCCACGGCACGAGTACACCGCTCGGCGACGTGGCGGAGATCCGCGCCATCAAGAAAGTCCTCGGCGATCACGCCAGGAAGGTGGCGGTCAGCAGCACGAAGTCCGTCACCGGTCACCTTCTCGGAGCCAGCGGCGGCGTCGAACTGATCGCCAGCATCCTTGCCCACCGGCAGAACGTTCTGCCCCCGACCAGCAACCTGGACAAACCCGACCCCGAGTGCGATCTGGATCTCGTCCCGAACCAGCCCCGGGACCGCCAGGTCAACATTGCCATGAGCAACTCCTTCGGCTTCGGTGGACACAATGCCTGCATCATGATCGGCCGCCTTCGCTGAAGACGAAACCGGTCCCCCCCGACGATCGCACATGATCGCCCCCAGATTCAGGCGGGACAAGGACTTACACTTCCTCCCGGTAGACTTCCCACGATTCGGGCATCAAGGCCCGTCCCCGGATTCGCCGATACAACCAGGGGTATCGAGTCCTCAGCGCGACGCCTGAGCCACGAACTTGTAGAGGCGATATGAGCGATCAGTCCCAGAGTGAGATCGACAGCCTGCTCAACGAAGTGAGCAGCCTTGCGGACCAGGCGGTGACCGATGTGGTCGGCCGACCGGAAGCGAAGCCGGTCACCTCCGATGCCGGTACGCCGGAACCCACGCACGTTGCGTTCTGTGACGGCCCCCGACGGGACGACATCCAGCGCATTCTCCACATCGAGGTGCCGGTGATCGTCCAGTTGGCGCAGAAAACCGTGCCGCTCTCGGACATTGTCAACCTCTCCAGCGGCGCGATTCTCGAGTTCGACAAGCTCTTCGACAGCGATCTCGATCTCATGATCAACAACAAGTGCGTGGGGCGCGGCCAGGCCGTCAAGGTGGGCGAGAACTTCGGCCTGCGGATTCAGCAGATCGGTACCCTCCGCGAGCGCATCAAGGCCATGGGCGGCGAATCCTGAGCTCGCGCATCTCGCCGGGCTGTCTTGACGATGCGTGACCGCCCTCGCAAGATGAATTCATGGCCAAAGGATATATCGCGCCTGCCGCCTTTCAGGGTCACCTCGGGTTGCGCGTCCGCTATTACCGCCGTCAAAAAGAGTGGACCCAGAAAACGCTGGCCGCGGAAAGCGGCATCAATCAAGGCTATCTCAGCTCCATCGAGAAAGGACGCCGAACCCCCTCCCCGGCGACCCTCCATGCGCTGGCGAGTGCGCTCGACATCCCGCCTCTGGCACTCACCGGATCGAGCACGGCCCACGATGCCGCCCGGCCGCTGGAAACCCTCGAACTGCCGTTGCTCGGCCACATTCCCGCCGGTCCCCCTGCCACTTCCCAGGAATACCAGGAGACCTATCCTGTCCTCCGCCATCTGTGGGCACCCGACCGCTACTGCCTCCGCCTCACATTCGATTCGATGGAACCCACCCTGATTCCGGGGGATCTCGTCCTGGTTCATGCAGAGCCGAATCTCGATCCGCTGCGTCTGCATGGCCGCATCTGCGTCTGCACGCTGGACGGCCAATCGACACTGAAACGCCTGTTCGTCGAGGCGCAGCAAGGCGAGCGCCGACTCCTCCTTCGAGGTGACAATCCGGAACGCACCCCGATCCTCGTCGAATCCCTCCGGGACCTGCGGATTCAAGGGGTGGTCACCCATCTGGTGAGTCGTGAGCTCTGAGGCGATATTCCCCCACCGGACTGTAAACCCAGAGGACAAAGAATGTTAGAGACTATCCTCCTCCCTGCGGCGCCGTCAGGTGGCACGAGGATTGTAACTTGTTTTTCTACTGGAAGTTACGGCATCTGGCCGATAAGCCATGAACGAGGCGATGGATTCGGCAGATTGGCTTGCGTGACGAAAACCATTGCTGTAGAATAACTTGCGTACGTTGAGGGGTGTCGGCACCTGAGGTTGCCGGCGGTCCTCCCGGGTTCACTGTTCAGCGACGTGGCATTCGACGTCGATGGGCGGTTTTGACAGGCATCTCGTTCTCTGGATTCAGCGTTGCAGTGGGGTCCACCATGCAGACGGTCACGAAAAAAGAGCTGATTGATCGAATCTCGGAAAAATGCTCCCAGAAGCGTGTGGTCGTCAAGCGCATCATTCAAACATTCCTCGATGAGATCATCGAAGAACTCGGGCAAGGTAACCGCTTGGAGTTTCGAGACTTCGGTGTCTTCGAGAGCAAAGTGCGCGCCGCACGGACCGCACAGAATCCCAAAACGCTCGAACGCGTGGAAGTGCCTCCCAAACGCACGGTCAAGTTCAAAGTCGGTCGGCTCATGAAAGTTCGTCTGTCCGAATCGACGGATGCGCATTCCCCGGTCAGCGGCGTGTTTTCGCAACCCTCCGGCAACACGCCCCCCTCCTCCTCGCAGGATTAGGTTGGCATGCCCGTCAGCTTTACCCTTCCTGTGGGAATAATCCAAGTGCCAGTGGATTTTCTTCGTACCGCCTGACCGCGTGATGGGTCACGGCTCTCCTTCTAACCTGGCTCTTCGTCACGAGTTAACGTTCATCGGCTTCCGAAGCAACTGCCAGATGCTCTCGTGCACCATGTCTTCCATGGTCAGCCCGGGATAGTGCCGGCGCGCCTGTTGCAGACAGGACACATCGAACTCGGCGAATGCCGCGCGATCCAGCCAGATCGCGCGATGGATCTGCTCCAGGCCGAACTGGCGGCAGAGGGCGTCCACGTCGTGCAGAGTCAACCGATTCAGGAAGTGGCGGTAGTGCCGTATGGCGTGCGCGTATTCGGCGGGCCGGTACTGCTTCAGGTAGCGATCGACGTCTTCCGCGCCGAGTCGCAGGTGGCCCCAGGGGAAGTCGAACGTGCACAACGCGTGGCCGCCCTCGCGGTTGGTGAACGCGCTGTACTGATGGAAGCAGAGGCCGCCGGGTTTGAGGAGGCGGTACGTCTCTTCGAAGGTGCGCTCGGGAGGGATGACGTGCTCGAGGGTCTGCCAACTGCAGATCAGGTCGAACGTATCGTCGGGCAGGTCGTTCGTGTGGAAGTCGGCGATGTGCAGATTTGCGTGAGTGGCGGCCCGGTCGGTCTGCAGACCCGAAGCGATGGCGTGATCGCGCGCGGCGGACTGAAGCCGCAACAGACTCGCGCGGGCTGCCGCGCGCTGGTCGTCCGTGATGGCGTCGGGCTCGACGTTCCAGAGATAGTAATCCTGGTAATCGATGCCGGTCACGCGGCGCGCCCCCGCCATGAGCAGGGCGTAGCAGCTCGCGCCGTCCCAGCAGCCGATCTCGAGAACGTTTCGGCCTTCGAGTGACCCGCCGTGGATCGCCAGAAGTTTCTGAAGGTTGTGGACGCGTGATTGCGCTTCCTCGAAGGCGCGTTGGATGTCGGCGGCGGTCGGCTCCGGGGTCGCGCCCGGCGGCGCGGCGAGCATCTCTTCCCAGCCGGACTTCACCTTGCGGCGGTAGCCCGGAATCGGTGTGAACGCCACGCCGTCGCGATCGTGGAAGACCGGCGGTGTTTCCTCGTGCGGGGTTTGTCGGTCGCTACCGTAGAGACAATGAATCGGAATGCCGGTTTCCGCGAACTGCGACCGCGCCTTCTCCAGCAGGGCCGACTCCGCACCGTCGGAGGAAATCACGATGGCGTGGGCGTCGACGTGCCGCGCTTCCTCGGGCGAAAGGATCGGCCAGTTCCACAGCTTCCCGTCACGACCGCCGAGGTGATCGTCCACGATGCCGGTGATGCCCACCGGACTGCGCCCGAGTGCCGCGCCGACCTTGAGCGTGTGACGCCCCGCGCCGTAGATGAGCACGCGTTGCGCGCCGGCGTGATGCAGCTCGGCCAGTTTCGCCTGCATGCGGGCGATCGCTTCCGCCTCGGTGACCGGCATGGATGATTCTCCTTCGCTTCGCGGGGACGCCGCCAGCCGACGCTCGGCCCGGTGGGGCCATGCGCAGCCCACTCGTCTATCGACGGATTGCGCGTCGGGCGATGAGCCGAATCGGCGGTGCCCGTGGCGCGACTCATGACATGGGCAGGCTCGGCAAGAGGATTCCTCTTCCATACGCGACGTCGAGTTGAGATGCGGGCGTCACCTTGAAGCGGCGGGGACAGGCTTTGGGAGGGATTCAGCAGATTTGCCTTGAGCGGGGCGGTCCGAGGCGATAGGCTGTGGGCAGGGGAAATGAGACGTCGAGCGCGTCGGCGGGAGCATTTCCTGCAGAACGATACTAAGCGTCCGGGGTAACTGACATGTTGTAACTGTTTACCGTCCGCAGCGTTTTTCGTAAACACACTTCTTTTTGCTTGA
>CAZUAQ010000019.1:0-103470 GCA_964618455.1 uncultured Planctomycetales bacterium | reverse complement strand
ATAGGTGTAACCCAAATGACGGATTTCTCCAATTCCGACTGAAGCAGGACAGAACTATGTTTTGAATCCAAAATGTTTCACACTTACATTGTTCGGCATCTCGACCAACCCAAATCCATCGGATCTCGTCGTCGACCTCTATAACGCCTGCTTCACATTATTGTGAGTGCCGTACGATCCGCCGGGATACACGCTCACGCCGGACGCCGAAAGTCATATCTTCGCCAACTTCGACGTGGTAGGCGTAAGGGGCAGTTCACGTTTTGCCAAACTTCCGGCTACATGATGGCGCGCGACATCTGTTGTTCAGCACCGAGTCCCAGCGCGTAGCTTCATCGCGGCAAAACGGGGACGGTCCCTCACGGCAGCCATGCCCGCCACTGGGCTTTGAGTTCCTCCGGTGTGAACGGGCGGCCGCATTCGGAGCATCGGCCGGAGGGGTTGCCGCGGAGGTCGTAGCCGCAGTCGGGACAGATGAGGTAGGCCGCGCGGACCAGCATGGTTCCGAAGGTCATGCGGCGGTACAGCGCCATCGCCACCAGCGCCATGCCCGCGAACCCGGCCAGCAGCACGCCGGAGCGCATCATCCAGGGCGGCAGATACCCGCGAAAGCCAATCACCAGCGGCACCGCCACGACCAGCGCAAGCAACACGATCAGTTCCCCGCGCCGCCGGCGTCGCAGCACCGGCGGAACCTCATCGCCTTTTCCGGGGATTCGAACCATACGCATGCAACCCGTGTTTGAAGACGTGTATGCGAGGCGACTTCCCACGACGGGACGGCCGCCCTCTCATGCCCTGTAACGGTCACGTGCCCGGTCGGACTTCAGCATCACTCGCCGATCTTTTCAGAAATGGGGACGATTCCCGTGTCGCTCCCACGTCGGCCGCCGACTGACAGCCGCCTGCACGCGCAAATCCCCGACGCTCGTGCAGGTCACATCAGAAAAGGTGGGCAATCAGTGCATGTGATCGTGATCCGCGCAGTGCGGGCACACGAACGCCGTTCCGTCCGCTTCGGCGACCTGCTCTTGGACCAGGGCCAGCGGGTAGGCGTAATGGCAGCAGGAGCATTCCACGGTCTCCTCGTCGGGGAGCCGCTGGGTGAGGTGGTCGGCGATCATCTGGGGCATGACGCCGCGGCCCTTGCAGAACGGGCAGACGGTGTGAAACCGGCGGAGGATCGCCTCGCGGATGAAGGTCGATTTATCGGGCAGGTTGTTGAGGGCCTCCGCCAGGTGCTGATCCACACGGAAGGAGACAACGGTCTGTTTCTGTCGGCTCATGCGGGGCCTTTCTGCGTCCGGGTTTCGGGTCGCCGGGGTTCGCCTGTATTATGATGAGGCCTGAACGTGCCGACAAGACGGCGTGGGGGAAGAACGAAGGCCGGTGAGGCGGTACGCGTCGCTGACGGAGGGTCGCGAATCGGCAGGGTGTGTCCTGATACGGCAGGTTTCTCGCAAGATTCGATCGGTGGCGGTGTCCGCTCTTGTGACGGTACGGATGGTCCGGGTGTGCCGATCCGGTACAGGCTCGGCAAAGCTCTCGGTGTGGTGAGTGCGCGATGGATCTCTTTGATGTGTTTCGCTGGTCGCTGGCGCTGGTCTGCACGGTGTACGCCTCGGTGCAGATCACGGTGACGCTGCGCGCGTGGCTGGTGTATTTTGCCACGTCGCGCGAGACCGCCCTGCTCGGCCGCTACGTCAGCGTGCAACTCCTGCGCTTGCGGGTGCGGCGGTTCCTGCCAGAGGTGCTGCAGATCACCCTGCTGCTTGTCGTGTTGCTGGTCATCGTGTGGGTCCACTTTCATCTGGATACGGCATCGTGACGGAGACGAAGACAAAAACATCGGACAAACGGAGTGTCGGCCTGAGCGAGCTGCCGACGGACGAACTCGTGCATTATGGGCAGGAGCTGGGGCTGCCGCTGAGCCCGAAGCAGGGGCGCGGCGAATTGCTGAGACTGATCCGCGAGCGGCAGGATCTTCTGCTCACGCTCGATCGCGAGGCGATGCTGGCGATCGTGATCTGGGCGCGGCGGCCGGTACGGGAATCTTCAAGCAAGGAAGAGCTGGCCAAGGAGATCTCCGCGATCAAGAAGATGCGCTTCAAGGGGCTGGAGATGGACGGGCTGGTGACGCTGGCCAAACTGCGCGGGTTGCGGGCGTCGCCGTCGGAACCGCGGGCGGAAATCGAGGCCCGGCTCAAGGCGGCGGAGCCCTTGTGGGACGCCGTGCAACGCCGACGCCGCAAGCTGGTCGGCTCGGTGCTGCAGAAACTCGTGCATGACTCGTCGGAGGATGCCAAGGGGGAATACCGTTTCCTTCCGGAGGACAAGCATGTGCCGACGCTGCGCGACGAGATCGTGGACGAGGGCGTGGTCGGCGGCATCGCGCGGCGGTTGCGCGGCGTGGCGGACGATTACGTCAAGGAAAAGCTTGACGAGATCGAGCAGCGGATCGATCAGAAACTGGATGAAATCGATCAGAGGTTGGCGGAGTGGCGCGATCGCGAAGTGGCCAACCGACTGAAGATCATCAAGATCACGCTGGTCGCGTCCGTGCTTGTGGCGCTGCTGAGCCTTGGGTATAAACTCGTGACGCAGTAAGCAGGACTCTCGTCCCCGGGCCGAGGTCACGCCGGCCGCCGGCGATTCCCGATCGAAACGTTTCTCCGAGCGACCTGAATTCGGAACGCATTCGCATATGCCGACAGGATCAAGATGTACCAGTCATTAAGTCAGCGCATGGACCGTGTGGTCAAGATCGCCAACCAGGTCGCGCGGGAACAGGAATTGGAATACGTGGGCACCGAGCACGTGCTCATGGCGATCCACCGCGAAGGTACGGGACTCGGCGTGCAGATTCTGAATGAACTCGGTGCGGATGAGAAACGGGTTCAAACGGAGATCGATCAGCGAATGAAGGCGCGCATGGAGGACACGTGGGTCTTCGGTCGCCTGCCCGGGTCGCCCCACTTCCGCAACGTCATCGCCAAGGCCATCGAAGAGGCGGAGGTGATGAAGAGCAGGGAAGTGTGTACCGAGCACCTGATTCTCGCACTGCTGCGTGAGAAAGGATCCGTGGGGTATGAGGTGTTGAAAGCGATCGGGCTGAATGTGCGCGACGTTCGCACGCGGATACATGACAACGCCTCGCCCTCTGCCGAATAGCGACCTCTCTGACCGCTTTCAGACCGCCTGAACCACAGCACAGCTGGAGGAAGTGTCTATGTCACGCCAGGAATCCTCGAGATCGCTTCACCCCGGGAAGATCGCGATTATCGGTGCCGGTTCGGTCGGGGCCACTATTGCATACGCCACAATGCTCCGGGGCATTGCCACTCAGATCGTGCTGGTCGACATCGATGAGGCCAAGGCGGAGGGGGAAGCGAAGGACCTGGAACACGGCCGTCGCTTCGTACCGAGTGTACGCGTGAGCGCGGGGTCCCTGGAGGACTGCGCCGGTTCACAGATCGTGGTCATCACCGCCGGCGCGAAGCAGCATGTCGGCCAGTCCCGGCTTGAATTGGCCAAGGTCAACGTCGAAATGTTCCGGGAGATGATCCCTCGCCTGGCGGAGATCGCGCCGAATGCCATCCAGCTGATCGTGTCCAACCCCGTGGACGTACTGACATATGCGGCGACGAGATGGCATCCCAAGGGCGAGTACCTCGTCTTTGGATCGGGGACCGTGTTGGACAGTTCGCGCTTCACGTCGCTGATTGCCGAACGACTGGGGGTCTCGGTAGCGAACGTGCACGCGCACATCGTCGGCGAGCACGGTGAGAGCGAACTGGCGTTGTGGTCATCGGCGCATGTGGGGAACATCTCGCTGAGTCATTTCCGCGTGCCGGGCGGCAAGGGGCTTACCCAAGGGGATCGGGAAGCGATTCTGGCCAAAGTGCGTAGCGCGGCGGCGGAGATCATCGCGGCCAAAGGCGCGACGAACTGGGCCATCGGCCTGGCGACCGCACGTATCCTTGACGCCATTCGCCGGGATGAGAATGCGGTGCTGACGGTGTCGCGCGTGCTCGACGGATATCACGGGATCTCGGACGTATCGCTGTCCGTTCCGTGCCTGGTCAATGGCTGCGGCGTGGGCGAACCGCTGGAAATCCGGCTCAGCGCGGACGAGCTCGAAGGGTTGAAGCACTCGGCGGGTGTGCTCCAGGAAGCTTGCCGTGAGGCGGGGCTGTAGATTCCAATGATACTCTTCTGAAGTAACACAGTGCGACCGGACAGATCGGGGTGACCATATGACTCGTTATGCCGTATTGATGATTATTCCCTTGTGTACGGGATGCGGGATGGTCTATGTGCCATTTAGCAGGACGTTTCCCGAACACTATTCTTCCATGACCGTCGTGGACGCTGCAGATGGAGTGCCTCTCGGCGATGCGGAAGTGTCGGCGGAACTTCTTTCGGCCAAGAAGTACTTCGAGATGTGGGACCCCACGTTACTCGCGAACGGGGAGCGGATCGCCATCCCTCCGAGGCCGGTTGATGATCCACCACCGATAATCAGCGCGGAGGTAGGTGTCTCCGTATCCATCAGCACGAACACGGCTCCGGACCGTCCTTTTCCTCCGGGAGACCCCAAGGCCAAGCATGCGGAGTCGATGGAAGTGACTCCCCGCGGAGACGGCGCGTTTGATCTGAAACCCAAGAAGAAAATCGTTTGGCGCCAACATCTCTATCCGTTTCGGACCCCGTTGGGGCCAAATGCGTACCATACCTACATCCTCGTCATCACGGTGACGGCACCCGGTTACAAAACGTTAGAGTTCTGGATTCCGGATACGCGCCAGCCTCGCAAGCCCGGCTCGACGCTGAGCGGTCACGATCTTGGTGATTGGATCCCACCGGGAGTTCCATACTGCGAGTTCATCGAAGGCGGAGAATTTCGGTTTCACATGGTCCCGATGGACGAGGACAGGCCATGAGTCGAAGGCGAGTCACGAAGTGCTCGAAGGTCTGAATCGTCGTGCAACCATGGCATTGAAATCCGCCACACGTGAATCCATGTCCATTCGCACGATGCGCCCTTCATCCACCACGGTGTGTCCGGCAATGATCACGCGTTGCGGGCGCGGAGCGTGGCAGAGCATGAGCGCGGCCAGTGGATCCTGGGCCATCGCTCCGGCGAAGGCGACATCCCGTGCATCGTACATGACCATGTCCGCCGCCATGCCGATGTCGAGTTTGCCCAATTCGTCGCGGTTGAGGACGCTTGCTCCCCCTGCCGTTAACAGACGAAACGCTTCCTCCGGTGTGAGGCCCTGCGGATTGCCGGAGACGCGCTGCAGCAAGAGCGCCTGCCGCCCTTCCGCCAGGAGATTGCCGCCATCGTTGCTGCTGCTGCCGTCCACGCCGAGGCCGACCTTCACGCCGGCATCGAGCATCGCGCGGATCGGTGCGATACCGCTGGCCAGTCGCATATTCGAGCATGGGCAGTGGGCGACGCCGGTGTGCGTTCGCGCCAGGAGTTCGATCTCCTCCGCGTTGAGACAGACGCAGTGGGCAAGGTACACGTTACCGGCCAGCCAGCCGTGTTCATGCAGGTACATCATCGGTCGCATGCCGTACCGCTCGAGGCAGTAGCGCTCCTCGTCGAGCGTTTCCGCCGCATGCGTATGTAACAGGACATTCTTGTCCCGGGCGAGATCGCGCGTGGCGTCGAAGAGTTCCGGCGAGATCGAAAAGGGAGCGCACGGCGCGAGATCGATCCGGCACATGGCATGGGGCCGTGGATCGTGATACGCTTCGACCGCCCGGCGGCAATCGCGAAGTATGGCGTCCTCGTCCTGCGTGCAGGAATCCGGCGGGAGCCCCCCTGCCGACTGCCCCATGCTCATACTGCCACGACAGGCATGGATGCGAATACCCAGAAGCTCCGCCGCCTCGAGCACTGCTTCGATCTTGACGTCGCTCTCGTCGGGAAAGAGGTACATGTGATCGCTGGTGGTCGTCGCGCCACCGAGCAACAACTCCGCCAGACTGATCACCGCCGCATCACGACAAGCGGCATAGTCCATATGCCGCCAGACCGGGTACTGGCGCGTCAGCCATTCGAAGAGCGTGGCGTTCTGGACCGACTTCATCCCCCGCGTGAGCGATTGAAAGAGATGATGGTGCGTATTGACCAGGCCGGGAATGACGATTCGATTCCGGCCGTCGATGACCTGGACATCACCGACCCGAGGCAATCGCCCCGCCTGCAAGTCCAGCGCCGCCTCAACAGCCTCCCCGGACACATGTCCGCGTTCCATCAGTGTCTGCCCGATCATGGACGGATGGGTCTTCTGGTGTTCGAGCGCATCGTCCAATTGCGCCGGTGTAATCTCACCCATCTCGAGGAACACGCGTCCGAGAGGCCGTCCACGAACCTCGGCAAGTTCGGGCCACACGGTCGAGGTCTTCGCCTGCGTTTCCCGATGACCTCCTGGACCGATGGCCGTGATGATACCGTCGTCCCAGGCAACGGAAGCGTCTTCCAATATCGCGACATCACCATCTCGCTGAGTCAGGATCGTAGCGTGATCGATACGCGTTTTCATGAACCACCGGATAACGCACAGCGCGTGAGGACGACGAACGAATCGACAGCAAGGCGGGATTATCGCTCCCACATCAGAGGAGGTCCAGTAAACCCGTCGAGGACGCTCGATGCATCACAGACGCAAAAGGAATCATGCCTCTGAATTCTCCGCAATGTAAAGGCTTGCATCCGGTAAGACGATGAACACGTCGACGGAACGTCGCGCGTATCGACCCGGTCCTCCCAAGCTGAGACATACACCATGAAGAAGACACTGTACTCAACGCTCTGCTTCACACTGGCGATGATCCTGCTGGATGCGTCCCATGCGACGGCGCAGGTGAGCGTTGTCCTGGAGATCGATGATCCGGGCGACCAGTATGCGTCCTATCATGAGGACATCGAGCGCGTCTTCCTGGCGGCGGCGGAAGAATGGACGGACAACATTTCCGGATCCGGCACGCTGGAAATCGAGGTCTACTTCCAGTCCAACGGCAACGCACTGATGTTCGCGGGAGCGTCGATCGGCGTCTATTCCGGGACGCACGGCGGCAGCGACGTCTATCAGTGGGGTACGATCTCGGAGATCATCACCGGTGAGGATCCCAACGGATCCGATGTGGATGGCTCGATCGGCATCAACCCGGACCTGCTCGACATCATGTGGTTTGATCCCAATCCGGGTTCGTCCAATCCCGATGTCCCGTCCCACTTGTACGATGCCTACTCGATCGTCCTGCACGAATACGGTCACATTCTCGCCTTCAACGGATGGTTGATTCCTGATGGTTCTTCGGCGGCCCCGATCCCCTTCGTCGGCGATGCTCCCTCCGGCGTCGTCCGACCGCGTATCCACAAGTGCGGTAATCCTTCGTGCCTGCCCAAGGAAACCATGCCGGACGCGGGAGCCTGGGTGCCCATGAGCGGGTTCTACTCGACGTTCGATATCCTGATGGAAGAGGATGCCGATGGAGGCCTGACCTTTGTCGGCCCGAACACGCTGGCATTGTTCGCCGACGGCGTTCCTTTCGACCCTGAGTCCTACACACACGTCTTTCTGCCCGGGACGGTCATGTACACATACGCCTTCCAGGGCGTCCGCGACCGCGTGACGGATACGGAACTGGCCATTCTGACCGACTGCGGTGTACCGGTCTCGTCGAGCACGTCGTGCATCACCGGAACCGACAGCGACGGTGACGGCGTGGACAATTGTGACGACCTCTGCCCGAACAACGCGGATCTGACCGTGCCGGGGGATTGTGGCTGTGAACCGTGTTCCGGGGGTGGCGGTGGCGGTGGCGCCGGCGGTGACGGCGGCACGGATGGCACCGGCGGTGACGGCAGTTCCGGCGATACGGACGGAGACGGCACTTCGGATGATGGAACAACGGCGGATGGAAGTTCAGGGGATACCGGTGACGGCACGACCGGCGATGGTGGATCGGACGGAAGCGGCTCCGACGGTGATGACGAAGACGAGGTGGTCCTGGGCGATCAGCCCGAGATACCGCCGACGGCCGGCCCTTCCTGCGGTGTCGGAATCGTCGGGTCGGAGATGATGCTTCTGGCCATCGGCACGCTGATGGTCATCCGGCGCCGTAGATGGTAATTCCTGTATATTACTATTAATATAACTGAATCACAGCACCCTCTCCCGGAGGGGAGGGAAGCGTACCCCTGCGAACCCACGAGCAAGTCAGCCCGTGGGTTCGTTGTGTTGGTCATTCGTCAGAAGGCACCCGCGACGCATCTGTGTCGTTCTTCTTCGAATCCGGAATGCACCAGTCGGTGAGGATCACAATCACTTTCGGATCGACGAAGTTCGGCTTCGAGTACTCGGAGGGAATCGCTTTCCCCTGCCCATGGGCAAAAAAATGATTCATGCCCGGCAGAAAGCGGAACGTCGCGTGTTCGTGCCGGCTCAAGCCCTTTTCGAGTTTCTCGAAATCCTCACGCGTGCACTGGTAATCCCGCCCGCCCTGGAGAACGAGTATACGGCAGTTCAATTCCCGCGCCACGCGAATCATGGCCTCGCCGTCCCGATCGCACACGTCATAGAAGTACTCCCGTGGCACGCCAAGCAGGGTGTCGCCCTCCTCCATCCTTCGATGGCGCAGATCGTCGATAATCGCACGCATCTCTTTCAGAATATCGCCCGGGAGGAGACCGAGCTCGTTCTGGTAAACGAGTTGCTCTTCCAGGACATCCTCGAACTCGCGTGCGGGCGCGGCCAGGAGAATAATGCCGTCGACTCCTCCGTCGCGCTTGGCGATGTGCGGGGCGCACATGCCACCGAGACTGTGGCCCAGGACGTAGAGCGGTGTCTCGCGCAGGGAATCCTGTTCGCGCAGGAAGTTCAACGCCTCGACGGCGTCATCGATCACCTCGGCATCCAGTGTCATGGCCATCCGCGCGGCCCGTAACGGATGGGCCCTGGTGCGTTTCACGTAGCGCAGCGTGGCAATACCTCGCCCTGCCAGGCCGTGCGCGAGATCGCGGAAGGGCTTGGATTGACCGTACGTCTCGTCGGCATCATGCGGGCCTGAGCCGTGGACCAGGACGACGGCGGCGTGCGGATGCCCCTCGCGCGGCATGGTCAGTATTCCCTGAAGCTTCCAATCCTCCAGACCGAACGTGATCGGCTCTTCGGTGAATGAATCCCCGTCCAGGTATTTCGGAGGTGATGTCAGCGTGAGTTTCGAGCCGGGGCCGACCAGGAAGTAGCCGATTACCTTCCTGCGGGCGTTCAGTACAATCTTGAGCCGGCTCGTGTGGCGTTCCCATTCGACGGGAATGTAGACCTCGGTCGTCAACCACCCACGTTCGACTTCCGGCTCCCCGATCGACTTGACGTCCCCGAATGCCTTGGTGGCGATGGTCCACGCGGTCCGCGTCGCCTCGGGGGACATCTGCTCCTTCAGGCTCGGGTCGGTCAGCTTCGACGCACCCTCGAACTGTCCAGCGGTCAGAAGTCGAACCATCTCGAGCGCGATGGCGGCGACATCCTCTCCGGCCGGTCGCGATTCCTGCGCATGTCCGACATCCCCGACGGAGTATGCGATCAACAGGCATGACATGACGAGTTGGACGCGATGCATGAGCGATCCCCAAGAGTAACTGACGTGGCTTGGCCCGTCCGTGTCGACGGCATGTCCCTCTGTGAAGTATGTACGATTTCCCTGACCCCGTCCATGAGATCCTGAGGCCTACATCAGGAACGAACCCCGTGCGTGCTTGGCGAGTCCGCCGCTTTCGGTCATTATGACGCTGCGCACCGACGAACACCGGCACGCTGTTCAGCAGTCAGGAGGCGGATGCCTTGACCGGACACGTTCGAAAAATCCTACGCGGGCAGGAGATCGGCCTGATCGTCGTGATCCTCGTGCTCGGCGCGGGCATCGCCGCCTTCAGCGATCCGGTCCGCATCAAGGACACCGAGACCGGCAAGAAGTACGAGGTCAACCGCTTCCTTCAACCCAAGAACCTTGACCGCCTCATCAAGGATACGTCGTTCTTCGCGATCATGGCCGTCGGGGCAACGGTCATCATCATCACGGGCGGGATCGACCTGTCCGTCGGCTCGGTGTACTGCCTGGCGGCGGTGTGCGGAGCAATGTTTCTCCAGCGGTACGGCTCCGGCGGAGTGGAGGGACACTCCGTGGGGATTGTGCTCGGGGCGGTGGTCATCTGCCTGGGCGTCGGTGCGCTGTGCGGCCTCGCCAACGGGATGATGATCGTCTACCTGCGCGTGCATCCGTTCATCATCACGCTCGGCACCATGGCGGTGCTTCGCGGAATCGCATTCGTGTCCACCGAGGCGCGATCGATCGCCGGGTTGTCCGAGGCGTTCACTGACGACTTCATCCGCCAGCAGTTCGGAACGCCCTTCTACCCCGTGCCAATGACGCTCATGCTCCTGGTAACGCTCGGCGGTTGGCTGCTGCTGAGCAAGGCGGGGCTCGGCCGGCGAATCTACGCGATCGGTGGGAACGAAGAAGCCGCGCGGTACAGCGGTGTGCGCGTCGGCTGGGTGAAGATTTTCGTGTACACGATCGGCGGGCTCACCGCCGGAATCGCCGCCATGATCATGATCGGCTACTACGGTTCGGCATCCTCGGCCAGCGGTGACGGCTACGAGCTGCAGGTCATCGCCGCCGCCGTCGTGGGCGGCGCGAGTCTGACCGGCGGACGCGGCACCGCACTCGGCGCGATGCTCGGGGCCCTGGTCATCCGCATGATCGACAACGGCATCATCATCCTCGAGTTCGACCAGAACTACCGCCAGATCATTCTCGGCACCGTCATCATCCTGACCGTCGTCCTCGACCAGATCAGTCACCGCATGAGCCGGCGCACCGGTCGCGGTGGTGGAGCTTTTCCGGTGCAGAGGGTGAAATGAGGATAGCCATAAGAAGTTTTTAGGATTCAAAACGAAGTATTAAGGATTACGAATGACGAACTGCGAATGAAAGCCGAACAGAATCCCGGCGCGCCGCGAAATGGGGGAAAACCGATGAGACGGAGGCGAAGCAAGGATCTTGGGTATCTCCTGGAGATCATCTCACTCCCAGGCATGGTCATCACTGCTACTCTGTCCTTCTATCACTTTGTAATCTTCTGGAGGACCGAGGCCAACAGACTCTTTATCTACGCATGGTTGAGCATGACCGCTTTCCAGTTTTTCGCATACTATCATGTCAAAGGGAGAAGTCGGAAGGTTCTTGATTCGGAGGTTCGAGACCTCTCCAATTTCATTACTCGCTTGGTCATTCTCTTCGTCGTGATGAATTCACTCATGATTATCTTGGCTCTGTGGCGACGGAATATCATCTGACGAGTTTCGAGGCCCCGGAACTCAATATTCATTCTTGAATCGGATTTTCGTCATTGATCCTTCTGTACCTTTTGTGGCCAATCCCCCAGCTCTCCCCTCGTGCAAAATCCCGCCTCCGCGAATAGAATCCGGGCTCGTAAAACACCACCCATTCGAACGAGGAATGAATGATGCGTAAGAACACTGCCTGTACGCTCCTGATCGGTTTGCTCGGCCTGGGCCTCTGCGGCTGCCGACAGGAAGTCACGGAGTCCGCGGAGGACGGCGGCAAGCCGTCGTACACCTTCGGGCTGGTCGCCAAGGCCAACAACAACCCCGTGTTTCCCGTCGCCCGGCGCGGGGCGGAGGATGCCGCCAAGGCGCTCGGCGAGAAGCACGGTGTGAATATCAAGATCGACTGGCGGACGCCGGATACCGAGGACGCCCAGCAGCAGGCGTCGAATATCGAGCAGCTCATGCTCGCGGGCGTGGACGGCATCTCCATCAGTTGCTCCGACGCCACTGTGGTCACCAAGCCGATCAACGAGGCGGTCGAGGCGGGCATCCCCGTGATGTGCTTCGATTCCGACGCTGCCGACTCGAAGCGCTTCGTCTTCCACGGCGTGGACGATCACGAGTGCGGCCGCCGCGTCATGGAGGAACTGGCCAAAGCGATGGACGGCAAGGGCGTGGTGGCGGTGCTGGCCGGGAACCAGAACGCCCCGAACCTGCGGATCCGAGCCCAGGGCGTCATCGATGAAGCCGAGAAGTATCCCGGTATCACCATCAAGGACATCTACTACCACGAGGAAGACACGCAGTCCG
This sequence comes from uncultured Planctomycetales bacterium, assembly GCA_964618455.1. GTDB lineage: Bacteria > Planctomycetota > Phycisphaerae > UBA1845 > PWPN01 > CAZUAQ01. The sequence goes on along the minus strand of CAZUAQ010000019.1, from coordinate 91,291 downwards.
CCGCCGCCAAGGTCGAGGAGGTGCAGGACGCCAACCCGGACATCACCGGCTGGGCGATGATCGGCGGCTGGGCCATCTTCAGTGACGCCATTCGCAAGAAGGAAGCCTTCGCCGATGGCGACGTCAAGATCGTCTCCATCGACGCCCTGCCCGAGTCGCTGCCCTACATCCACGAGGACATCGCCCCGGTCCTGCTGGCCCAGCAGATCTACCAGTGGGGCTGGCGGAGTGTCGAGATCCTGCTGGACAAGACGCACTTCGAGAAGAATCCGCCAGCGGAGAAAGACATCGCCGATCTCGAAGCGATCACCAAGGAAAATGTCGACGAATACGCGAAGCGCTGGGAGAAGTGGATGCCGGGGGACTGACCGGCACACTGCAATTCACCTGTCCAATCTGAGCTTTCATTCGTGTTGAAACTCGAACACCGCCAGCACCGGCCGATGGTCGGACGCGAGAGGTTCGGGGATCACGCGGGTCTCGACGCAGCGCAGTCCGGGGTGGTTGTTGTGCAGGATGTAGTCGATACGGCGGACGGGTTTATCGGCGGGGAAGGTGAAGCCCTCCGGGCCGGCGACGGCGAAGACGACGGTCATGAAGCTGGTGGCGTCGGCGATGACGCGCGACTCCGGCAGTGCGTTGAGATCTCCCGCCACGATGACCGGCTGACCTTCCCGCGCGGCGACCACTTCACGCAACATGGCCACCGACGCCATCCGTTCGCCATCGTCCGGGCGATAGTCGAAGTGCGTGGCGAAGAAGATCAGTCGTGAGTCTTCGTCGTCGTCCCGTAAACCGACATGCACTTCCAAGAGCCCGCGCTGCTCATCGGGAAATGACTGCGGCAGGTAGTGGTTTTCGTGCTGGATCACGGGGAACCGGCTGAGCACCGCGTTGCCGTACTCGCCACCCTGGTATGGGATGTTCTTCTCGAACACCGCCTGCATCCCGGTCAGTTCCGCCAGTACGGCAGGTTGATCGACGCCCTCGGTGCGCCGGACACCGCGATCGACCTCCTGCAGGCTCACCAGGTCGGCCTCCGCATCCTGGATGACTTTCGCAATCCGCTCCAGATCGATCCGCCCGTCCATCCCAGCGCCGTGGTGAATGTTGTAGCACAGCACACGTACCGTCGTCGGCGTGGAACTCGCGCAGCCCGAAAGGAGGCATGCAAGACTGACAAGCAGCATGGTCATCATGCGCGAAATCATGCTTCAGGACCCATCTTACAAATGGTGAGAACCACTGAGGGCTGACCTTCTGCCCTCTGTCGAGAAATGATACCCGGAATGGGCGGTCTACGCCTCGCTGGCTTCGAAGAGTTCGGGCTCGAACTCCGCCGAAGGCTCGATGGCCTCGAGTTCGCGCAGGGCGAGGTAGGCGGCCTTCTGCTCGGCCTCCTTTTTCGACGGGCCCCAGGCGCTGGCGTAGCGCTTCGCCCCGACGACGACGCTGACCTCGAAGCACTTGCTGTGATCCGGCCCCTTCTCGTCGAGCAGGTCGTAGACGGGTGTGGCCGACAGCGACTTCTGGGCATACTGCTGAAGCTGGGATTTGTAGTTGCGCTGGTGTTCGGATTCAGCCGCCTGGGTGATGAACTCCCCGGCGGTGTCCAGGATAAACTTGCGCGTGGCCTCCATGTCGCCGCTGTCGAGGAAGATGGCGGCAATGATCGCTTCGTAGACGGCGGCGGCGAGCGAACTCGGCATCTGCGCCCGGCCGCACATCCCTTTGCCCAGCAGAAGGTACTTCGGCAGACCGATCCGCTTGGCCATCTGGGCACAGACGCGCCGGGAGACTACCGCCGACTTGATCTTGGTCAACTCGCCTTCCAGGTAATCCGGAAAGCGGCTGTACAGCTCCTGGCAGACCACCATCCCGAGGATGGCATCGCCGACGAACTCCAACCGCTCGTTGCTGCGAAGGCGGGTATCGGCAATGGAAGCGTGGGTAAGCGATTCGATGAGGAGGTCGGGGGTCTGAAATTGATACCCGATACGCTCCTGCAGTTCCTGCAGGTCTTCTTGCTGAATCACGGTTCACCTGACATGTGTTGCCAGGCCGCTGGCGAAATCCGCACGGAAAACCACGAATCCGGAAGGGATGCATCCTTCCGGCCGAGGTGATCGGGGCGAGCTTCGCCAAGGGCCAGGGATCCGAATGCCCATAAATCGCATACGAACTGCGACGAATGACTATTTTATAAGGTACAATCGTCCGACACTAGGGTCAAATTAAGTAAAAGCGAGGAAATGGACAAGATTGAGCAACGCGGCCCGTCTTATAATTCACCCACTGCAGGGGCGGTTGCAGGCCTATACTCTCGCGGATAAAGTGTTGCCTGAATACAGGCGGGAATCCCTTCTGAAGCCTATTCCACAAGGAGTTGGATGCATGGAGTTGATCTCTGGACGCCGAGCCATAGGCGTGTTCCTGCTCGCCATGTCGGTTGCGGCCCCGTCCCTGCACGGCGAGATCGATCGTTCGAAGTACATGTTCGTCGACGAGCTTCGCGCGGGCATGACCGGCTATGGCCGCACCGTCATGTCGGGCTCCGAGATCGAGACGTTCCAGTTCGAAATCGTGAGCGTCATGAGCAATGCCTGGGCTCCGGATCAGGACGTGATCCTGGTGCGCTGTTCCGGGCTGAACCTGGAGCACAGCGGCATCATTGGCGGCATGAGCGGGTCGCCCTGCTATGTGGAGGACGGGTCGGGCAAGGCCCGAATGATCGGCGCCATCGCCTATGGATGGACGTTCAACAAGGATCCGCTCTGCGGCGTTCAGCCAATTGAGCAGATGCTCGACGTGCTGAAGGTGCGCGGTCCGGGGAAGGAGCAGAAGCAGGCTCGGGGCAGTGACCGCAACTCCGATGTCGTGGGCGTCTCTGGCTCAGGGACTTCTTCCTCACGAAGAGGGGCGATCCCGATGGAGGAGATCGTTGCCAAGAGTATGGACGAAACGGCTCCCCAGGGTTCCCGGTTCGCCATTTTCAACGACGCCATTCGCAAGGAAATCGCACAACGTCCGGAGCGGCCCCAACGGGACCAGCTCAGCCCTTTGCAGACCCCCGTCATGGTATCCGGCCTCAACCCCACGGCCATGGAGCGACTGCGCGGCCCGTTTGCCCGCCGTGGCATGGTCCCGGTGGCGGGAAGCGGCGGTGCGGTGCCCGGCCTCATTGAGAACCCAGAGAAGGTCAAACTCGAGCCCGGCTCGGCCATCTGCGTGCCTCTGATGACCGGTGATCTGCAGATGGAAGCCCTGGGCACCTGCACGGAGGTGGTGGACGGCCGCGTGCTCGGGTTCGGTCACAGCTTCTTCGCCGAGGGCGCGGTCGAACTGCCCATGGCCACCGGTATGGTGCACACGGTGATCCCCTCGGTCATGCGATCGAACAAGCTCGGCGCGGCACTGCGACCGGTGGGTGTTCTTTACGGCGATGAGAACACCGCCATCAGCGGAACGCTGGGCAACACGCTGGAGATGGTTCCCTTCGACGTCACTATTCAGGATGTGCGTGGGGAACGCAGTTACAACTACAACCTCGTTCAGGAATGGTTCTTCACCTCACAGCTTCTGGGAATGGCCACACAGCAGAGCATCTTCGCCCACAGCAGCCCGCCGCGCTTTCACACCATCGAGTACACGGTGGAAACGACGTTCAAGGGTCTCGGCACCTTCAGTACGAAAAACATTTCCAGCCAGGATGCGGGGCTCATCGCGATTTTCGACACCATGATGCCCGTGGCGGCGATGATGAACTCTCCCTATGGCGAAGCGGAACTTGAAAGTGCGAAGCTTCATGTCGAAATCCGCAAGGGCGCATCGATGGCGACGCTGGTCGACATGCTGATTCCCAAGACGACGTACAAGCCCGGCGAGACCGTGGTCTTCGACACGACATGGATGCACGCGATGCAGGAGCCGGTGTATCGGAACGCCCGCTACGAATACGTGATCCCCGAGAATGTCCCCGACGGCACCTACAAACTGCTGGTCGGCTCGGCCATCTCGCAGATTCGTGCCCTCCAGGCGGAGCGCCCCCACCTGTTTGAAACACGCAGCCTCGAGGAACTGCTGGCGGGGCTCAACCTGCTGGGCGAGTACCGCGAGGACCGCCTCTACTTCCGGATGGAGATGCCGGGCGAGGGGGTGGCGATAGGCAAGATGGAAATGCCCGACCTGCCGGGTTTTCAACGCAAGATCCTCTTGCAGAACAAGCCCAGCGACATCTACAGTATCTCAAACTCGCACGTGGCCACGCGCGATCTGGATTTCATTCCGCGCGGTCAGCGTATCTTCGCGATCAAGGTGCAGCGGCATGAGAGTTCCTGACCGCCACGCGCAACCGCGGGGCCTGATCGTTCACGGATTGGCTACACTCATGATGAGGATTTAACTCAGTGAACAGAGCATCCCTAACAGCCGCTGTCATCATCGGACTCGCGTTCGGTACATCCACCGGCCTGGCGGTCAAGACCGCTTCCTGGACGCATGAACAGCCCAAGGACTTTCTCGCCTGTGAAGCAGAGAACGTCGTGGTCTCCTCGCTGGGTGAGGTCACCCTCGGACGCAAGATCGAAGAGCTTCGCCTGTCGAACGAAGAGTCCCTGGTCGTCAACGCCCTCGTGCGCGCGGGCGATGGCAAGATTTACGCCGCCACGGGACCGGGAGGCATCATCTACCAGCTCGACGGCGATGATGTGAGCGAATTCTCCACATTGCCCGAGGGGGGAACCGTGCTTTCCCTGCTGTTCAACAAGGAAGGACAGCTTCTTGCAGGCACCGGCGGAGGCGAGTCCGCGAAGATTTACCGGATCGGCGGAACGGGCCAGGCCATCCTGTTTCATGAACTGAAAGAGGCGACCTACGTGTGGGATCTGGCACTGGGGACGCAAGGCGAGATCTACGCCGCCACGGGTACCGAAGGCAAGCTCTATGTCATCGATGCCGACGGCAAGGAGTCCCGCGAACTGGTCGATCTCAAGCCGAAGAACCTGCTTTGCCTGGCCTTCGGCACCGACGGCATGCTTTACACCGGTACGGACGGTGACGGGCTGGTGGTGCGCGTAGCCCCGGAGGGCGGCAACTTTTATGTCATGTATGATGCCAAGGAGGAGGAGATCAGTTCCATCGTCGTGGATGATGAAGGCAACATTTATGCCGCCACCGCTGCCGGGGATCAGGCCAAGCCCGGTCGCACCGTCGCCGACAAACCCGCAGGCAAGCCCGAGACTCAGGCCTCCAACGGCGATTCCACCACCACCCAGCCGGAGGATGAGGAGTCCGACAGCGAGAATGAAAAGCCCAAGAAGCCGACCGTCGTCGGCAAGCCCGTCTCCGCCAAGGACAAGGCCCAGGGCAATGCCGTCTATCGCATCGATACCGACGGTTTCGTGACGGAGGTCTTCCGCGAGCCGGTCATGATTCTCGACCTGGCCGAGAATGATGGCACGCTCTATGCCGCCACCGGTGACGAAGGACGCATCTACGCGATATCACCGGTGGAAAACCGGATTACCATGATCGCGAAAATCGAACCATCGCAGGCCACGTCCCTGCTTTTCCTGCCCGACGGCGAGTTGGTGCTGGGCAGCGCAAACGAGGTCCGGCTGGTGCGTCTCTCGGAGGGCTTCGCGGAGGAAGGCACGCTGCAGAGCAAGCCGATTGACGCCGAGCAGATCGTCAAATGGGGACGCGTCCATTGGAAGGCCGACGTTCCCGAGGGCACGACGCTGACCGTGGCGACACGCAGCAGCAACGTGGAGGATGAGGAATCCGAGGGCTGGGATGACTGGTCTTCCGAATCCAACGCCGCCACGCCGCAGCAAATCGCCTCGCCGGGGGCGCGTTTCCTGCAATACCGGCTGACGCTCAAGAGCACCGTTCCCGAAAAAACACCGAATCTTCGCCACCTGAAGATTACGTACGTCGAAGAGAATCGCCCGCCGCAGTTGAAGTCTTTTGAAGCGATCCCGATCAGCGAGGCTGCCAAGCATCCGAAGGCCCCCGCCAAGGTCAAGGCCATGGCGCGGCGGAATACCCAGCAAGGCGCGCTGCCTGAGCCCGATCACCTGTGGGCGGCCATCTGGGAGGCGGAAGATCCCAACAAGGATGACCTGATCTACAACGTCTATTTCCGGCAGGCGGGCGATGCGCGCTGGATCCGCATGGCCAAGGAACAGGAAGAGAATTTCGTTCTCTGGGACACGCGCACCGTCTCCGACGGCAAGTACGAACTACGCGTCGAGGCCAAGGACTCCAAGAGTAACCCTCCCGAGCGTTCCCTTTCCGAGACACGGCTGAGCGAGACGATCACCGTGGACAACACCTCACCGGAGATCACCATCCAGCGGATGGAATCGACCGGTGACGATTCGGTGACCCTGCAGGCCACGTTCAAAGACGAGCTTTCCAACGTCGTCGATGCCAGCTACACGCTGGACAGCAGCAGTGACTGGATTCCCCTGGCCGCCGATGACGACATCTTCGACGCCCCCATGGAGTCGGTCACGCTGACGTTGACCGACCTGGACGCCGGGGAGCACCGGCTGGCCCTGCGGGTACTCGACGCCCAGGGCAACGCCAATCACCTCAGCCGGGCGGTGGAGATCGCCCCCTGAGTCGGATTTGGCATCCCTCCTGGATTTTGTTATACTACCCGGTCTTTGTCGAAATGGGCGACGGCGGCTGCGCCGCCCTGTGTCAAGCAGCCGAGGTGGATGATGCATTACCCCAAGAAAATCAGTCGTATCAAGCGTATCCGCAAGCAGGGCTTCCGCGCCCGCATGAAGACGAAGAAGGGTCGCAACGTGCTCAAGCGTCAGCGTCGCCGCGGACGCCATGCCGTTGGTATCGAGACCTGAGGTTCACTCTGGGGTTTCACTCTGGGCTGGGGCCCTGGGCGAAATACGCACCTGAAACCCTACGCGCTTGAAGTCACAGGCAACACACGTCCCGGATTCCACGCAAAGCAGCTCTTTCCCCTCCCGCTCCCCCCGCCGGACAAATCTCACGTGCTTGACTCCGGACGCGGCCAGTCGTCCTGCAGAAAGACGCCGTCGCGACTGATGACTACGCCGTCGACCGTGACCGTGCCGCCACGGCGTAGGTCGCACACCATGTCCCAGTGCAGGCCGCTCGAATTCGTACCGCCGGACTCCGGATAGGCCGCGCCCAGCGCGGCGTGGAAAGTCCCGCCGATCTTCTCATCGAACAGGGTATTCTTCGTGTATTCCGTGATGGCGTAGTTGGTGCCGATCGCCAACTCACCGAGTGTCCGCGCCCCATCGTCCTGATCGAGCATTTGGATCAGGAAGTCTTCCCCCTTGCTCGCCGAGGCATCAACGACCCGCCCATTCCTGAACGTCAGGCGGATGTCGTGCACCTCCTGGCCGTGATGAACGGCGGGAAAGCTGTAACAGACAACGCCCTCGGTGGAATCCTCGATCGGGGCGGTAAAGACTTCCCCGTCGGGAAAGTTCTCATGGCCGGCGCAGTTGATCCAGTGCCGGCCCTCGATGCTGCATCGCAGATCGGTTCCATTCGGCGTCTGAAAGTGGATTTCCTTCGCCTGGGCGAGGTGATCGCAGACACGCTGCTGGCGTTCGGCGATGGCTTCCCAGGCGGAGACCGGATCGTCGAGGTGAAGCAGGCCGGCCCGGAAGACGAAGTCCTCGTACTGGGCGAGCGACATTTCCGCATCCTGCGCCGAGGCCTGGCAGGGGTACTGCGTCCCGGACCAGCGAAGCTTCTCATCGCCTTCCAACGCCGCCCGCTTCATGAAGACCTCCATGATGGGCTTGCGGGCCTGGCTGACGCGGGACTGCCGGGCCGGGTCGACCCGTGTCAGGGCCTTGGTGTTCTCGTCGGCCCAGATGCCGATGCTGCAGTCGATCGTCTCGATCTCGGTCATCGCCAACGGATTCTGAAAGCCGAGCTGCTCATCGGTGGCGACCTCGTAGAAGCTATCCGTGCATGCGTCATCGACCAGCTTCAGGTACGGATGCCCCCCGGCTTCGAGCGCCCTTCGGTAGAGGGCACGGACCAGCGGAAGTGCGACAACCGGCCCGGACAGGCGAACCAGGTCCCCCTTCTTCACGCCGACCGAGTACCGCACCAGCACTTCCGCCAATTTGTCCAGTCTTGAATCACGCATGGGTTTCGCTCCCGACCTGTCACTGTTCGTGTGTATCTGCCTGTCAAACCTCGTTTGGACCGTAGCCCACCCCCGCTCGGAAGGCAAGGCGATCTTCGCCCGCCTTCACGGCTTGGTGTTATAATTCCGTCCACCATGGCTGAACTGGATCTGGAACAAACCATCCTGATCGTCGTCGGCATCAGTCTCCGCGCGGAAAAGAAAGACCGCGTGTTGGCGTACCGCCTGTCGGAGGAAGCCCAACGGCTCCTCGAACAAGCCGAGTCCGCCTGGCAGACACGGGTGATCACGGATGTCCTCTATCTGAACACTTCGCAATTGACCGCCCTGCCGACGATCTCCTTCGGAGGCCCGGGCGTGAACAAGCTCTCGGGCATGTTGTACGAGGAACTGCCCTATGCCCTGGCCATCGATCACACCCTGCTGATCCAGATGGACGTCGACATGAACGATCAGCGCTGCTGCATCTGGGGCATGGACCACGATCTGACGGTCGAGGCCCTGGACTTGTTCATCCAACGGGGCTATCTGGTCCGCTACCTTCAAGGGGTCACCGGACTCGATCATATCGGCGATACTTGAGACCCTTCGGCATTTAACCTATCATTCTGCCTCGTTTAAAGGCCAAGCATGACGTGCGCATCGACAGCGCACGATGCCGCCGAGACGCGGCAGCACGATTCGACCAGTTGGAAAGGACACGACGTGGCAAGAGGTTCCAAGAGTTCAAAATATCTTTTTACATCTGAATCGGTCTCCCAGGGGCATCCCGACAAGGTCTGCGACCAGATCTCCGACGCCCTGCTCGACAGCCTGCTCAAACCCGACCCCAATGCCCGCGCCGCCATCGAGACGCTGGTGACCACCGGGCTCGTCGTCGTCGCCGGCGAGGTGACGGTTCACAATCAGAAGGCGATCACGGCCCTCAACAACGCGGAAGACACCATCCGTGCAACGATCAAGGAGATCGGTTACGACGACTCCGCCACCGGCTTCGACTACCGCAGTTGCGCCGTTCTGCGCTCGCTGCATTCCCAATCGGAGGACATCAGCCAGGGTGTCTCCAAGGGCAAGGGCATGCACAAGGAACAGGGCGCCGGCGACCAGGGCCTCATGTTCGGCTTCGCCTGCAACGAGACCAAGGCGCTGATGCCCCTGCCGATCCACCTGTCGCACCGCCTCGTGGAGAAGATCACCGACCTGCGCGATGAAGGCAAGATCAAGTGGCTCCGCCCCGACAGCAAGAGCCAGGTGACCGTGGAATACGTGGACGGTCAGCCGCAGCGCATCGATACGGTCGTGCTCTCGACGCAGCACACCGAAGCCGTCGTCGGACGCAACGGCGACATGACCGACGCCGCCCGAAAGGAAATCATCAACAAGGTCGTCAAGCCGGTGATTCAGGCGGAGCGGGCGGACCTGTGGTCGAACCGCATCAAGTTCCTGATCAACCCGACCGGGCGATTCGTCATCGGCGGACCGCACGGCGACTCGGGCCTGACCGGACGCAAGATCATCGTGGACACCTACGGTGGACGCGGACGTCATGGCGGCGGCGCGTTCAGCGGCAAGGACCCCTCCAAGGTGGACCGCAGCGCCGCGTACATGGGCCGCTACATCGCCAAGAACATCGTGGCCGCCAAGCTGGCCGAGCAGTGTGAAGTGCAGCTCGCCTACGCCATCGGCTACCCCGAGCCCGTCAGCGTCCATGTGGATACGTTCGGCACGGGCGCCATTGACGAGAACACCATCTCCAAGCTGGTTCGCGATCACTTCCCGCTGCGACCGGCGGAGATCATCGCGCACCTCAAGCTGCTGCGTCCGGTGTACCGGGAAACGGCCCGCAACGGCCACTTCGGCCGCACGGGCAGCGGATTTACCTGGGAGAAGAAAGACATCGCGCCCAAGCTGAAGAAAGCTGCCGCGAAGTGGATGAAGTGATCCCGCGGGTCACGACATCACATTGACATCACCAAGCCCGCCGGCGAACGCTCGCCTGCGGGCTTGTTTCATTTTCCAAATGGGGAGATAGGGATGTGCTCCGCATGCTTCATGACATCGAACATGCATAGCGCCTGTCAGCGATGGCCTGTTATCACCACCATTCGATGGCTTCGACGATGTCGCGGCCGCGAATGGCGAACTGGCGGTACTCCTTGGGCATGTCTTCCAGCGTCTTGAGCGACTTCTCGAAGAGACCGCCGCCGTAGCCGCCGTTCTTGAGGATCATGAACTGCTCCATCCCCTCCTCGAACAGTACAGCCTCCGCCATCGCCTGGCCGCTTCGGTTGTACACGACCAGGTCCTGGTAACAGTCCAGGGGCGACCTCTTCAACTGCCGGACATTCTCGGCCCGGTACGTGCCCGTCCCCAGGATCATGGACGCCGCCTCGAGGAACGCGTCACCATACAATTCCTGGAACCGCATGTAGTGATTGGCCACATCGCGACGCAGCAGGCGAATCTGATCCTCCGTCAATGGATACAATTCATGGCCGCCGAATACCTTGGACGGCGAGTACGCCAGGTAATCCTCGACGTACGTGTCCGGGATCAGGATCTCCCCCAGTTCATCCACGATATCGATGAATCGGCTCAGTGCGAACTTGTCGGTGCTCGTGTTGAGGGCGACGATAATCTTCTCCGAGTTGTTCCAGTGATCCATGTTGCGCAGCGCGAAGTTCGGCGCGGCGAAGAAATCCTCGTCATACTCGAGCAGCGTCCGTACTTCCACGATGAACCGGTCGCGAAACTCCGCCGCCAGCGTCTGCGACGCATTGGGCGAATCCGCGATCAACCGGCGGTTCATGAGCAAACGTGTCGTCGCCATTTCGTAAACATCGATGGGCACTTTGCCGCCCAAGGCGTTGGGATTCACGAGATCCAGCGGGCGGCGAACCTTCTCGCGCTGCAGGATCTCGAACATCAGCCCCACGCGCATCCGCGATAATCGTTCCAGGGGATGATCCGAACTCGACAGGAAGGGCAGATCCACCGAACTGTTCGGTTCCTTGCCGATCGGCAGTTCGAAATAGCCCAGGTAGCGCCCTTCGTCCAGATCCAGCCTTTCGCGTTGAACGCTAGGAAAACGGGCACGAATCAGCAGGTGCGTCATGCTCTTTTCCTCATCCTTCGACTCGCCCTTGGCGACGCCGGTTAACGGTGAAGTCCCCTTGGACCCTTGGCCTCTCTTGGTGAAGAAGGACGAGATCGGCGTGACGATGTTGGGACGCAGCTCGGTCGTGAACGACGTCAGATCGTTCGCATCGCCGAGCTGCGTCGAGCCCGGGGCGGCGACGATGTTACCCTGGCTTGAATAGAACGAGAGCGTGATGACGGTGTTCAGTTCCTTCTTGCGGGCGGCGGCGTTCTCCAGCGTGACTTCGTACCGGCGGTCGTACACGCGCTGATAGCTGTCCACGTTGCGTCCCGGGCGAATCGGCTGTTCCTCGCGCATGACCAGCATGCTCTCCAGCATCGCGCTGAGTTTCTCGCTCGAGTCCGTGTCCACGAGGCGGGTCTTGTCCTCCACGGAGACCATCGGATCCCGCAGGAACATGGTCATCAGCACCTTATCGCGGATGACGTCAAGCTCGTCTTCCGATAATGCGGTCGACGATCCCGGAGTCGGGGCAATCTGGAAGTCCTTGATGATCAACCACGTCCCCGCCGTCGCACTGATCTCACTGATGGCCCCGGTCCCTGTGGCCACGACGAGCTGCTGATTCTCCTGGGAAATCAGAGCGGCAATGCCTTCAAATGCCTTGGTCTCCGGGCCGACGGGGACACTGAACGGGGTGGGCGAATCGGTCTTCTTGATCTTGTGGACAATCAGATTGCGTTCGATGCGGCTCCAGAATTCCCGCAGACTGTCCACCACCTGCAGGCCGACGGTGTGCTGCACACCGTCGGGACTGATGTAGCTGAACCCGTACGTCTGCTCGCGTCCGTCGAAAAAGATATCATCCGCACCGATCGAGAAGTTGCTTCCCACCGTGGTAAAGGTCCGCTCGGTATTGAGAGGCGGTAACTGCGGCGGCAGGATCTGAATCGGATCGACACCGGCGGGAATGTTGCCCCCTTCGATCGCCTGTAGCGTCTCGATCTGGAGCTGCTGATTCGCGACCGCCAGCAGGGTGTTCAAGCCCAGCTCGCGCCGAACGCGCGTCGTATTGAACTCGTTGACGTCGTGCACACCCTGTGCGTCCGTGTTCAAACGCATGGCCAGGGCACCGTCGACGATGTCCCGGTCCGTGAGCCGCACGGCCTCAATACTGATGACCGCCTCTTCGGCCATGCGCTGCTCGAGCGAGTCGGCGGCTTCGAGGAACTTCTCCATGATCGGCTTCGGAAGGACGATCTCCACATCCTCGAGGTCCGGATCATAGTAGATTCCCGCCTGGTCCAGGGGCGATGGCGGCTGAAACCCGGCGGCCTGCATGCGCCTGTTGATCCCGTCGACAACAGGTTGGAGGCGTTCGATGAACTGTCCATTCTGGATAATGTACGTGAAGCGGCGGGACTCCTTGACCCACTTCGGCACACCGCTGAACTCGTCGGTCTTGGGATCGTAGACGCCGAGCGATTCGCCGACCTGCTTGCGAACTTTCTCGCGCTCCAACTCTGCTTGTTCCGCCGATTCCGAGGCGGAGACGATTCGGGATACTTCGCGTTCGGCCATGAGGCGGTAATAGCCCCCGGCGGTTCGGTCATAGATGACATTCCCCGTATCGAGCAATTGCCTCGACTTCTGCATCAGGCGGATCGCCACGCGCAGATACTGTTCCATCGTGACGTCGTTCAGCAGAAAGCCGATCACCTCGGTATCCGGCCCCTGGTAGATCCGGCCGTCTCCGACTTGAATATCGATCTTCACCTGCTGGGACTCGGGAACCGGCACACGAATCAAGCTGGTGGCGGGATCGTAGTGTGTTCCCATCTGCTCCCGAAGCCAGGGCTCGACCTCCGCGAGAAGCTCCCCCATGGCAATGAGTTCGAGCGCACCGGCCAGCGCCCGCTTCTGGCTTTCCATCTGCATCGGGATCGGGAAGAGATCCGTCTGCTCCTCGAGCAGCAGCCGAAGATCCTCCGCCGTGAACCGTGCCATAAACGTCGGTTCCTGCTTGCGGGGTCCCGGCTCGCGATCGGCCAATTGAATCATGACCGTCTGGGTTTCCGAGGTGGGGTCCGCCTGCGATTCCGAGGGAGTTTCATCCACTGCAATCGCCAGAACCACCCACGCCGCCAGACTCCATGTCGTCATCGTTCGTATCCTTTCCGTGTCTACCCGATTCGGTTGTCAGTTCACCCGGCTGCTCATGGGATCCTCTTCAGGGCGCGGCCGTGGCGCTCAGGCGTATGGCGCGGCACACTCAACGTAACTCAAGTAAGCCGGTCGAACAAGATAAGGACGGAAATGGCGGAGTTGTGCTTACGCGGCGTGGACAAGACGACCCGCTCGTGCCAGCCGGATGAACAGCTTCTCAAAGGTCAGGTCGAGATTGGCGTTGCGATTCAAACTGGTTTCCGCCGACGACAGTTCGCGAAGCGCTACGAGAAGTCCGGAATCCGAATGGATCCGTTGCAGCAGGTCCACGACATTCGGCTGGTCGTCATGCACCTTCGGCAGCGTCGAGCCAAGACCGATGTGCATCGCCTCGCGGTAGAACGAGGAGAGCACACCCAGAAGCGTCCGCAGTCCCACCCGGGCGGCGTCCGTATCGGAGACATCCGGATCGCGCTGGGCCACACATGCCCCCAGCGTGCGTCCGTCCTCGATGAACGGCTTGGCCAGTTCAATCGGCGCGACGCGGCTGCCGGGATCCAACAACTCGGCGAGGCGATCGCCCCAGGCACGTTTCATCGCGTACACCCCGTCCTGCACCAGCCGCATTGCCTGCCCGAGACTCCCGTCCGACGCGTGCGCGGCGTAGCTCGCCTCGGCACGTTCGATCGCCCCCTCCGCGAGGAGCCGCGACTCGATGAATTCACGCGGCAGCGCCTGGAACTGGACCTGCTGGCAGCGCGAGCGGGTCGTCGGGAGCAACCGGTCGAGTCCCGACGAGATCAGGAAGAGGAAGGTCGCCGGTGGCGGTTCCTCCAGCGTCTTGAGCAACGCGTTCTGCGAGGAGTCGTTCAGGCGTTCCGCCTCACGCACGATGAACACCTTGGCCCGCCCCTGGGAGGGTTTCATCATGCCGCGATCCACCAGGAAGTGGCGGATGATGTCCACGCCAAGGAAGAGCGCCTTCTGCTTACGGATCGTGGCGTCGGGATGCTGGCGGTTGAGTTGGCGGTAAATGGAGAACAGGTCCGGGTGCGTACCCGCCTCGACCATCCGGCAATCCCCGCATTCACCGCAGGCATCCCTTCCCTCGTCCAGCCCGATTCGCGCATCTTTCGTCTTCCGCTGAACGGGTTGCCCGCAGAGAATCACCCGGGCCAGCTTGATCGCCATCAATTCGCGGCCGACCCCCTCGGGCCCGGCGAAAATGTACGCGTGCGGCATGCGGTCCGAGGTGAGTGCACGCTGCAGAATACGGTGTGCCCGGGGCTGATGCTCGACATCAAAGATCGACACGTGCGAGCACCTCCAGGACGCGAGCATGCACCTTGTCGACGTCGCCATCACCATCCACGATCTCGACTGTGCCGGGGTATTCGGCGGGCAGGTTCAGATAGGTCTCTCTCACTTTGCGATGGTACTTGACCGAGCGCTTCTCCATGGCATCCGGCAGCGCGTCGCTGATCAGCAGGCCCTGGGGTTCTTCCGACTTGCGCTTCTTCCGCCCGCCGGTCAGCTTGCGGCCGATCCGTTCGAATCCTTTTTCCACGGGAACGTCGATAATGAGCGTGAGATCCGGCCAGGACTTCCCCACTGCATAGTGACCGAGTTCGATCACGCGCTTGGGGTCGTACCCCGCAGCGCCCTGGTAGGCACAGGTGGACGAGATGAACCGGTCGCACAGCACAACCTTGCCCGCCTCGAGTGCCGGCTCGATCACCTCGCCCAGCAATTGGGCGCGCGACGCCATGAAGAGGAAAGTTTCGCAACGCACGTCCATATCGGACAGGTCGCGGTGCAGGAGAAGGGCCCGGATCTGGTCGCCGATCTCGGTGCCACCCGGATCCTTGGCGGTCACGACTTCCATCCCTTCGGCGAGGAGCGCATCGCGCAATCGGGCGAGTTGAGTCCCTTTGCCCGATCCGTCAGGCCCGTCGAAGACGATAAAGCGGCCACCGAATTTGGTTTTCACATCCATGTTTAGTCAACCGCGCCGCGCACCTTCTCGTAGACATCGGCGGCGTTATAACTGCTGCGCACGAAGGGTCCTGAAGCGACACCGAGGAAGCCGAGTTCCCGCGCCTCGTCCGCCAACTCCTCGAATTCGGAGGGGTCGTAGAAGCGGGTGATGGGCTCGTGCTGCGGCGTGGGTTGCAGGTACTGACCGATGGTCACCACGTCACAGTTGATCGCGCGCAGATCGCAGAGTGTCCGGTTCAACTCCTCGCGCGTCTCCCCGAGGCCGACCATGATGCCACTCTTGGTCGGCATGCGCGGATGCATTTCCTTGACCAGCCGAAGGACCTCGAGCGACCGGCGATACTTGGCCTGCGGGCGGACCTTCGGGGATAGCCGCTCCACCGTTTCGATGTTGTGGTTGTAGACGTCCGGGCCGGCGTCGCAGAGCAAGCCGACCAACTCCGGTTTGGCATGGAAGTCGGCGGGGAGGACTTCGATCGTGGCTTCCGGTCTTCGCCGGCGGACCTCGCGGACACACGCGGCAAAATGACCCGCACCTTCATCGGCGAGATCGTCCCGGGCGACGGCGGTGATGACCACGTGACGCAAGCCGAGTTTCTCCACCGCCTCCGCCAGCCGCTCGGGTTCGTCCGGTTCGGGTGGCTCGGGGCGCTTCGTGCTCACCGCGCAGAATCCGCATCGCCGCGTGCAATCCTCACCGAGGATCATGAACGTTGCGGTCTTGTGGGCCCAGCACTCCGTCAGGTTCGGGCAGCGCGCTTCTTCACACACCGTCGCGACACCACTGTCCGACACGACGCGGCGCGTCTGGGCCATACCCCCGCCGCTCGGCAGAGGACGCTTCAACCAGGGAGGCAGGCGACGCCCGCCATTCGGGGGATTCGATTCCAGCACCGTCAGAGAGGTCAATCCAGGCTCCTTCAGATCAGTCCTACGTTCATCAAGCGGGGACATTCCATCCCATTCTAGCAGGATTTCCCGACATCCCCAGTGATCATACCCGATCCGGCTCGGATCATCCCTATCGCCCCCATACGGCACGATGACCGTGTCAGGACTTCAAGCGGCCCGCCAGTTCGCGAATGCAACTCCGGACCTTGCTTTCTCCTTCACGCAGTTCATCCAGCTTGGGAAGGATCATCGCCAGTGTCTCTTCCGGCCCTCTTCCGCTCAGGGCATCCAGGGTGCGCACAATCTCCTGGCTGTACATCCAACCCTCCTCACATGCGGACGCCAGCGTTTCGGCCTCTTCAGGTTCCATCGGCAAGTACTCGCTCGGAAGCCGACCGGCAATCTCCCCCCAGAAGCGCTTGGCCGACATCCGCCCGTGACTGAGGAACTCGGCGTAGCGGCGGCAGCGGTTGAGATTGACGTCGGACTGCTTCGGATCGCTGGTCTCCAACCAGCCGCGCCAGTGGAGGTGCGCCGCGTCGCCAAGCAGGACATCCCCGACCGCCCTGCCGGCCTCCGCCTGCAGCATGCCGACCTGGAGCATCGTATCGGCATGACGCAGGGCAGCGGTGGCGAGGTCGACCTCGTCAACGGCAGTCTTTTCCTGCCTCTCCACAACATAGCATTGCCAGGCGGAGCCGGTCAGTACGTATGTCTTGCCCGTGCCTGCCATACATCCCGTGAACATTCTCCCGGACATGCCCGTCACCACGCCCCACGATGGAAGCGTTTCATCCTCCCACCCCCGCCACGCGATGACCGGTTGATCGTTCTCCAGGGCACGCTGGATCAAAGGGCGGTAGCTCAACTCGAAGTGCTGGTCGAATTCGTCGGCACGGCTCATGTCGAGCCCGACATCCGGAGGATGAAGATGACGCAGATGGAGACCCAGCATGGAAGCGACCGGCGCGAGATGGAAGTCCCGGCCATAGGCCGGCCACCTGGAAAGGTCGTCGACGGCTTTCACCGCCACCGGCGTCACCGACAATCCCAGGGCGGCGTTCACAGCGTCGTAGGATGGAACAGTTCCGTCCGATGTAATCAACGCACGCAAGACCAGCGGCAGCGGCTCGACCTCGCCTTCCTTCGCGACCAGAAACTGTGTTCGGATCTCCATCACGGCTCAATACTCGACGAAGTCAAACGTCCCACCCGACCTGCTTGCAGATCTTCCTCAGGGCATCGGCCGCGACCTTGAACAGGTCCGGCCCGGTCACGCCCGTCGAATGCTCCGCCTTCGCCAGATGCGGTTCGAGAGCGAGGAAGTTGTCGTAACCCCGGCTGGCGGCATCCGCGAGTATCTCCGGAAAACAGCCGTCCCCCTCACCTGCGGGCACGGCATGCTCTGTTTCGCCGTACTTGAAATCCTTGATATGGATGTAATTGACGTTTTCGCGCAATGGTAACCAGGCAGTCTTGAAGACATTCTGCACGTTCATGTTCACGAAGTTGGCGGGATCGAATGCAGCAACGAGTTGCTTCGACGGCAACGCCGCGTGCAGGTAGGCGCACCTTTCGGGCACGGCGCCGAAGAGGTGTGACTCGTTCTCGAGAGCCAGCGTGACATCCCGCCCCTGGATGTAATCCAGCTTCATTGCCATCAGGTCCACGACCTGCTCGCGGTAGTCGGCGATGCATTTACCTTCCGGCGGATAATAGCTGAAAATCCGGATGAACCTCGCGCTGAAAAACTCCGCCAGATCGACCGCGTGCTTGAAGTCGTCGAAGTGCTGGTCGAGATCCGCGTCGAGCTTGATCTTCCCGATGGGCGACCCGATGGCACTCACGCCGAATCCGCGTGCGGCGTACATCGATCGCAGTTCCTCACACAGTTCGGTTGAGAACTTCATGACATTGACGCCCTTTACCCCGCGAAGCTCGATCCACTTCACGTGAATGGCGTCCAACGCATCCAGTTGTTCCTTGGGATCAGGGCCGATTTCATCGGCAAAGGCACTGATTTTCGGCATGGCGGCGGCCTCCCTCACACGGCACGATGGACTGAGGTACTCACAACGATACCGCCGGTTCACCGACGCCCTGCCTCGATCCGCACGGTATCTTCAAGACCGCATTACCATACCCCGACACCTGGGTGACATCCAGCTTATGCCACCCCATGAAAAGGGGAGGGCGACGAAACCCATCGGTTCCATCGCCCAACCCCAAGCCCCCCTTGCTCGTCCACACCTCATGACAAGGTGAAGAACGAAATCGATCTTTCAGTCTTGCTTGCGCCGCTGCGAAGCATCGGATGGCTCATCCCCCTCGTCCAGCAAGCCCAACAGCCGTGCCAGTTCGCGCACGGGCGTGAGCCCGGAATCCGGGACGAAAACACCCGGTTCCAGCACTGGGATAGCCGTGTCTTCTCCAGCTGTCATCGACGTCTGCAAGACCTTGTCCACATCCTGCTCCTGATATGTCAGTACCAACTGCATCGAACGTCTCCTTCGTGGGTTTGGATCGTCGCTGTCGTGATCCATTCCCTTCGCCTGCCCTGGCGCTGATGCAAAAAGCGAGACGGGCTTCCCTTCGTATTGAGGCTCTCCCGTTTCCCAAGACCCGGGAAACCCGTCTCACCTTTCGCCAAATGCATAAATCGTGCCAATGCCCCGAACGGCAACGAAATACGCAGCGTTGCCACCTAAACGTGAGCTGTCACTCTCTATTGCGATCTCAGGCTGCGAACCTTTCCCCACACCTGGAAAAAAAACGCGAAATAGTCCCCACCGCCCCATAACGTTTGCAGGCGGGTCGCTTCCGGTAGGATGGAGATATTCAGTGTGAGATGTATGGGATCAGAGATCAGTACGCCGCTGCGTGGCGGTTTGCCTCGGGATCCCCGGCGGCGTGCATCCGTCCTGTTTCCGGATCGATGGTCAGGGCAATGGGCTCATGGAGCGGAGGCGAGGTGAGTTCCACGCGATGGCCCCGCGCCTTGAGATCGTCGATCACCGCCGCCGGATACGCCTCGTACAACTGGAGGCTGCCCAATTTCGGTGTCGTTTGCCGGAACGATCCGACGAGGTGGCTGGTGTCGAAACGGGGTACCGTCACCAGCTCATCGGCGGGCATGTCAAAGTCGATCGCGTTGATCAGCATCTGCAGCGTCACCTGATCCTGTCCGTCTCCCCCGGCCACGCTGATCGCCAGTACCGGTTTACCGGACTTGAAAACAAGGGTGGGCGTGAGCGTGATACGTGGCCGCTTGCCAGGCTCGATGCAGTTCGGGTGCCCTTCCCAGATATTGAAGCTCTGCAAGCGCGTGCCCAGTTGAATCCCGGTCTTGCCCGCTATGACGCCGCCCCACCCGCTCGGCGTGGCCGCGACCACGTTGCCCCAGCGATCGGCAGTCAGGCAGGTGGTGGTGTCCTGTTCGGCAGCATCGGCACCGATTCTCACATTCGCACTCCTCAGCAACGCTTCTCCCGCCACCGGATCGCCTGGACGAAGCACGATGGAGGCGTTGCTCATGTCGATCAACGGCCGACGCAATTGCATGTAGCGTTCCGAAAGCAAGGCTGCGATCGGCACTTCTTCAAACAACGGATCGGCGTAGTACACGTCGCGATCGGCCAGCGCGAGCTTCATCGCCTCGACGATCGCATGGATCGTGTCCGCCGAGCCCTGCCCCATCGCTGCGAGATCATTCTGCTCCAGAAGCCGCAACGTTTGCAGCAGGTACGGCCCCTGCGTCCACGGCCCGCACTTGAAGACGCGATGGTCCCGGTAATCCACGTACAGCGGTTCTTCGATGCGGGTGACGTGCGTGGCCAGATCGCTGTAGCGCAACAGACCCCCGTTGGCGCGTGACCATCGATCCAGCTCACGCGCGATCGGGCCGCGGTAGAAACAGTCCGCCACGAGTCGCAGACCCCGGCGTCGATCTTCGATTCTTCCCTCGGCAGCGACCAACTGCCGAAGCGACTTCGCCAGGTCCCCGTGCCAGGGTTGATCTCCCCGATCCAGCACTTCGAGACTCGGCGCGACCACTGACGCGAAGTTCATGGTGCCGTAGCGCTCCAGCGCCGTCGTGCACGCGTCCAACACCGCCGGGACGGCCGCCGGTTCCACACCTTCACCCGGGATGCTTCCCTTGTTCGCGAAATAATCTCGCGTTGCGAGCCGCGGCGCCACACCCTGGCCGCTCAGCACTTCCACAACGCCGCGCTCGGCGGAGTAGACCATGATGGGCACCTCGCCGCCGAAGCAGAACTGGTCCGAGTCCGTAATCGACAGCGCCAGGATGGTCGCCACGGCGGCGTCCACGGCGTTTCCGCCGTTCTTAAGAATCCGCAGCCCCGCGGCCGCGGCTTCGCTTCCACCGGCAGCCACCGCGCCTTGTGTGCCGCTCGCCTGCCAGTCGAGTGCCGACGCGTTTCCTGAATCCTGCCCTTTCGCATCACTCATGATCCACATCACTCCCCACACCGCGCCACACATGACGATTGTTCGCATCATCTCGAGTCTTCTCAATTCGGCGCTGAAACTTTGTCCACAGCAATCGCACAAGCCAGGAGCACCATTCTATCCGAAAGCGGTCGCATCACATGAAAACTTGCACGCCGCGCGGCGGTCGTGATACGCTGTTGGAGTTCGCCATGCGACGGACGACATTCGTACACTTCGTGATCAGAAAGCAAAATAACCATGACTCGTCACCGTTCAGGCATCCCGCGCCGCACGCTGCTCAAGTCCGCCGGTGCCGCCATAAGTGCCCCGTATCTGCTGCCTTCCGGCATTCTCGCCTCCAAAGGCCGCCCCGGCCCGAACGACAGGCTGACCACCGCCCACATCGGTCTTGGCGGCATGGGTACGCACCATCTCAAGGACATGGTTCGCCGCATGAAGAAGGGCGAAGTCCATGTGGCGGCGGTGTGCGACATCGACGAGAACCGCCTCCGCAAAGCATCGGAGAACGCCGGCCCTCAGGCGGACGTCTACCGCGACTACCGCTACATCCTCGAACGCAAGGACATCGACGCCGTCGTCATCGCCACACCCGATCACTGGCACGCCGTCCAGATGGTTCACGCTGCCGAGTCGGGCAAGCACGTGTACGTCGAAAAGCCCGCGTGCTGCACCATTGAGGAAGGCCAGGCCATGATCAAGGCCGCCCGTGACAACAACATCGCCGTGCAGGTCGGCTCGCAGGGCCGTTCGCAGCCGGAAGCGTACCTTGCCCATCGCTACCTCGCCAACGGCGCAATCGGGGACATCGATCACGTCGCCTGTTTCCACTATCCCAGCCCGATCGACAGGAACCCCGTCCCCGACAGCGAGCCACCTCCTGAACTGGACTGGGATCTCTGGCTCGGCCCATTGCGTTGGCGGCCGTACAACCGGCGCTACTGCCACGGAACCTTCCGCTGGATCCTCGAATCCGGCGGCGGACAGATCCGTGATCGCGGGGCGCACGTCATGAGCTGTGCGATGTGGTGGATGGGCGCGGACGGCACCGGGCCGGTCACGGTAGAAGCTAAGGGCACCTCACCGCCGAGTGGGCTGTGGGACAGCGCCGTCGAGATGGACGTCACTTATACGTTCAAGAATCCTGACTGGACCATGACCTGGAGCCAGCACCCGGACAACGCCCCGCCACCGGAACCACGCGACGCGGACGAGGACAAGATCATCCGGCCCGGTTATGGCGCCGTCTATCACGGTACGAAAGGCACCTTCACGCACTGGGGCGGTGATGGCGGTACCTGGGCCGAACGCAAAGCCCGTGAATGGGAACCCCCAGCCGATGCCAGAGAAGTGTACGAGAGCCCCGGCCACAAGGAGGACTGGTTCGAAGGCATCCGCACCGGCAGGAAGACCATCATGAACATCGAGGCCTCCGTCGGGGTCGCCAACCTCTGCATCCTCGGCAATCTGTCGTTCATCCTCGGGCGTCAACTTGAATGGGATCAGGAGCGGCAGGAGATCGTGGGCGATGCCCAGGCGCAGCGAATGATGCGACGTCCGCAGCGCCACCCGTATCATCTGTAGAAAGGATTTTTCTCCGATGAATGCCAAGCAACTCATCCGACGCATCGAGCATGGCGACGAACCCCGGCGCGCCGACGCCTGGCAGAACGCCGGTCCGGTAGGAACCGATGCACTCGACCCTCTCGCCGATCTCATGGCCCGGGAGGAATTTCACATTCGCCGCGCGGCGGTGCGCGCGATGTGGAAGATCGTCCGCCACGCCGGTCGTCCCGGCGCGGAGGCCCTTCGAGCGGAGACCGAACGCGCGCTGCTCATGCTGTTGCGTCAGGAGCGCCCACGCAGTGTCCGCGCCGAGATCCTCTGGATGCTCTCGGAAATCGGTGGGGATGACACCGTCGGCGTCGCGGCCGTGCTGCTCAAGAGCGAGCAACTGCGTGAAGACGCCCGCATGGTGCTCGAACGGATCGAAGGCGAGAAATCCCTCGCCGCCCTGAAGCGCGCCTTGGATACCGCGCCCGAAAACTTTCGCCTCCAAATCGCCCAATCGCTTCGCCGCCGCGGCGAAGTTGTGAACGGGTTCCCCTGCCAGAAGCTCGAGCCGAGCCGTCAAACCAAAGTCCGCCCCGTGGGGCGATAGTTTGTTCCGATACAACCAGTCTTCCTTCGGAATGATGCTGATATATCCACTTCGGTCAGATCGCGGGCATACACACAAAGGTTGAGCCTGGACCCCGGTTTTTCCTATACTGATGAATGTTCATTAGTCGCCGGATGCTCCAGAACATACACGCTACGGATGTCGTCCCTCCGTCGAGGGATAGCTGCCGGTGTGTGAACGATCCGTTGGACGATTATTCTCGACAGGAAAGAAGGACACTCGTGAGACCGTTCCATTTTGCGCGCCTCTGTGAGAGGGTCGGCACGAATCAGCTCCGAAAAGGAAACACGCCCCCCGGACGATCGATCCGAAGATTCAAACGAGGCTTCTGGTTGCTTCAGGGCATCGTCGCCATGCTTGCGGTCGCCACTTCAACGGTCCAGGGCGTGGATATCTGGGTCAACGCATCGGGTGGTGAGTTCTTTCAAGGCCCCAATTGGCAGGACGGCACGGCACCGGGGCCTTCGGAATCGGCACTGTTCAGTTTAATCCCGACGCTTGAAATCTCTATCAATCAGTCCTTTGTCTTGCAGGATCTGGGCATCGCCGACGGACGCGTGTTCTTCTTCAGCGACGGCGGACCGTGGCTGGGCGAAATCGAGAATCTTCTGGTACAGGGTGGTGATGTGATCGTCGGCACATCCGCCCTGGCGTTGAATCCACTCGATCTCGATGCCGGCACCGAGGTCCGCGTCAACAACGGATCCACCCTCGGCGTTGCACAGGGCAGCACGGTCAGCGGTCGTGCGTTACTCGTATCCGCCAACGACGGACTGGGGGAAGGCACCGTTCAAGTTGATGGCGGCACGATGCAGTTTCAAGTCGCGACCTTGGGTGGCTTCAACCAAAACGCTAATCTCACACTCGACAACGGCGCTATGTTGATCATCACCGATCAACTCGGTCTCGGTGCCTTGGATGAGGATGATCTGACACGGGGTGAGATTAACTTGACCAACGCTTCCACACTGACAGCAGAAGATATCATCCTGGGTTCACTCGATTCGAGCACGGGCCAGCGGCGTGGTGACGGTTATCTTCTCGCCGACGGCGCCGGCACCACCATCACGCAAACCGGGAGTTCGACACTCGATGTCACCTCCGGCACAGTCAGGCTGAAGGACCAGGCCTCGCTGTCCACCGGTACCGGACAAACCACAATCCGCAAGGGCACGATCGAAGCGATGAATCCAGGCACACATATCGACTTCAACGGCCCCCTGGTTTTCGCCGACGAAGCGAGCGGTCTGCAACTCACGGACGGCGCCACCATGTCCGTCGTACCTGAGATTCCGCTGAACATCGATATGGGTGCCCTCGTTACGCTCGAAGCCGACAGCCTCGCCTTCGAAGACCCCTCCGAGATCAATCTCAACGGCGAGGACGCGTTTAACCTCGCCAACCTGTTTCTGTCCCAGCCCGGAGGCGTGAACCTGGGAACGACGCTGCCCGCCAATGAGCAGATCGTCATCAACGCCAACAGTTTCAGCAGTTTCACCGTGATCGCGGCCGGTGGCAGCATCGAGATGGGCTCGGCGATTGGCGGGTCCGTGCTGCTGAATCTTGCCACCGACGGCGGCGTACTGTTCAACGAGCCCACCACGCTTCGACCGAGCGTCACCATCAATGCGACAGGTGGTAGCATCTCCACACAGCAGGATCTCCTTTTCGATGGATGCCAGATCACCATCGACAACGGTGGATCCTTTTCCCAGACCATTGGTAAGATGCTGCAGATGATTAATGGGGCGACGATAGAGGTCGTCAACGGTTCCCTGGCACTGCGCGATGTGTCGATTACCGACGGTGCATCGATCAACTACCCCTTCCTGTTGAATCTCAACAATGCCGATGTGACCGTCGGCTCGGAAGGCTCACTGAGCGTCGACCGTCTCTTTGTCGGCAATGGATTGAATGCCGGCGACGTCTCGCTCACCATTGACGGCGCGGATGCTGTGTTCAATCTCAATCCCAATCTTCACTCCATGGACGCCACGGAAGGCTCGACCAGCACCTGGACGCTGAACAATGGTGCCCAGGTCCTGGATGCCGGGAACATCACGATCAACGGCGCCGGCATCGACGCCGTCACGGATCCAAAGACAACCATCCTCAACGTGCTCGGCGGTTCGCAACTCGATCTTGGCTTCATCAACCTCGGCACCGGGGATGGTGTACGAGTCAGCGAGATCAATATCGACGGAGCGAACTCTCAACTGGTTTTCAGTTCTTTCCTGACCATCGGCCGCGACCAGTCCCCAGTCAACAATGCTTCCATGAATGTCACGAACGGCGGCCGGCTCGAGATGACCAGTGCGACGCAGGCGCTGCTGGTTCAAGACTCCGGCACATTACACATCGACGGAGGCGACGTGGAGCTCAATACTCTGTCCCTGTCCGGCGGTACACTCGATTTCATCAGCGGACGACTGGCTTGCCGTGTTGGCGGCGGATTGACCATCGGCGCGGGCGGCCCATTCGGTGATAGACTTGCGCTGGGACCGGATCGTGAACTCGAGCATCGCCGGTTCCTGACGAGAATCGCCTCGGACGGCATACTCGTCCTCGATGGCGGCACCTTACGCATCAAGGATCTCGACTTTCCGCAGAACTTCGTGGTTGACGGCCTGATGCAGTTCAACTCCGGAATCTTTGAACTCGAGCGCGATCTGGTCGTAGGCAGTTCCGGTGTCTTCGGAGCCAACGTAGATCTGAGCTCGGTCGAGTTCTTGCTTCGGGGCGAGATGACGGTCGAGTCGGACGGTGTGCTCGACTCGAACAACGGCCGCGTGGAACTGGCGGGGCTGAGCAATTCAGGCGAGATCTATATCCTCGATGGATCCACCGACATGACCGGTTCAATGCGGAACGAGACCGGTGGTGAACTCCTCCTGTTCAACAGTGACCTCGCCTGCGAAGCAAACGGATTGGCCGACGATGTCGGCTTCGTTAACCTCGGTTCTCTTTTCATGATCGATGTCGCCTTTCATGGAGACCTGCACTCCCCGGCCGGGTCGCAGATGTACACCGGCGGCGCGGTCATGTTCAACGGGCTCGTTTCCGGTGCGGGACAGTTTCCCTGGGCCGCCGACATTGTCTTCAACGCCGGCTACCAACCGGGCGATTCGACCGCCGCCATCCACTTTCCCGGCGCCGTGACCTTCGGCGAGGGCAACACGCTGTTCATCGAGATCGCCGGTGATCAACCAGGGCAGTTCGACCGCATCACGGCCGGCCAGAGCGTGACCCTGAACGGTACGCTCGATCTCGCCGCCATCAACGGTTTCGAACCCTTGCTCGGCCAGACGTACACCATCATCGAGGCACCTTCGGTCGTCGGTCAGTTCGATGCGATCGAAGGGCTCGGGCTGCCGAATGGAAACACATTCGGTGTCGAATATGCTTCCGATCGCGTGACACTGAACGTGGTCGGCTTCCTGCCGCCGGACTTCGACATGGACGGCGATGTCGACGGCGATGATTTCTCATTGTTCGAGAGCTGCGCCGCCGGCCCGATGATCCCGCTGGCTCCCGGTTGCGAGAACCGCGACCTCGACGGCGATACCGACGGCGATCAATCCGACTTCGCCGTTCTGCAACGCTGTTTCAGCGGTCAGAACGTCCCGGCGAATCCGGCCTGCCTGCCCTGAGATGATGGCTGGCTGACGGCCCGCAGTGGTAGCGTCTCAGATTCCACAAACCTTTTTCTGGCGATGGTCTTGACTCGAAGGTATGGTGAGTGATGAGGAACCGTTCATCGTAGGTCTGCCGCGACGACCTGAACGCACCCATGTCCTGGTCCATCGAACAACCTGAAGCCGGGGGCACTTCATCATGAAGAAACAGAAAACTTCAGACATCCGCCAGATCGTAATGTGGCTCGCGCTGGGAATGATGATGCTCGTACCGCCGGCTTGCGTCCCTCCGGACGGCACACCGGGAACGCCCGGGGATCCGGGTGATGGGTCCAACGGTGATTCGGATAACGGCTCGAACGGCGATACCGGGAACGGTTCCGATGGAGGCACAACAACCGCCTTCACCGTCGAAGCCCCCGTGCAGCAGGAGATCCCGGGCTACGGCGACCAGTTCTACGCGTGGGAATTGACCGCCACCAACCACATCCAGATCACCGTCCGCTTCAGCGATGCCGTCGACATGACCTCGCTGATCGCCCAGACGAACGTCGTTCTCGAGACCACCGAAAACAGCAACGCTCCGATCACGATCACCGCCGGTGCCACGACCGACGAGATCGTCATCACCAGTCAGGACACCGTTTTCAACCTGACCCGCGTGCAGACCGACCTCGAAGCCATCTTCTCGCTCACACTGCGGGGCTCCGGCAGCAACCCGATCACCAGCTCGGGCAGCGTGACACTCGATGGTGATGACGACGGCACGGCCGGAGGCGATTTCGAGGCGGACTTCATTGTTTTCTAAGATGACGGGTGGGCTGAGAAGTACACGGCGTCATTAGTGGGGATATCGCAATCAAGGTTGTCCGGGTTCCTTCAGCCTTGCGGCTCCGGTTCGGAAAAGAGCGCTTCGACGAAACTCTCGGGGTCGAAAGGCTCGATGTCGTCGGGTGTCTCGCCGAGGCCGACGAACTTGACCGGGATGTCGATCTGGTCGCGGATGCCGACGACGATGCCGCCCTTGGCGGAGCCGTCCAACTTGGCGAGAAACAGGCCCGACACGTTCACGTGCTGGCTGAACATCTTCGCCTGGTTGATCGCGTTCTGCCCGATGGTGGAATCGAGGATCAACAGCACTTCATGCGGCGCCCCGGGGATCTTCTTCTCGACGACCTTCTGAATCTTGGACAGTTCGCGCATGAGGTTATCCTGCGTGTGCAGCCGCCCGGCGGTGTCCACGATCAGATAGTCCACGCCGCGAGAGGTCGCCGCCTCACACGCATCGTACGCCACCGCCCCCGGGTCGGCATCCTGCTGATGTTTGACGATCTGGATATCGATGCGGCTGGCCCACTCGGTCAGTTGCGCAACCGCGGCCGCCCGGAAGGTGTCGCAGGCGCCGAGAATGACCTTGTGGCCCTGCTTCTTCAGGTGGTTGGCGAGTTTGGCTACGCTGGTCGTCTTGCCCGACCCGTTGATCCCGACGACGAGAATCACCGTGGGACCGGATTCGGCGCGAATGAGCTGCCGCTGCGATTCAGGCCAGTAACCGACGATCTGCGATTTCAGAAACGGAATGATCTCCTGCGTCTCGGCGATCTTGCCGGACTTGTAGGCGGTGCGTACCTCGTCGATCAGTTTGGCGGTCGTCGCCGGGCCCATGTCGTCGGCCAGCATCGTCTCCTCGAGCTCGTCGATGACGGCATCATCGATCTTCTTGCCGAACGGCAGGATGGACCGAAAGCTCTGGCTGATTTTCGCGCGGGTCTTGGCAAGCCCTTTCTTGAAACGATCGAACAGCCCCATGGCGATACCTCATAACGAACCCCCCACCCTCTCGGGGCGATGGGGTCAGGATTCACGATGCCCCGACGATTCCGGCCGTGGCTTACCGCCGCTCGGGGCGACGTCATTATTCACGATCTGGACGTGGATGTCAGTTCCTCCGCCGGGCGGGCGATGCGACAGGCGGGATGATTCTTCCAGAGGGCGTCGATCACACCGTTGATGAACTGCGGCGTCTCCGCCTCGCCGAACTCGCGGCCGAGTTCGATGGCCTCATCGATCACGACACGAACGGGGATCTCCGGCTGCTCGATCAATTCGTAGATCGCGATACGCAGGATGTTGCGATCCACCACCGCCATGCGCGACAGGTCCCACCGCACCGACACGCCGGAGATCATCTCATCGTAGCGATCGTGTTTCTCCCACGCGCCTTGAATGAGAATCCGGGCATACGTCACCGCGCTTTCCGGGTGCGCGTTCTCTTCCAGAATCGGCGCAAGAATCGGATCGATTTCAAACCGCTTGTCGGACTTCTGGATATCCAGTTGAAACAAGGCCTGCAAGGCGATCTCGCGGGCGTGATGTCGTGTGGTTTTCATGATGATGATTCGATCGTCGTCAATCCGGGTCTTCAGACCGGAACCCCCATCGGCGTATCCCTCTTTCGGAAGGATCATGCGGGGCCGTAGGCGCAGGTGTCCGGATCCCTGTCATTTCATCGCGTCGATGGCCTTGTACACGTTGGCCATTTCGATGGCGGTGATGGCGGCATCCGCGCCCTTGTTCCCGTGCTTCGCGCCGGCACGCTGAATAGCCTGCTCCAGCGTGTCACCGGTCACGACGCCGAAGATGATCGGCACCCCGGTCTCCATCGATGCCTGAGCGATGCCCTTGGCCGATTCGCCCGCCACGTAATCGAAATGCGGCGTATCACCGCGCAACACACAGCCGAGACAGATGATGGCGTCGCAACCGCCACGGTCCGCCAGCCGCCGCGCAACGAGAGGCAATTCCCACGCGCCAGGAACCCACACGACGGTCACGGCCTCCTCCCGGCACCCGTGGCGGTTCAGCGCATCGAGGCAACCGTTCAGCAGGCGCGACGAAACAAACTCGTTAAATCGGCCGACGACGATGGCAAAGCGTTGGTTGTCGGATCTCAGGTCACCGACCACGGTCTGTATGCTGTCGTTCATGATGCCACTCCCGGACCACGTCGCAATCTTGGTAAGGAACATTCCCGACCAAGCAAGCCCTTCATTTTACCGTGGCGGCGGGAAGCGTTCCAGCCATGGTCTGCTCCGAATCCATCGACTCGATCGCAGATATCCGACGAAAACGAATTGGTTGTCGCAATTTCATGCCCGCGCGGGTATGCTGAGAACATCAGATCCTGATCGTTCTCATGTCGATCATTGTGTAAGCTGGCTCGCGGGGGAAGATTCATGATCGTACGTCGCCGCACGGATGATCTCCTTCTCGTTACGCAGGAAGACCATGCCCACCTGGCCGGGCGACTCGCCGACCTGTGGGGGAATGGTCGATTTGCCTCCCCGAAGCCGCGGGATCTCTTCGTCACCGCAGTTGAACATCACGATGCCGGATGGTCGCTGCACGACTCGCAGCCCACGCTGAACCCCAAACACTACCCGGCGGATTTCTTCGAAATGCCCATCGCCTCGTACGTGCGAATGTGGGTGGCCTCCGTGGCCGCGGCGGCGGCGCGAAGCGGACCGATGGGCGGTCTGCTGGTCAGCCTGCACTTCTGCCGACTGGCTGAGCAGATTCCCCTGAACGACGAACCTGAAGCCGTGCAGTTGCTCGTCCAGGACTTCGTCCGTTGCCAGAAACATCGACAGGCGGATTATCGCTCGACCCTGGGTCTCACGCTCAGCGGCAACAACGGTCGACTCTATCCGCACAGCGACAAGGATCGCGAACTGCTCTACCACTTTGATGTCCTCCGCGCCGTCGACTGGATGTCCCTGATCCTCTGCGCGCGGGAACTGCCCGAATTCATGCACAACTGGCACGGGCGATGGATGCCTGACCATCATGCCCCGGAACAAGGCGCGCCCGCCGGGAGTCACGGTTCGAACGGCTCAGTCGCATGCCGATGGGAAGACGAATGCACACTGCGCTGGTCGCCGTGGCCATTATCCCAGCAGGAATTCATACACGTACTGCCGGTACGCCGCATTCCGAACGGGGTTTATCGGAAGGACCAGGATCTTCAACGGGTCTATGAGGGCGCCCCCGACGAACACTTGACAGTCACGCTTCTGCCCCTGGAAGATTGAGCCGCGCCTTCAGGTAATGCCACACCGCCACCTTGCCGAAGACCTCATCGGGATCACCATGATGAGTATTTTCGAACTTGATGCATTCGGCCCGTTTCCGCCCGAGCGGATTCGGATCCGATGGACCGAATCCGAGCCTCCGCCCTGTGACGAACTGGAACGGGAGGCGCGAAAGACCTGGGATTCGTATTACAGGCAGACGCGCGAACAGGGAACGGTGCTCTTCAACGGCCCGCTCGTTCGGCTCGTTTCGGCGGACGTCCAGAGTGGCACGCTCGTCCTGGACACCTGCCCGACCGATTACATCCGGTTCATGGGCACCAACATGCTCAACCCGCATCTCGCCGAGGGGTATGGATGGCAGGCGTTCAGCAATCCGATCGGCACCTCCGCCCTGGCGATCACCACCGACGACTACCTGATTCTCGGACGTCGAAGCGAACAGGTGGCCTCCCACCGGGGCTGCGTGCACACGTTCGGGGGTGCCATCGAGCCCGACGACCGCAATCCCCATGGTGAAATCGACGTTTATGGCGGAATTCGACGGGAACTGGAGGAGGAACTCTTTCTGGACGACCTGCCCATCGATCCCATTCGCGACATCCTCTGCCTGGGATTGACCCGCGATGCCTCGATCCGTCAGCCGGAAATGATCTTCGACGCCTGGCTGGATTTATCGCTCTCGGAGACCGAAGCGAACTTCGACCGCATTCCCGGTCGCGAGGACGAGCATACCGCCCTGGTGGCGCTGAAAAATGATCCCGACGCCATCCTGCCCTTTATCCGAGCGCATACGCGGCTGACCCCCATCGCGATCAGTGCGCTGTGTATCCACGGCCGCTATGCCTATGGAGAAGGCTGGTACAACGAGATTGAGCACGCCTTGAAAGCCTGATCTCCCCCTTGGAAACTCGGAAAAAGAGGGCCCACCTTTCCAAGGATCACTATCTTGCCTATTGCCTCGGCAACGGGGGGCCCCGATCCTTCTGGCTGCCGCATCCCTGAACACAGTCGGTCCGCATTATTCAGCCATGCACAATTCCTCGGCACCCCGTTTCCTGCCATGGGACGTGATAAATCCCCCTGATCGGCATTAATCAAGGATTGCGTTAGCAAAAATCGCTTTGGCATATCCTTTGCATCCATATTCGGCGACGCATCGTGACCGAAGGTCCTTCATGCTGAAGTATTGCTCAAGACAGCCTTCTGTGCTGTCTCCTCAACAATAACGCAATCGAATTGAGCAATGGTCTGCTCGCTTGTTAATCAAAGGTCCTGTGTGATGGAAACAGAAAGCGGAGGTATCGCAAAAATGAGCCTAAAGAAAATCGCTTGGCTTGGCATTTTGGGGCTTGCCCTGATGTCATGGTTCGGAACGGCCTCATACGGGCAGGACGCCCCGGAGGGAGAGACGACCCCGGCAGCGGCGGAGCCGGAAATGGAAGAAGCCGCCGAACCGGTTACCCCGGAGGCAGCCCTAGCCGCAGCAGAAGAAGTGGGCTGGGCGTTGGACAATGTCTGGCTGATTCTCTGCGGGGCGCTGGTCATGATGATGCAGCTCGGCTTCGGCTGCCTCGAAGCAGGCTTCCTGCCACAGAAGCATACGGTCAACGTACTGATGAAGAACGTGATGGACTTCAGCCTGGGCGCCATCGTCTTCTTCTTCATCGGCTTCAGCATCATGTACAATGGAACAGAGGGCGGCTGGATCGGCTTCAACGGCTTTGGTATCGGTGGATTTGCTCCCGCCGAGGGTGAGACCTTCGCCGAGGCGGGCGCCGGTTATTCGCACTACTCTGACTGGTTCTTCCAGGTCGTATTCGCTGCCGCGGCCGCGACGATTGCCTCGGGAGCCATGGCGGGCCGCACCGCGTTCCGCAGTTACCTCATCTATACGATCTTCATTACGGGCCTGATCTATCCCATCAGCGGTTACTGGAAGTGGGGTGGCGGATGGCTCGCCCAGGCGGGATTCGCCGACTTCGCGGGTAGCATGGTGGTACACGGCTGCGGTGGCTTCGTGGCGTTGGCCGGTGCCATTCTTCTCGGCCCCCGGATCGGACGTTTCAAGAGCGATGGTTCGAGTACCCCGATTCCCGGCCACAGCATGTCGCTGGCATTCGTCGGCACGCTGGTGCTGTTCTTCGGCTGGTTCGGCTTCAACGCCGGCAGCGAGTTGACCACCCTGGGTGGGTACCACGGTACGGACGACGCGGATTCAGCCATTGCCATCGGCCAGGTCGTCGTGACGACGCTGCTCTCGGCAGCGGGTGGATGTTCGGCGGCGATGTTCCTGACGTGGGCCATTACCAGCAAGCCGGATCTCGGTATGGCCATGAACGGTATCCTCGGTGGCCTCGTCGGCGTCACGGCGAATACCGACCAGGTCTCGCCGGAGTCAGCCATTCTCATCGGTATCGTGGCCGGTGTCATCGTTGTGCTCGGTACCATTCTCCTGGACAAGATCAAGATCGACGATCCAGTGGGCGCGTTCCCCGTGCACGGCCTCTGCGGCCTCTGGGGCTGCATCGCGTGCGGTATCTTCGGCATGGATCTCCCAACCGCCAACGCCGAGACGGGAGAACTAATGTCCCGCGGTCAGTATATCGGCGTCCAGGTCATGGGCAGTGTCGTCATCGCTCTGTGGGCGTTCCTCTCGGCGATGGTGATCTTCGGGATCATCAAGGTGACCATCGGCCTGCGTGCGACGAAGACCGAGGAACTGGAAGGGCTGGACATCACCGAGCACGGTGCCGAGGCCTATCCGGACTACTCGTTGCGGATTCACTAACCGACCACACCGGACCGGCTCGGCCTCGCAGTCCTTCGGGACTGCGGGCCGGGCTCGGGTCGGATTTGAGTCAAACGTATCGAACGAAGTTTGAAATCTCGCTTGGTGCAAGTCCCGGGATGAAGTGAAGCGGGGCTCAAGATAAATGAAGGAAATGAACCATGAAACTGATCGTTGCCATTGTCCGGCCCAACTGCGTGCCGGCCGTCAAAGAAGAGTTGAACAAGGCGGAAGTGTTCCGCTTGACCGTGTTGGACGCCCAGGGCTTCGGCCAGCAGATGGGCGTGACCGAACAATTTCGCGGGCAGCCTTTCGAGGTGTCCCTGCTCCGCAAAGTCATGTTGCTCATCGCCGTGAACGAACCGTTCGTCGAGCCGACGATCAAGGCGGTCACTGCCGCAGCGAGAAGTGAAGGCGGCAATGTGGGCGACGGGAAGATTCTCGTGCTTCCGCTCGAGCAGTGCATCCGGATTCGTACCGGCGAAACGGGCGAGACCGCCATCTGACGACGTCAAGCGGTATCGTCTGCTGCAAGCAGAACGGATACGATTCGAACGAATTATCCATGATGTGGAGGTTGAACACGATGAAACGCTCGGCCGGAAATCGCTTGGCGCGGTCTTTTCCCCCGGGCGTGAGCATCGTGACACTCCACTGAACCAGACTTAATCTCGCTTCCTCCTCCGCGACCCGGTTGTGGTGGAACCAAGTGCCTTGCCCTTCCTCCTAGGCCGGCGTTCCATCACAACCGGGAACTCCTTTTACACCCTGCCCACTCGCCCGAAAGTTTCCTTCCAGCCACGTCTCGCCATCGACCGATAGTAACGATACGTATGTCTATGCCCCTCGCGAGAGCTGCGTGACGCTACATTTCCGGCATGGCCAAGAATATTGACGCTTCGGCGATGCCGAGGGTAATGTAGTGGATCAGAATTCTTTCAACGGTGCGGGCGTATCAGGGAGGGTATTGGCCGCATGACACGTTCCGAACAGCAGCAACAGATCATCCGCGGATGCGTCATCCTCTTTGCGGTCATCGCCTGTGCCTTCCTGTGGCTGGCGATCCTCTCGCACCATCCGTTCGACTATCCCAGCCCGCACATCTACCCTCAACCCGAAACGCCCTACAACGCCGCCGGCATGCTCGGTGCGATCGTCTCCTACCATCTCTTCGTCTATCTCGGCAAGGGGGTCTACGCCGCACTGGGCGGCTTCACGCTCGCACTCTTCGTCCTGATCCGCCAGGGGCGCCTGCCCCACCTGTGGCAGCGCGTGATCGGCATCGCCCTGCTGATCTGCGTGGCCTCGGCGACGGCGCACCTGATGACCGGCGGAGATCCTTCGTCCTGGCTTCACATGCGCGGGGGTGTGCTCGGTTACGCCCTGTCATCGTGGCTGAGCAATACCGTCGGCTGGATCCAGTACCCGATCCTGCTGTACTGCCTGCTCGTGGGCCTCTTCTTCACTGCCGAGGGAGCGATGATGAAGCTTCCCGGCGAAATCCGTAAACGCAGCGGGCAGCTTCGCGAAATGGCCGAGGAGTATCTGCCACCCAAGCCGCAGCTGGCGTCGGTGGCCGGTCCGCTCCGTCGCGTCCTTGCCGCCATCCCATCGCGCCGTACGCCCGAGTCCGGCCGAGGCGCCTCCGATAAAGAAAAGACGTCCCGGGACATCCGCATCAACGCGGGCAAATCACGTTACGCCGAAGCGAAGAAATCACAGGAAACACTCTGGCCGGAGGCCGAGGATGACGTGACCGCCGTCGAGGAGGCGGGCGAGGAGGACACCGAGGTCGAAGAGGTCGACGCCGAGGGTGACGAAGCGGGTGAAGACGGCGACGACGAGTATGAATACGAATACGAGTATGAGTACGAGGATGAAGACGGCGAAGGGGAGGACGAGGCGGAAGACGAAGACGTGCAGGAAGCGCCCCTGACGCCTGAACCGCAGGTCAAGGTCGTCGCTCCCGTCAAGCTGCCGACGAACGTCCCGGACGTGCGGAAGCGCCCCTACCCGATGGAACTGGCCGAGTGGGATTTCCCGAGCATCGGTATGCTCGAAGAGCCGGAGTACACCTTCTCTTCGCGGCAGGAGGAGATCGTCCGCGAGAAGGCCAAGGTGCTCGAGAAGGCGCTGCAGGAATACAAGATCGAGGCGGTAGTCGTGGAGATCGACACCGGGCCGGTGATCACGATGTTCGAGATCAAGGTGGCGCCGGGCGTGAAGGTCAGCCAGATCTCCTCGCTGGCCAATGACCTGGCGCGAGCGCTGCGGGCGCCATCGATTCGCGTCGTCGCGCCGATCCCCGGGAAGAGCACCATCGGCATCGAGGTTCCGAACGTGGACAAGGAGAAGGTCCGCATGAAGGAACTCATGACGCTCGGTGCGGAGTCAGCCCGTAAGATGACGCTGCCGCTCTTCCTCGGCAAGGACGCCAGCGGTCAGCCGCTGATCGGCGACCTGGCGGGGATGCCGCACATGCTCATCGCGGGCACCACGGGCTCGGGCAAGAGCGTGTGCATCAATTCGATCGTCATGTCCATCCTGATGACCCAGCGGCCGGACATGGTGAAGCTGATTCTCGTGGATCCGAAGATGGTGGAGATGAGCCTGTTCAAGGAGGTCCCCCACCTGATGTGCCCGATCGTGACGGAGATGGATCGGGCCGAGAAGATTCTCGAGTGGGCCACCGAGAAGATGGACGAGCGGTACGCCCTCCTGGCCGAGGCGGCTGTCCGCAATATCGCCGCCTACAACCGGCTGACCAGGGAGGAGAAGTACGAGCGCTTCCAACCCGCCTCCGACGAGGAGCGGGAACAGATCCCGATGAATCTGCCCTACGTCGTCATCATCATCGACGAGCTGGCGGACATGATGATGATGTCGGCGAAGGAGGTCGAACTGCATCTGTCGCGCCTGGCCCAGAAGAGCCGCGCGGTGGGCATTCACATCATCGTGGCGACGCAACGCCCGGAAGCCAAGATCGTCACCGGTCTTATCAAGAGCAACCTGCCCTGCCGGATCGCGTTCCGCGTGGCGTCGCGCATGGACTCGCGTATCGTCCTGGATCAGAACGGCGCGGAGGTGCTCATGGGCCAGGGCGATATGCTCTATCTCCCTCCGGGCTCCTCGAAGCTGGTGCGATCCCAAGGCACCTATCTGGAGGACAACGAGCTCCGCGAGGTCATCAATGACCTGAAGGGCAAGGGCTCGCCGGAATTCCATCCGGAGCTGATGCGTCTCAAGACGAAGGAACTCAGCGAGGATGGCCCGCGCGACGACCTGTTCGACAAGGCGGTGGAGATCGTCCTGCAGACCAAGCGAGGCAGCGTGAGCCTGCTCCAGCGGAAGCTGACGATCGGGTATTCACGGGCAAGCCGCTTGATCGAGGAGATGGCGGCGGCAGGTATCGTCGGCGACTACAAGGGCAGCCAGGCGCGGGAAGTCATGATCACGCCCGAGGAGTGGGCGGACCTCAAGCAGCGCGAAGCGGACCGCCTGCGCGACTCGGTGCTGAGCGGCGGGGACGTTCCCGACGACATGTTCGACGACGACCTGTAACCTCACTTTCCACGCGCATCGGCCGCACGGCGCCTGCTTTGACAGCCTCCGCTACTTCGGTTCCCATGGTTTCCCACGCATCAAAGTGGATCGATGCAGGACTCCGCGGCACGCCCACGCGTCGGCGGACGAAGAGGACGTTTCGTGCTGCGACGCTTCTGGTTATCCCGGCAATCCTTCGAGGGCGGACTGTTTCTCCCGATGCATCGGGAAATGACCGCCGACTCACCGATTCAGGATCTTCGCGCCATCTCGGAAGCCCATCTCCCGCTACCGCGATGGGATGAAACTTCCTGGGACATATCTGTCCGCCCGGGGGATGACGTCGCGGCCGGCGCGCCACTGGCATGTTCCACGGGCCGGCACGGAGGGCTGACGATTTCGTCGCCGGTCACGGGCAAAGTCGCCGCCGTGGGCCGGGTCGACACCGCCAGAGATTGCGATTTACACAGTGTGAAGATCACCGCCAAGCCTCCGGCCGATTCGCAGAGTGACGCATCGGTCAGTGTGCGTCGATTGCCGGTCGATCCTTCCGACCATTCGCTCGAGACGTTGTGCGACCGGGCGGATCGACTCGGACTCATTTCGTCCACGCCACAGTACGTTCCCTTGAGCCACGCGCTCCGCCAGGCTGCCGGCGCCGGCATCCGCCACATCATCCTGAACGGGATGGATTCAGAACCCTACATGACGGCGACACGACGAGTGCTTTTGGAAGCGACCGAAGCCGTGATCGCGGGCGGGACGTGGTTGCGCGAGGCGGTCGGTGCGGAACGACTCTGGCTGGTGGTGGATCGTGACGACCACGAGCTTCAGCGGTTCTGCACCGCCCAGGCTCACCGCACACCGGTCCGTGTCCGAGGCCTGCTGAACAAGTACCCGCAGAGTCACCCTACGCTGCTGACTAAAGCGGTCACCGGTCGCGTGACACCGTACCGCCGGTCGACGATGGATGTAGGCGTCTGGGTGATCCATGTCGCCGACCTGGCCGACCTCGCCACCGACGCGCCGTGCGTGTCGCGCGTCGTGACGGTGACGGGCACGGGTGTGACGAGAAAAGGCAATTTCCGTGTCCCCCTCGGCACATCCTACGGCGCCCTGCTCGAGCACGTCGGGGTGAAGGAGGACCTCGGACTGATTCTCGACGGAGGGCCGATGACCGGGCGGGCGATCGGTTCCCTGGACGCGGTGATCGATCATCGCACCTGCGCGGTCATGACCGTGGCGCGTCACGCCGTCCTGATCAAAAAGCCGGGGCCCTGCATTCGTTGCGGCTGGTGTCAGGCCGACTGCCCCGTTCAACTCGACCCGCGCGCGCTGCTCAACGCGGTGGAATGCGACGAGTGGAACACCTCTTCGGGCCTGTATCCCGATGCATGCCTCGAGTGCGGGCTTTGCAGTTATGTCTGCCCTTCGGAGCTTCCGCTCTCGGACGCGGCTCGAAGGTTGAAACGGTATACGGAGACCCGTGCGGCAACGCTCTCGACAACCTCCTCCACGCGCGTCAGCGGATCGAGATCATGATGGCCGAGCGTCACGCCACCCCGCTTCCCGAACCGGGCCTGCTCCGGACGCTGCCCGCGCCGCACTGGCACGGACTGCCCGGCGCGCAGGTCATCACGCTCACCTTCGTCATGGCGGTGGCGTTCATACTCGCCAATTCCCTGATGCTCCACGGCTGGGCCACGTTGCGACTCACGGCGCTTTGCGTCACCACCGCCCTGCTGCTTGATGCCACGTTCCACGTGTTGATGCGACGGTCGCATTCATGGTCGGAGAGTTACTCGCTGATGATCGGCATGCTCACGGCATGCACGATGCCCCCTCTTATCGGTTGGAAGGCGCCGGTCATGGCCACGGCCCTGGCAGTGTTCATCGGCCAGATCGTTCTCGGCGGCATCGGCAATCACCCGTGGCATCCCGTGGCGATCGGCCGCGTACTGGTCCAGTGGATCATGCCGGATGCATTCACGAAGACGCTCTGGCCGGTGCTCGTTCCCGACCATCTGCTATGGGGCGACCTGAACCGTCACACGGAATTGCAGCCTCCGGCAGGCTGGTCCACCATGGCCCCTCCCGCCAACGAGGAAGCGTGGCTTCGCACTCCGACCCTCGAACACCTGCGCGAACCGATCGCGATGAAAAGCGGCGGATTGGGGGAGACGCTCGGAGAATTCGTGCGCGATCGGCTACCGCCCTGGACGGAGACCCTGATCGGTACGAGTGGCGGCGCAATCGGCGAGGCGATGATCGTGGCGATCCTGTTGGCGGGGACCTTGCTGATGTGGCGTGGGATCCTGCGCGGCTCGATGGTCGCCGGGGCGGTCGTGGCGTTCCTGATGCTGGCCTGTGTCCTGCCCGTGCGCGTGGAGACGGCAACCGGCATTCAACACGCATGGCTGCCGGGAGCGCACTTCTATCAGGGCTGGCCGATCGGGTTGGTGTACGTCTTCTATCAACTTACCGCCGGTGGATTCCTGTTCGTCGTGCTGATCCTCGCCGCCGATCCCTGCAGTTCACCCTACACGGCGCGAGGTCAAGCCGTGTTCGGGATATTGATCGGGGCGGGAACCATAACACTCCGATGCCTTGTCGGCATGCCCGGCGAGGCCTTCTGGGCACTGCTGATCGCCAATACGATGGTGCCGGCCATCAACCGGATGACGAAAAGGCGCGTCTTCGGCACGTGATCGATTCCTGTACGAAGCTCCCCCTGATTCAATTCATCACGCCAGGAACGTAATCGCCGTCCAGCATATGGCCGCCAGGGCGGCGGCGACGCTGGCCTGGGGAATCTGCGTCTTGACGTGATCCATGAGGTCGCATCCGGTGCACATGGAACTGAGCACGGTCGTGTCGGAAATGGGCGAGCACTGATCGCCGTAGACGCTGCCATCCATGACGCAGGCGAAGCAGATGGTCATGTAGAACTGGGGGTGATCGAGCCCGTTGGCAACGGCCACGGCATAGGCGAGCGGCATCGCCAGCGGAAACGCCACGGCATAGGTTCCCCAGCTTGTCCCGGTGGAGAACGCGATGATCATGGTCAGCACCTGCAGACAGACCGGCAGCGCCCAGAACGGAATGGACTCGCCGATCAGTTCGACGAGATAGATGCCCCCGCCTGCCTGCTTACTGACCCAGCCGATGGTCACCGCCATGAGCAGAATGACCGAGCCCAGCACCACACCCTTCAGACCGTTGGTGTAGCCGATCATCACGTCCTTGAGCGACATCCCGCGAAACAGGGCCATCAACATCGCCAGACCGACCGCGGCGCCGAAGGCCCAGGTCACGCGCGGCGTATTGTCCGGCATGAAGATGAATGTACCGATGGCGATGCCGATCAACGTGATAAGCGGGAGGAAGAACTCCCAGACGGTGGCGGTGTAGCCCGGCGGAACATCGCTGGCCTGGAGTTCCTTGGCGCTGAGCGGTTCAGCATCGGGGGCATCGAGTTCCCCGGTGGTGCGAGCACGCTGCATGGCGAGGCGGAGTTTCTTCCCGAGAAAAGGCGACTTCTCCACGCTGAGCAGAAAGGTGAACGTGACGGCGAAGATGGCATAGAAGCAGAGTGGCACGGACATATAGAAGAACTTGATACGGTCCGCCTGCGTCGCGAGCCACGGCACGCCCGCCACGAAGATGAACGCCTGGATGTATGTCGGCCAGGCGTTGAAGGCGAGCTGCGAAGCAATGGGAGAGGCGGTGGAATCGACGATGTATGCCAGTTCCTCGTGGCTGATCTTCTCCTTGTCGGCCAGCGGCTTGACGGCGGTGCCGACCAGCACCGTGCTGATGCTGCCGCCCTGAAAGAAGATCACGCCAAGGAACCAGGCCACGAGCTTGGCGGAGCGCGGCCCGCGCACGACGTGACGGGTCATGAAATCCGCAAAAGCCTGGGCCGCACCCGTCCGCGCCCACAACCCCATCAAGCCGCCGAGCAGCCAGAGATACAATAGCAGGATATAGGCGGCGCTGGGGCGGGCGAGACTCTCGACCAGCACCCCATCGGTCACGTCATAATTGCCGAGCAGCAATGCCCCGGAGACCACACCACCGAACAGCGCCGGTAAGGGCTCCTTCGTCAGCCAGCACAGCGCCACCGCCACCGCGGCGGGCAGCAGCGACCAGATGCCCCAGTGATTCTGTGCGGTGAGATGATAGAACGCGTATGTGGCTTCCCCACCCTCGGTGTCCGCGCGGAAGACATATTCCGACTTGGCGGTGGGTTCCAGCTTCTCGTCGTTCAAGCGCTCCAGCGATTCATGGGTCAGTACCGCGCTGTTCCAGGGGATGACCCGAATGATATCGCGTGTCACATCGCCTGACGTGTATTGGAATGGCCCGCCTTTGCTTTCGGCCACACCGAGGGTCAAGGGCGTGACGGTATCCTCCCGGTCCGCACCTTCTCCCGGGAGATAGCGACGACGGTCGGCGTGAGTGAAGTAGCGCCGTCCACGCTCGTCCAGCTCGGGGGCGAAAGCGAGCACTTTTTTCACAGGATCGATGCTCTCGAGCGCGTCACTCTCCTGCTTGAAAAC
The DNA here is from genome assembly GCA_964618455.1 of uncultured Planctomycetales bacterium. Lineage (GTDB taxonomy): Bacteria > Planctomycetota > Phycisphaerae > UBA1845 > PWPN01 > CAZUAQ01. The sequence goes on along the minus strand of CAZUAQ010000019.1, from coordinate 49,701 downwards.
GTAGTAGATGGGCCCGGACACGACGCGCCCCTGCTCATCCACGATCCCCTCGTCCAGAATGACGTGTGCAAGCTGCCAGTCAGCCTCGACATCCACTCCGGCGATGTACTGAGGATCATCCTCGTCGCCCATGATGCGACGCCCCTGCGCATCGGGATGGACGTCCAGTTCCACCTTCCCGGCAGTCCATGTCGTCGAGACGGTCTGGCCGACGATGAACGAGACGATGATCGCGATCAGGAAGACCCAGGTGCCCGGGCTGCGGAACAATCGGCCCACACTGTTTGCAGTATCGGTTTGACTCACGCGGAATCCCTGCCGGATGTGTTGAACTATGGCGCCCTGCGAAGCCGAGGCGAAGCTAGTTTCGCTGGGGGGAGAGGATACTCGAAATCGGCGGCAAGGGCGCAATCACGCTGTCGGCACCGATGGTCCGGGGCGGCCGGGCACCCTCGAATTCTCAGAGCAATTCTGTCGGCAAGGTATCGTCATCACTCGCGCCCGCAAACGCGTACTCGCTCCCGGGTAGACCCGCATCATTCCCCGATTCAGAAAGGTCCAACGGCACGGCCGCGGGGTTCGTCCCGTTATCATTCGAATCCGGGTTGCGCGGGGTTTCCTGGAGACGCTCCAGCGCGGCATCGGTGTGCCGGCGCTGCGTGTGACGCAGACTGGGAGACGCGGTGAACGTCGCCTGAATGTGCTGTGCCCACTCCTGGAGCGAACTCGGATTGGCCCGGTAGCGAAGAAACCGCCCTTCGCGCACGACCGAGACGAGTCCGGCCGACTTCAACCACTTGAGATGGAAAGAGAGTGCGTTGGGTGCGAGTCCGACGAGTTGTGCCAACTCGCCGGCGACGAGCGACTCGCGGCAGAGTGAGGTGAGTATCTTACGGCGGTGCTCGTCCGCCATCGCCTTGTAAACGGCATCATGCCCTTGGCTCATGTCAATCCCTCGACAAGTTATTTTATAGGTATTATCGGACGCGGTGACGAAATGTCAACGCTTTTTCATCCGAAGATACTGGAAAATTGCCGCGATCAGGACTTGGCCGAGTCCGGCTTGTTCGTTTCCTTGGTTTCGGAATCGTTCTTACCCGCGCTGAGATGGATGAGCATGTGCGTGTGGCCGTCGCGCGTATCAAATTCAATGTTCAAACCATGCGCGCCGCGGAGACTGAAGTGATACTCGCTGTCGGGCATCTCAGGGGATCCGCTGAATGCGATGTGCAGAGATGGCTTGCCCCCCGCCTGACTGAAGGACTTGCTCGCAAGGTTCACCACGGGCTTGTGAAACATCTTCTGGAAGGCATCGAGCAGGGCTGTGAGTTTCTTCCTCTGCTGCGCATCGAGATCCTTCCATGCGAGTCCGGGACGAGTCAGTGTTTCCTCGTGCGGGGGGTTCCCGGTACGGCGCGGCGGCTGGGTCAGTGTCGCCTGAGCGCGAAGATCCTCCGTGAGGGCATCGCAGAGCGCGCGAACCTGATCATCGAGCGGCTTCCAGACGTCGTTACGACCGCCGATGAGCAGCGTCCCCGGACGAATGCGGTGCTTGTCATCCACGAAGAATGTCACGGAGAAATGATGTCCTTCGAGTCGCCACGCCAGCGGATCGGTCGCGCCGCCGTCCCAGAAGCGGGTGAAATAGTAATCCCCCGTACCGGAATCCTGCTTGAACACTTTGCACGCGCGCTCGTAAGCGTCTTCCGTCAGGACCGACTGCAACAAGCGCTCGACTTGACGACGTTGACTGTCGCTCATGTCACCGAGGCGTGCCCCGTTACGTCTTCCGGGGAAGAGACTGATCTTGCGTATCGTGGCGTCGTCATGGCCCTGAGCAGCGCTTGCTCTCACGTTGCCGTCCAAGGCGCCCACCACCGCCTCCACGTCGGCGCGCATCTGCCGCCCGGCCTGGACGACCTCCTTCTCCGTCAACGGCCGGTCGGGCTTTTTTTCATCCGCGCCGACCGAAAAGGACAAGACCGCCATTGTGGCAAGAATAGCGAGTGTACGTGTCGATCGTATTCTCATCGTCATGACCTTTCCGATCGGGCGGATGTAACCATTCCGTCACACAGTGCACCGAGCCCGGAACATCCTGCTGAACCGGGCGGCCCGCTCAACTGGGTGGCAGGGCCGCTTCCTCGACACCGCCCTTGGCTTGAGTTTGGGCCCCGCTCGCGCCGCTCCGGTCCTGACGCCGTCCGGTGGGCTTGGGCGGGCCGCTTTCGGCCTGGCTGGCCCGGGGCATTGCAATCACGCCGGTCCGCGACAACTGCTTGATGCCGTAAGGCCGGCACAGTTCGATGAACGCCTCGATCTTCTCCTCGGGCCCGGTGGCCTGAATCATCACCGACTTGGGAGCGATGTCCACAATGCTCGCCCGGAAGATCTCAGTGATATGGCGTAGTTCGCCGCGCTTCTCCGGAGGGCAGTGGACCTGGATCAGAAGCAGATCGCGCTCCACGTAATTCTGCTCGATCAGGTCGCGCACCTTCACCACCGGCACGATCTTGCCGAGTTGCTTGCGAACCTGCTCCATGGTGAAGTCGTCGCCGGTCGAAACGATGACCATGCGCGAGAACTCGTCATCCTCCGTCCGTCCCACCACGAGAGAGTCGATGTTGAATCCGCGGGCGGCAAACATGCCCGCAATATGGGCGAGCACGCCCGGTTGGTTCTGCACCAGCACGCTGAAAATATGTTTTGAGATCATCAGTATGTTTCCTGCTTTCTTGTATATCCCGCTGACACGGCAAAGCGCGCGTCAGGCCGTCTGCTGTGTCGCCTCATTCGGCGCGTCATCCTTCCGATCCGTTTCGGGATCCCAATGCACCGGACGGACGCGATCGAAGGGCACGGTCGCCGGGCTCAGGATGCCACCGGACATGAGCAGCTTCACCGCCTCTTCCACACTCCAATCGGTCTCGGATACATCCTCCAGGGGGATGATCTGCATGTAGCCGGTCGTCGGATTGGGCGTCGTCGAAATGAACACGCTGGCCATCGGCCGACCCGTATCCGCGTCCTTCATGACCGACGTGAGAAAACCGATGCAGCGCATGCCCGGGTGTGGGAATTTCACCAGCACGACACGCTTGAATCTGGCCTTGTGAGATTGTCCTCCGCCGAGTGTCAGCACGATCTGTTTCGTCGATCGATACACCTGTTTGACAAGGGGTACCTGTTCAAAGACACGCTCCACCACTTCAATGATTCGACGACCGAACACACTCGCGGTCAGCAAGCCGAGCATGTAGAGAAGAGAAAGCGTCAGCAGCACCGCCAGAACAGGCACGATCCAATCGAGATACGCCTCGTAGGCCGTGATCTCCGGCCTTGTCTTGTGCACGTAATCGGCGAACCACCGGGCCACGGGCTCGGTGACCGACTTCATCGCGTTGAAGAGAAAACTGACGACGACCCAGGTGACCCAGATCGGAATCAGCGTGATCAACCCGGCTACGATGCGCGTGCGCAACAGCACTCGTAACGCATGGAGCAGGTTAGGTCTTCTGCGAACCGGTTCGGCCAATGAACTCGGAGAGTCCTCTTCCGTCACGTCGAATCTCCGGTTCGTCTCAGGCCATGCCGCCCATGGTCATCTCGTGCAAGCTCTTGCCGGCGGCGACCATCGGGTAGACGTTCTCTTCGGCCTCCACGTGGACGTCCATCACGACCGGGCCCTTGTGATCCAGCATCTCGCGCAGCGCGTCCGGGACATCCGCCTTGTTCTTGACGTCGATACCCTTGCAGTTGAAGGCTTCGGCCACCTTCGCAAAGCTCGGGTTGGTCATCTTCACGGCGGTGTAGCGCCCATCGTAGAAAAGTTCCTGCCACTGCCGGACCATGCCCTGGAAGTGATTGTTCAGGACGATCACCTTGGTCGGAATGTTGAACTCGGCCACCGTGGCAAGCTCGTTGCAGGTCATGAGGAAACTGCCGTCTCCGTCGATGTCGACAACGTGCCTGTCGGGGCAACCGACGGCCGCGCCGATCGCGGCGGGAAAGCCGTAACCCATCGTGCCCAGTCCGCCGGAAGTCAGCATCTGTCGCGGGAACCGCCATCGGTAGAACTGTGCCGCCCACATCTGGTGCTGGCCCACGCCGGTGGTGATGATCGCTTCGCCTTCCGTGATATTGCTCAGCTCATCGATCACGTACTGTGGCATGATCTTGTCCGGCGAGGGATCGTAACTGAACGGGTGCTTATCCTTCCAGACATTGATCTGGTCGAACCACTCCCCGCGGTCGCGGTGCTCGATGTGCTCGATCATGCCCTGCAGCACGAGTTTCGCATCGCCCACGACCGGAATATCCACGTCCACCGTCTTGCTGATGCTCGAGGGATCAACGTCGATGTGGATGATCTGCGCGTTCGGGGCGAAGTTATCAATCTTGCCGGTCACGCGGTCATCGAACCGGGCGCCCACGGCGATCAGGCAATCGCTTGCCTGAACGGCGTAGTTGGCGTAGGCGCTGCCATGCATACCCAGCATGTGCAGCGTGCGCCCGGCATCGTCGACCTCGTCGAACGCGCCCATTCCGAGCAGCGTCGTGGTGACTGGAATGTTGCCCTTGCGCGATATCTCGCGTAATTCTTGCGACGCTTCGGCGGCGATGACACCCCCACCGACATACAGCACCGGGCGCTCCGCCTTGTTGATCGCTTCGGCGGCCAGTCGCACCTGGCGCGGATTCCCCTTGCTGCGTGGACGGTAGCCAGGCAGGTTCAACTGGCCGTCGTCTTCGACCGACATCTTGGCCACCTGCACGTCCTTCGGCAGATCGATCAGCACCGGTCCGGGCCGGCCCGTCCGGGCAATGTGGTACGCTTCGCGCACCGCGCGGGCGAGGTCGTTCACGTCGCGCACGAGCACGTTGTGCTTGGTGACCGGTCGCGTGACGCCGACGACATCCGCCTCCTGAAAGGCATCGTTACCGATCGCGGCGGTGGCGACCTGACCGGTGATCGCGACCATGGGCACGCTGTCCATGTAGGCGGTGGCCAGCGCCGTGGTCAGGTTGGTTGCACCGGGTCCGCTGGTCACGATGGCGGTACCGACCTTGCCGGTCGCGCGGGAATAACCGTCAGCCATGTGGCCGGCGCCCTGCTCGTGCCGCGTCAGGATGAATCGAATCGGGGATTTGTGGAGGACATCGAATGTCGGCAGAATGGCTCCGCCGGGGTAACCGAACACCACGTCCACACCCTGTTCGATGAGCGTTTCGTGGAGGATCTGCCCCCCTGTCTTGTCCAACAGGGATGCCGCGCCCGGACCAGGCGCATCGACTGAGGTCTGCGGTTTGGAGGCCATGGTTTTCTCCTTTCCAATAGGTTGCCATGGATGCCCTGCCGGATCACCGCGGATCCGCACAGGCGAGTCCAACCGGGTTCGCCCGGTGCCGCCCCGCCCCCGGATCGCCGGAGTCGGGTCGACGGACTCTGAACTGATCTTCGATTGTCGGCGTCGGTACTGATCGAGGACCGACAGCCCATCATTATCACCACCGCAAGCCCCATCGGCAAGCACAAACGCTGAAAAACGCCTCTTCTGCGTACTCTGAAGGCCTGCGGGCTCCGTGTCGTTCATCGGCGCGGATCGCCGGCGATCCCACTTTTTCCGCCACGATTCACCTCACTTGTCCAGATTTTCATCCTCCTCATCCCCGGTGGACGTCCGTGCGTGGGTCAGGATTTCGGTGATGTCGTTGTCGATTTTCTGCCGGCGGAAATGGTCGAGGCCGGGAATCTGCGTGAAGGCGATCCGCGTGGGGACGGCGCGGTTGGCCGGGTGCATGCCGCCGAAGTAGACCGTCCGGGCTCCGAAGCGGGTGTTGATGGCATCCATGGTGTCGGAGAGTTGCACGCGTTTGCGGTCCTCCTCGAAAAGCGGGAGTGTGGCGGAGACGTCGTGGACAAGGGAAGTGAGCGTCACCCCGATTTTCAGCGGCCGGCCGGGCAGCGAGCGGGGCCAGTGTTTCCGGAACACCTCGATCAGCGTCAGCGTGTCGCGGCACTGCCCGAGAGAGACCTCCATGGTCCAGTAGCGCTGCCCGCTGCAACTGGCGAAGGCAATCATCTTCCGCGCCCAGTAATGCATGTCGCGCAGGCGGGTGGCGGCCTTGTGAATGAGATGGTGCATGACGGCCTCGGCACCGTCGTAGGTGCGATACTCCGGAGGAAGCACCCGGGCATGGCCGAACATGCGCCGCTGAATCGGGGGCAGGTCCACGTCCCTTCCGTGGAGCCAATGCCACCACCGCCGCCCGACGATACCGCCCCACACGCGTTCCATCCGATCGATCGACAGCCCGTACATCTGCTCCACACTGGTCACGCCGGACTGGGCGAGCCGGCGTTTCATGTTCCGGCTGATGCCGGGGAAATCATCAAGGTCGAGGTGCTTGATTTTGTGCGGCAGATCGCGGCACTGCAACGTGCTCAATCCGTCGGGCTTCTGGAGATTGGCCGCCACTTTGGCCAGCAGGTAGTTCGGGCCGATCCCGACCGAGCAGCGGATGTAGGGTCCAATGGTGTCGCGCAACCGGCGTTTGATTTTCTGGGCGATGCCGACCGCTACCTCCGGCGAACGCTCATTACGCAGCAGCCGGCACGTCATCTCGTCGATGGAATGCACCTGGTGAATCGGCACACATTCTGCGACCGCCTTCGTGATGCGTTCGTGAATGCGGACGTACACCTCCGGCCGGGCTTCGACGAGCTCGATGCCGGGGCAGAGACGCCTGGCTTCGGCCACCATGGTCCCGGTGCGGACACCGTAATTGCGGGCTTCATAGCTGACGGCGATGCAGCAGGTACTCCCGGCGGTCACCGGCACGATGCCCACCGGCCGATGGCGGTAACGCGGCTGCAACTGCTGCTCGACCGACGCGAAGAACGCGTTCATATCCAAAAACAGCGTCGTCATGGCCATAAACGGCCCCCTTCGGATCGCCCCGGCGCTCTCCCCTTCTGTAGCCTTGGCCCCCTCCACTCCGCTGCTCAATGATACTAACAAAAACCGAACATATAGTCGATAGGGAATGCTCGGTACCCTGCGAAGAAAGGCAAATCCCTGGACGGAAAACGGAAAAGGGAATCAGAAGAAGCTTTGCTGGAGCGGGCCGAGGCCGAGCCAGATGCTGAAGGCGTTACCAATCACCTGGTTGGAGATCGAACTGAGCACGCCCGCCGTGAGGCTGGCGGGAATGGCTTCACAGCCAACCTGCTGGAGCAGAATGCTCCCGCTGCACAGAAAAGCGAGTCGACGAGCCACGCGGGATGTCATGTTCCATCGGTTCACGAAAATCACTCCTGGGATCGGGCACCCGGCGCCATCGGATCGGTATCGTTCCAATCGAGCCGGCAAGGCCCGTTGAATCAAACGGACCCCCATCACGTCCACACCGTCTCCGTCTCTAGCGCGTCGAAGAGCCCGAAGTCGACGGCTTACTCTCCGCCGGCCCGGGCAGCGGGGTCACGATGGCCACGTTGTCGGGCGAGGCCTCCACGGCGCGGCGCGAAGTTCCCGCCGCGGGCGTGATAAACCTGTTGTCGATCGGGCTTCCGCTCCCCGCGGGGCGAGTCGTGGGGGTTTGGATGAACCGCCGGTCCGCCATGTCGACGATGTTCTCCACCGTGTAGATCGGAATCGGCGGAATCGCATCACGGAGGTAGCGCCGCTGGCTGGCGCGGATCCCCACGTACTTGCCGATGTACTGCGACGGATTCAACGTGCTGCCGGGCGGAAGTTCGATGTAGGCTATCGTCCGCGTCGCGGGCACATCCACATCCCGGGTCTTTCGCGACGGCTCGGGTCGCTCGACGATACGCCATCGCTTCGGGCGACTGCCCTCGCCGCGATATATCGTGCTGGCCTGGACTTCCCCCTCGACCACCACGCGATCCGCCGGAATGGCCTCCGCCGCGCGAATACGGGAGCGCTCCCGCTCCTTTTCATCCGCCGCGGAGATGGCGGTCGTCGTCAGCGAGCGGACGCTGATCAATGCATTGATGACTTCCAGGTGCCTTCGGATCAACATCAGCCGCGCGTTGGCGTAACGGCGGGTGATCTCTTCCTCATCGCCTTCTCGCGCGGCCAGCGCTTCAAGGCGGGCAATGATTGAATCGTAGGATTGCTCCCGGAACGGCTTGACCTTCTCGGCCTCGATCTCCGCCTCGATCGCCTTGATCTCCATCTGCGACTGCGTCAAATTCGCCTGGTCCGACTCCACGATACTCTGTGTGACGGCAAAGTTCTGCTCGATCGTCTCACCGGGAGAACGGATCGGCGTGGTGTCGATCTCATCCGGGCTCAGGTCGACCGTCGATGTCCCCGTCAACACCGGCTGAGTGGTGGGCGACGTGTTCGTCGTTTCCATGGTAACAGTCTGGTTCGGCGTCCCCGAGAGCAGTTCCCCCGGCTTGACCGTGACCGCATCGTCGGCACGCACCTGACGCGGGGTCGGCCCGCCGGCGGCTTCGACGCGCCCGGTCAGGTCCACGAAGTCGCCGTGAATCCAGAGTGTCGCCCCCTTGGGCGGAACAATCTTGTAGAAATCGCCATCCTCCGTCTGGCCGAGGATCTGGACCTTGTCGCCGGGACGAAGCTTGGCCTGGTTGGCGTAACGTCGATTGCTCATCTCGCTGCCCGCCTTGACCCAGGTGATCTCGTTGGCGACGCCGGTCTGACTGCCCTCCTCGACCGCGAGGTAGGTCTTCTCAACAAGGCTGTACGTCTTTTCAGGAGGAAGGATTTCGTACCAGCCGTACTCCTCGTCGACCACGACGATCTTGTCACCGCGATTGAGCTGAGTCACGGGGTAATAGTTGCGGTCGGAGCCGCTGCGGACGTTCACGCGATCCCCGGTGACGATCCCGGCGCGCTGCCCCTGGGCCGGCTTCGCCCCCGCGGCATCCGCCTCGGCGGGCTGTGTCGACTGGGCCTGAAGTGCGGACAGCGGTACACCCAGCGCCGTCAAGGTAATGAGCGTTGCCAGCCCTCGCGTCATTCGACGTCTGTGCTTGATCATGATCTCAATCCTTCTTCGTGTGTGAGTCCGCAAGAACCGTCATTCGACGAGACCGAAACCGGATTCCCCGAAAGTTTCAGCGTGGAAGCGGCCGCGCCATCGCGCCAAAGCTCCAACATGGCAAGTTACCTCTCAGCCAGAGCGAAGTCAACCTCCGTGGGGGCGCCGCCGTTGTGACGCCGAGCCGTAGAAGGGCTATACTTCATTTATGCACGATCTGACATCCGACCCGCGTTGCCAACCTTCCGTCGCGAATCGCCCCATCTGCACGGCCTGCGTCCATGTCGGATCGGCGTAGATGCCCCATCATGAAATCTGCCCCTGTCCCACGAATTCGACGCTCACACCATCAGCCCGACGTGAACGCGCTGATTGCCCAGCTCTGCCACCAGGATCAGCCCGTGCTGCTGGACAGCGCGGAATCCACCTCCGCGCATGGACGGTGGACGTTAGCGGCATGCCATCCGCTGGAGACGCTCGAGTGGAGCGAGGAATCGCGCGATGACCCCTTTGAAGACATGCGGCAGCGCCTGCGACGCACGGAATCCGTCACACGGGATACCTCCGGCAGGAATACCTTGCCGTTTGTCGGGGGATGGATCGGCTATCTGGGCTACGAGGCGGGCCGGTTCATCGAGCGGCTCCCGCAGACGACCCGCGCCGATGTGGGCCTGCCTCTCGCACGGTTCGGGCTCTATGACTCGGCGGCGATCTACGACCATCAACGCGGGGAATGGGCCTTGGTGGCCATCGACCTTCCGGATTCCCGCGAGCCTGCGGAACGGCGACTCGCTTTTTGGGAGGATCTGCTCGAGCGGGCCTGCCACCAGGTCACCGAGCCCGGTCCACTGCCTGCGCGCGTGACATCCTGCACGCACAACCTCTCCCACGACGATTATCTCTCGCGCGTCGAGGCCGCCCGGCGATACATTGAAGCGGGCGACATCTTTCAGGTGAATCTCGCCCGCCGGGAGACATACACACAGCAAGAGCCGCTGTGGAAGACCTACCTCCGCCTGCGACAGGTGAACCCGGGAAGCCACTCGGCCTTCATGCAGTGGTACCCCGGGCCAACGGGTCACGCTTCACGCGAAACCTCCCCTTGCGGCATCCTCTCCGCCAGCCCGGAAATGTTTCTCAACGTGGTGGATCGCACGGTCACGACGCGACCGATCAAGGGAACGCGTCCGCGCTCGCGGGATGCGGTCGTCGATCGGGCCCATCAGGCGGAGTTGGCCTCCAGCGCGAAGGATCGGGCGGAACTGGCCATGATCGTGGACTTGCTGCGAAACGATCTCGGCCGCGTCTGCAGGTATGGATCGATATGCGTCGATCCAGGCGACCGGTCAGAAGCGTCTTTCCCCTACACGCTGGAAACGCACCCGACTGTTCACCATCTCGTGGCCACAATTCGCGGCGAGTTGGCGGAAGATCGTGATGTGATCGATCTGCTCCGTGCCTGCTTTCCCGGCGGCTCGATCACCGGGGCTCCGAAGGTCCGCGCCATGGAGATCATTGACGAACTCGAACCGACGCAACGTTCGGTGTACACCGGGTCGATCGGTTACTTCAGCCTGCATGGGCGGGCGTCGTTCAACATCGCCATTCGCACGCTGATCGCGTCGCGAGGGCATCTTCATCTCTACGCCGGTGGCGGTATCGTGGCGGACTCCGAGCCGGAAATGGAATTTCGCGAAACGCAGGCCAAGGCCCTCGGTCTGCAACGCGCACTGGGCATGGGTACGGGATCATCGGCCCCCGGTGCCTTCCCCCTGGACTCGAATCAACGGGAGAGGTCATGAGCTTGAAAGCATACCTCAACGGCGAACTCATCGACGTGATGCAGCCGATGCTCACCGTCGCGAACCCCGCGTTTCTGCACGGGGTCGGCCTGTTCGAAACACTTCGCGCTTACGAGGGCAAACCCTTTCGACTGCCGCATCACATCGAACGGCTCCGCGCCTCGGCGGAACACTTCAAGATGCTGCTGGGCGAATCGATCGAACAAATCCCGGGAGCGGTAGAGCGCGTTCTCGAGGCCAACGGTCTGGCCGATGCGCGCCTGCGTATCACGATTTCACCCTCCCACGATCCCGACCACCCGGAGAACACACTTCTGCTGGTTACCGCGCAGGAAACCAGCGGCTATCCGAAGGAGCTCTACGAGAAAGGCATGACCGTTCAGGTGTGCACGCGCTACCGGCAGTCCACCCAGGACCCTCTGGCGGGACACAAGACCTGCTGCTACTTCCCGCGGCTGGTGGCGCTCCGCGACGCGCAGGAACAGCACTGCGGCGAGGCCCTCTGGTTCACTCCCGAGAACAATCTTGCCGAAGGCTGCATCAGCAGTGTTTTCGTCGTCAAGCAGGAAGCCTTACTCACCCCGCCGCTGGACACGCCGGTCCTGCCGGGCGTGACCCGCGCGACGGTTCTGGACCTCGCCCGGGCCCATGGCGTGCCCTGCGAAGAGAGGGCCTTGACCATCGACGATCTGCTCGATGCGGACGAGGTGTTCCTCACGAACAGCGTGATGGAGATTATGCCGGTCACACGCGTGGAGCGTCGCGTCATCGGCAGCGAGAAACCGGGTCCCCTGTCGCGAAAGCTGTCCGACCTCTACCAACAGCTCCTCCAGGACCCGGGCGACACCACGGAGATCTGAATGCGACGCCGCTCTCAAGTCTGGAGGTACAGACTACCGATCTCTACGGAACGAACATAGAATATGTGGTACCCGGGCGTGGACGGCGGGCGAACACGACCGGAAACCTACTCAGATGCCAAGATCAGAAGGAGAGTTACACATGACTGCGCGTAGATTGTTCCTGGCGTTCGGCGGGCTGGTGCTGGTCGCGTGCCTGTTCGGACAGGGATGCCCCGGGGGCATCGGCAGCGAGACCCTGGTAAGTCAGACGACCTCATGCACCATCGAGCAGGATGGATTCTGCCGGGCGCGCGTGACATTCACGCCGACCGAAGTCGGCAGCACCGTGAACATTACGGTGACCTCCAGCCTGACGGCATCGCGGGTCGTTTTCGGTGTGGATGACGCCAACGGCAACACCGTGGCCAATTTCACCGACCCGGTGAGCAACGTGTCGAGCGACTCGTTCCAGGTCGGCACCGCCGCGTCGCATTTCCTGACGGTTCGCGAACTGGTGGATCCCACAGGATCGTACGAGATCGTCGTGATCCAGAACTGAGGGCAGCGACGCCCCGCCTTGAAACTGCATGAACAGATCGGGTCCGTCCCCCGGGGCGGACCCGATTTCTTTCCCGGGTGTTGCAAGGCCCCTTCAAGCAGGCACGGGAATCCACCACGTGCGGGACAACGGTCACTCCACGCCTTATCATTTTCGTATGCGAGTTCTTCTGACCAACGACGACGGCTACGATGCGCCGGGCATACGTGCCTTGCATGAAGCCGTTCGCCTGCTGCCGGGCATCGAGATCATCGACGTGATCGCCCCCCTTCATCCGCAAAGCGGCAAGAGCCACGCCATCTCCGCGTCCTTCACCTGCCATCAACGCGAGGCCGCCGGGATCGGTGCGGTGCTGGCCGTGGATGGGACGCCGGGCGATTGCGTGCGCGCCCTTTTCGCCATTCCGGATCATCCCCGCCCGGACTGGGTGCTGTCGGGCATCAATCGCGGCGGCAATCTCGGCGTGGACGTCTACTACTCCGGGACGGTGGCCGCCGCGCGGGAATCCGCCATCCACGGCATCCCCGCCATTGCGATCTCGCAGTACGTACGACGCGACGTACCCGACGACTGGGATCGCAGCCGCGATTGGACGTCCGCCATGCTGGCGGCGCTGCTTGGTCTCGAGCAAGCGGAGATGTCCTCCGCATCCACGGAGACCCTGCATGCGGAGACGAAGCGGGAAGCGGCGCAGTACTCACCACGGCCGGGGTCCACGCCCCTGTGGAACATCAACCTCCCCTGCCTGACCGAGTCACGGGAGCCGGAGGCGGTACGGCTCGTGCCGTATGCCACCGACGCGATGCTGACCGATTACGATTGCACGGACGGATCCCACCCCAGCCCGAGCTACACCTACACCGGGGAGTACCAGAAGCGGCCATACATGCTGGACACCGACATCGATACGGTCTTCTCCGGGGGGATCTCGCTGACACCGCTCGCATTGTGACCCTTCCCCGAGCCGTAAGCGGGCTATTCACGAGGCAAAAAAAAATGCCCAACAACGTCAACGCTGCTGGGCACGAAATCGCCGGTCAAGGAGCAGCATCCGCACTCACTGATGCCGTACTCTTCCGGGCGAGGTGTGAGCAAGTCGGACCGTTCACGCAGAGCCTCGTCCGCCCTGCGTGAACGGGGGGAGAGCTATCAATCGTCGCACGCCGGGTCGGGAATCATGTTGGCGGCGGTCATGCAGTCCTTGAACAGCGCGATATCGACACTGTCCACGTCCACGTCGCCATCGAACTTCGCATCTTCACATCCTGCCGGCGGTGCCCCACCTGGAGAACTGCTGAGGCAGGTCTGCATGATCGCGAAGTCATCCATGTCGACGTCGCCGTCAAGATCGAAGTCGGCCTTGACCGTCTCCACGGTGAGGGTCACGTTGACCGTCACCGGGCTGTTGATCGCGTTGCCGTCGACCGTGATGGTCGCATTGTACGTGCCCGGATCCAGGCCGAGTGTATCGTACTGCACCGCATGTGCGTTCACGTTGGTCGTCGAGGACCCCAGTGCCGGGCTGACACTCAGCCAGTCCTGCGCCGAGACGGGCGCGATATCCACGAGGTAGTCCAACTGAATACCCTGGTCGCCGCAGTTCCAGATATCGATCGCGTCGTCCGCCTGCGCGTCGCCCACGAAGATCGTATGGGTGAACGACTCGGGGCTGATGCAGAGAATCGGATCGACCGGGATGCTGTTGATCTGCACGTTCCGGTACTCGCTGTCCTCGTTCAGCATGGCGTCGTAGACCGAGACACGCATTTCCGCGTCGTACATGCCCGGGGGCAGGTTTTCGGCGGGAATCGTGATGTTGAAGGGATCGCCGGGGGACGCCAGAGTCGCCACGACTTCCTCGCCCTGCACCTCACGCAGGGATACCTCATCAAACCAGCAGGCGATGCCCGGGTTGAGACTGCCTGCCTTGAGCACGATCGTCATGGTCGTGCCCGACGCGGTGCGGCGGCCCTGGCGGTTGTTCCAGTCCACCTGGTTCAACGGGTTGGGACCGCTGTACTGCTCGTGACCCCAGACCCAGCCGTACGTCGTGCCGATCGGACCCGGCAATCCGTAGGTGTTGTTGTCGTAGGCGTACGCGTAGTTGGGCTCGACAAACTCCGAGGCGGGGCTTCCACTGTCGGCATTCTGCATGTTGAACGGGCCGTCCAGCAGAATCACCTCGAACCAGTTCATGTCGGTCAGTTTCTGGCCACGCCAGTAGACGTCGACACGGTAGGTCTTGCCGGGCTCGACCGTGACTTCCTGGTAAGAACCGTAGCTTCCGGTGGAATTGCTGTTGCCCAGCTTCAGGCAGGCGTTGCCGATGTGTCCCGGCTCGGTGTTGGCATAGTCGCGCACCTTGTTGGAACCCCAGGCGCTCTCCCAGGGCTGCCAGCCGGTGGACCCGTTTTCGAAGTCGCCATTGACCACGAGGTTGGGACCGAGCTGATCGACCGCCACTTCGGCCTTGACGATGCCGACGTTGTCACCGATGCCCGAGACATTCACCGCCTGGCCGCCGGCGACCGTATCGCCTTCGGCGACGGAAATGTTCGTCATCCAGGGCGCGCTTTCCTCACCGCGGATCTGCTGTCCCGGATCGTCCCAATCCGTGCGATAGTTGTCGCGTACCAGCGAGATCCGATCACCGACCACGGTGATCTGCGACGTATCCATGGTGCCGAGCGCGCCGGTGTTGTGAGCGTTGACGAGCTGGGGAATGCTCATGGGGTCGTACCCCATGGCGATGGTACCGACGGTATCGGTGGCCACGGAATCCTTCCCGGCGATGATCAGATGAGACGCTCTCTTCTGAAGACTGGCAGAGTTGCCATCGCCAACCGGGCCGTTCTCGATACCGACCAATCCATCTATCACTGCAAAGTCCTGCGGCCGCAACAGATTCAGGTCCACAATCGAGCGGGCCACAACGGCGTCTTCGTTGATCGGCTTGCTGCCGATGTCGTAACCAAACCCGGGATAGGCGGCGTTGATATCCACCGAGTGGACACCGCTCCACTTGAGCTGCTTTGCGTAAGCACCACCGAAATGCTCGGCGTAGTAGACGTCGTTCGGCGCCGTGCCGACGCGATTCTTCATGGCAAGCGTGACCCCGCCGTTCATGTGATTCTTCAGCGTCGGCACGCAGATGACCACATCCGCGGCATCGGGATGACCCTGGACCAGGGTATTGTGCTGCCACCACGTGGTGCGGAGTACGCGATTGGGGATGTCGACGGCGGAGCAGTCCGGCGGCGGATTCTGGGGATCCAGGCTGGATGGGGGAATCACGTTGCCCGTGCCACAGTCATTCAGGTCCACAAGGGTGACGCCGGTCACGTCGTCAATCTGATCGTCATTGTCGTCATACCCGCAGGTGCGGAACGCCTCGAGAGTGATGTCCCGGTAGGGATAATTGAAGTCGCGTGTGGACGCGCTGCCATCGGCGATGAACACTTCGTCGGCGCCGGCTTCCTGGGCCATGAGCACGACCGTGCGAGTGACCGTTGGATGCGTATTCACACCTTCGCCCGGTTGCCACTTATCCTGCGTCTGGTTGGGCTTGACCATCACCTTGATCTGGTTGTCGCCGTTCTTATCGATCATGAGGGACGTGAGGCCGCCGGCCTTGGCAACCGCCTCGCGGACCATCGCCTCAATTTCGGCGTCGGTGTACCAGCCGACCGAATCCGCCGGATCCATCTTGGCGATACCCACGACCGATGTACCGAGGTTCAGATTCATCGGCTGGGCGGTGCCGCCTTCATCGGCGATGCCGCCGGCATACTGGAAGCTCTCGATTCCAAGGAAGGCGGTCACGAAGAGTAACGCGCCCACCACGGCCTGGCGCTTCCACGCCGTGGCATGCGAGAGCCCGTCGGCCCGCTTCCAGCGCGACAGCAGACAGGCCGGGATGATGCCCGCCAGGATCACGCCGACGTTGGCGGCGGCGGCCTGCTGGCAGGGATAGGTCATCCGGCTCGGCTTGGTGCCTGATCGATAGATCAGCCAGGCCAGCGATGCCAGGCCGATGGCCAGGCGATTGCGGAACACCAGGGCTCCGAACGCGCGTAGAAGCCGGACGACCGTCAAGGTCATCGGCTTGGCTGAACCTTCGTGATGGTTTTCGGACTGGACGGGGATAGACCGTTCCCGACCGCTCGGGCGGTCCTGCTCATGCTGATAATTCATCTCACACCTCGCGACTGAAAGGCGACTCAGGAGTCGCCTACCTCCCACATCAAAGTCTATCACGATCCCCTGACCGTGTCGACGATAAAATTGTAAGTTGATCACTTTATCCACAATTATTTTTCGTAGAAGTCCGTAACGATGTGGATAGAGTATTTCCGCGAACTCACCTCAATTATAACGTCCTGGAATCATAAAGCTACTTCCAAATCGCTTAATGCGATATCTTGGCGATCACGAAAGAAGATGTCCCGATACCGGGCGCGCATTGGCGTCGATTGACATGGTATTCGGACTTTCCGTAGCTGCTATCGACGGTTGAGCAATCTTTTCTCGCGACCGGTGACCTCCTGTAAGATGCGACTCATGCCGAAGGTTCTGATCATTGAAGACGACTCGGACCTGGCCCAAGGGCTCGTGGATAACCTCGAAATAGAGGGATACGGCGTCGAGCACTTTGCCGGTGGTCCGGAGGCGGCGGAACGCGTCAAGTCGCACCGGCCCGATCTGATCCTGCTGGACGTCATGCTGCCGGGCATGGACGGCTTCGAGGTGTGCCGGGCCGTTCGCGCCGCGGGGCTGAAGGTCCCCATTATCATGCTGACCGCGCGGAGCCAGGAAATGGATATCGTCCGCGGACTCGAGCTGGGCGCCGATGATTACGTGACCAAGCCCTTCGGACTGCGTGAATTGCTGGCCCGGATCAAGGCTGCCCTTCGGCGGCACGGTAATCGGAACGAAAGTGAATCATCCGCCGCCATCGGTTCGGCAAGGGTAGACTTCGCCCGCGGAGAGATCTTCCGCGCGGGAGAGACATTCTCTCTGGGGCACTGCGAAATCGAGATTCTGCGTCTCCTGATGGCTCGCCCGGGGGTGCACATCACGCGTGCGGAGATGCTCAAGGCCATCTGGGGCGACGATGCCGTCTCGTCCGATCGTGCCGTCGACAATCACATCGTCAGCCTGCGGCGGAAGGTGGAACTGAACCCGAAACGGCCGAAGCACCTGCTCACCGTTCACGGCGTGGGCTACAAGTTCGTTCCATGAACCATGATTCGCCCGACGGAACCTGATCATGAAATGGTATCAGCCTCTGCTCTATCTCTGGGCTCTGCCGGGCTCGCTGCTCGGACTGTCGGTCGTTCCGATCGTCCTGCTTCAGGGAGGAAAACTGCGCGTCGTTCAAGGCGTTCTGGAAGTGGAGGGTGGCATCGCGTCAAGGCTGCTTCGAAACGGCTTACCCTGGGTCGGTCCGGGCGCGGCCATCACTTTGGGTCACGTCGTGTGGGGCTCCGATGCTGCCTGCCTCGAACGTTCCCGACGTCACGAACGCGTTCACGTGAGGCAATATGAACGCTGGGGGCCGCTGTTCATCCCGCTCTACCTGCTGTTCAGTCTTGTGGCGTACTTGCGCGGGTTGGATCCTTACCGGGACAATCCCTTTGAGCGGGAAGCCTTCGCGCACAGCTGATCTCCCCCTGTCCACCTTTCATTTCGACTCGATCTGACAACATCTGACAATTCCCCACTCATCTCTGACAACTTCGTCCCACTTGCAGTGTAGGGTTATGGTGAACGGTGGTTGAGCGTCCCGCGTATGACGACGGGCACTCTGTTACACGGAAGGAGTCTTTCATGCGACGAATCATGATGGTGTCGATGATCGGGGTACTGGTTCTGCCTTGGGCCGTGTTCGGGCAGACGACTCTGTCCGTTCCGGCATTACTGCAGGAAGCGGAACACCAGGCGCGCGTACTGGGGAACGTGGACGCGGCGCTGTCGTACTACCAGCGTGTGCTGGATCACGAAGCAGCGACGGCGAGTCAGCAGGCGCAGGCGCGGGCGGAGATGACGAATCTCCTGGTGGACCTGGGGCGTATCGAGGAAGCGCGTGTGCACGCCGACTGGCTGGCAAAGTATGCTCCGAACACACCGGAGGCGGCGGCGGCCCGGGCGAAGCTCGCGCATCTGTCGGCGCGTGATCCGGCCAGATTGATGCCCGCCGAGACCCTCGTGTACTTGGAGCTGGTCGAGCCGGGCCGCCAGTTGGAGCAGATCCTGGAGCTCTTCCAGGAGGCGGGCATGGAAGATCCTCTGCAGGAGGTGCTTGGTGATCTTCGAGGCGATGCCGTCGCGAACGGCGCGGAACCACGATCACCGCTGGGCATGGTGTTCAATCCCGCCTTGCTGGGCGAGCTGAAAAAGATCGAAGGCCTGGCGGTCGGCCTGACGCAGATCGACGATCCGCAGACGACCGAGGATGACCCGGAATTCGTGAGCGTGCTTCTGCCGGGGCAGAGCCAGGCGATCCGCGGCATGTTGCAGATGCTGCTGACGATGGGCTCGGAGTCGGTGGAGACCGTGGGCGACGCGACTGTTCACCGGATGCAGCCGAAATCCAAGGAGTCGATGTACGCCGCCATCACCCCGGAGGCCATTCTCCTCGGCACACCTCGGGCGCTGGTCATGGATACATTGGACCGGCTTGCGGGTCGGACCGCATCCGGCGAAGGCGGTGCAGCAACACTGGCGGACCAGGAACGTTTTCAGCGCCAGGCGGGTGCGCGTCGCCAGGACAGCGTGATCCTGATGTATGCGGACATCCATGGCTTGCTGACGCGGGCCAAGGCGATGATCCCGTCGCACGAGATGCACGAGCTGGCCCTGCTGAACGAACTGGCGGATATCGAGGCCGTGGATGACCTGGCGCTGCGAAGCCGGTTGATCGATGGCGGGGTTGCGTTTGAGATGGCGGTGTCATTCAAAGCCGGTCATCCCAACCGGATGTATCACCTCATGCACACGCCGTCGGCGGATCGCGATCTGATGGCATACGTTCCCGCCGATGCCCTCTTCTGCGGACTGATGACCGTCGGCGACGGCGAATCCAAGTACGACGCGTTGATGGCGTTTGCAAAGAAAGCCGTCGAAATCGGCCGGCGCGAAGCGCCCCACGAAGATCACGAGGATCCTGAAGCGGGCGTGGCGGAACTGGAGACGGCACTGGGGATCGATCTTCAGGACGAGGTCTTCGCGAACATCCGAAGTTTCGCCCTGGCGGTCACGACGCCGGATGACGAGGCGCTCGAATTCGGACTGGGTGAAGGCGATCCCGAATCGGCGTACGGGCTGGGCAGCCTGCTGGTGCTACGGGTGAAGGATGCCGAGAAGTTTGACATGACACTCGAGCGGATCGCGACAGGCATGGCCCGCGAGCATCTGGGTGACGTCCAGGCCCAGGCGGAGATCACGGGCATCGCACTCGGGAACGCCTCCTTGAAGCGGTACATCATCGCGGGCTTTCCGCTGGTGCCGGTGGTACTTCAGCAGGGAGAGACGTTTGTGGTGACGCTCTATGAACCGCTGGCGCGGGAGGTGTTCCGCGTTGCGGCCGACGAAGCGGAGAGCCTGGCCAGTCATGCGATGGTGGCGGAGACATTGAGCATGATCCCCCCGCCGGCCAACAAGCTACTCGTGATTCGTCCGGACGTCGCCATTAACTCTGCGATTCGGATGGAACGAATGAAGGCGGCGTCAATCGGTGATGATGCTTTGCCGCTGGAGCCGATGGGTGAAGTCCGACCGATGGCGATGTATACGCTCGAGAATGGTGAAGGGGTCACGCTGCGAATCGAAGTGCGTGATGCGGCACGACTGCTCGCGCAGTTGATCGAGATGCATCATGCCGAGCACGCGCGCGATCATGCGGACGTGGCCGCACCGTAAGCATCCCACATCAGGATCTCGAAGGCCCGCTCGTCCTCGTGATGAGCGGGCCTTTACTATGAGCGGCGAGGTGCAGCATGAGATCCGGCGCAGTGTCGCGTTATGGTCGTTTGTCGAGCTTGAAGAAGGCATGTGAATTGTCGTGGTAAATGCGCTGGAGTGTCGTCATAGGCAGATCGAGACCGGCGACGTGGACGGGGCCGGGCGCGTCAGGGTCGTGAATGGGCGAGCGGGCGATGTGGTCGTTCTCGTACAGATGGCGATGCACCCAGTAGCGGGAGCAATGGTGATCGACATCGGCGTGGCCGAAGGCAACGAGATCGCTGCCGAAGAGGAGCCGGTCGGCGTGGCGAATCACGAAATCATGCGCGGCGGCGGGCTGGATGGAGAGTTCGCGGGCAATCCACTTCGTGGCGGAGGTGTCGAAGTAGAGGTTGGGATAGGTGCCAAGCAGTTCCTCCAGAAACAGTAGATTCTCAGGCCAGCCCCCCATGTGAGCGACGAGCACACGCATGTCGGGAAAGCGGTCGAGGGTATTCTTGAGCTGGCGGTAGGTGAATTTCTTGCGTTCGAAGATCTCCGGATCGTGATAGTGCTTGGTCCACCAGACGTCGGGGTCGGCGATGTGGACGAGCACGGGCAGATCGGCCTCGGTGATGGCGGAGAAGACCGGGTCGAGACGGGGGTCGTCAAAGAACATGCCGCTCCGCCGGTTGAATTCCGGCTTGTACCAGAATTTCATGCAATGGCAGCCTTTGTCGACCGCCTGTTGCACGATACGCAGGTTGGTGTCGACAAACGTCACCGGCTCGACTTGTTTGTGCTCGGTCCAGATGGAGAATCCGGCACGATCGCCGAAGCGCCGCCGGAGCGCGTCCACCTCGTCAATACGGCAGATGCCGATCCATTTCGACACGCCGTAGATCGTTCCCGCCTTGATCATGCGCGAGGTAGCATTCAATCGGCCGTAATGATTATGGGCGTCGATGATCGGTCCGGTGTACCGCGAAGCCGACGGACGCCTGAGGTCAACGTTCATGAGAACCGCTTTCCGAGAGGTCTGGGGGATTCACGAGGTCAAGTACCTCCACCTCGCGCGCGGCCAGGCGAAGAGCAAGGATGTTGTCCTGATCGGGACGGATGCTCAGGGAGCGGTCGAGCCAGTGCATGAGTTCTCTGCGTGTGCCGGCATCACGATGGATGCGGAACCGATCGGCCAGGATATAAGCACGCTGATTAATGGCGGGCAGGCAGTTGTCGTCGATCACAAGTGCCTGATCGAGTGCGTGAAGAGCGTCTCCCGGTCGTCCGCGCCGGGCATGGGCAATGCCCAGGTTCACCCAGGCGGAGAGCGGCGCGTTCTCGCGCTGCGTCACCTGCATGAACGCTGCCACGGCTTCCTTGTTCAGGTGGCTTTCCAGGGCGGCTTCGCCCCGGTGATGCCACGCCTCGGTCATCATGGTGTCGCTCAGTGCTCCATCGCCCGGCGTCAGCCACGGCTCGAAAGCCGAGAATCGGCAGTCGGAGGCGACCAATGGCTTGTTTCTGATGGACGAAGACTCAGTTTTCGCGTCGGTCAGCACGCGCCAGTGCTCCAGAGCCTCGATCCAGGCGCCCCCGGCCTGGAGATGCGCCGCCAGATTAAACCGGGCGCGATCGTGATGCGGCGCCAGCATCACGACCTGTCGATACGCCCTGCCGGCGTCGCGCGGTCGCCCTTCCCGAGTGAGCACCACAACCCATTGCGACCAGAGTGTTGCATGGTTCGGGCAGAGGCGCGTCAGGTTTTCATACCAGATTGAAGCATCATCCCATCGTTCCAGCTTCACCAGCGCCAGCGCCTTACCGAGCATGGCACCGGGATCATTGCCGTCGCGTGTCAGCGCTCGATCGAAAAAGGCTTCGGCACGGGTCGCATCACCTTCCAGGAGCCATCGGATGCCCTCCCCATAGGGTCCCGGCTCCGCGACCCGATCAAACGGGGTGATTTCGAACTCGCGGACCCAGTCGGTCAGGCGCTCATCGACGGTAGGTGAGCGATTCAGGCGCATGGCCGGCGTGCTTTCCAACGTTCGCGATCGGGAGGTGTCATCCACGAAGAAATGCGAGGGACCGCCGGTATATGCCGGCTCGCCGGGAGTGGACGCCAGACGAAACTCGTCGGCCAGTTCCGCAGGCGGCTCGGGAGGGGAGAAATCGGCATCACCGCTCCATCTGTACCAGGCGGAGATTCCCAGCCAGGGCACAAGCATGACCGTCGCCGCCAGTAGCCAACCCTTCATGTACGCGCTCGCTGCCTCAGGAACCGATATCCGAACCCTCAGAATGTACGTGAGAAGCTCTACCCGAGAAGGGGACAATCCCCCGTTTTGCATTCGTCTCGCTTGCCGAGCTACACATCCGCCCGAATCGCGTTGCCCACTCTGCAAAACAGCGACGGTCCCTGAGCTTCTCACACACATTCTCTGACCGGTGAATTGTTGGGAGGGGTGTGCGCTTTGTCAACGCATCGCCGCGCGGTGAGTCCATACGCGTCGCTCGAGTCTCCCGTGAGCCCGTCAGTGGGCCATCACCTTGGAGATCGAGAAAATGGGCAGGAGCACCGCCAGGGCGATGCCACCGATCACGAGCCCCATGGTCACGATGAGCGCGGGTTCGATGAACTGGGTGGCGGACTTTACCGACGCCTGGAAATCGGCCTCGCAGAGATCGGCGGTCCGCTGCATGGCGGTACCCAGTTGACCCGACTTCTCGCCGGAATGAAGCATCTGCCAGACCGGTCGGGGAATGTAGGGAGAGCCGCGAAGCGTCTCGCTGAAACGTTCCCCTTCCTCCATGCGCCGTCGCGACTCGTCGAACCGAGTCGCGAAGAGCCGGTTCCCAACGACGTCCCGCGTGATCTCCACCGCTTCGAGCACGGGGACTCCGGCGGCAATCATCGTGCCGAGCGTGCGGAATGAACGTGTCAGGCACGCATTGCGGTACATGGGTCCGAGGATCGGCACGTGCAAGCGCATCCAGTCGGCCAGCCATCCCCCTTTTTCAGATCGGAGAAATATCCAGGCGCCGGAGGCGGTGAGACCCACGCCGGCCGCCAGCGCCTTCCAGTGCGCGACCACCCAGTCGCTCGTGGCCATGAGCATCAGTGTCGGCAGGGGCAGCACCTGCTGCTTGCCGGCGTAGATGGAGGTGAAACTCGGCAGCACGTAGGTCAGGAGGAAAATCACGACGCCGAAGGCAAAGAGCAGCATGCACAGTGGATAAGTCATCGCAGAGCGAATCCGGCGTTTGATTTCGCGCTGGTTGGTGAGGTACGCCGAGATGCGCAGAAGCATTTTTCCGAGCATACCGCTGGCTTCGGAGGCGCGCACGAGATGGACGAAGATGGGCGGGAAGGCCCTTGAATTCGCGGCCAGCGCCGCCGAGAGATCCTGCCCTCCCTGCACGCGCTCGATGAGATTCTCGACCGTGGAGCGGTAGGCACCGGGAGGTGCATCGGCAATGGTGGCTTCAAGCGCCTCGGACAGGGGAACCCCGGTGTCCACCATGCCCGCCAACTGGTGGCAGAAGTAGATCACCTCGGAGAAGCGCACGCGCGAGACGATGAGTTGTGCAGCCGTCTGTGATGCCGCTTCCCGGGATTGCGCCGTCACTAACCGCTTGACGTACTTTCCCTGCGCGCGGAGCTGCCGAATGGCGTCGTTCTCCGTGGGAGCAACCAGCTCGCCCCCGACGGTGGCGCCGGATTTGTCACGTGCGTCGTACTGAAAACGCGGCATGGCGCGTGTCCCCGTCGTGTCTTCGCCGGCCGAGCGTCCCGTCCTCTCACGTCACCGTGGCGCTGAGGATCTCCTCCAGCGTGGTCAACCCGTTTCCGGCCTTGATCAGCCCATCCTCGAGCAGCGTACGCATGCCGTTCCTGACCGCCAGGGCCCGAAGCTGATCGAGCGTGGCATTGCCGCTGACAGCGTCTCGCAGTTCATCGTCCAGCATGAACATTTCGTGAATGCTGGATCGCCCTGTGAATCCCTTTCGTCGGCATTGGGAGCAACCGTTCGCCTGGTAGACGGTCTCGATCGTGCGTCCCATCCGCTCGAGCACGCGAAGCGCGTTGCCTGTCGGGCTGGTGCGTTCGCGGCAGTGCGGGCAGAGCTTGCGTACCAGTCGTTGGGCGAGCACACCGGTCAGCGACGCGCTGATCAAGTAGGGCTCGATGCCGATGTTGTAGAGACGCGTCACGGCGCTGGGAGCATCGTTCGTGTGCAGCGTGGAGAACACCATGTGCCCGGTGAGCGAGGCCTGGACGGCGATCTTGGCCGTCTCGGTATCGCGAATCTCACCTACCATGATCACGTCCGGATCCTGCCGCAACAGCGAGCGCAGCGTGCCGGCAAGAGTGAATCCGATCTTCTCGTTGACCTGGAACTGATTGACTCCGAGCAGATTGAACTCGATGGGATCCTCGACGGTGCAGATATTGATCTCCTGCGTGTTGATCTCCATCAGTGACGCGTAGAGCGTCGTGCTCTTACCGCTGCCCGTCGGGCCGGTGACCAGGATCATGCCCTGCGGCTGGCGGATCTTGTGCCGATAGACATCGAGGGTCTCCTTGTCGAATCCGAGTTCCTCGAGACGAACGAGCGTGTTGCGCGTGTCCAGAATACGCAGTACGACCTTCTCGCCGAACTGATTGGGCAAGGTCGAGACGCGAAGGTCGATCGGGTGACCGCGCATCTTGACGTGAATGGCCCCGTCCTGCGGGAGTCGGCGTTCCGAGATATCCAGGGACGCCATGATCTTCAAACGTGAGATGAGCGGCGCCGCCAGGGGCATCGGCGGTTTCATTTTCTCGACGAGCTGCCCGTCGATACGGTAACGAATACGAACCTGGTTTTCGTCCGGCTCGATATGGATGTCGCTGGCCTGTTCGCGGACGGCATTGAATATGATGTAGTTCGCCAGCTTGATGACGGGCGCGCCCTCGCTGTCCTGATCGAGATCCGCCAGGTCGAACGTCGGCACATCGTCGGGCTGATTTCCAAAGTCATCGAGCAGGTCGTCGAGAACGACATTGTTGACGTCCGGCATGACGACCTGCATGACGGACTGGATATCGGCGGTGGAGGCAGCGACGACCTGCACGGCGCATCCGGCGGAGTGCTGGAGCTCCTCAATCAAGAACAGGTTGGAGGGCTCGGAGACGGCAACGGTCAGCACGTCATCCACTCTGAACAGCGGAAGGACGCACTGGGATTCGATCATTTCCCGAGGAAGCGCGTCCAGCACGGTTGAGTCGAGCATGGCGGGGATCAGACGCGCGAACGGGATATCGTATGCCTTGGCCAGCGATTCGACGATCTGGTTCTCGGAGCAGAAGCCGAGTTCTACGATGGTCTCGCCCAGAAGCTTGCGATGCTCCCCCTGGCGTTGCGCAGCCAGGGCCTCCTGGAGCTGGCTTTCGGTCAGGAGCCCGGTTTCGATCAGGATCTGACCGACCTGTTTCGGTTGTGTCGGGGCCGTTGTGTTCATGGATCCTGTCGCGAATTCCGTGATTCTGGTTTCGTACGGCTCTCGATCTTCGTCGCGGCCTGCCGTGCTTTGGTGTCAGACCATCGCCGCCCGGGCGTCCTCGATCGTCCCGTGAATCGTCAACTGGCGATCGAGCCGGGTGATTTCAAATACTTTTCGCGCAACGTCGTCCGACGTGCAGATCTGGAGCATGCCCAGGTCCTCTTCGCACCGGCGCTGCAGTGCGGTCAGCGCCTCCAGGCCACGGCTGTCGATGCGTGTCATTCGCGTCAGATCGATGATAAAATCGCGCCGCTGCTCCTGGAACGCATGTTCCACAGAGGTCTCGAATTTCGGCACGGACTCCTGGGTGAACTCTCCCACGATGCCCAGCACGTTAACGTCTCCCTCCCGTACCTCGATCAGCTTCACGGATGCTCCTCCTTGCTCGTCACCAGCGACTGGATGCCGGTTGGCCCGACAAAGGAACACCCCGCGTTGCGCATTTCTTCATGCAGGGCGACGAAATCACATTTCAGAAAGCAGGCGACGATGCGCGGATCGAACTGCGTCCCGCCACACCGGCGGATTTCCTCCGCGGCACTGCGGGGATCCTGGGCGCTGCGATAGGTCCGACTGGTGGTCATGGCGTCGAAGCTGTCGGCAAGGCAGATGATGCGACCCAGCAGCGGAATATTCTCGCCCGCGATCCCGCTCGGATACCCCCCGCCCCCGTACCGTTCATGGTGATAGAGAATGCCGGGGATCAGGTCATCCACCTGACGGACGCCTTCGAGAATTTTCGCCCCCATTTCGGGGTGCTTCTTGATCTCGGCGAACTCGTCCGGCGTCAGTCGACCGGCCTTGCAGAGCACGGATTCGGGCACGCCGATTTTTCCGATGTCGTGAAGAAGGCCGCTCAGGTAAATGCGCTGGCACTGTTCGTCGTCCATGCCGAGCATCTGGCCGATATGGCGGCTCAGCCAGGCCACGCGCTGGGAATGACCGCTTGTGTAGGGGTCCTTGGCGTCGATACTGCTGACCAGCGCGTGCAGCATGCCCATGAAGAGCTGTTCGAGATCGTCGTAGAGTTGAGCACTCTCCAGGAAAGCCGCCCCGCGCTCGGCGACGGAATTGACGAGACGGATTTCCTCGGAACAGAGATCCTTGCCGTCCTCCCGGTTGATGGCGAGGATCGCACCGAACTCGTGTCGTTTTCTCTGGAGCGGGAACAGCGCGAACTGACATACCCTCCGATCAAGCCAGGCATAGTCCGGGCGGGCATCGGCATCGTTGACGATGATGATCCTCGAATCGCCCGTGGGCTGCTCATGCTGCGCCTGGCGATAAAGTCGCAGGATTTCCTCCGAGCTGAGTGGAACCTGTCCGCCGACGATCACGTGGGGATCCGCCTTGTTGTGAAAAGAGGAATCCAGCACGGCGGCGTACCCTTCGAGAACCGTGGTGAAGGCGAGTTGCTGCGTCAGTTCCGCCAGGTGATCGGCGGGCGGCTTGGATACCGTCAGGTCGGCGCTGATCCGATAGATCAGGTTAAGTTCCTCGTAGGCCTGAGCCAGGTGCGTGGAGAGCTCGTTGACATCGTTCTGCGAAAGCTGCTCCTCGGAGCGCGCTTCAAGATATCGTGACAGAATACTCCTGTAGCTCCGACACTGGTCCTTGGTGTAGCGCGGCAGGACCTCCGCCAGGTGGAGCCACTCCCCCACATCCAGATCATGTTCGTCGCAGAACTGATCGTATTGCTCGTGATCATCCATGCCGTGACCCAACGCCGTCGCCACGAGAATCGTGTTGCGCGTACTGACCGGGCTGCGCACGAGCATCATGTGAACCGCATCGCCCGGTTCGAGTGTGAAGATGGACTCCTGCTGTTTGGAGGCCTGCACGATCCACGCCGAGAGCTTCTTCTGAAGGGCCTCGGATCCGAGGATGACCGTCTGCCAGAAAGCGGCGTTGCTCGAGCATTTCTCGATCAGTCGACCGTCAGCGTCCCATAATGACAACCCCAGGCCCAGCTCCGTCCATGACGACGCCCACTCCTGAAACGTCGCTTCGTTGACGACTTGTTGGGTCACACAACTCAGGGCCTTCACGTGAATATCCATTTCCTCATGCGGTCACACCCATGCTGAGTATTTCCGTCGCAATCGCCAGCACTTCACGCGGACTGAACGGTTTGAGGATGACACGTTCGATGTGACGACTCCTCAACTCGGTCTCGGTGAGATCGAAGCCCTTGGCAGTCACAAGAATGATCGGTGTACCCGCGAGAATCGGGTGAGACGCGATCTTCGCACTGAGTTCCAGGCCTCCCATGCCGGGCATCTGGTAGTCCGTGATCACCAGATTCGGCCGGACGCGTTCCGCCATTCGCAGGGTGGTCAGTCCGTCGCTCGCGACGTGCACGCGATACCCCGCGGACGCCAGCTTCGTCTCGATCACCTTGACGATATGCGTCTCATCATCCGCCACGAGAATCGTCTGCTTCATCACGTATTCCACCCCACTCAAGGCGTACCTCATCCGATCGATGGAGACCTGACGGCAGGAATCCAATTCATTGATCGACCATTTGGGTGCGTCGCCTCAGGTCTCAGGTGGAAAAGGTGCGCTCCCGGATCGATATCGCATGGGATCAACGGGCTTTATCGGAATGAAGAGACTTCCAGCACGGGTTCCTCGGCAGGAGGCAGCGCCTCCATGAGTTTTCGGGCGTACGCGTCCTCCGGTTCGATGGCGAGAGCCTTCTCATAACATTCGCGCGCTTCGTTCCAACGGCTCTGCCGCTGGAGCGATTGCCCGAGGAGGCAATAGGCCATGGTCTCCTCCGGGAGCCGGGAGACGGCCTCGCGCAGGAGCGGGATCGCGGCTTCATCGTCACCCTGTCGATGACAGACGAACCCGTAGAAAAAGGCGTGTTCACCGCGTTCCGGCTCGAGTTCATGGCATCGGGCGGCGGCACGGCGGGCCGAGAGAAGGTCATTGGTGGCGACACAGGACTTCGCCAGCCACATCCAGCCTTCCGTATTCTGAGGATCTTCGCGAACGACCTGTCGGAACTCTTCCTTGGCCGATCCCACCTCGGAAAGGCTCCAGTAGCAGCGCCCCAGCATCAGGCGCATGAAGACGGGCAGTTTGCCTTCGAGTTTCTCCGCCGCCAGGAGCATGTCCCGCGCATCGGCATGTGCGTCGATCTCAAAGAGCGACAGCGCGAGATCATAGGCGACAAGCTTGTCCTTCGGATCGATGTGGTGAGCGGCCCGGAACGCTTCCGCCGCATTCGCATGATCGCCGCGCAGTACATGGATCTTACCCACGAGCGTCCGGAGGGCGGCATTGTTATCGAAGTCGGGCCAGCGCGATTCGGCGAACGTGAGCGCTTCATCCGCGCGATCGAGTTCCACGAGCATCTCCGCAAGAGCGAGAATGTAATGGACTTCATGCGGGCTGCGTTGCGACGCGCGGCGGTACCAGTCGAGCGCGTTCTCGAGCCGGCCGTATCGCTGGGCGATCATCCCGCTGAGGTAGTCGGTTTCGGGGGAATCACCGCCATGGCGAATCGCCTGCTCGAGCGCTTCCGAGGCGGCGGCAGTTTCGCCCTGCTCGAGCCGCAAGCGGGTCAGCAGTACGTAGGCATCCGCGTATTCGGGGTAGAGCCCGACGACTTCGCGGAGGGCTTCCTCGGCTTTGTCCAACTGTCCCCGTTCAAAGCTGTCCGAGGCTACCTGGAATTTCAACTGCGCGCGGACCTTTTTCCACCGGTGATCCGCACTGGCCTTCGAATCCTCGGGCTTGACCAGAGAAGTGCAGCCCGGGCCCGTCAGAGACAGAGCCAGGAGACACGTGATGATGATCGATTTCGTCATGGCGTTCCCTCCATGGGTTCGCGGGGTTCGACAATCTCGAGGGGAGTGGCGGATCGAAGATCCGGACGCCGGTAGAGCGGCGCGTCGATTCCCTTGTCCTCGAGATTCATCTTGCGGACAAAGTCCCGGACGGAAGATCCATCCTCATCCCATCCGCGATGATCCAGGATCTCTTCCTTCTTCTTCATGGCGGCGACGAACCTCGGATTGTTGTTCAGCGCCATGTCCAGATCCCACAGGGCCTTGTCGATATCGCCGTTCTCGAGGTGCTCGAGGGCCCACTGGTAATGCGCCTGGGCCAGGCGTTCGCGGCCGTGCCACTGCATGCCCTGGCGGTTGCCGACTCGCATTCGCTCCACGTCGTCGGCCATGCCTTCACCGAGTTGGGCATAGGCCTCGTCATCTTTGACGATGTGAACGGTCAGAAGAATGATCACTTCCTCCCGCTGGGTTACATCGCTGGTGTTGCGGAACAGTGGACCGGCCACGGGCAGATTTCCAATCACCGGGACCTGGCCGCGCGAGGCGGTATCGACCTCCCGGAAAAGACCGCCGATCAGAATGGTCTGCCCGTCACGCACGGTCACCGCCGTGGTCGCTTCGGTCGTCGACTCAAAGGGCAGATTGGTGGCGTTGACCCCGCCTGTGCTGTCCTCTGGGTGGACCTCCATGCGGACAAATCCGTCGTTGCCGATGAACGGTCGGAATCGCAACTGCGTACCGGTCTCGAGGAACTCGACGCTCTGTACGGCGGCAGTCTCCGTCACGGTCGTGGTGAGATAGCCGTCGCGCCGCCCGATGATGACCTCCCCCATCTGCTTGTTGAGCGTCAGGATCTTGGGGTTCGCCATGACCGTCGTGTCGGTGACGGTCTCCAAGGCCCGAACAAATACTCCGATGTTGTTCTTGAGAATCCCGAAGGTGAATCCGCCGCTGGGGACGGCAGAATTGAAGTCGGTTCGGGTCGTGAAGGACGTGTTGTCGAACTGGTTCTGGGGCAGGTTGCCGGTCGTCAGGTCGGTCATGCCGGGGGAGATCGCGTTCAGCCCATCGAAATCCACGCCGCCAACGATGTTGAAATCGATACCGAGGGCGTTGTCCTCGTTGAGTAGAGCGCGAAGGATCGTCGCTTCGACCAGGACCTGTTGAGGTCGCATATCCAGTTGTGCAAGCACCTTGGCGATGGTTTCGATGCGATCGGGATAGTCGACGACGAGGACACTGTCACCGAGGGCCAGAGAGTCTCCGCCCGCTTCGTCGCTGCTTGCGGCGATGCCGGTTTCGGCTTCCGGCGTACTGGACATCACCCCTTCCGGGCTGAGCAGCGGTTCGATGATCGACCGCGCATCGGCGGCCCGGATGTAGTAGAGCCGGAAGAGCCGCTCGATGCGTGGCCGGCTCGACGCTTCCAGCGAGTGAATTTCCTCATTGGTGTACACGTAGATGAAGTTCCCCCGTTCCCGCCACGTGCACCCGTTGCTGTCGAGGACCGCCGTCAGTGCTTCCTCAAAGGTGACGCCGTAGAAATCCGCCGTCACCGATCCGTCGACATCGCGGCTGGCCACGATGTTGCGGCGGCTCTGGATCGACAGCATCTGAAGCACACGGCTGAGATCGAGATTGTTGACGTGCATTTCGACGCGCCCGGCCGGGCTGACGTGGATGTCCGGCGGTGTCTCGTCTTGAGTGTCGATCTCGAGTTCCAGGAGCCCCCTCGCCGAGGGAACCTCCGGCGACTCGGCGGACTTCGTCGCTTCTTCCTGGACGAATTCCTGGATGTCGAGAGCAGCGGCGATCTCGTCCGCCGCCGGGGTTTCCTGGTTCTCCTGGGCGGGCAGATTCGCCGCAACCAGTGTCAGCCACCCGACCCCCCAGACCATCACACGTGCCCGGCGCCACTCCCGCAGGATCACGACACCCGCGTTTTTCTTCGTGCTCATCATGAGCCTGTCTCCTTCATGGCCGCGCGGATCACGCTGCAAGTCCGATCTCTGCGCGATCCCGGCGGCCGGCTCTCATCACTTCGACATATCCTCGCGCGGCATGCCCAGCGCTGCGGCCGTCGCGGGAAGTTTCAATACCACCCGCAAACCTCGCCGTGCGAGAAGCACACGCGTCGGCTCCACTTTCTCCACGATGAATCCTTCGATCTCATCACCCTGACTCACGATCCGATCTCCGATCAGGGCGATGGCCTGACCGTCTTGCCACATGATGCTGCTGAGCCGCAGCCTCCTGGCACGTTCGATTGCGTGCTGGCGTGGATCGTGTTCCTCCGCGATCGCCTCGCCCTCGTCGGGCATGCCTTCGACGATCGGGTAGCGCGCCACGTCATGCATGAACGGATCACGCGGGAGCTCGGGCCATCGCTCGAGATCCAGTTCGATTCGCTCTTGCGCTTTCTCCGCAGTCGGATTCATTTCCGCCAATCGTGGCTCCGTCTTCGAAGGCGTATCCGCCACCGCCGCAGACGGCCCACCGTTCAACACGAACATGCGCGCGTAGATCACGACCATGACCACGAACAAGATACCCAGCACAGCCGACTTCTTCGGCTGCGCGGCCACGTGGGCCTTGATCACCACCAACCAGGGGGGTCGTGAGTTCGACATCGATCTCTTCAGGACTCCGTGAAAAAGAGGTTGACTCGAATCTCCGCCTGGATCCAACCCGGTGCATCCGCGGCGGGGCCTGCCTTGAAACTTTCAAACCGTGTCAAGCGCGACATCGCTTCGATGCCCCGGATAAGTTCATAGATCGCATAACCGGTTCCTTCCACGCGAAACGTGACGGGCTGGATTCGGATTGATGCGCGCGTGGTCACGGCTTCGGGCTGAACCTCCTGAGGTCGCAGCCCCTGTTCCTCGATGAGATGGGCGACTTCCTGCAGAAACGGGCCCAACTCGGACCGGGCCGGAATGATGACGCCCTCATGGTTCATGCGCTGATGCAGCGACAGAATCTGCTCATTCAATTGCTGAATCTGCTGATCCAGCCGATCGCGATCCAGGGCTTCACTCTTCGCCAGGCGAAGCTGGCCTTCCAACTCGCGCAGCCGGCTGTACTGACGGACCGAGACCGTTGCGAGAAACACGCCCGCCGCCACCATGAGGGCGACCGTCCAGAGATGCATGCGTCGATTCTCGTTCACGGGCCCTCCTGTTCCACGATGCTGACGGCGTTCAACACGAACGACATCTCGAAGCGCTGTACACGTCGACGGTTCTCGACGATCTCGACAATGTCGTGAAGCTCCGAGGACGCGAACAGGGGAGAATGTGACAGCGTGCCGTAATAGATTCCGATCTCGACGTAGCCCGGTGCCGCCCCCGTGACAACGATACGCGTTTCCCGTTCCCGGCGCGGATTCGATGCCGAGCCGATCCCCTGTTCCGATTCGCCGGTGGATTCGCCTCCGTCCGGTGTGGGCGTCGGCTCCGATTCCAGCGTCTCCACAGTGAGCGTCCGGATCGACATCGAGTCGCTCAAATGGCGTGTCAATTCCGCAAAGACCAGGTCCAGCGGGGCGTGGTCGTCCAGGCTTTCGACAAGACGGCGCCGGCCTTGCAGATTCGCCAGTCGCGCGTGCATGTCCTGCAGACAGGCCTTCTGATTCCGATAGTAGACACGATCCTCTTCGTACTGCTGCAGGGCCGCGCTCGCCGTTTCGAGACGAACGGTGTTCCCGGCATACAGCAGGCCGAGGGAGGCCATGACCGCCAGCGCCCAGATCAGGTTTCGGCGGCTGTGCCGGCGCGCCAACTTGCGCCGAAGATACACGTCGGGCAGCAGTTCGATCTCGTTCATGCCACCCTCTCTTCCAGGCGACGCACGGCCTTCAACCCCGCCCCGATGGCAGTCGCCCAGTCCGGCTGCCCGTTACGACGGTCCTGGTTCATCCACTCTTTTTCGACGTCGATGCCACGCGTGCACTGACCGACATGGACGGGCTGTGCGATGTATTCCTTCAACAGCTCGACCAGAATGGGATCGCAAGCCCCTCCACCGATCAGCGTAATGCCCTGGGGATGGAGGCCACGGAACGTGACCGAACAGTAGCGCAGGCAGAGACCGATCTCGCGAGCGAGTTGCTCGGCCGTCGGGCGAAGCGTCTCTCTCAGCCCCTGAGGCGTCAGTTCCCGACTGTCATCGTTCCCCCCATCATCGGGATCCGGAGTGCCCTCGCTGCCATGCAGTGACGATGCGGTCCTGCGCCGAAGACGATCAAGTGTATCCATCGGCACGTCCAGCGCGCCGCTCATCTCGCTCATCATCGCGCTCGACCCGATGGCGATACTCTTGAAGAACACAGGTGCGTCGCCGCGCGCGATCAGGACCCGTGTCGCGGCAAAGCCGAGGTCCACGAGCGTCGTGATCGTGTGGGTATCATCCGTTCGCGTGAGATAACGCTCGAAACTGCGGAAAAGGGCGCACGGCCCCGGATCGATACTGACGACATCGAGCTTCAGGCGATCGAGTTCTGCCAGCAACTCGGTCAATCGGTCGCGCGCGGCGCCCATCGCGATGATCTCATGTTTCGTGTCCGTGCCCTGACGAACATCACCGGCGGAGAGATGGCGGATCTCGGCCTGCTCCGTCTCCAGACCGAATCGCTCGCAGGCTTCGTAGCGGGCGACATCCTCTCTGTCCTCCCGGGCCACACAGGGGATACGCATGTTCCTGACGTAGAGGCTGTCCCAGGGGTGAACGACGATCACCTGCCGACCCGAGAAGCCCCCCTCTTCCATCAGGCTTCGCACGGCTTCCAGACGCTCGCTTCTCAGCGTGGACTCCGCTCCAGGTTCAATCGAAAGGCGACGTTCGTCACGTCGAAGTATCTGGGCTTTCTTCTCCTCCCGTGTGAACTGCAGCGCGCGCACGGACGCATGTCCCAGGTCCAGGACGATGGGCCGGATGCTGCGCTGTATCCATAGCCATCGATGATTCACGATCTCATTCACTCCACTCGAGCGGCAGGTCTTGCCCGCCCGCTGTTCGATTCATTCCGCCTTGCCCGGCTCCGCAGTTCTGCGGCGATCGGTCTGACGCCGCGAGTCGGCCGGTCGCTTCTCACGAGAGTCCTCGACAACCTGCACCTTCGTCTTGCCGCTCTGGAGCTGCTGCAGGATGCGCTTGAGTTCCGCCGTGGTCGCCCGCTGCTCGTTCAGCAGGTCGAGGCGCTGGCGGGTGGTGTCGAGAAACGGCTTGCGTTCGACATCCTGGGCGGCCGCCGTCGGTATCCCGCTTCCCACGAGTACTGAGAGTTGCACGGCGATCACCGCCAACATCAATGCGATGGCAGAGAGACTCCACCTCAACCAGCGTGTATTCAGGGATTCCTTCATCCGCGGACCTCCACGGCTCGATAACCTCGGCGCTACGTGTGATAACACTCTCGTCAGATGTATCGGAGCTTTGAAAGGGCGAGTGAATAACTTCAGGAAAGGAATGGGGTTCGGCAGGCCGTCCCCCCAGCGGTCTGCCGAACCCGTATACGTGTCGAATCGATTCGCACGGGCAAATTCGTTTGCTCCGGAAGCGATACGTCCGATAGTCTCGTGCTTGTCAGTAGGCGGCGTTGGTGACCGAGTCGTTCGCGCGGAATTCACCCGTGCTCGCGTTGTAGTACCAGTCGCTCGAACCGAGGGATCCGGAGCCGACGCTGTTCGAGCCCGTGTACGGATTATCGGGCACGGACTGGAGGTACGGACCGAGATCGAATCCCGACGTGCCGATGGCCGCCGTGGAGCCATCCGGCTTGCTGGCGAGAGTCATCTGGTTGACAAATGTGCCAACGGAGGTTGGATAACTTCCATCGTGCTGCATCTTGTACAAGTGAATCTGCCCGCGAATCGTCTGGAGGTTGGTTTTCAGTGTACTGAGTTTCGCGTCCGTGCTGGCGTCGGAGAACTGGGGAACGACGATGGCAGCCAGAATTCCGATCACGAGAACGACGATCAGCACCTCAATGAGAGTGAAAGCTGAACGGCGATCCATGCGTCTGACTCCGGGAAACCACGATCGCGTGGGGCGCGAGCCGGGACAGGGCGATTTCGGTCACACCCGTACTATCGGTCACGGCCCTTCGCGACTTGACGTACCCCCTGCCAGAAAACGATGGTGCTCATGATCCCGTTTCCGGGCCACTGTCGGGCATCAGGAAAGGGAATTGTTCCAGGATCATTTCGAGTCCCATCCCTGTCGAACTCTGGAGAAGGGCCGGCGTCAGCCGGTTGCGACTGATGGAGTGAACGGGCGCCGGCGCACCGGCCGGGAAGAATCGCTGCAGGGCAAATTCATCATCCCGCGGCGCGGCATCATGAAAACGGGCAACCATCCGCAAAGCGAGTCCATCTCTCATCGGTACGATCTTGCCCGAACACTCGGCCCGCGTGGCCGACATGAACGTCGCGGCGATGACACGAATGGCCTCGGGATTCCATCTTTCGAGCGGTACCTCGACGATCAGCGATCCTCCGCTGCCCACATACGTGCTCACGCGCGACCACCATTCAAAGGAGAGCCCCTTGGACGCGCGGTGCGAATCGGAATCGAGAATCTGGTAGATGAGATCATATTGTCTGCGCTCGATGCGTAGCGTGCGCATCGGCGGTGTGGTGACGAACGCGAAGCGCCCCCCTGAACTTGTCGCCCGC
The DNA here is from genome assembly GCA_964618455.1 of uncultured Planctomycetales bacterium. Classification (GTDB taxonomy): domain Bacteria; phylum Planctomycetota; class Phycisphaerae; order UBA1845; family PWPN01; genus CAZUAQ01. The sequence goes on along the minus strand of CAZUAQ010000019.1, from coordinate 13,494 downwards.
GCAGGAATCGCCGACCCCTGCGAGACCATCGTGACCTTGTAGGGAGGGCGTGCCCACTGCTCCGGTGGCTGGTTGCTGCCCCACCCGATGAGGCAGATGTGGCGGACATGCCGGGTTTCGTGCTCCCCGAGCCAGATGGGATGGGGTCCCTGCAGCGACTGCGGTTCGCTGCGTTGTTCCCAGCGTGACCAGAGCCTCACGCCCTCGGGAAAGAGCACGATGGCGGCGGACAGGGAGGCGAAGATCAGGGCGAGTCGCTGGTGTCGCGTCCGCCACGAGCGTTCCTGCTCGTAAATCTGCGTCAGGCCGCCAAAAGCCATCAAGAGCAATCCGGCAGCGCTGATGCTGCCGAGAGGGCCCAGGTTCGGCAGGGTGACCCAATGGGCCAAGAGCAACCCGAGGCCCGCGCCGCCCAGTAGAGCCGTCGACATCTGCGAGAATCCGAGCGTGCCGCTTCCCGCCCGCGCCAGCCAGGCGCCCTCGACGTAATGCAGTGCATAGCCCACCGGGAGCGCGATGAGCACGACCGCCACCTGATGAACCCATCGTTCATGCGGATGGTACGCCATGAGGCAGAAGGCGACGGACACGCCCACGCCAGCCGCCCAGGCCGCCATGCCGCATCCCGAGGTCCGGCGACTGCGTGATGATTTCTGCCATGCCCGCCAGGAGGCCGCCGCCAGCCCCATGCCAAGAATCAGCACGAACTTGCTCAGCCCGTGATCGTCCGGAGGCCAGCTTGGATCGCTGATCCGTTGGGTGACTACCCAGCCCGAGCCGACCAGCGCGGCGGCGACGCCCCAGATCACGAGACACAACCAGATCATGGCCATGCCCTGGGCGTGGAGAATGGGCGTATCCATGTCGAGCAACTCGGAGCGAAGCGTCGGCCCCTCGGTCTGCTGGGAATAGCGCGCCGCCAGAGCCGCCAGCAGGAAAAGCGGCAGCACGCCGAGCATGTATTCCTGATGAGCCGACCAACCCACGCGCACCCACAGGAGATGCACAAGCCAGCTCAGCCCCAACCCGAGGATCACGGCGGCGGCGATGCCCGGAGGCAGACGCTGCTCGGCGACGCGCCCCCCGACCAGCGGGGCGAGTGTTGTCGACACCAGGCCCATGAACAACCACGGCAACGCCGCCACAAGGAAGAGTAACGCCCATTCCAGGACCGTCAGCGTCAGATTGGTCCAGAAGAAATTCCGGAGCATCATGTCGTAGAAGTCGCCCACCGGATCGAGAAGAAAATAACTAATGAGGGCGGAGAGGCCCGTCAGCGTGGCCAGCGTGGAGAGCAGGATCCAAAGGAGTGACTCGTCGCGCTCCCGTCCGGACTGAAGCATCCAGAACGTCAGCTCCGAGCTTCGCAGACGATCGAGCGTGTTTCGATTTCGGCGTGCCAAGAGGGCGGCGAGTCGCATCACAAGACGCTCGGGAAGTCGCGGACCGAGCGCGCAGGCGAACAAAACGATCACGCCGATCACCGCGTGCGCCGATGGCATGAGATCGAAGCGGGATTCCACGAGGCCCAGCAGCCCCATGAACAGCCAGCCGGCGGAGAGACCGATCAGCAATGCCAGCGGTTGTACTTTCAGCACGTAGGTGCCGCGTCGGGTCACGCGAAGCAGGCTCCGCATCGCTTTCGCTTCCCCGCCGGAGCGCGTCACCTCTTCGAGTTCCTCGACGGTCGGCGGAGCGTCATACGGTGCGTGGGGAGCGCCTTCAGAGGAATCGTGCGCCGCGTCGGTGGACGCGGAATCCCCTTCCTCGTCATCCGTGAATAACGACGGGAAGAAGGGCGTCGCCTCATCCGGGTCATCACGACGTTTCATGAGCCGTTTCCACCACCGTCGCACGAAGCGGGTCCAGCCACTCGCGCCCACCGGTATCGGTCTGGACGATCAACCCTCCCACGGGATCCACGTCCATGGTGCGCCCGCGAACCACGCGACCGTCGCACCTCAAATGGACGCGCGTTCCGAGCGGTTCGGCCCAATGCGTCCACGTATCCCGGATGCGCGCTCCATCGGTCAGCGCTTCCGGAGCAAAGGCGGCATCCCAGTGCTTCAGCAGTTCGCGCGCCACGACGGCGCGCTCGATGGGCTGGTCGCAGAGCATGTCGAGCGAGACGGCGCGATCGCGAAGTTCGGCCGGGAAGTGGCCTTCATGCTGCAGGCAGTTGATCCCGATACCTACGACCCAGGCGAATCGATTCTCCTGAAGTCGTCGTGATTCGACGAGAATACCCGCGAGCTTACGGCCACGGGCGAGGAGATCGTTCGGCCACTTGATCGTCGGGGCAACCTGCACAGCCCGGCGGATCGCCTCGCACGCCCCGACCGCCGCCGCCAGCGTCAGCCTCCCGCCCAGGGACTGGATTTCGACATCTGTCGCGTCATCGATCAGCAACACGCTGCACAGGACGCTCGCCCCGCGCGGGGAGCTCCAGGAACGACCGAGACGGCCCCGTCCGGCAGACTGCTGTTCCGCCAGAATGGCGAGCCCATCGGCATCCGGCTCCATGGCGCGCGCGAGGGCAACCTGGTTCGTGCTCGCCGCCGCATCGAGAAGTTCCATGCGCCTTCCGACGCGCGCGGGCATCCATCCCTCCAGCAGCGAAGCCTCGGTGATTGGTCCTGCCATTTCCTGGGACATCGTTCGCGAAAGCTACTCCACCCCCCCACCGATTGCAACGCGTGTTGTAAATCGCCCGATTCTCCCTACGATGGATGGTTGAGGTGAGAATTGGCTTCCATGGCGGAATCACGTTCAAACTCGCAGAGGGCTGACGGGATGTTGCGTTACTTATTTCGTGAACGATACGAACGTAAGTTGCCAGGCCGGAAACGGTTGACCAGCTGCATGGCGATGACCGCCCTTTTCATGAGTGCATGCAGTTTTCCCCACGCCGGTGAGATGCCATTCCGCTCCACCGAGCAAAGCAGCGTCCTCGCGGTGAAGGAAGCCCCGGCGGTCTCCGACCTGCACACCTCCCTGCTGCCGCGGGAGAAACCGCAGCCCTACCGCATCAGCGTTCACGAGGATCGCGAAACGACGACCCACGACGGAACGGTCACGAAGCATGTGCTCGAAATGCATCTGTCCGGCAAGCTCCGTCGCACCGGGGATAACGAGGCGGGCGACATTCTGGCAAGCATGACACTCGATCGCGTTCAAATGCGCTACGGCACGCGCCCCGGCGGAATTCTCCAGTCCGGCGCGCCGAACGAGAAAGATGACAATCCGATCGGCAAACTGCTGGAGGTTGTTCGCGGCGCGGAACTCCAGTTGCGGCTGAGCCCTTCGGGTGAGTTGCTCGACGTCTCGGGGCTGAACGCGCGCTGGCGGAAGGCGGGCATGCTGATGGCGCCGCCGGCATTGCTGCAGGTCCAATGGATGTTCCGGGACCATGCCATGCGGGATCTGCTGGCGGAAGTGCTGTTTCCTCCACTCACATCCGAGACGGTCGCCCAGAACGATACCTGGAAGAGCGCATCGATTCTGACCGTTCCGGTGGTGGCGCGGTTGAAGGCTGAGACGACGAACACCGTTTCTCGAGTTCGCGCGGATCACGATGGCGCGGAACTCGTCCATCTCGTAATGAAGTCAGCGGTTCGCCCGGCCGACCCCATCCTGCCCGGGCGGGAACCCTCACTGAAAACGGAGGTCATCGCCGCCGAAGTCGCGGCGAATCTGGAACTCGTTCCCGCCTCCGGCGCTATGGCCTCGACTTCGATGCGCAACCTGGAACTTGAAGTTCGCCAGGTTCCCCCCAAGGGCGAACTCAGCCCGCCGCTGACGATCAAGATCGAGCGCAAGTGCGATGTTGCCCGCGGCAAGTATGTATGGATGAAACACCCCAGGTGAGCGAATGCTTCCATACTGGCGGATGAAGCCGGCTACGGTCTGGATTCATGCGTCGCGAAGATCTCCTCCGGCGGCGCTTTCATGTTCTCAACGTTTTCCAGCTTGAAGAGATGATCGATCCCCTCGGTCGGATGCCCGGGCCAGTCGTAGTACAGAAAGCGGAATTGTGGGTCGCGCACGTTCTTTAAATTAAAGAGGACGTCCTGACCGGAATCGGCCGCAATCTCCACGCCCCAGAACTTGATGTCCTCAAGCGGAGGGCCGCTCTCTACTGTAATCCACGAGGGGGCGTAACTATCGGCAACGACACGATCGAACAGAATGTCCTTGACGCGCCCTCCAAGACCCTCGGCGATGATCCCAAACGGCGATCCTGGGAACTTTGGATTCGGCTCCTCAAAATGAATCGTGGAATCACGAAACACCAGTTGTTCGATCGTACCGCCACCAACCTTAAGCAGCAGGACGCCCACCGCCCTGGAACTCAGATCCAAATCTCTCATCCACAGATCTCGGACAACACCTTGTCCAAAGGCGATGCAAGTCATCGAGCCGATGACTACACACTCCTGCATCCTGATATTGGATTGAACGCTTTCCCGATCCTCATCCACGAGATCGAAAGGCGTAACTCGATAACCACAGCCCACCAGTCCCATGAGGAATGAACGATGAACGCGTACGTTTTTCGTATCGACAAGTTGAATTGCGCTTCCCTCATCACGTGTGCCGATGACCTTCACCCGCGCCAGTTCGACGGAATGCCCTCCTTGAACCATAACCCCTGAGGAGAATTCTCCCTTCAGGACAAGGTCGGCGATTCGAACCTCTCGACTGTTCCTGACGAAGACCAATGGGGCTTCCTTACCATTCTTCTTCTCGATTGTGCCTGCGACGGAGCCCGGCCCTGTCAGCGCCGCGTTCTCGACGTTGTCGAACAGAATCCCCGCCTCGCCACCCGACCGCTCAAAGATCAATTGCGTGCCGCGGCCGAGGTGAAGTTCCACACCGCTGGGAATGCGAATCTGGCCGATGGGATAGATGCCCTTGTGAATGAAGACGATCTGCTTGTTCGGATCCTTCGCGCAGTCGTCGATCGCCTTCTGGATGTTCTCCGTCACGTCCCCGGCGTACCCGACGACGCCGTACTCCATCGTGTCGATGGTGTTGTCGCGGAAGGGGTGGCGGTCCACGATGGGAAAGTCGTCGAAGAAGGTATACAGACGGATCTTTCGACTGCCGCTTCCCCAGGTGATGACGCGCGGCCCTTCCTCGACGACGTCGAACGAGACGTCACCGCCGGAGATGAACACGTCGTCCTCGTATCGCGGCGGAAAAAATGTCGCCTCACCCCACTCCGCTGGAACGCCCTCGACCGTGATCCGGTTGGTATCGCGAAACCACGCATGCGTGTAGTAAACCTGGCCGCCGACGCGGTGAACACCCAGCTTGTTGTCACCGGCTCGGACGGTGAACGGCACGTCCTGTGGCGCGTCGTAGACGACCGAGAAGACATCCGGCCGCTCCATGCTGCCGATTTCCACGAGGTACTGCAGGAACTCCTCGAGGTTCGTATAGCCGTCGTGATCCGCATCGCCTTTGCCGTCGTCGGCGTCCGACGGATCGAATCCCTGGGCCATCTCCCAGTGATCGTCCATGCCGTCGCCATCCTCATCCGGATACGGCTCGCCCTCCTCGATCGGAGCGTAACCGCCCACGTCGGCGGGCCGGTCGATCTTCTCGCCCATGCCGAGGCGCACGCTGCGCACGATCCGCCGATCAATCGCGTCGCGCATCGGCACCGTCGCGCCCGCCTTGATCATCACGCGCTTGTAGGCCTGCTGCGCGGGAATGATCTCCGGCTTCGGCGAAGGGAATGGCTCGTTCATGAAATGCCCCTGCTTCGGCGCCGCCACAATCGGCTCCCACTCCGGCAGGTCGTCGGTCGGCCGCTCGGCACTGATGTTGCCTTTCACATACAGTCGGCCGAGTTGGTCCGCCTTCTCGCAGATGGCCTTGATGCGCTTGCTGGCAGGGCCGCGCTTGTAATAGTTGCCGATGAAGTTGACCTCCGGATCGCGCGAGAATGTGCCCGTCAGCCAGCCCCAGCCGTACACCACGTTGTTGATAAAGTCGTGCCGGCCGCCCTGGATGCGCGGATTGCGACTGTTGCAGAGGGCGAGCAGGTTGTTGTGCAGCGAGGTGCGCGTCGGACCGCCGCTGAGAATCAGCGCCATGCTGTGCGAGCGCTCCTTGCCGATCTGCTCCTTGCTGAATGGCTGGCGGAGGGCTTCGCTGATGATGTTGTGGCTGAACGTGATGTCGTGGGCGGGCACGCGAATGCCGACCCCCTCGTCGATGCTCCACGAAAACGAGCAATGATCGACCACGACGTTGTACGTGTCATCCCCACTGATCTGCAGGGCGTCCTGCGTATCGAATTCCTCGACGAGACTGTCGCCCACGCGCGACCGCAGGAACCGGATCACCACGTCGTGCGTGTTCACGTAGAGCCCGGCGTCGCGCAGCGTGATCCCGCTGCCGGGAGCGGTCTGGCCGGCTACGGTCACGAACGGTTCGGTGATACGCAGGTGACTCTTCAAGCGGATCTCGCCCGCCACGCGAAAGACGATGGTCCGCGGCCCCTTGGCGGTCACGGCCTCGCGCAAGCTGCCCGGGCCGTCATCGGCCAGTGTCGTCACCGTGATGACGCGTCCGCCGCGTCCGCCCGGCGTATCCGTGCCGTAGCCGACCGCCCCGGGAAAAGCCGGGAGTGCTTCCGCCAGCGATACGCTCGATGCCAGGGCGACCATCACCCCCACCCGCGCGACTATGCAAAACGTTCCGTGCTGCTTCCTATGGTGCGATATTCTCATGAGAGCAACTATAGTCTGATCCGACGACGCATCGCAAGCCATCCACGCTGCGTCGGATTTCACAGGACATTATGTTAAGATGCGATTGCACGTCGCGATGAACACCGGGCAGTGTGCCAATGTCTTCGCACCTGAGTTGAGGAAAGCACAAGGTACCGTCTATGCCATCTCGGCATTCGACAACACGCCGATCGGATGCGGTTCAACCGACCGAAGATACGGCCGGCCGGCGGCGGCGATCCCTCCTGCTTGGATTGGCGCTGGTCATTCTTCTCGGGCTCGGCATATGGATCGCTGTTCAGTCCACCTCAATGCCTGAAGAGCCGGCACCCGATGCGACCGTCACCGAACTGCCCCCTCCCCGTTACGAAACGCAGATGGACGGCGCCCGGCGCGTCCTCGTCGACCCGCAAGCGATGGCCGCCTTCACCGAAAGCCTCGACCTGCCCACGCCGCCGGACTTCGCCGAACTCGATGGCGTGTGGAGTTCGTTTCTCTACCGCGCGCACGAGCAGCTCGCCCGCCGGCCGCAATCCGCCGAGGCGGTGGGACGCCTCGGCGATCTCTACCAGGCCCATGAAGAACGCGACCGCGCCCTCGCCTGCTATCGGCGTGCCCTCGAACTCGAAGACAACTACGCGTGGCACTACCAGATTGCCCGCGTGCAGGAGCGGCTCGGCCACGCCGGCAAGGCCCTGGCGGCGCTCCAGGCGACCGTCGAACGCAACCCGGAATTCGCGCCCGCCTGGTTTCATCTCGGCGAGGCGCTCATCCGCGCCGGTGAACTCGACCGGGCGGAGGATGCCTATCAGACGTACGTCGACCTGCAGCCTGAGGACGAGAACGGCTACGTCGGTCTCGGCAAAGTCGCCGCCGGCCGGAACGAGTCGGAGAAGGCGTTGCGCTACTTCATGCAGGCCGGTGACCGCAACCCCAACGACTACCGTGTCTACTTCCAGATGTCGCAGATCTTCCAGAAGCTCGGCGACGAGCAGCGGGCGAAGACCTACCGCGACCGTTTCCAGTCCCTGCCGCAGTACGTCTCCATGAACGATCCGCTGGCGTCGCGCATTCGCTGGATGGGCACGACGGTCGATCGCGTGGAAGACATCGTCGGCGGACTGTTGACGCAGCAGCGCGCGGACGAGGCCATCAAGGCCGCGCGCGACGCACTCGAGCATCGCCCGAAAAGCGCGGCACTGCATGAGCTCCTGGCGTCGTCCTGCCTCGGCGCCGAGCAACTGGACGACGCGATGTCGTCGGCGCGAAAGGCGGTGGAGCTCGATCCCGTGTTCGTCCGGGCATGGGTCACGCTGTGCCGAATCGCCCTGCAACAGGAGGCGTACGAACAGGCCGACACGGCGGCGGAGGAAGCCATGCGGCTGGACCCGAACTCGCATCAGCCTTACCTGCTCAAAGGCCTGGCCCTCGCGTTGCAGGGTGAGTTCGGCGCGGCCATACCGTTCTTCGAGCGCTCGGCGGAACGGGCACCGCAGGACATCCGGCCGCTCTGGCAATTGGCGGAGGCGTGCCTGATGGCGGGCCGACTCGATCAGGCCGAGGCCACCTACAAGAAACTGCTTAAGCTGAAGCCCGCCGACAGCCCGGCCCGGGAACGTCTCGACCAGATCGCCAGGCGGCGCGGCCATCCGGCGACTTCTGAAGCGGAGTGAACGATGATCGGCAATGAACGCCCCTACCCGTCGCGCGTCGGCCCCATCGCGCTCCGCCTTGCGGTGCTCCTGCTCGCCATGCTCCTGCCGGCATGCCACAAGGAAGACGCGCCGCCCGCGGAAGCGCACGCCCGGAGCACGTCAGAACTCCCCCCACGCCAACCCGGCATGCTCGTGGACGTCACGAAGCCGGCGGGCATCGACTTCGTCCATGATCCGCTCATGCGCGGGGGCTATCTCTTCCCCGAAGTGGCGGGGTCCGGCTGCGGATTCGTCGACGTGGACAACGACGACCTGCTCGACATCTACCTCATCCAGAGCGGGCGCGACCTGACCGATCCCTCCGCCCCCGCCAAGCCCAACCGGCTGTACCGCAATCGCGGCGACGGCACGTTCGAGGACATCACCGAGTCCAGCGGCGCGGGCGACACCGGGTACGGCCAGGGTATGGCCATCGGCGATATCGACAACGACGGCGACAACGACATTTACATTCAGAACGTCGGCCCCGATGTGCTGCTGCGCAACAACGGCGAAGGCACGTTTACCGACGTCACGAAACAGGCGGGGCTCGGCCATCCCGGCTGGGGCATCGGCTGCGGGTTCAGCGACTTCGATCGTGACGGCCGGCTGGATATTTTCGTCGCGAATTACGTGGCGTGGTCGGTCGAGACGGACGTGAAGTGCGAATTCGAGGGGCATCGCGATTACTGCAGCCCCGAGGCCTATCACCCTACCGCCGATGTCATCTACCGCAACAACGGCGACGGCACCTTCACCGACGTGACCGCCGACTCGGGCATCGCCGATGAGCCCGGACCCGGCATGAGCGCCATCTGCGCCGACTTCGACGACGACGGCCTCATCGACGTCTACATCGCCAACGATACGTTTCCCAACCGGCTCTGGCGGAATCGCGGCGACTGGAAGTTCGAGAACGTCGCCCTCACCCGGGGCTGCGCATTCAACGGCCAGGGGCTCGAAGAGGCGAGCATGGGCTGCAACGCCGAGGACTTCGACCTCGACGGCGACCTTGATCTCTTCATGTGCAGCTACTACGGCGAGACGCAGACGCTCTACCTGAACCAGCAGCATTACTTCGACGACGTGACGCTGCCGACACGGCTCGGGGCGTTGACACTGCGCGACACCAGCTTCGGCGCCTGCATGTTGCATCTGTGGAACGATCACCGCCGGGTCATCTACATCGGTAACGGCGCCGCCGTCGAGCAGACGGGGACCGAGCCGCCGGAAGCGGACCGCCCGCTCACCCTGTACGACATGGTCCTGGAATGGTCCGCCGAGGACCACCGCTTCACCGACATCACCGCGACGCTCGGACCGGCGATGCAGGTGCTGGAGGTGTCGCGCGGCGTGGCGACGGGCGACTATGACAACGACGGTGACGTGGACGTGCTGATCAGCAACAACAACGGCCCGGCGCGTCTGCTGCGGAACGACGCGGCGGCGGGGAACCGCTGGTTCATGGTGCGTGTGGCGGGGAGGTACGGCGCTCGCGATGCCATCGGCGCCAAGGTCTTCGTCACAATCGGCGACACGACCTACCGCCGCGACGTCATCGTGAACTACAGCTACGCCTCCACCTGCGACACCCGCCTGCACTTCGGACTCGGCGAGGCGGCACAGGTCGACACGCTCGTGATTGAGTGGCCCGGCGGTCAACGCCGCACCTGGACGGCGCTGCCCGCCGACCAGGTCTTCGTCGCCCGGCATGATGACCCGCTTGGCGAATAAAGCTTACGTAGATCAGCACGGGTGTGGGCCACCAGAGCGGGCCAAACTCTCTTCAAATCGCCGCGCGAGACACTTTTTTGTCTCGCCGAGGTCATAACCCAGCCGAGGGCGCAAACAAGTGACTGCCCGGTGATGACGCGCGCCTCGCGCAACCGCGATTTCAGGCTGAAAATGAGCGTCGACTGGTTATGAGCCGGCTGGTCACGCAAGGCAGCCGCAAAAACGTTGACCCTCGGGTTATTACGCGTGAGGCTTCCGGGGGGAACGACATTTTGGACCGCCTCCGGCTGTGGACCGCTTTACGATAACCTCCTGTACTTCCGCAACGAGAAAAGCAATTCGATCGTCATTGCATACATGATCGAATTCAGCATCACGAGCCAAAGTGGCATTAAAACGGATCGTTCCATGACGCCGAGGAAGACTCCCGCCTCCCGGACTAAGAGGCCAGGACCAGTCGCGAAGGTGATCAGCATATCGACAATTGGGGTCAAGGTCGTCGGAGATGACTCCGTTACCGGTAACTGTGTTATCGGCGACCCCGGTGTCGGTGTCACGGTGTGCATCATAGATCTGTTAGGAGTCACAGCCACGTAGATACCTTGCAGAAGGCAGACGACGAAGAAGACGGCGATAGCCCACACTGTCGCTCGCCACCATACCACGGCCCTCCATGAGAACCGAGGCCTGGTCTTCAGCAATTGGCGCCGGGTCACACGTAGACCGCATTCCGGGCAGCGACCTTGGTCAATCCGATACCCGCATCCTGGACAATATCCTTCGGGCTCATAACCGTGAGCATTAACAGACATCGCGGATTCTACTCCTCATTCTCATATGTCCATCGTTGCACGGAGCCCACCTTGATCGATCGGATACTCGCAACCCGAGTTGAGAACCCTTTGACCGTAACAGGGGTCGGGAGTCTTTTCACAACGTGATCCCCAGCAACACCGCTCACCGGGAAACCCGGGTTAAATAGTTTCTTATTCGGATCGGTCGATTTCTGCAAGAATACGTCACCAAAGACACCCGATTCCCCCATTCGTTCGGCAGCCTTTCACCCAACCCAGACGATCCAACTCGACCTTTGGACACTTGATAAGTCAACAAAGACTCCCGACCCCCTTTCCACTCAGTTTCCGTCATGGAATCAGATACTCCTTCAATCCTTTACCCATTCTTCGAGATGCTGATACTCTGATATTTGGATCGCAGGCAGGTGGTGCGAGGCCCTGAATTGGTTGAGACGATCCCAGAAGTCCAATAGTTGGTCTCTTCGAAGGGAGAGCAATTCACCATCGCCCGATATCGCCACCGCATATCGGGAACCATCCTGTTCCGACGGACAGCATGGCCTATCGATTATCATCAGCAAAGTATCCTTTGTTAATCGGGCAAGAGGAACACCCCTGGGCGCGAAATAAACGATCTGATGATTTCTCACGCTCAATCGCACTCCTTCAATAGCGTCGAGATCATCCGGCAACAGACCTCTATTCTGTTCTGAATACAGCTCCAAGCGACGAAAAAGTAGAATCAGATGAGTTTCGAGTATCGATCTCAAGAATCCTTCGCATTGTTCCTGAAGCTGTCTGATGTATGCTTCACTCCGTCCCTCCTGTTCGGCTTGCTCGCGAGCCAACGACATCTCTAGGGAATCCAGCATCGCCTGCATCACAGACAACTGCGCCTCCGCGTCCCTTATGGCCGCTTCATGCTTTTCGCGGATACTCCGTCTCACGAACGTGTGCAATTCAGTTGCCCTGGAACGAAGTGAGTGACTAGGGGCTTCTCGAGACAAGAACTCGAGCTTCGCTGGTGCTTCCTGTGTAGATCCTAAGTCGCTCAGTGCCTCCGATCTCGCAAGTACCCCCAAGTACTCTAGCGCTATCTGTTTTTCATTGTCTGTCGAGCGGGGCTCGAGGATCCAGTCAACAGGATCAAAGCCTTCCAACCTCTGAAAGGGAATGCCTACCGTGGCCTGTTCTACGATATCGTATCGAAGCCTTTCTCCGTCAGGATATTCGAGTAGCTTCGCAATCGGCATATGGCGGGCGCTCAACTCTGCTGCTAACCACAAGCGGAACTCGTAGGGCTGATGAGCATCTCTAAGTTGTTCTTCGGCCAGATCCTCAAGAATGGTGCTGTTCCGCTCGAAGCGAGACAACACTTTGAGAAAGGCCTCGGCAGGCAGACACTTGATCAAACGGCGTAATCGCGACTCCTCGAGCTGGATACATCCATCAACTCCCGCAGCGCGTAACAAGGCTTGTAAGAGTGATTCCTTCGCGGACCACGGAGCGTCTGAGCAAAGATAACGCCCAATCGCCTCACGTATCGGCGGATCCGGCGACTGGAGTAGCATGCGAAGATAATCAGACTGTGTCGAGGGGGAACGGAATCCCCGTCGGATCGGTCGTTCGCGTCCAGTTAACCTGGAATGAATCTCGGTCATCTTCTCGGGTGGGATCAAGCTAGGATAGTCATTGTATTCAAGAGCTTGCGTGACCAGTGTATCGGCTATTCGATCATCCGAGGGTAACAGCAGCGCCTTGAGAAAGAGTACAGGCGAGAATGATCCTCGGTCCTCGAGTTGGCGCAACACGGACCTTCGCATCTCCACATCCTGAGCCTGCTCAGGTAGAAACTCATCGACCTCCCAGCTCAAGGGGCCGATGCGATCTCGAAGTCTCCATTTCTCTAGGGACAGCTGATCCCATCCGATCAATAGCGACTCAGGCTCGTCACATTTAAGAAGATCAAGTCGCTGCTTCCAGATACGCGTGAACTCTGACCGGACTTCCTCTTCGGCAGCGAAACGCAAGGCTTCTTCTGAGCACTTGTTTCGAGGGATGCGGTGTCTAGATGAGATACCCTCCCAATATCGATCTCTTCCCTCGGAGTTCAGACTTTGGAGCCATTCTCTGTGACAAACATAATCGAGGTAGGCGCTGAGATAAGAACGCTCGTGTGACTGCTGAATATGTGAAGCTCCCAAGGAATGCGCTTGTGAGACTTGTGCGGGCCTGGTGTGTGCCCAACCAATGCACTCTTCCGACTTCAGTTGTTCAACCGGGAGCATTATTGCAGGGACGATTAACCTTAACACCGCATATCTTGCATGCATGAATATTACTTCCTCAACAATGACAACACATACTCATTGACACGGGCCATTCGGATGGGAAGCCTGAAGACTATTAGATACATCAACATTTTCGCTAACAAGCCCCCCGATGGGCCGCGTAAGTAAAGGGGACATCACTGGCTCTGTAGAAAACCCTTGATGTTCGGCGCCTGTTAGGTTGCGCCCTTGGAGT
>CAZUAQ010000018.1:0-107592 GCA_964618455.1 uncultured Planctomycetales bacterium | reverse complement strand
GGATCTGTGGGAGCCCTGGGTGAGCAATTACCCAGGGCGACCCAGCCCTTGTCTTATTCGCCGCCCATCAGGCTTCGCGGCGCTTCGCCTCGATGGATGGGGCACCCCTGTCTCGATGAGACTCCCTTGTCGACAAGAGGATGGGGGGTGTCTCGCGTGCAGGGGGGCACGCATGATCGCAGGAAGTACGTGTTCACGGATCGTGGGGCGCGGCGGTAGAATGAAGGTTGCCTGCGTGGGCGATGTTCGGGATTTCCGGGTGATTCATGTTTCGCATCGGCGATGTGACCTTGGCGAGCAACCTGCTGCTGTGCCCGATCGCGGGGTATTGCGACCTGGCGTTCCGGCTGGCGGTGCGCCCGTTGGGCGGACTGGGGCTGGCGTGCACGGACCTCGTGAACCCGAGGGGCCTGCTGCGGCAGACGTGGAAGTCGATGGAACTGGTGATGACCGACCCCGGCGATCGGCCGCTGTGCGTGCAGTTGTACGGGCGGGAGCCGGACATGATGGCCGAGGCGGCGCGGTGGTGCGTCGAGCACGTCGGGGCATCGATCATTGATCTCAACATGGGGTGCCCGGTCGACAAGGTGTGCAAGAAGGACGCGGGCTCGGCGCTGATGCGGCGGCCGGGGGTCGCCCTGCGTCTGGTGCGGACGCTGGTGCGGGCGGTGGACGTGCCGGTCACGGTGAAGATGCGGCTGGGCTGGTCGCCTGGCGAGTGCATCGCCCCGGAGTTCGCCGCCATGTTCGAGCAGGAGGGCGTGGCGGCGGTGACCGTCCACGGGCGGACGGCGTCGCAGCGGTTTCGCGGCCAGTGCGATCGCGACGGCATCGCGCGGGTGGTCGAGGCGGTCGAGCGGCTACCGGTCATCGGCAACGGCGACGTGAAGAGTCCGCAGGACGCCGCCCGGATGCTGGCGGAGACGGGCTGTGCGGCGGTGATGATCGGCCGGGCGGCCCTGGCGGATCCGTGGATTTTCCGCGACACGCACGCCTATCTGACGACCGGCGAAGTGCCCGCGCCGCCGACGCTCGAGCAGCGGCTCGCGCTGATGGAGCGGCATTTCGAGAACCTGGTGCGGTTTCGCGGCGAGCGGATCGCCTGCGTGGTGTTCCGCCAGCGGGTCAGTTGGTATGCTCGCAGGCTGGGCCGGTCGCGGTGGCTGCAGGAACGGATGCGGGGCATCGCCGGCCGGTCGGACTTCGAGGCGGTGATGGCTTGGTTCCGGGCTCACGCCGCCACACCGCTTGATGAGCCGGTGCCTCCGCCGGGGCCCTCGCGGCGGCAGCGGGCACTCGCATGACGCGTCCGTTCTCGCTACACTGTTCGCCCCTTCACGCGAGGCGGAAGGGAGTTCGGGCGACGGGAACGGAGGAGAGGTCGATCGCCGCGGGACACCCCGGCGGCATGCGTTCACGTCGTGAGGAGACACCATCAAGGCTAATGACGAACGGGAGCGTTCGGCGGATCAAAGGAGCGAGAGACGATGCACGAAAGGTTTTCCGATCGCGCGCGGCACGCGATGGCGCTGGCCAACCAGGAGGCGTCGCGTTTGCAGCATGACTACATCGGCCCTGAGCACATTCTGCTGGGGCTTCTGGCGGAGCGGGACTGCATGGCGAATGCGGCGCTCAAGCACCTGCAGGTCAACCTGGACGACGTGCGCGAGGAACTGCACAAGCGCGTGAAGGCCGGCGAAGCGAACGCGGAGATCGGTCGCAGGGCGTACAACCCCGCCACGCGCGCGGTGATCGAGCACGCCATCGGCGAGGCCCGCAAGCTGGGTCACAAGTACGTCGGCACGGAGCACGTGGTGCTCGGCCTGCTGCACGTGGAGGATTCGCTGGCGGCGAAGATCCTCGCGGACAAGGGCGTGAGCCAGGACGCGCTGCGCGAGGAGGTGCTGGGCATACTGCGCGGGACGTCGGACGTGAGCGACGATACGTCGGCGCTCAAGCACGGCGAGTTCGAGTGGATTCACCAGCAGGAGCTGAGCAAGGCGTTCCGCTCGTCGGACTTCTGGAAGACGCTGATCCTGGCGGTGGATTCGGCCAACCGTCTCGGCCACGGCGAGATGGGCATGGAGCACCTGTTGCTGGGCATTCTGCGGAACCCCGCCAACGAGGTGACCAAGGTGCTCGAGGAGAAGGGCGTGACGGCGGACTGGCTGCGCGAGCGGCTGACGAACGGGCAGTGAGTTTCGACGTGGCGAACCGCCACGCGGGGATTGGCGAAGCCCGCAAGCCAAGTCTTGCAAGCCGAATGACGAAATCCGAATGACGAATGACGAAAGGGCGCGTTCACTCATGTGGGCGCGCCCTTTTTCGTTGTGGAGGGTGGACCGTGCGACGGGACCGGGCGGCTATTCCGGTCTTGGCCAGAAGACGTAGTCGCCGCTCTTGTCCTCTGCCCAATGGATATCACGCTGGCCGCCGTCGTCATCGAAGTCCGCGCCGATCGAGTAGAGCAGGAAGCCGTCCTCCGTGCGCTGGTAGCGCAGCGGCTTGCCGGAGTAGGGATCGAGGGTGGCGGGCTTGATGCCTTCGAGAGATTTCGGGAACACGCCTTTCTCGTGCCGGATGCGGTGCAGTTCGAGGATCAGGTGCGTGGCCTGGCGGGTAATTTCAACCCGCTCTGTCAACCCTCGAGTGCGTGCGAGTGAAGGGACAAACGCAACGAGCAGCAACTCGGACGATTCAATTTCGTTGGCATTCTCAATAGATTTAGGCTTCAGGGCGCTGGGCAAGGGTTGATCGAGCCATCGATCCAGTTTGTCGTAGTGAGCGTCCGCGAGCGAGCGATGCTTCTCATATCCCACAGAGACGATTTTCATTCGACCGAGCACGCCGATATCCAGCATGTGTTCCAATCCTGTTCCCTTGAGATTGTGCAGCGTGTAGATTCCATCATCATCGGTAGGAATAAAAATACGTTGGAGGAAGTCCTGGAGACCAATGCGTTCAAGCATGAATGCAGTATGCAGTGAGGGCAGAGGGGGATCGATCTCCTTCAATTGCGATTGAAAGCTCTTGATCAGCTCGATCGGGGCTGTATCTGCAGCCAGCAGGTCCAGGATCAGATCGTGTCCCAAGTCTGCAAGCGATGCCCCGAGAAGATAATCGATCAAGCCGGTTCCTTGCATGAGTTGATGTCCAGCGCGGACCAGGATGATCGCATCCCTTCCGGCCAGGGCATAATCTTCAGTTGCGATGGCGCGGTGTCCCTCGGCGGCAATGCCCCTGGCAATCTCGCGATGATGCGAGATATGACGCAAGGGGGCGCCAAATACAGCACCTTTGAATCGCTCCGGCGCGTCTTCCCAACTCTTGAGTTCAAAGAAACAGGCTTTCCGTCGCGCCCCTTCCTTGAAAAGTTTCATCGCCTCCTGGTTCAGCTCGAGCCATTGAGTGATCCTGGGATCGTCCTTCCACGGTTGACGATGCCATTGTCCCCACTCGCCTTCGAGGGGCTTGAGTTTTTCATGCGCCTGATTGTGCAGCGTGGCGGCGTTCTGATCGTCGGGGATGTTCTTGCCGAACGTCTCGTTGTACCAGGCGATGTAGTCGACGGGATCCTTGGGATTCGGCGGCGGCGGTTCGGGCCGCTTGGGCGGTTGGGCTTCAGGTGGCTTGGCGGTCCGGGCGCTCAGCGGCGCGGTGCACAGCGTGGCCACTGTCATGGTGGTCAGAACCGACGCAAACGTAAAGATGCGCATGTCGATACCCCATTGAGAATTAAGAAAGGTGTTGCGTGTTCCTCGCAGATAAGGAACCTGGACGGGGTATTATAGACGCAACTTCAGGTTTGTCCCGGGCTCGCCGCTCACTCCGGCCGAGGCCAGAAGACGTAGTCGCCGCCCTCCGCCTCCTGGCCCATGCAATCGCCCTCGCCCCAATCCGAGGCGTGCCGGCCGCGATCGTCGATCCGGTCCGCCCCGATCGAATACAGCATGAAGCCGTCGGCGGTCTTGCGGTAGACGAGCGGTTTGCCCGTGTACAGGTCGACGGGCGGGGCGTCACGAAGGTCATTCAGCGTGGCCGGCCACTGTTGAAGCCGATGGTGGTATGCGAAGCAGCGATAAAGCGTATGCACCGCCTGGCGCCTGGTCTCGATACGCTCGCCGATTTCGCGGGCGCGGCTCAGCGAAGGGACCAGGATGCGCACGAGGGGATTGGACGTCCAGTCGACGGACGCTTCGAGTTCCTCTGATCGGGCCTCCGCTTCGGTGTAGGGCAACGCCGCGATCTCGTCGAGCTGATCGTAATGCTCCATCCCGGCCGCCACAGTCTGCTCGAACCCCGCCGCGAAGAGGGTCCATCGCCCCCATAATCCCAACCCCCCAAAGCCGAGGCCTTCGTTGATTTCATCGGGTCCGCAAAGTGTGTAGCCACGACCGTCCTCCGTGGGGACGAAGATGCGCTGGGCCACGTCGAGATAGCTTAGCCGCTCGGTAAGAAACGACTTGTGCATATTCGTGATCGCAGGATCGACTGCCACCAGGCGCGGGAGCGTTTCCGTCGCCAACGCGTCCGGGTCGTCGCTGAGTTCCAACGCCCGTGTCAGCGCATCGTATGCCAGTTGCAGGCACGCCTGGCCGACCAGCCGTTCGATCAGCATCGGGCTCGTGTCGAGTTGATGCCCACAGCGAATCACGATGAGGGCGTTGTCGACCAACACCGTTTCATCTCCACCGGCATGGGCGAGGTAACCCTCGGCGATGCAGGCTTTCGCCAGCGTGCGATGCTTCGCAAGTGAAGGCAGAAGGACATGCAGCATGGATCCGTCCATCCGACCTTCGCCCTCGGGCGGGTTCAGGGCAAAGAAGCAGTCCGGCTTGAAGGCGGCGGACTTGAACAGTTCGAGCGCCTGCCGATTGTCGTCGAGCCAGGCGATCATCGTCTCGTTTTCGCTCCAGGGACCCGCCAGCGCCTCGTTCCAGTCGCCCTCGTAGGAGTTCATTTCTTCGTACGACTGAAGGTAGAGCGGCGCGGCGTTATCGCGGATCCCCTCGCCGTGCACGTCGTTATACCACTGGACGAAATCGACCAGCAGGGCCGGGTCGGGTTCAGGAGGCTCGGGAAGCGCGAGACGCGATTCTGCCGCCAGGGAGGATGCGCCGCCAAGCAACGCCAGTGCGAGCCAACTCGATCGGTAAGCCTTCAATGCGTTCATGACACTCCCGCCTTTCGATAAGCGTGCCGCCGAACCCCAAAGATGAATGAAGTCGCCAGAGGGGACTTCCGCTAGGCATTGCGCGCGGGGCGGTCTATCATACAAGCCGTCTGGAGTGAGGATGAGGCGCTGATGCGTATCTCCTTGCGAGGCAGCGATTTGTGATTTGCTTTGGAAAGGTTGCGCAACGTGCTCAAAGAGATTCGAGCCCATCCCGAGACGTGGGGCAACCTGCTGCTGCACCTGGCGACAGTGCCGCTGGTCACGGTTCAGTTCTCGCTGATGCCGATGATGGCGCTGATCATGCTCCGGGCGTTCGAGGCGGGGGAGCGGGGCTCGCTGGCCGCCACCATGGCGGTGCCGGTCATGCACGTCTTCACCATCCTGTGGAGCGAAGCCTACCGCCGGCTGAGCTCCGGGACGTACCTGTTCGTGGTGTGGTCGATCGGCATGATTCCGCTGTCGCTGCTGGCGATGACGAGCGAGGCGGCGGTGGCGATACCGCTGGTGCTGGTGGCGGCGATCGGCTTCAGTGGCATGCATCCCCTTCACGGCGACCTGATGCGTACGTTCTATCCGGCCGGAGAACGTGGCAGCGTGCAGGCGTGTCTCAATGTCATCGGCCAGAGTTGCACGATCGCGTTCACGCTGGGCATCGGGTTCTGGCTGGCGAGCGATCCGCATGCGTTTCGCATCTACATTCCTTTGAGCCTGGTCCCGGTGGCGGCGGGGTATCTCATTCTCTACCGGCTGACGCGTAAGCCGCGCTTCCTGGCCCGCCATCATGATCAGGAGACCGGCTCGTGGTTGGGCAGCCTGCGGCGGGCGGTCACCGGCATGACGCGCGTGCTGAAGGAGGACCGGCGCTTCCGTCAGTACGAATTGGCGTTCTTCATCTACGGCATGGGGTGGATGGCGTGCACGGCGCTGCTGCCGTTCATCTGCGATCACCGGTTGCACCTGGAATACGACGACGTGGCGAAGTCGACGCAGTTCGCACTCTATGTACCGATGCTTCTGCTGACGGTGCCGATGGGGCGGCTGATGGATCGCTGGGGGCCGATCCGGATGGCGTCGCTCTGTTTCCTGCTGCTGGGCCTGTATCCGCTGGGATTAATGCTGGCACGGAACGCGACGGACCTGCAGTGGATCACGCTGCTCTACGGCGTGGCGATGACGGGCGTGGTGTTGGCGTGGAATGTCGGGCCGATCAACCTGGCGCCGGATCCGAGCCGCGCGTCGCACTACCTGGCGATTCACGCCACGATGGTGGGCATTCGCGCGATCCCGGGGCAGTTGATGGCGGTGCAGCTCTACTTGTGGACGGATTCGCTGGAGGTCCCATTGGTCTTGTCGGTGGCGGCGTTCCTGACGGGTGGAGTAATCATGCTGCAATTGGTGCGGAAGGAACGCATACGCGATGCGGTGAGTGCACCAGCCGCGGAGGAGGCGGCGCTGCCGGTCTCGCTGGTCGGCTCGAGTCTGCCCTGCCCGGAGATGTCGGCCATTGACGTTGAAGGCGGGATTCCCGACGATGAGATCCCGACGGAACAACAGTGAGCGTCGCAGTGAACCAGTGACGATGGATGGACAACAGGAGTGAGGCTTCACGATGAAAAAGGCGTTGTTGATGATGGGGGGCGGGTACCATCCGTTCGAGTCGTGCGCGAAGATCCTGGCGGAGGTGTTGGAGACGTATGGGACCGCCGCGTGCACGGTGACGGACGATCGGGATGCGTTCACGAAGCTTTCGGGCTACGACGTGGTGATCGTCTATACGCAGGGCGGTGAGCTGGCCGCCGCGCAGGAGAAGGGACTTTGTGACTGGGTGGAGCAGGGCGGCGCGTTCGTCGGCATTCACTGCGCCGACGACTCCTGGGTCGAGAATGAGCGCTACATGGAGATGATCGGCACGCAGTTCACCGGGCATGGGCCGGTGACGGAGTTCAAGGCTTCTATTGCCGACCCGGATCACGAGATCACGCGGAGTCTCAGCGAGTTCACCATCGTCGACGAATTCTACATTATCAAGAAGCGCACCGAGGCGGATCTGCACTGGGTGCTGAAGGGCAGTTGGCATCACGAGGATCAACCGCTGGCGTACGTGCGCGAATACGGGAAGGGACGCGTCTTCTACACGGCCCTCGGTCATGACGAGCGCGCGTTTCGCAACCCGGGTTTCCAGCAGTTGATTCATCGCGGGATCTGGTGGGCGACGGGTTCCCGCAAGCAGGGTCCGGTACGCTGCGGTGTCATCGGCTACGGTCCCTCGTTTGCCATGGGAAAGGTGCACTGTGAGACGATCCAGAAGATTCCCGGCCTGAAGCTGGCGGCGGTGTGCGACATCGATCCGGCGCGGTGCAAAGCGGCCGAAGCGGATCTCGATGGCATCAAGACCTATCCCGATGCCAAGACGCTGGCGGCGTCGGGCGAGATCGACCTCGGCGTCATCGTCACACCGCACGACACGCACGCGGAGATCGCGCTGGAATTGTTGAACGCCGGGATCGGCGTCATCAGCGAGAAGCCGTTCAGCATCACGATCGACGAATCGACGAAGATGATCGAAGCGGCGCGGAAGAAGAACCTGCTGCTCTCGACATTTCATAACCGCCGCTGGGACGCGGACTTCCTGACCATCCGGAAAATCATCGATGAGGGATGGCTGGGGGAAGTGTTCCACACGGAAGCGTTCATGGGGCAGTATGCGCACCCGGGCTACTGGTGGCGGAGTCACAAGCCGATCAGTGGCGGGGCAATCTACGATTGGGGAGCGCACTTCACGGACTGGATCCTGAACATCATGCCGTACCGGATGGAATCAGTCACCGGTTTCATGAACAAGCTCGTGTGGCATGACGTGACCAACGAGGATCACTGCAAGGCGATCATCCGTTTCGATGGCGGGCGATCGGCGGAGCTGGAAATCTCGAGCATCGCTGCACGCGGCAAGAGCAAGTTCCGGATCCTGGGCACGAAGGGGGCGTTGACGTGCGAGTGGGAGAAGCCGATCCAGGTGACCACCTACGTCAACGGGACGAAGGAGGATCTGGAGGTCCCGCTGGTCGAGACGCGCTGGGCTCTGGATTATTACATCGGGATCGTGGATCACCTGCTGAGCGGAGCGCCGCTTCAGGTCACGCCGGAGAGTGCCCGGCGGGTGATCGCAGTCCTGGAACTGGCCGAGCGCTCCAGTACGTCCGGTAAAGCCGAGTCGGTCCCCCACGAAGACGAAGTTTTCCCTGAGAAGGATTAGAGCTCGGCGCACGAAGCCTGCGGTCCGTGTTCCTTGTGAGGCAGCACACGTATCTGACGCGAAATCGTTTGCAGGTCGAGGGGCAGTTCTGCGCGCTGAACCATTCGTTCATTATTCGGAATCCGGGCAACTACCCACTCATCGAGTGAATGCGGAGCTTATGGGACTTCGCTCACATAAGGTTCGGTTAAGATCGACGAATATCCGCCGATTCTTCCCGAATTCGATTGACCTGACGAGATCCCGCCGCATACCATCTGGTGACTGAAGGAGCGGGGGAGACCGCAGAACTTCACATGAATTCCACTGGCTTTTACGGAAGGAAGACTCCTCACCGATGCGCCCTTTCCGCGCGCGGTGAGTGGGACGGGAAAGGTGCATTCTGATGAGAGTGATATGGCATTTCCTAGTGGCGGGACTTCTGATTGGCCCGGCAGTTTCGACTGCGTCGGCCACCGAGACCGCCCGTTTGTGCTACGACGACATGCTGGAGTGGACGACGGCGAACTTTGATGAAACGCTCAGCGTCTCGCAATTCGATCCGGCGTTGGGGACCCTGACACTGGTCACGCTGACGGTGACCCTGGATCATCTCAGCGTCGCCGAGGGTGAACTGCTGAACGAGGAATTTTCCGGCACGTATACGTACACTCTGAACTGGGACGTGAGCTTGTCGGGTCTGGGCTCGACGCTGTTGCAGCTTGCCGATTCGGCCGGCGGTGGCGGAACACTCGACCCGTTTGACGGCACCCAGGACAATCTCGGGCCTTCGGGATTCTCCGCCGGCTATCCGAGCAATGATCTCGCGATGCTTTTCTACGGACCCTTGGACTCCGGATTCAGCGACTTCCTGGGGACCGGCACGGTCGATCTCAATCTCAGCGCTGTCGGCAGTGCGACGTTCTCCGGCACGGTTTTTCCCTTCGAGGCGACCCAGGTAACCCAGGCCGCCGGCACGGTGGAAGTGTGCTATGACTACATTCCAATTCCCGAACCGGTGGGCCTGATGATGCTGGCGTCCGGTCTGCCGCTGGTGATTGTCCGTCGCCGTCGCCGGCGCTGAAATCCAGCCAAAAGGCTTTCCTTGCCCATCCAGGGCACGTTTTCCGCGGAAGACACGGAAAACAAGTGCTTTCGTGGTAGTGTGAAGGTAAAATCGACACATCTGTGCAAGGAGATTCACCGGTTCCCGGTGTGTCCATCTTCTCCATTCAATTTCGCAGGCTTCGCAACACGGGTCGGGAGCCGTTACTGAGGGACTGTGCCATGGAATTGATCAATGAATCAGATTGTCACGCTCGCGCGTCGTCGAGGGCCTTTCTCTGGATCGGCCTGACGGCGTTCCTGTTGTGCCTGGTGCCGACGATGAGCCTGGCGGAGTCCGGTTCCTGCAGTTGCGCCGTCAAGCCGAACGAGACCTCAAGTCTTCCGCCGTCGACGTTCGCGCGTTACGCGATGCTGCCGGCACCGCGACTGGCGGATGAAGAAGGCTTCGATATCTTTCAGGCGCGCCTGCTTCGCTCGCTGGCGGGTCGGTCGGTGCGCTGGGAGACACCGCGTCCGCGCCTGTGCTTTGCTCCGGGAACGCCGCGCGACATTGCCGAAGCGCTGAATCTGCTGACCGGTACCGGGGCGGCTCCAGCGGATGCGTATCAATTTGCCGAGTCAAACCGGTGGTCGGAGACGGCGATGTCGGCAGGCAGCCTCGCGCAGGGCGATCCGACAGTGATCACCTGGAGCATCGCACCGGACGGTACGCAGATTCCTGCCTTCAATGCAACGGTGGGGGAGTCGAATGATTCCAGTGACCTGATCGCGTTTCTGGACGGGATCTACGGCGGTGCGGGTGAAACCGACCTGGAACTCAAACCGTGGTTTCCCATCGTGTCGGGCGTGTTTGCGCGGTGGGGCGAGTTGACCGGCAACACCTACCTCTACGAACCCAATGACGACGGCAAGCGTTTTCACCTTCTGGAGATCGGTCGGGGAGCGTCACCCGGAGAAATGGGTGTCCGCGGCGACGTGCGCCTGGGGGGGCACGAGATCGATGGGGATTCCGGCGTGCTGGCCTATAACTTTTTTCCGGATGTCGGTGAGATGGTGCTCGACACGGCGGATGCCTTCTACAGCGATACGAGCGACGATTCGCTTCGCCTGCGCAATGTGATGCTGCACGAGCACGGGCACGGGTTGGGATTGTCTCACGTGTGCCCGGTCGTCGAGACAAAGCTCATGGAGCCCTTTTACTCGGAAATGTTCGAGGGACCGCAATTCGATGATATCCTGGCGGGGCACCGTGGTTACGGGGATCCGAACGAGCCGAATGATGATGATGTGTCGGCGACATCGCTCGGTGTGGTGAGCAACGGGGTGTATACGATCGAGGATGTGAGCATCGACGACGAGTCGGATGACGACTGGTATGGGCTGGACATCGCCGCCAACAAACAAATTGCAGTGACGATCACGCCGGTGGGGAGCATCTATCTCAACGGCCCGCAGAATATCGACGGTTCATGTACCGTGGGTACGCCGTTTAACGCATCGGCGGAGCAGGATCTGGCGATTTCCGTCGTCGGCTTGGACGGCAGCACGGTGATCAGCGCGGCGGACCTCAATCCCGCGGGCATGATGGAGGCGATCTCCGGTGTGAATCTCGGTGGAGCGGGAACGTACTACGTGCGCGTGACCGGTTCGACGGTGAATACCGCGCAGCTCTACGACCTGGAGATCACCATCGCGGATGCGGCGCTGCCTACCCTGATCGGAGCGGCGTCGCGGAAGCTGCACGAGAACGCCGGCGGTGAATCGGCAACGTACGATGTTCCGCTGAATCTGGGGGCGGTGAGCACTGTCGAACCGCGCGTGGGCGGGGCGGATCAGATCGTGCTGGACTTCACTCTGCCTGTGACGCTGGGATGCGGAAGCATCACGCTCGACAATGCCACCTGCGATTCCGTGGTGGACCAGGGGGACGGGACGTCGTGGCTGGTTTCGCTGAGCGATGTGGCGGAGAACAGTTGCGAGACGCTGACATTGAGCGGGGCGGCCGGGCTGGATCCCTCGAGCCCTTTGGAGGTGCGAGTTCGAAGCATCGTGGGTGATGTCGACGGGAGTGGGGGGGCGACGATTATCGATCTATCCGCCGTCAAGAACGCTGTGGAGACCGGCAGCGTCGTGGATGAGACGAACTTCCGGTTCGACGTTCAACTATCGAATTCGCTGACGCTGATCGACCTGAGTACCGTCAAGGCGAACACGGGCGGTTCGGCGACATGCCTTCCGTAATCGTCGGCCAATCACGACGATCTGATGAGCCGGGGCGTCGATCTTTCAAGTGGTGAACAACTTGAGAGGTCGGACACCGCGGCCGAGGATGCGCTGCGGATTCTCCCCGAGCCAGTCGTCCAGCATGGCGGCGTACACACTTCGAAAGTCGGTGGTCCAGGCGAGGTCGCCGCGGTTGAGCTTGTCCGGCTCGAGGCTCGGCGGCGTGCCGTGGAAGCCCGCGCGGATCTTTGAGCCGGCGACGAACATCGGCGCGGCTTCGCCGTGGTCGGTCCCGCCGGAAGCATTCTCTTTCACCCTTCGTCCAAACTCCGAGAAAGTCATGACGGTCACGCGGTCAAGATGGCCGGTGGCCTTGAGGTCCTTCATGAATGCGGACAGGGCGTCGCTGAACTGGGTGAGCAGTTGCGCGTGGCGGAAGTTCTGCCCCGTGTGCGTATCGAAGCCGGTGTGGTTGGCGTAATAGATGGTGGTGGGCATCTCCGCGGCGATCATGCGGCCGATGGAATTGAGCGCGCGGGCCAGGCCGGAGTTCGGGTAGGCGACGGGGGCCTTCCCGGCGGCGTGACGGCGAATCTCATCGGCGGTAATGCGGGCATTCATGGCGGAGCGCTGCAGGTATTCGAGTTCAGTGGGGGTTTCTTCTTCGGGTTGGTCGGGGGCGTTCAGTTCGTCGAAGGCCCGCTTCAACGCTTCGGCACGCTGCTGGTCCTTGTTGCCACGGCGACGGTTCCTTCGCTTTCCCTGCTTCTCTCCTGTCCATGACAACGTCTCCGGTCGATCGAAAGCGACGGGCATGAACGATTCACCACGAAGCGCCCCCGGCATTTCCTTCATGATGGCGATCCCGGATTCGGGCGGGCAGGGATCGCTACCCGCGCACTGGTGATCGAAGTAGCGTCCAAGCCACCCGGTGTGCTCACGGCCGTCGGGTGAGGCGGAGTGCCAGATGTCCATGCTCTTGAAGTGCGAGCGGTTCGGATTGGGATAGCCCACGCCGTGAACGATGGCGAGCATGCCCTCGTCGTAGAGTGCTTTCATGCCGGTCATCGACGCGTGCAGGGCGTAATCGTCGTCGAGGCGGAGCGCTTCTTCGCGGTCGATGGCCAGGCGGGGACGAGCCTGGCGGTAGTGATCGTTGCGGACCGGAATGACGGTGTTGAGCCCGTCATTGCCGCCGGCCAACTGGATGACCACGAGAACATGAGCGTCTTTCTCGCCGGACGCTTTCCTTCGTCCACCTGCCTGGGGTGCGATGGCCAGCGCGGAACGGTTGAGGAACGTGGGGACGGTGGCGGCAGTACCGGCCAGCGTTAATCCACGATGCAGAAATGCGCGTCTCGTCGTCAGGTCTTCGGCCATGGGAGGCTCCTCCGGACAGATCATGTCAAGCAGGCCGATGTCGGCCATGCCCGATGATAACTCAGTTCAACTGGTACTCCGGCATGCTCATCAGCACGAGAAGCATATCGCGAATACGCTGATTCCGATTCTCGGCAGTCATCTCAGCGGAGACACCCTTCAGCACATTGAGCAGTTCGTGCATGCGGTCTTCGGGAAGCGGCGTTTGCAGAAGACGCCGGACGAAATGCTCCGCGATCTGGTCTGGAGTGCTTAGTCGATACGCCTCCTGAGTGGCCTGCGGATCGTAGGCGGGCTGAGCTGAAGTGTAATCCGGGGGCAGGCTCAGTTCGCGCAGCCACTGCTTGGCTTCATCCGGGGCGCGATCCATCGCGAGGATAATCTTCTGAAACCGCTGGCGCTGGGGATCCGCCGACTTGGCCGTCTTCCCTTCGCCCGACGAAATTTGTGATTTTCCGGGAGTCATCCTTTCGCCTTCGACCATCATGGGCTCGCCATCCTGCATTTGCATGCCGATCATGCGGAGACGCTGCTCGACCCAGCCTTGCGGCGGCGGGCCGTAACGATCTTCCACGTCCTCCACGGCGATACCGAGCGAGGCGAGCACCCAGGCTTGATGCCGATCGCGCATCACCGCTTTCTCCCCTCTCCCGGGCGAGCCCTGGAGGATCGCCGCCATGGCGTTGTAGCGGTGATAGAGCGTGCTGGTGGTGATCCAGGAGCGTCCGCCGTCCCAGCCCTTCACGTTGGGCGGCTGGAAAAGCTCCTGGCCCATCTCCTTGATGGCCTGGTTGCCGGCGCGGAGATCGCCGGGAGGGACCTCCAGCATGCGCAGTGTACCGACCATGAGTTCGGTCGGGCTCTTGATCAGGGCGAAGCGATGGGACTCCTCATAGAACACGCGGCTGCGCAGAAGCGCGCGCATGGATGCCCGCAGGTCGAAGTCGTGTCGCCGGATTTCATAAGCGAGAGATTCGAGAGTCGCGTCACTCGGTTCGGGATGAACGAAGAAGACGAAGAGTTCCCGCGCGAGGTGGCGCGAGGCGGCGGGTTGCTGAAAGATGATATCGATGATGTCGTCGCCATCGAAGTTACCTGTGCGGCCCATGAACGTCTTCTCACCGTCGTCGTGCTGGAAGGGGCGCACGAAGAACCCGGGCGGATCCTTCGGATCGCGGCGACTGTTGGCCTTGCGCAGGTTCGGCAGGGCGGTCCATCCGGTGAACGCGCGGGCGGCTTCGCGAATGTCCTGCTCGGTGTAGTGACCTTCCCCGAGGGTGAAGAGCTCCATCAATTCGCGGGCGTAGTTCTCGTTGGGCTGCGATTTGACGTTCCGGTTGTTGTCGAGATAGCGCAGCATGGCGGCGTCGCGGCTGATGGCGTGGATGAGTTCCTTGTAATTGCCGAGGGCATGGGTGCGGAGCAATTCGTTCTGGTCGAGCATCTGCCGGGCCGATTTCACCTCCCGGTAGCCGCTGGTCAGCAGGCCGTGAAGGAAGAGGGTCATTTTTTCCTCCAGCGGGCGCGAGGTCATGACCATGCGACGCAGCCACCAGTCCTGAATGCTCTGGATCTGTCGCTGCCCGACGAGGGTCTTCTGTATGCCGATCAGCACCTGCCGATCTTCCCGGTCCATGCCTGCGAACATGCCGCGCGGGGGCTGATCATCCAGGGATTCGGCCGGGTAGGGGGCGACATTCGGGGGTGTCTCCTCCAGGTTGACGAGCAGGTCGACGGCGGCGTCGAGACCGAGCCGATGAAGATGCTGGATCTGCTCAGGAGTCCCGCCGAAACCCGCCCGACGGAGCAGGTGGGCAGCGTGATCGATGGACCAATCCTCATCCGGCAGGGGCGGCAATCGTCGCGGTACCGCCAGGGCGACGGAGGCCGCCATGCCGACGATCCCGCCAGTCGCCATCAGCCAGACACACAGGGTCCGGTTGGAATGCGTCATCATCTCACCTCCGGAAAGATCACGATGTGGATGTCACTCCGGCCTTATCAGGATAGACGCAGCCGGTGGATGATTATTGCACATCGTCGTCTGCCTCCCATTTTATCGGCGTTGCCCTCGATTTGCCCGAGAGACGGATTGAATCGTACGTTTTTCGTCTCAGGGAGGTGACCATGACCGTCTGCGTGCTCAAAGCCGAAAGCCGGGTCGAGACACTCGATATAACGCGGGAGATAGCCCGGTTTCTGGAGATGGCCCAGCAACGCTGCGAGGTGCACAGCCATCCCCGCCGGCGGACGCGGCGGCGGTATCACCGGAGCTGGCCGATGACGGTCCGCCTCGGTCACGACGAAGCGATGGAGGAGTTCGCGGTGGCCCTGCACAACGCGAGCGAGATGGGGATCGCCTTTCTGTGCTGTCGCGAGGTTCTGGTGGACGAGCGCGTCGGTATCAAGCTTTTCTGGCACGAGCGGGACGGAGCATTCGTGCCGGCGGTCGTGCGCCACTGCACGCCCACGCACCACGGGCACATCGTCGGATGCGAGTTCGTCCGTCCGTGACGCCTGTGTTCGCTCTCAACCGTCGAGCGCTTTGACCGGCCAGTGCTCCGAAGGAGTGTGGGCGTCGGTCATGATGCGCGCAGCGCGTTCGATGATCTCCGGATGCTTTGCGGCGATGTCGGTGGTCTCGCCCAGGTCTCTGGACAAGTCGTACAGTTCGATGGCGCGATCGGGGTTGTGTCGCACGGCCTTGTAGTCGTCAAGCCGCACCGCCTGTCGGCAACCGCCTTCGTGAAATTCCCAGTAGAAATAATCGTGCTGCTTCTGTGTTCCTTTGTCGAGCAGCGTGGGCAGGATGGAAATGCCGTCGATATCGTGCGGAGTTTCCGCCCCGGCGAGTTCACTGGCGGTCGGGAGAAAGTCCCAGAACGCCCAGGGTTGATCGCTGACTCGGCCGGCCTCGATCGTTCCGGGCCAGCGGACGATCATCGGCACGCGGATCCCGCCTTCGTAAAGATCGCGCTTGTAACCGCGCAGGGGACCGGAACTGTTGAAGAACTTCGGGTGTCCGCCGCCCTCGGCATGCGGTCCGTTGTCACTGGTGAAGAAGACGATCGTGTCGCGATCGATGCCGAGAGTGCGCAGGCGTTCCAGCAAACGGCCGATGTCGCGATCCATGCGCGTGATCATGGCGGCGTGGTTGCGCTGCGCCTCGGGCCACGGCTTGCGGGAATACGGGGCGTCGTCGGGGACTTCCATGCCGAACACGCCGGCTTCGTTGTTGGCGTGGGGGATGGTCAATGCCAGGTAAAGAAAGAAGCGCTCGTCCTTGTGGGTGTCGAGAAACGTCAAGGCTTCTTCAGCGAAGAGGTCGTGCGAGTAATGCGTTCGTTTGGTAGCGACGTTCATGTGAACGACATTCCCTTCCAGGGGAACCTTCTGCTCATTTCGCCAGAGGTAATCGGGATAGTAGTTGTGGGCATGCCGCTGGTTCAGGTAGCCGAACCACACGTCGAAGCCCTGGCGGTTGGGGATACCCGTCGTGTCAGGTTCGCCGAGGCCCCACTTGCCGATGATGCCGGTCGTGTAGCCGGCCTGCTGGAGCACTTCCGCCACCGTGACATCCTTCGGTCGCAGAGGGACGCGCTTGTTGCCACGGACCCACGTGTGGCCGGTGTGCTGTCCGGTCATCAGGCAGGAGCGTGATGGCGCACATACGGTGCTGCCGGCGTAGCACTGCGTGAAGCGCAGGCCCTGGGCCGCCATGCGATCGAGGTGGGGAGTCTGGATGTCCTTCTGCCCGTAGCAGCCGAGATCCCCGTAACCCAGATCGTCGGCCATGATGTAAATGATGTTGGGTGGCGCGGCATAGACCTGTGCGGCGAAGGCAAGGATCGCGCCGAGACACAGCGAACGGATGAGTGAATTGAGCATGATGATTCCCTCAGGATGAGCATTCAAGATGATGGGTCACCTCCAGGATAACGCCGTGGAGATGGCTGCGACAAGGCCGGGCTATCCGGGCGGTCGCATTTCATCGGGAAGCGGATCGAGCCAGCCCAGGTCGTTCACGACATACAAACCGATGAGGATCGCTTCGGCGGCATCGTGACGCAGGGAGGTCGGCCGCTTGAGCCCGGACCAGGCAATGACCTGCCGCGCGAGCAGCGCGGCGGTCTGCTTGGCCTGCTCCCCGGTGCGCTGCGTTCGTGGATAGAGCAGTGTTTCGCGCCATTTCTCCGCGCCGAAACGGTGCACGGTGAGATTTCGCTTTTCAGCTTCGCGCATCCAGGCATCCGCCAACGGTCCACCGCCCTCGATGGCCAGATGCGTCAGTACAGGCTCCAGCAGATGGGGGATGGCCTTCTTCAACCGCGCCGCCGAGCCGTGGTTCTGCGAGCGATAGGCACTGAGCCGGCCGGCTCGCGTGAAGTAGGCGTAGCCGGAGCGCAGCCCGAGATCGACGGCAAGCAACGCGGGACGGTCCGAGGTCATTCGGGCGTACCGGGCTCGGGAAGCGTGGCGGTCGGGAGCCGGAAGAGAGGCGTGACTTCCCGGACGGCGGCGTAGGGATCGGTGTCGGGACCGTCATCCTCGGGGGGCAGGTTGCGGTACCAGAAGATGTACATTCCGCCAAGGCAGACCAGGAAGATGGCCCCGGTGGCGGCGGCGCCCTCGAGGTTGTTGACGATCACGAGCATCGGCAGCAGGAACATGGTGACCTGCCAGCCCAGGGCAAAGGGCAGGGCGAGCATGTCATTGCGATGCTCTTTTGTGACGTTCGCGCGGAGTTCGGGCTCGAGCTTGGCCTTGAGCGGTCCCCAGAATCCGAAGGGACGCGTGGTGCGGTAGAAGTGTTCAAGAATACGTGGGTTGGTCGGCGGGGTCAGCAGGGCGCCGATGATGGCGGCGACGAACGTGAGCGGAGTAAGAACACAGAACTGCGTGATGGCGTTCCAGTCGAAGAACTCGATACCGGCGGTGGCCAGCCCACGCTGAGCGAGCGGGGCGGACATACCGACGATAGTGGCCACGACGACGCCGCTGGCATTGAATCGCCACCAGTAGAGCCGCAGTATTCCCGGCACCGCCAGGGCGGACGTGAGCCCCATGATCACCCAGTCCCAGATCTCCGTGATGTTTTCGACCGTGCGTGCCAACAACAAAGAGAGCACAACAAGAACCACGCCGAAGACGTAGCTGGCGATGATCAATTCGCGATTGCCGGCGTTGGGGTTGATATACGGTTGGTAGATGTCTCGTGTAAAGAAGCCGGTGGTCATGTTGACGGTGGAGTCGAACGTGGACATGGAGGCGGCGATCAGCGCGATGATCAGCAATCCGCGGAAACCGACGGGGATGCTGAACAGCAGCACGGAGGGCAGAATGCGCTCGGGGTCGACGCCGCCTTCATAGCCGACGAGCTTCGCCTCCGCGCCCCACTCTTCACCGAACAGCGCCTTGAGTTGAGCCACGATGGGCTCATGATCCTCGGGATTCGCAATAATCGCGCCGACCTTTTCACGCCACGCCGTCTTGGGCACGATCCTGGCGACAAACGCATGCTGATCAATAAGCCGCTGGAACTCGGTCTGCCAATCGGGACCGAGGACGCTCTGCAGTTCCTTGGCCACCGCGGGCTCGACGTCCGAGACCTGCTTCGGCCAGCCGACTTTGCGCAGGACGGCTTCCACCTTCGACTCCGTCGCGAAGTCCAGTTCATAGCCCGGTCGTTCTTGCTGAACGAGATAGGTCTTGATGGCGGTCTCCGCGTCCTTGAGGACCTGCGGATCGGAGAAGCGGTCCTTGACCATGAAGAGCCCGAGCACGGCGAAACCCATCATCATCGGCCAGCGAAAGGTCATGAGGCAGGTCCACATGAAGGTCAGCAGACCGCACTGCCGTTCATTCCGCGCGCCGAAGTATTTCGGATCGCCGCCGCTGGCCACACCCCCCAGCACGTTGCGGAACAGGTAGAAAAATGCAAGCAATGCCAGCGGGCTGTAGTCCTCATAACCGGCGGGCATATCCACGTGCGTGCTCGGCGCGCCGGTTGTCCAGTTTTCCACGCCGGTGATGCTTTCCGCCAGTGTCCCGACCGACTCCTCGTGCGAAGAGATGGATGTAAAGGCGGCGATGCTGATGCCGACCACGGCGACGAGGATAATGACCGACTGGAACATGTCGGTGTACACGACGCCGTAGAACCCGGACACCATCGTATAGATCGTGGCGATCGTGAGCAGCAGGACCGCGCAGTAGAAGGGCGAGAGGTTGATGTACGTCGCGAGGAACGGCCCGACACCGGTGATCATGTACGCCAGCATGCCGATGGTGAAGATCGTCTGGGCGAGGGCACCGAGGACGCGTGCAAACTGGCCGCCCGGCCCCGCCCCGAAGCGGTAGATGTTCCACTCGGCGGCGGTCATGCAGTTTGAGCGGCGGTGCCATTTCCCGGTCCACACGAGCATGAAAGCGAGAATCAGGACCGCGCCGCCGCGAAACTCGATGAACAGCCCGCGCGGGCCGATGAGAAAGAGGAAGGACGTGATCAGCATCGTGCCGGTGATGTCGAGAAACGAGGCCATGCCGGAGATGCCGAGCGCCCACCACGGGAGCTTCTTGCCCCCGAGGAAGTAGTCTTCGAGGCTGGCGGCGGCTTTGCGTGAGAGATAGAAGCCCAGACCGACCAGAATGGTGAAGTAAATGGCGATTACGGCATAGTCGAACGTATTCAGATAACCCACGTCGTCCTCCGATGCGTTGCCGTCGATATCGAGAGAAATGTGATGGGGCGTATGGTAGTGGTTCGCCGGGGGCAGGACAATCGGTCCGGGATGCGGTGGGAGCACCCCAGAGGCGACTAAAAGCTTACAGTAAGGGTGTCATCCGCCTGGTGAATCCGTTAACATAATGAACAGTTAGAATCCTGCAGGGATTTAACGCCTGAGTTCGAGCCGGAGGGCGTTTCGTCCATCCACATCCGACGAATGCCCGGACACATCTTGTAAAGAAGCGATGTCATGATGCGATCGAGGAGATCGAACATGTCGATGAACCGGCGGCATGGTTTGCCACAGTGCGGGGTTGCATGCATTTCAGTCCTGGGTGCGGTCGTGACGCTCTCGGTAGTGTACGCGGGCGCTTCGCCGAAATCTTCCGCGTCCGATGATTTGTCGATCGACGCGGCGGGCTCGAACGAAGCGGTCGCGCTGTTCAATGAGAAGGTCGCGCCGGTCCTGGCGGAAAGCTGTTACGACTGTCACGGTGATCGGCGCAAGGGCGGCTTCGATCTGTCCACGCGCGAGGCGCTGCTGATCGGCGGCGATGAAGGCCCCGCCATCGTCCCGGGCAACGCCAAAGAAAGCCTGCTCTATCAATTGATCACGCACGAGCGCGACCCGGTGATGCCGCGCCGGGCAGATAAGCTTTCGGACGAGGCCATCGCCGCCATCGCCGAATGGATTGATGCCGGTGCGCCGTACCCGCGTGAAATCACACCGGCGATCCTGGACAAGGCCTTGGACGACGCAGCACCTGTTGACGCGGTGGAAGAGGAACCGGAGGAAGCGGCTGAACCGGATCCGGATGAACACTGGTCGTTCAGCGCACCGGAATGCCCGGAGTTACCGGCCGTCACGAACGCCTCCTGGGCTCGCAATGCCATCGACACGTTTGTGCTGGCCAGGCTGGAGTCCGAAGGGGTTGAGCCCTCGCCGGAGGCGGATCGTCACACGCTGATTCGCCGGTTGAGTCTGGACCTGCTTGGCCTGCTGCCGACGCCGGAAGAAGTCGACGCCTTCGTCAACGACACGTCGCCGGATGCGTATGAGAAACTGGTCGACCGCATGCTGGCCTCGCCGCATTTCGGGGAGCGTTGGGCGCGGCACTGGCTCGATCTCGCGCGATACGCCGACAGCGACGGCTTCGAGAAGGACTCACCGCGCCCATACGCGTGGCGATACCGCAACTGGGTGATCGAAGCGATCAATCGCGATCTGCCTTTCGATCAGTTCACGGT
Organism: uncultured Planctomycetales bacterium; assembly: GCA_964618455.1. Taxonomy (GTDB): domain Bacteria; phylum Planctomycetota; class Phycisphaerae; order UBA1845; family PWPN01; genus CAZUAQ01. Next base: position 86,538 of record CAZUAQ010000018.1, on the reverse strand, counting down.
CGAGCAGTTGGCGGGGGACCTGCTGCCCGAGCCGACCATCGAGCAGCGCGTCGCCACCGGATTTCATCGCAACACGCTGACCAATCGCGAAGGCGGTACGGACCCCGAGCAGTTCCGTGTCGAGGCGGTGGTGGATCGCGTCAACACGACCGGCAGCGTGTGGCTGGGGCTGACGGTGGCGTGTGCCCAATGCCATACGCACAAGTACGACCCGATCACGCAGCGTGAATACTACAGCCTCTTTGCGTTCTTCAACCAGGCGGATGAGAAAAATATCCCCGCGCCGCTGGCGGATCAGTTGCCGCGGTATCGACGCGAGAAGGAAGCCTTCGACAAGGTGCACGACCAGTTGAAGGCGACGCTGGCGACCTACGACGAACACGAGTTGCCGCTCGCCATGGAGACATGGGAAGAGGGCCTGCGGCTGCCGGATCCATACTGGGCGCCGCTCGAGGCCTCCTTCGCCACGAGCGCGGAGGGAGCGACGGTGACCCCGCAGGCTGACGGCTCGCTGCTGGTGACCGGCCAGGCGGTGGATACGGATCGCACGGTCGTGGCGTTTCATACGGATTCGCCGAAAATTTCGGCATTGCGGCTTGAAGTGCTTCCGCACGAATCACTGGGCAGCAACGGACCGGGTCGAGCACCGAACGGCAACTTCGTGCTCTCGGAGCTGAAGATGCAGGTCGCGCCCTCGTCCAATCCGGTGGAACTGAAACCCGTCACGCTGACGAACGCATCAGCCAGTGTCGAGCAGGGGGATTTCCCCGCAGCGTCCGCGATCGACGGCAAGCCGAAGACCGGCTGGGCGATCGGCGGGGCGAAGGGCCGGAGGAACGAAGCCGTGTTCGAGACCCAGGGCAAGGTGGGCTTCGAGGGTGGCACGCTGATCGTTCTGACGCTGGATCAGAACCATGGCGGCGAGCACACGCTGGGCCGCTTTCGCGTGGCGGTGACGTCGGCAGCGCGACCGATCCGCGCGACGGGCATTCCGGACGACGTGGCCGAGGTCCTGCTCACAGCGGCGGATCAACGCGACGAGGCCCAGCACAAGCGACTTCTGGCGTACTACCGCGGGATCGATTCCGGCCACGCGAAACTGAAGCGGGCGCTCGACGAGCACGCCGCCAATTCGCCGGACACACGAGCGATCAAGGCACAGGCGATGGTGCGGACGAGTCAGCCGCGCACGACGCACGTTCACATCCGCGGCGACTTCCTGCGCGAAGGGGCGGAGGTGCCCCCGAGCGTGCCGGCAGTACTTCCGCCGTTGGCCCCGCGCAACGGCAAAGCGGATCGGCTCGATCTCGCGCGCTGGATCGTGGCGGAGGAGAATCCGCTCAGCGCGCGTGTGGCCGCCAACCGGATCTGGATGCATCTCTTCGGGACGGGAATCGTGGAAACGCCGGAGGACTTCGGTACGCGCGGTGAATTGCCTTCGCATCCGGAACTGCTCGACTGGCTGGCCACGGAGTACCGCCGGCAGGGGTGGAGTCGCAAGGCGATGATCAAGCTCATCGTGACCTCCGCGACCTATCGCCAGGTATCGCACACACGCGAGGAACTCGTCGATCGCGATCCGAAGAACCGCTGGCTCGCCCGGCAGAATCGATTCCGGCTCTCGGCGGAGGTGATTCGCGACCTCAGCCTCGACGCGAGCGGCTTGCTGCACTCCGAGATCGGAGGTCCGAGTGTGCATCCGCCGCAGCCCGCGGGTATTGCGGAACTCACCTACGCGGGCAGCGCCCGGTGGAAGGTCAGCCCCGCCCCGGATCGCTACCGCCGCGGGCTCTACACGTGGTTCCAGCGCACCAGCCCGTACCCCATGCTGATGACATTCGACGCGCCGGATTCCAACGTCTCGTGTACGCGTCGTCGCCGCTCGAACACACCGCTTCAATCGCTGACACTGCTGAACGATCCGGTCTTCGTGGAATGCGCGCAGCATCTGGGCAAGCGCGTGAGTGAGAATATCGAGGGTGACGTGGCGGCGCGCATCCGCCGGGCATGGGTGCGGTGCACCTCGCGCCCGCCGACAGAGGCGGAGGTGGAGCGGCTGGTGCACCTCTACCGCGAGATGCGCGACGCGTACCGCCAGGAGCAGGAAGCCGCGCGCGCGTTACTCGGCGATCTGCCGGTGGCGAAGGATCGCATGGTCGAGACGGCCGCCTGGGTGGCGGTGGGGCGCGTGCTTTTGAATCTGGATGAGTTTATGACACGAGGGTGATGCCGATGGACCCGTTGCAGGATTACATGACACAGACGCGTCGCGATTTTCTGGCCACCACCGCCAGCGGGCTGGGATCGCTGGCGTTGCTGTCGATGCTGAAGCAGGACAAGGCGCTGGGCGCGCAGGCGAATTCACCGTTTGCCAACCCGCTCGCGCCGAAGCCGCCGCACTTCGCCCCGAAGGCGAAGAACTGTATCTTCCTCTTCATGGCGGGGGCGCCGAGCCAGCTCGATCTCTTCGACCCGAAGCCGAAACTCAACGAACTCGACGGACAGAAGCTGCCCGACTCGATGACGGACAAGGTGCGGTTCGCGTTCATCCAGAAGGACTCGGCGCGGATCATGGGCACCCGGCGGAAGTTCAAGAAGTACGGCCAATGCGGGATGGAGCTGTCCGACCTGCTGCCCCACACCGGCTCCATCGCCGATGACATCTGCCTGATTCGCTCGATGCACACCGAGGCGTTCAACCATCATCCCGGTCAGTTGATGATGAACACCGGTGTGCCGACCTTCGGCCGGCCGAGCATGGGTTCGTGGGTCAATTACGGTCTCGGCAGCGAGTCGGACAATCTGCCGGGCTATGTCGTGCTGACCGCCGGACGCGGCACGAGCGGCGGGGCGTCGAACTGGTCGAGCGGGTTCCTGCCCTCGACGTATTCGGGCGTGCTGTTCCGCGATCATGGCGACCCGGTGCTGAACCTCGGCAACCCGGCGGGGATGACCCCCGAGATGCAGCGCAAGAGCCTCGACGCGCTGCGCGATCTGAACCAGAAGCGCTATGAGGCGGTAGGGGATCCGGAGATCGCCAGCCGTATCGCGGCGTATGAACTTGCCTACCGCATGCAGTCGGCGGCGCCGGACCTGATCGACCTGTCGGACGAGGATCCGAAGACGCTGGACATGTACGGCGTCGATCGCAACGAGGGCGACACGCAGTCCATTGGTCGCGGTGGAAGCAAGGGCGTGTACGCGACGTTCGCGCGAAACTGCCTGCTGGCCCGGCGCATGGTCGAACGCGGTGTACGCTTTATCAACATCTATCATGCCTCGTGGGATCATCACAGCCGGCTCGACGCCGAGCTGGCATTCAATTGCGAGATGGCGGATCAGCCGGTGGCGGCGCTGATCAAGGATCTCAAGCAGCGCGGCCTGCTTGACGAGACGCTGGTCATCTGGGGGGCGGAGTTCGGGCGCACACCGCTCGGCGAGAACCGTCCCGGATTCCGCGACGTGACCGGCCGCGATCACCACCCGTTCGCGTATTCGATCTGGATGGCGGGCGGGGGCATCAAGGGCGGTCAGGTGGTCGGCAAGACCGACGATCTTGGCTGGAACGTCGTCGAGGATCCCATTCACATCAACGATTTCCACGCCACCGTGTTGCACCTGTTCGGGCTGGATCACCTCAAGCTGACGTACCGCTTCCAGGGCCGCGACTTCCGGCTGACGGACGTTGCCGGTAAAGTCGTTAACAAGCTGCTGGCGTGACGTCGGCTCGCGCGGCGGTGTGTGAAAGGGACAGTCCCTGCGGACGCTCGCGTTGATCTGACGAACACTCCTCGAGAACGGTATGGCACATGACCGCGACATCGTGGTGACGGGCGTGGGGCCGGTGGCGGCGATCGGTGTCGGGCGCGAGGTATTTGCCGAAGGCCTGGCGTCGGGGCGCTGCCCGGTGGTGCCACGCGCGCTGGCGACGGACGTGGGTGTCGACGTCGACTTTCCCATGTGTGCAATGCCGGCGGAGGTGCCGGGACTCGCGAAGCACATGAACTTTCTCGAAGGCCAGGAGGCCGGCGCGTATCGCGACCTGGCGTACGCGCTTCTGGCGGTGGAGCTCGCTCTGGCGGATGCGGGGCTGGAAGTCGATCGGCGCGAGAACACGGTCGGGGCGGTGCAGGTCTTTGAAGCGCCGGGCACCGAGGCGCTGGTGGCGCGGATGTTCGCGATGATCGCCCGGGGCGCGTGCCCGCCGGAGTCGGCCGAGGGGGCGGGTCTTCCGCAACCGGGTACGCCGGGTGAAGCCGCCGGCGCGGCGGGGCTGGGCGTGTACGATCTCATGGCGCCGAGCTTCTACAACACGCAGGCGTTTTATTACGTGCATCTGATGGGCAAGGCGTTCGGCCTGCACGGCTTCTCGACGAGCGTGCACAACGCCTGCACCTCCGGGGCGTACGCGCTGGAGGTTGCCGCCGATCGGATCCGCCGGGGGCAGGCGGAAGTGATGGTCGTCGTCGGGGGCGAGGCGTTCGAGACCGGCGTGCGGCTCGAGTGGTTCCGGCGGATGGAGATGTACGCGTGCGATGGCGTGATGGCGCCCTTCGCGGCGGAGGGGCGCGGGTTCTACGTCGGTGAGGGGGCGGGGGCGCTGGTGCTCGAATCGGCGGAACATGCGTCGCGTCGCGGGGCAAGAGTGATTGCCCGGTACGCCGGCAGCGCATTCGCCCAGCAATCGTGGAAGCAGGTGATCCCCGACGTGGCATCGCTGCGCCTGGCGGAGGTGATCGCGCGATGCCTGGCGGACGCGGGGAAGACGCCGGGCGACATCGACGTGGTGGTCCCGCACGGCGCCGGCTCGCGCATCTCGGACGGCTACGAAGCACGCTGTCTGGCGAAGACGTGGGGAGCAAAGACGAAGGGCGAAGGCATCGCCACGGTGCTCAAGCCGTACACGGGCCACATGCTGGCGAGCAGCGGCCTGATGGAAACGATCGGCGCGCTGATCGGCATGCAGACCGGCCGCGTCTATGCCACGCCGAACACCGCGATCGGGCAAAGCGATCTGCCCCTGCCGCTGGCCACCGAAACGCATTCCCGCCCGACGCGCACCTTGCTCAAGCTGAGCACCGGCTTCACCGGCCACGACGCCGCCACGCTGTGGGAGCGGCCGGACTGATTCCCAGCATTGACAGATAACGCCATGCCTTACGTTTGGCTGGGCAATGAACTTTCCTTGTCGCCGATCGTCGAGGTGATGTGCGGTGTGTCACGCGAGTCCGCGCCCACGTCATCCCTCGCGCAGATCGCTCAGTTGTTCGTGCGTGGGCGGTGTGGCGGGACAGAACCACGCGTTCAGCAGGGCGATCTGATGTTTCAGGTTGCAAGGCAAGTTGACGGGTGATCCGTCTTCCCGCGTGAAGAGCACGACGTTCGCACCCGGCACGACGATCATGTTGGTCGTGTCCCGCGTGTAGAGGTTCAACTCCATCGGGCCGCCCATCCAACCGCTACGCCGCTGCACAATACCGCCGGGCACCAGCCACCAACCTCCGTCCAAACTGCGCGCGAGACGTGACCACAGGATTCCGCCTGCGTATACAAGAAACGTCAAGACGGCTGCCATGGCGGCGACGGCCAGGATTCCCATCACGAAATATCCGAGGTCCGACCCGTTGAAAATGAGCCAGTCACTGAAGACAAGCAATCCGAATACGCCGCCTGCCACACATAGACTGAATACCCATCGGTGAAGGCGCCTGCGCGGTTTGCCCTTTCCTGAGGTCTCTTGCTGTCCGTACAGCGCGGCGGTATCGCTCAGGCGGGTTGGCTCGAACGCGAAGGGGAACGGATCAAGTTCGTGCTTTCCTTGCGTGTCCAGATATTCCGTGTTGCCTTTCCCCCCAAGATCGGTGGAGACCCTGACGGCAACTCCGGACCGGCCAATGGCCTTCAGGTACTCCGCAAGTCGCCGCGCATGCGTGAGCGGAAATTCGCCCCCGAGTCGTCCAGCTCGATGACGTGCTAGCAACTCCATGATCGAAACAAGCGTGTTCGAGTCTTTATCATGCGCAGGGTCAACGTACTTCTTCAGGAGACGTCTCCATCGCCGCGTTCGAAAATAGGCTCGCAACCTGATCATCAGGACGCCCAGCGGATTGCCGACAAGTACGGCCATGAGAAATCGCAATTCCTCAAGCCCGGCGAGGGGGGCTCCGCGTTTTGTCAGGAGCAGCAGGAACGGATACGCCACGAGCCCTCCCAGTGCGAAAAGTGCGGCGATGCTCAGAAGTGTGGCGAGGACGTATCGCACCGGCAGAAAAACGTCAATCAACGCGCCGCCGTCCCATTCGCGTTTCTCGATTCGGTAGGGCAATGCACACTCCTGCGGATCGGGGTCGCACATGTGCGAAGTGGCGTTTCGGCTTCGATACGATCGCTCAATACGGCAGCGGGTCGCGGTTGAGCTTGTGAATGGTCTTCAGGACTTCGGGCTTGGTCTGGATCGTCACCTGGTCGCCCACCTTGAGGATCGTCTCGGCGCTCGGGAAACTGGTCATCTGCTCGCAGCGCGTGTGCGAGATGACGAACGCCTTGTGCCGGCTGCCGAACTCGCGGATCGGCAGGTTCATCAGCTCCGACTCCGGGCGGATCACCAGTTGCGCGACCACGAGAAGCTCACTCCCCACGTAGAACGAGTTGATGATCGACTTGTCGCTCGACCCGGTGGCGAACAGCGGCGCCGCCAGTTCCGACGTGCTGAACGCGTGATGAATGTTGAACGACTCCTGGATCTTCGATGCCAGTTCCTGGTCGAACAGGCGCAGCACGACGCGGATCTCCGGGTTGATCGCCCGGGCGTCGAGGGCCAGCTCGATGTTGGCCAGGTCGTCGTCGGTGGCGAGGATGATCGACTTGGCGGCGGCGACGTTCAGATCGTTGAAGATGCCTTCGTCGCGGCTGTGCCCGATGCGCACCGGGACGCCATGCTTGCGGGCATGCGAGAGGTTCGGGCAGTGCTCGTCCTTTTCCAGGACCGCCACCTGCTCGCCGAGGCGGATCAACTGCTGCATCACGCGCAGGCCGACCTTGCCCAGCCCGCAGAGGATCACGTGGTTGTTCATCGTCTTGCTCATGGCTTGCACCCACTCGACGCTCGACTCGTCGCGACGGAGAATGTGGTAACTGAAACGCACGATACCATCCAGGATGACCACCAGCCCCAGTGGCGGAAGGGCGAAGTAGAACACCTGCAGCAGCCAGTGGTCGGGAAAATCCATCAGGTGCTCCTTGAACACCAGCGACCAGGTGATGTACAGGGCCTCCACGTAGCCCATGGGCTCTCGGGCGAACTCTTCCTGTTTGTAGTAGGCATGGAAGCAGTAACTGCCCGCCAGCAGCACGATGAGCAGCAGCCCGAGCAGCGGCAGGAAATTCACGATCGGCTTGCGGAGGTAATAGAAGTAGGCCCACATGCGGCGCCACGGTCGATTCATCGGCCCCGCCTGAACGCGCGCACTCATCGGCCGATCCCCGCCGATGCAAGATGTGAGTGATTCGCCATGCGTGCCGTTGCTCCGTGCGGCGGCCCCGGGAGGCGATCCTGTTGCCCCGCCTCCCGCCACGTCGCCGAGGGCATTGTCCCGCGCCGCCGGGGTACGTCAACCGGCCGGAGCCGCGCAACTGGCTCGGGATCGGGCCTCCCGCTATCCTTCGAGGTGGCCGTCACATGAACGAAGCGAGGGGATTGATGAGGAGAGGCTCGTGAACGATCGAACGCGTCGATGCATCGTCTGGAACATCGTGATTCTCGCCGTGTCGGCGGGCATACTCGGTTGCTCGCCCGAACCGGAGTTCACCTGCCGTGACGCCATTGATCCGTCCACGTTCGAGACAGAGTCTTTCGGCAACGGGATCCGTGTGCGCACCGAGCATTTCGATCTTCGCGTGACCGCCCAGGACGAAGTTATTCGTGAATATCTCGCTCCGTTTCTCGAAGCGACCTACTGCGAGTACGAAAAACTCGTGCCCCCGCCCCAGCCGCTCGGAAAGCGGCTGGTCGTCTACCTGTTCAACACGCGCGACGAGTGGGCACAATTCACGAAGCAGCGCTTCCCCCTTCAGGCGTCGACCTACCTGTACATCCTCTCGGGCGGTTACACCGACAGCGCCTCGGCTACGGCGGTCGCGTTCGATCTGCAGCGCGATCACACCCTGTCGCTGCTGGCGCACGAGGGCATGCACCAGTACTTCAGCCGGTGCTTTCCGCGCCGCATCCCCGCATGGCTGAACGAGGGGCTGGCCTGCCAGTGGGAAGCCTTCGAGCTCGAGGGCCCGTACCCGGTGTTCACACCGAAGCGCAACTTCAACCGCCGCAATCATCTCCGCGAAGCCCTCTCCCAGGAGAACGGCCTGATCCCACTGCGGCAGTTACTGCAAATAGACGCGGGCGTGGCGGTGCGCGAGGCGGACGTGTCCGTCCGGACGTACTATGCCCAGGTCTGGTCTCTCGTGCTCTACCTGCAATCGGGCGATGACGGCAAGTACACCGCGCCCTTCCGCCAATTGCTTGCCGATCTCGGCACGAACGCGGTCCGGGAAAAAGTCAACGCCTATCTCGCCGCTCACCCGGAAGCCTCCGACGAGTCCGAAGGCATGCAACTCTTCAAGGCCTATCTCACCGTCGATCTCGACACGTTCGCGTTTGACTATCGAAGTTACGCGCGACGGCTGGTCGATTGAGGAGCATTATTCGCGAACAATCCGTCGAATCGGCGCAGGCATCCTACGGTTTTTCGGCGGGAGGCGCTGTGTGCAGTTTCAGTTCGACATGCGCCTTGAGCAGATCGGGGGCGGGCTGCCAGGAAGCGAAACTCGCCGACGCGAACGGCCGCAGGATTTCCGCCAGGCGATCGAGAAGTTCCACGGGTTGAAAGGGATGGGTACCGGGGCCCGAGGAAGGCAGGTTCAATTCCACGTCCAACGTTTCTTCACCGCGCTTCACGGTCATGACGATACGCTCCTCCTGAGGACGTGTGGCGATCGAGTCGCGCAGCGCGGCGAAGCTGTTCTCCGGTTTCAAGGGTCGACCGTCCACCGCCAGGATCACATCCCCCGGCAGTAGCAGGCCGTGCGCGGGCCATTCGGGATACGTTCGCTCCACCTCGAGGATGCCGGCACGTGCCCGCGCCTCCAGCCCCAGTTGCACGCGCGAGGCCTGGTGACGTCGGCGAAGCTCCTGCCACCATGCCGCGGTCAGCATTTCCGGATGCTCGGCACGGAGATAGGCGGTCCAACTGTCGATCGCGCGTCCGGCTTCCTGCGGCTGGGCGAGCAGGATCAGCCGTGCTGATCCGCCTCGCATCTGGACCTCCCGCAGGGCGTCATGCACGCGGCCCACCGGAAGCGTCGGGTCCGCCCCGCGCCGGGCGCGCACGATTTCCCTGACGGTCTGCGCCTGTGTGCCCATGACCAGCCATCGGTCCGCGACCGCCCATGCCAGTTCCAGCGCCCCGAGCCATTCGCAAGAGGTATTTCCGGCGAAGAGCGATCCGAGATTGACCGAATGGACAGCTCCTCCCCCTTCAATCGCATGGCGCTGAATCCTGTAGAGGCTTTCCTGTCCCGCGGCGCGATTCAACGCGCGGACCATGTTCTCCGCCATCGTCATCATGGCTTTGTGCACGGCGGGAGGGTTGTCCGACTCCACCGCCATGGCCAGCGAGGGGAGGATCAATGTCCGATCGGAAAATCGCTTGGGATGGCGGCCGACAAGCACCAGCGTGTCGCCCACGAGATGCCGGGTGAGTTGCCGGGCAACGCCGCTTCCCGAAGCCCCGTTCTCGATCAGATCCATGCAGTACCGCACCGGCCCCGATGGTAGACGATTGAGCCGTTTGTATTCGGCGTGATAGTCGATGCTCTGCGTCCATGCGGCCAGCGTCGATTGAGGAAGCCGGTTCAAGGCGTCGATAGGAATTTCGGACGGCCTCCACTGTTGAACGCCCGCCTGAAGCTTCCCGGTCATCTCCAGAGCGACTCCCCGGTCGGTCACGTGAACGCCCAGAATCATCGCGGTCGGCGGCGGCCAGGCGGCGGGCCACCCGGGCACCAGTCCCTGGATACTCTCGTCCGCGCCCGTCCGCGCGCGCATGCAGAACACGCCCTGTGCCGCATCGGCAATGTCTGCGAGCCGGGATTGAAATGCTTCGTCCGCATGGAGCGTTTCCGCGCTTCGCGTTTCCAGCAGTTGGACGGTTCGCGCGTAAATGGCGCGGTCATGGGTCCGTCGCCCGAGCGCCACCCAGTGCCCGTCGCTTGCGAGTTCATGAAGATCGCCGATGCGGTACAGCCGGACGTGTTGAAGATCGGTGTCGTCGACGCGCAGATGAGCCAGCGCCTGTTCGAGGGCCTTCGCGTCGGTGGGTTCCGCCAGGAGAACCGCATCGCCCAGGCCGCTCCAACCGTCGGCAGCCAGGCCCATACGCCCGTTGAACATGAGATGGACCGTGTGGGGGTCTTCCAGCCCGATGGCGTCGGCCACCACACGCGTGAGATCGAGTGTGCCGGCAGGCTGCGTTCCGGCGGGCCGCGACGCCACCACGACCTCGGTCAGCATGATCGCCAGCGGCGATCCGCCGGGCACGCTCAGCATCGTGGAAACATCGCGCACTTCCAGGAACAGGCGCGTGTCTGCCGGTGCGATGCGGGCCAGCCGGGCGTTTTCGTCCGCCGGATCTCCGGGAGCGCCCATTCCCACCGCCGGTGGGAGGAGACATCCCAGGATCGAAATCAGCAACGTGGACGTGATGCGCATTCGAGAACCCTTGGCGCACGCGAACACGCGGATCGCGCGGCGAACTTCCTTCCAATACCCGATGGTGGAGATCTTAAGAAAAGGTGGATGAGCTTAAAAGGCTTCGAGGGCAGGCTCGCCGGCCTGGTCCGAGGAATCCGAACGATTCAGACGCGTCGGATCGAGCGACTCCAGCGGCGACGGATTCGCGCGGTCGGTCTCGCCGACGGTGTCGCGGTCCTCCTGGAGGCGCCACTGGGCGGCCAGCTTCTCAGTCGGCTGGGACAGGCCCATCTCCATCAGCAGCTCGAACTCCGCGGCACAGCTTCGCGCCCCTTCCATCGTCGTCTTGGCCCGCGACACGAGCGGCCCGAGCAGGGCGTCCATGAACGGCACCGCCGAATGATGCGACGCAGTGGTGACGATTCTGGGATCTTCTTCCGAGGTCGATTTTCCTGAGGTGAGGGCGGACACGTTCTGCGAGACGCCGTCCGAGACCTCGATTTCCGACGCCACCATCCTTGTGCGCAGGGGCTCGTACGTCGGCAGGATCAGCGACACCGCCATGGCGATGCTCGCCGCCGCCGCCAGGGGCGACAACGCGATCGTCGCGACACGATACCACGGACCCTGCGGAATGAACCATCGCTTGGCCCGGATGACCTGCTGATCGCGCCGGGCGGCCATGACCCGATCGGTGAAGGAATCGTCGAGCAGCGGCTCGCGCCGGTCGTAGCGAATGACATCTTCGCACGCTTCGGTGATCGCCAGGGCGCTCTGGCAATCGCTGCACGCCAGTTGATGGGCGTGCAGTTCCGCCTGGAGCGACGGTGAGAGTTCACCATCGAAGTGGCGGTCAAAGAGTTGTCGTGCATGCTTGCAGGAAATCATGATGCCGTCTCACGTAACCAGTGGACCTGTGTCCAATCTTCCACCACACTGGACAGTGCTTCGCGCAACCGTGCACGCGCACGGTGCAGATGACTCTTGGCGGTCGCCGTCGGGATCCCCAGCGCCTCGGAGATGGCCTGACAGCTCATGCCCTCACGGTAATACATCAGCACGGCCGCCCGCTGCGGGACGCTGAGGTGGTCGACCGCGTCCCAGATCTGATCCTTCATCCGGCGGGCTTCATCACTTTCGGCCACCGTCTCGGACACATCCGGGCCGTCATCGGCCATGCCGCTGAAATCGACTTCACCCGTCAGCGACTTGCGACGGCGGATGTGATTCAGGCACAGCCGGTACGCGATCGTGAACAGCCACGTGCTGAACCGATACTTCGATGAGAACGAATCCAGCGAATTGAACGCCCGAAGGAACGCCTCCTGGCAGATTTCCTCGGACTCCTCGTAATCCCTCAGGATCCGGTACACGAACCCGAACAGCCGATCCCGATGGGAATCGACCAGCGAGCGCGCAGCGTCTTCGCTGCCTTGGCGGGCCTCGATGATCAGCCGTTTTTCGGTCCGGCGGGTCAGTCGAAGCGAGTCGCTTTCGCCCTGCTTCGTTGCCATCACTAACTTGTACCTCACCTTCGGGCGGTGGTTGCATGATGCGGCATTGGCAGCCGCCGATCGGGAGGGATACAATGCCCGGCTCGCGCTTCCGGAGCGGAAAGCGCCGCGCCGATCGGGGGCTGACTTCCACCTCATTATCGGCATAATGCATTGGGATTTCAAGGCTTATGGCAAAAAACAAGCCCAAGGAGAGCCCGCGGATTCAGAACCGCAAGGCCCGGCACGATTATCACCTGCTCGAGAAATTCGAGTCCGGAATCGTGCTGACCGGCACCGAGGTGAAGAGTCTGCGGAACGGGGCGGCCAGCATCGCCGAGGCCTTTGTGCGCATAAACGACGGCGAGGCCACACTTTACGACGCGAACATCGATCGCTACCCCGAGGCGGCCGATAACAATCACGAGCCGAAGCGGAAGCGCCGTCTGCTGCTGCATCGGCGGGAAATCCGCAAGCTCGAAGGGCAGGTCAAGCAGTCCGGGATCACGCTGATTCCCCTGACAATTTATTTCAACGCCCGCGGTCTCGCCAAGGTCGAACTGGCGTTGGCCACCGGCAAGAAGCAGCACGACAAACGCCAGGACCTCAAAAAGCGCGAGCACAAACGCGAAATGGATCGCGCCACAAGCCGCCGGCGGTGAGCAATCCCATCCCTACGCTCAGGTCATCGGCCCGTCGCGTACTTCAAGTCCGGGACGAAGTGGCGGCGCGTTTGGCCGTTCACGAAGACTTCAAAGTGCAGACGCTTCTCGCGCGGTCCGCGCGGAATGATGCGAATGTCGGGGCGCTTCTCGGCAGTGCTCCACACGGCGGCGAAGAGGGCGCGGTCGGCGTGGCGGCGCACGATCATCATCGGGATCGTGGGCGTTTCCGGTTCGTCGGTAGCGGGATAACCGCAGAGAATGATTTGATCGGCCTGTGGATCGAGCATCGTCATGTGCAACGCCGACGTTTCGTTCTTCCACGACAACGACAACTCGCCTGAGTTCGAAATCGACCGTGCGTCGCGAAGCCACCGTGTCGGGCCTTCCTGCGGAAATGTGAACGGCGTGGACCGCTCCTTGATCGTGTCGTCCGGATCCATGAGTGACGCGTGCTCATCCAGCGTATGGGCGATCCAGTCGATCCGTCGCGTTGCATCGCCGGTATTCACTTGAAACACGTCCAGCACGTAGTGCTCTGTCATCGCCACCGTCCGCATCTGCCGCACGCCGTCGTATAGCACGCCGTCGAGATCGGCCACCGTGACGCGTTTCTCCGCCGGCAGATCGCGGAACTCGATCAGAGGCAGCATCTGCGACGACATCCGCTGGTCTTGCCCGTCGATCATCACCGTGTTGTGACTGATCGTGCCGCGATTCAGTTCACGCTGGATGCGACTGCTGAAGGCGTGATAGACGGTCGCGCGACCTTCCACGTCGGGCAATACCATCTGTTCCCCGGCGAAGAGCATCAGGCTCAATTTGTCGGCGTTGGCATGCACGCCGCTGCGGTCGTAGGTCACAAATGCCAACCGCGCCGCCGGGTTATTCCAGTACGCCGCGTCACGATGTGAGCGCAGCAGGGCATAACCGTGCTCGGGCAGGTTCATCGTCCGGATCGGTGGGGCGGGCACATCGTCCGGCATGGGCGGTGCGAAGAGCGACGCGAGCGAAGCCTCGGGATTCTGCTGCATGAGCCAGGCGACCTTCGGATCGCCCCAGGCCGCCCACGCCGTCTCGTACAGTGAAATCTCCCAGAGCTTCACGTGCCGCCCGTACGCATCGCCGATGGGCGGGATCAGCCCGTTCGGGGCCAGCACATCGAACATGGCGTCGAAGGATTGCTTGAGGGTTCGGCCGTTGGCGGCGGTGATGTCGAGGATGGACGGCGCGTGGTTCATGTTCCGCTGGCACATCCCGAAGGCCAGCATCGGGGCGATGGCGGCGAACTGGTAGTTGAGGCTGCTCTCGCACCACAATCCATGATCGAGCAAGCCATCTTCCAGAAGAGGAACGAAGCCGCGCCGCCCGTGCAGGCAATACTCCACCAACTCCGGACGATCGTAAAAGAGCCCGAGCAGGCCGAAGAGCGCCTTGTGCCAGGCGAGGTGATTGTTGATGCCGCCGCCGATGTTGTTGTCGATCCAGAACACGTCGTCATGGGCCAGCGCCCGGGCGAAGCGCGTGCACAAGCCATCGAGTTGATGACGCTGCTCACCCGAAAGTGTCGGGGCAAGCACGTCGTATGCCTTGAGCACCTGCCACATCCAGATGGAGTAATTCATGCCCACGTCGTAATGCTCGGCGACGAAAGTGTAGCTTGCGAGACTCATCAGCAGTCGTTCGGCGCGTTCGGCATACCGTGGATCGTCGACGAGCAGGCTGGCGGTAGCCAGTTCCCCGGCGGCGCGGGCAACGCGCATCGGTTCACGCATCGTTTGCTCGGCAATGATTGGATAGGTCTCCGACCACGGCTTGTCCTTGACCGTCTGCCACCAGCTTTCATCGAGCGGCTCGATCTCGACCGCAAAGTGTTTCTCGACGTCCGCGAGATAGCGTTCCATCAGGCGTTTTGCATCGCGGTGCTCGGCGATTCGTGAGCGGGCGCGAGCGATCTGCGCTGGTGTGAAGAAGAGGCGCGGTGAATCCGAGATAAGCGAGCCGTCGAACTCTTTCAATTCGAAAGGAATCCCATCGATTCGAACGGCGGCGGTTCGATCCGAGTCGGCGGTCGCCGCAGTCGATGCTGAACAGATGAAGAGCAGCAGCAACACCGGAGATATGACGCGGAAAGACCTGTGATTCTGTCTTGGATGCATAAGCAGTCCCCCTGGAAAGCAGAAGGGCGTCGACAGGCAGCTTCTGCCGCGCATCGATGGCAGCGGTTATTTCAGCAGTGTGGCAACCGGACGATAGCTGGTCTTGGAGCATTCCACCGGCACCTCGACGATAAAGCGTGAGCCCTTGCCGATCTCGCTTTCCACCCGGATCGTGCCGCCCAGCATCTGCGCGAGTTCGCGGCTGATGGCGAGGCCGAGTCCGGTTCCGCCATGTTCGCGCGTCTTGGAGGAATCGAGCTGCCGGAACTTTTCGAAGATCTGCTCCTGATCTTCGGGGGCGATACCCGGCCCGTCATCCACCACGTCGAACCGCAGACGCCCTCCTCCGGGGAGCATCTCCACGACGATCTGCACCCGCCCACCTTCCGGCGTGTACTTGATGGCGTTACTCAGCAGGTTGTAGAGGATCTGACGGAGCTTGCCCGCGTCCGAGTTCATCATCGGGACATCCTCGTCCATCTGCAGGATCAGATCGAGATTCTTCTTCTCCGTCAGCGGCTTCACGAAATCGACCAGGGCTTCGCACAGATCCCGTACGGAGAACGCCGCGCGGTGCAACTCGATCTTCCCCGCCTCGATCTTGGCGAGGTCCAGAAGGTCATTGATGATGTCCAGTAACATCCTCCCACTTTTCATGATGTTGTCGGCGTAGCGGACGATCCGAGATTTGTCGGTATTCCCGTTGCCCTTGGACAACTCCTGCAGGAGATCGGCGAACCCGATGATCGAGGTCAGCGGGGTGCGCAGCTCGTGGCTGACGTTGGCCAGGAACTCACTCTTGAGCCGGTTGGATTCGAAGAGCGAGACGTTGGTCTCCGCCAGTTCGCCCAGACGAGTATCAAGTGAGCGGTTGATCGTTTCGAGCTCGTTGCGCGATTTCTCGAGCTGGTTGAGCATCGCATTGAAGGCGGTCGACAGTTCTTCGTACTCGTCGCCGGTGGCGATGTCGGATCGCGCCGAGAGGTCGCCCTCCGCCACCTGCGTCACCAACTGCTTGAGGTCGCGCACCGGCGCCAGGATCAGCTTATGGGAGACGAGGTAGAAGACCAGGATCGCCAGAAACCCCGCCAGCAGACCGGCGAGCACCAGGATCACCCGCGCCCAGATCTTTTCCTGGGGCTCAGGCGTGGGGACCGACATCTCGATCAGTCCGACGACCGGACGCCGCTGTGTCGGTGTGTCGGTACCGCGCACGGCGAGCAGCACCTGGTAGACCGCGTGGCCGTCGACCTCCGTATGACGCGTCACGACGTTCGTCCCGGGGTCACGCTTCATGGCCGCCAGCGCCTTACGCTGATGACCGTCCAGCGCGGGGTGGTAACCCTGATCCATCATCGCCTGCTTGAACGCCTTCCAGCGCTGGCGGGTGGATGGGCTGAACTCTTCAGGCCAGAGCTCTCCAGCCAGGGCCGCTCCGATTTTCATCAGCTCGATCTGCATGGGCAGGGGACCCTCCCACCACCAGCTTTTCAGCACCGGGTGGATGCGATGGTAGATCGGACGCATCTCGGTGATCAGCCCGAGCAGTGCCGGAGCGGAGAGACTGGACTCCTCCGGGTCCAGGTAAATCAGTCGCGGCTTGGATTCCGGCAGGTTCAGCTCGAGGAGGTTGTCTTCCCACCAGCGGTCCAGGCGGGTTTGCTGCTCGTCCCAGTTCTGGCTGGAGGGGTTGATGCGCGCCCGGGCAAGCTGGGCCAGGTGCGTCACCCGGCGGTAGTTCATCTGATCCGCCTGCTTCTCCATGTAATAGCCCGGCACGAACAGCGCCGCCGCGATGATCAGCAGCACCGCCAGTCCGAACAGCACCTGGCACTTGGTCGCCAGTGAGATCTGAACCCAGTTGCGCCTTGCCATGGTATCAGTGTATCGGATCCACCACCCGGGTGGCAGCCCGATCGGCAGGGCATGGTGATCGGGCCGGGCCTCGACTAGACTTCAATCATGCGAACGCGGCGAATGATCTCGGCGGTCCTGCTTCTCCTCCTGGTCGGTATTCCGATCGCGGGGACGCTGGCGTACGGTGTCTACCATCGCAGCGATGCCTATCGCCGGAGCGTGGAAAGAGATCTGACGTCGTTTTTCGGGCTTCCGACGACCGTCCGGGAAGTCCGGCCGTATGCCTTCAATGCCAGAAGGCTGTTGGGCGTGGAGATGTGGCTGCCGGATCGGCGGGCGCGAATCTTCGAGAGCCCCCAGGTCATCTGGGCCGAGCATGAAGAAGCCGGCGGAAGTGTGCATATCGACATCTTCGACGCCGAGTTGCTCATCGACTCGGTCAACTGGGACCGGGACGATTATTCCCGTGTGCTCCGTGCCAGCCTCGCTCACAATTTCGGAGCCCTCGACGTTCAGCAGGTACGCTATCACGGGGCCCGTTTCATCTGGAGCCGCCCGGACGTGCGCATCATCGCGGAGGGTGTCGAAGGAATCCTCCGTTTCCGTCCGGACGGGCGCGGCGATGCCCAGTTGACCTGCCGCAAGCTCAACGGCGCCTCCGCCACGGAGCCCATACAGATCTCGGCGCTCATTGATCCGCACACCAGCGAACTGCTCCCGGAGGTCTCGCTGGATATTCCCCGGCTGGCGCTCGATGCCCTGGAATTGTCGACCCTGCTGGAGTCCGAAGTGACGCAAGGTACCTTCTCGGGCAACGTGCATCTGAGACAGTCGACCGGCGAGGCGGAGGTGGAACTGTCCGGCACGATCGAGGACGTGCGGCTGGAGGAATTCACCGGGCGCCTTCCGAACGGCCCCTACCCCGCGCGGGTGGATCTGGATCTCAAGAAGGCGATCCTGCGGCAGGACCGGATCGTGGCGCTGCGTTTTGACGGGGAGATTGATGACATCGACGTCGATTCGATTCTTGGCCGTTGGGAGTTGCCCGGGGTGGGAGGGAAGGCAAAGCTGACCGTGCACAACGGCCGTGTTGAGGACAACCAGATGATCCTCATGTTGGCCGACGGGCAATGGGAGGGAGCTTCGCTTGAAAACCTGTGCCGGGCTCTCTTTCATCGGGACGGTATCGACGGCGAGCTCCTCCTGACGATTCGAAACGTCAAGCTCGACGCGGATGGTGTGGCCGGCGGCGACGTGTTGGTGGAAGCCGCGCCGCGACCCGGGCAGGTGGGCTATGTGAATCGCGATTTCGTGGCAGAGTTTCTGGATCGCTATCTCGGGGCGTCGCTCCCGCGCGTTCTGACCATGATGCTACCGGAGGAGATCGAATACGAGAAAATCGGGGCGCGACTGTGGCTCGGACGAGATGCGGTTCGCGTGTTTGCCGCGCCCGGGCCGGCGGGAAGGGCGCTGGTGACACTCCGTTTTCAGGATCGACAGGTTCCTCTCTTGGGGAATCTGGACGTCACGCTTCCCATGGCACCCTGGATCGAGCGGATTCAGGGGAGGGTGGCCGAGATGAAAACGCGCATGCGTGACCGCTTACGCCGGGACGGGGTGGACGGGGCGCAGGAAATTCCGCCATGACAGCGATCCCCGAGGGGTTGAGTCGCTCGCTCGGAGATTCCTGATCGGTCCCGCCGTTCAGATCTGGATGAAGCTCGAGAGCGCCGTCTCGAGGATGGCGGTGAAGAACGTGCTCAGCACGGCAATCAGGCTGTCCGAGAAAGCATTCTGGACGTCCTCGCCGTTCACGCACGATCCACCCATGAGGAGTCCGCCGCTTCCGAGTACGAAGAGAAGATGGTTAAGTTTCTGCCAGCGCATGCTTTGATCTTCCTGTGGTCTGTCGCGTGACATGGTGTCAGGCGGGGGTACGTATTCCCTTCACGTCGAAGTTACCTTAGTCACCGTTGAGCCTTCCTTCAAGCCGTTTCAAGTAGGGTTATCGGCTCGCGCGGGGACACGTTCTTGAGCCGAACTCCGCGATCTCCGGGCTCACCGGCCTTCCGGACACCGGGGCTCGCTTGCATGTGCTTCGCCGCCCCTTAGAATCAACTCCTTTGTCCCGGTCCCCGTCTGGGCGAACCGGGAGCCCCTTGGAAGGAGCAGACACCATGACGCAGCAGCAGATGGGTTTGATCGGCTTGGCCGTGATGGGCGAAAACCTCGCGCTCAACATCGAGAGCCGGGGATACTCGATCGCCGTGTACAACCGTACTTACGAAAAAACGGAGAAACTGATCGGCGGACGGGCGAAGGGCAGGAAATTCGTCGGCGCCAAGACGCTGGAGGAATTCGTTCAGTCCCTGGAGCGGCCCCGGAAAATCATCCTCCTGGTCAAGGCGGGCAAGCCGGTGGATGCCACCATCGAGCAACTCGTGCCTCTCCTGGACAAGGGGGACCTGATCATCGATGGAGGCAACAGCCACTTCGAGGATACGATCCGCCGAAACCGGGAACTCAACGCGAAAGGCCTGCTTTTCATCGGTACAGGAGTGTCCGGCGGCGAGGAGGGCGCGCTCAAGGGTCCGAGCATCATGCCCGGCGGGCAGCGTGAAGCGTACGCGCTTGTTGAAGATGTCTTCACGGACATCAGCGCCAAGGTCGACGGCGATCCATGCTGCACGTACATCGGCCCGGACGGGGCGGGGCACTACGTCAAGATGGTGCACAACGGCATCGAGTATGGCGACATGCAGTTGATCTGCGAAGCCTACGCGCTGATGAGCAACGTTCTCGGCCTCAGCGCCGCCGAACTCGGCGACGTGTTCGCGAATTGGGACTCGGGCGATCTGGACAGTTTCCTGATCGAGATCACCAGCCACATTTTCAAGCGTATCGACGAGGAAACGGGCAACCCGCTTGTGGAGATGGTGCTCGATACCGCCGGGCAGAAGGGCACCGGCAAGTGGACCAGCAACAGCGCGTTGGATCTGGGTGTGCCGGCACCGACGATCGCCGAGGCGGTCTTCGCTCGTCTCGTCTCCGCCGTGAAGGATGAGCGTGTGGCGGCGAGCAGGATCCTGCCCGGTCCCGACGTCGCGTTCAAGGGCGACCGTGACGCCTTCATCAACGACATCTACCAAGCCCTGTATGCCTCGAAGATCTGCTCCTATGCCCAGGGCTTCCAGTTGATGCGTGCCGCCGGCGAAGAATACAATTGGACGCTCAACTTCGGGGAAATCGCCATGATCTGGCGTGGCGGATGCATCATTCGCGCCCACTTCCTGAATCGGATCAAGGAGGCGTACGACCGCACGCCCGACCTTGCCAACCTGCTGCTGGACCCGTACTTCAAGGACATCATCGCCAAGGGGCAGTCGAGCTGGCGCCGGGTCGTGGCGACATCGGCGGAGCTGGGCGTGCCCGTGCCCGCCTTTGCGTCGGCGTTGAGCTACTACGACAGTTACCGGAGCGAGCGTCTGCCCGCCAACCTGCTGCAGGCCCAGCGCGACTACTTCGGAGCCCACACCTACCAGCGCGTGGACAAGGAAGGCACCTTCCACAGCACCTGGACGTGAACCTGACAACACCGAGATACGCACCAACCCCCGAGATTCATGAGATCGGAGCCCGTCATGCCGAAGCTTTCCAAGCGCCCCGTGGTCATCATCGTGCGTGATGGCTGGGGTCACAATCCACATTCCGAGTGGGACAAGGCCAATGCCGTCGTCCAGGGCAACACGCCGGTGAACGACCGTCTGCTGCGGGATTACCCGAACGTCCAGATCCACACGTCCGGCGAGGATGTCGGCCTGCCTGTCGGGGTGATGGGCAACAGCGAGGTGGGACACCAGAACATCGGTGCCGGGCGCATCGTCGACCAGGAGGTCATGCGCATCACGCGGACCATTCGTGAAGGCGCCTTCTTCGAGAACAAGACCCTGCTCGGCGCGTTCGAGCACGCGAAGAAGAACGACGGTTCGGTCCATGTGCTCGGGCTCTGTTCCGATGGCCGGGTGCACAGCGACATGGACCACGCCTTCGCCCTCGTCGACCTCTGCAAGAAGGTCGGCTTCGACGGCAAGCGGTTCTTCGTGCACGCCATCACCGACGGCCGCGACACCGCGCCGACCGGTGGACTCGGGTATCTCCAGCAGTTTCAGGCCAAGCTCGACGACGCCGGTGTCGGTCAAATCGCCAGCGTGATCGGTCGCTATTACGCCATGGATCGGGATCATCGCTGGGATCGGGTCAAGCTCGCCTACGATCTGCTCACGCAGGGATCGGAGACGACCGCCCCGTCGGCGCTCGAGGCCGTGCAGGCCTATTACGACAACCCCACCGAACCGAGCCGTTCGGGCGACGAATTCATCATGCCGGTCAGCATCACCGACGACGGCAAAGTCCCCGACGCCCAGAAGGTCAAAGCGGGCGATGCGGTCATCTTCTTCAACTACCGAGGCGATCGGCCCCGCGAGTTGTGCAAAGCGTTCGTGTTTTCCGACGAGCAATGGAAAGAGGTGCCCAACGGCGGATTCGACCGCGGCGCGAAGATCGAGAATCTGTTCTTCGCGGGCATGACCGGCTATGAGAAGGGTCTGCCGATCGAAGTCGTTTTCGAGAAGCCGCCGAAGATGGAGAGCATTTACGCCGAGGTCATCAGCTCGCTCGGGCTCAAGCAGTTCCGCTGCGCTGAAACCGAGAAGTTTCCGCACGTCACCTTCTTTTTCAACGATTACCGCGAGGAGCCGTTCGACGGCGAGGACCGGCAGATCGTCCCCTCGCCGCGCGACGTGTCGACATACGATCAGAAGCCGGAGATGAGCGCGTACGGCGTGACCGAGGAGATGCTCAACCGTATCGCGTCGAATCAGTATGACACGTACATCCTCAACTACGCCAACGGCGACATGGTCGGGCACACCGGTTCGCTGGAGGCGGCGATCAAGGCGGTCGAGACGGTGGACGAATGCGTGGGCAAGATCGTCGAGGCGGTGCTGGCCAAGGGGGGATCGCTCATCGTCACTGCCGATCACGGCAACTGCGAGCAGATGACCGATCCGGCGACAGGCGGACCGCACACCGCGCATACGACGTACCCGGTGGATCTGATCGTCGTGGACGATCGCCTGAAGGGGAGCGAGGTGAAGTTGAGGGAGAAGGGGCGTCTGGCGGACATCTGCCCGACCGCCCTGGCCCTGATGGGGATCGATCAGCCCGAGGCCATGACCGGCGAAACGCTCGTTCCTCGCGACGCACTCGGCTGAGGGACGGGTTGCCTTGCCTCCAGCCTAAAGCGGCGTTGCCGATCAGGGGTGAGCGCCAAGGCCGTGGCGTGTCGCTATAATGACGCTGTCGACATGGCTCGACCATCCATCTGCAGGAGTGCATCATGCCTCACGATCTGGGTCCCATCGTCAAGGACTGGCCTGCCGAGCCGGGCGGCATCCGCGTTCGCCTGATCCGCTCCCGGGACGATCGCGAGTACATTCAACTCCGGGTCGATCTCGGGGTGCTGCAACTCGAGATCGAGGGCCGCCCGGACGGGGAAAAGCCTTTCGACTTGGACTCCATGCTGAGCTTCCTCGAGCAGCGGTCCAGCGAGACGCCGGGGGATCTCGATCTCGATGAAGACGAGTTGGAGGAGATTTCCAGGGAACTGATGCAATACTATCGCCGGCGCATCAGCCTGATGGCACTCGCCGAACAGGCCCGGATCGAGGAAGAACCGCTCGAAGCCGACCGCTTTTTCCGCCTCGCGGCCCAGGACGCCACCCACAATCTCCACATACTCGACATCATCGACGCCCGGATTGATGACGACGAATTCGTGGAAGAGCACATCCAGTATCGCCCCTTCATCATCATGCACCGCAGCATGTGCCAGGCCGAGCGCGCTCTGCTGGCGGGATTGGCCGAACTGGCGGTGGAAACCGTCAAGTACGGCATCCGGGAAATCCGGGCGTGTTGCGAGGATGAGCGCGAGGAAATCGATACCGGCGAAGACGTCGTTGATGTCGCGTCGCTGATCGAGGCGCTCCGCATGATGGAGCGGCGCATCCGCAAGGAACACGAGATCGAGCAGACGCTGTCCGAGCGATTGGATGACGCCATCGAGCGTGAAGACTATGAACAGGCGGCCAGGCTTCGCGACGAGCTGGACAAGCGGTCCTGTCCGCCCGGCTTGTCGTTTCCGCCGGATACCCTCAGTTGACACGGTCCGGTAATCAGATCCCTTTCGGAATCCCTTCCCACACGTCAAGTCCCGCAGAAATGCGTCCGATTGCACAATAGCCGTGCGTGCGTCTGCGTTTCGGCTTGGAACGAGAGGGTCGGGGGAAGCCCCTCCTCGTCTTCACGGGAAGTGCTGATCGATGCCGTTGCTGGTACCTGTCCGAGATCTCAAGCCCGGGATGCGACTTTACCATGGCATCCACCGGCACAAGCACACCCTCGTCTCGGCGGGCAAAGTCCTCGAGGAGTGGGAAGTCAACAAGATCTGCCGGCTCTGCCCCGACATGACCGTGCAGATCAGCGATCCCCTGCTCGACGAGATGGTCGAGTTCCAGGACACCTCCAAGGAAGAGACCGTCGCCGCCACGGTGACCCGCAAGATGGGCGGGCTGATGACGCGCGTCCGCGACAAGATGGCGGGGCGGACCTCCCTCAAAACGGCGGACATCTCCGGGCTCCAGACCGAAATCGAGTCGGTCATGGAATATCTCCGCGACAATCCCGTCGCCTGCGCCGCACTCTTTCGATCCGATAACCCGCAGAGCTACTTTCACGAGCACGCCGCCAATGTCTTCTACCTCTCCCTGCTGGTGGGCAACACCATACGCGACTATGTCTTCAAGGAGCGTGAACGCACCAGCCGCGCGCGATCGCTCTCCATCCGCTACGGCATGAATCTCACGCCGCTGGCACTGGGATGCCTCTTCCACGATATCGGCATGCTTCCCCTCGAGTACCTGCTGGACAAGGACGAGCCGCTCACCCCGGATGAACAGGACCTGATCCTCGAGCACCCCATCGCCGGGGCCGAATCGCTGCCCAAGGAATTTGATGCCGTCGCGAAGATGATCGTGCGCACCCACCATGAGAACTTCGATGGCTCCGGTTATCCCGCGGGCATCTCGGGGTCGAAGCTTCACGTGTTCAGTCGCGTGATTCGTGTCTGTGACGCCTACGACGCCGGCACAAGCACCAAGGTGTATCGCCAGGCCAAGTCCGCTTCGCGCGTGCTCTGGGAGATCGCCGAAGGCCCGTGCCATCGCCACTACGATCCCGTGGTCAGCAAAATCCTTCTCAGCCTGATTCAGCCCTTCCCCATCGGAGCGAGAATCCAGCTCGACTGCGGGCGGCATGGCGTCGTCGTACGACACAACCGCAAACACCCGTTCCGTCCCGTCATGATCATCGCGTTCGACGAGGAAGGCCGGCGCCTGAAAAAGAGTGATCTCCAGCCCCCCATCGATCTCTCGCAGAACGATCAGATCCGGCTCGTCGAGTTTTCGGGGGAGGACCTGACCTACCTGAATGACTTCGACGATTGGGGCGTCGAACCCGAAGTCGAGCCCGCCGAGAGCCTCTTCGATTTCGTCTACCCCTGACATGTGACGGCCGATATCGGTGTGAGATCGATCATGGCGTGCTTCACCGCAAGCGCAAAAAGAATAGCCGCCTCGCAGGTCGCGGACGGCAGTTCGTGAATGGTATTCAGATGGGGATGGCCGGGATGCCGGTCCACCGAACGGGACTCATCCCGTCGACACTCAGGCGGACTCTTTACGGCGGGCCTGCTGCTGGAAGAGATCCTCTTCGCCCTGAGCCACCTCGCGCGTCACCATGTACTTGCCGTTCTTGCCTTCTTCCGGAAGGCGGAACATGACGTCGAGCATGATCTCCTCGAGCACGCCGCGCAACGCACGTGCGCCGGTCATCCGGGCCATCGCCCGATCGGAGACGATCTCCAGCGCGTCGTCGGTGAACTCCAACTCGCAGCCTTCCATCTCGAAGAAGCGCTGGTACTGACGCACGAGCGCGTTCTTCGGCTCGGTCAGAATCTGCATGAGCATCGGGATGTTCAGCGGGTCCAGCGCCGTGATCAGGGGCAGCCGACCGACGAGCTCGGGAATCATCCCGAACTCAACCAGGTCTTCCGGCGTGACCGATCCCAGGACGCTGTCCGATTCGCTGTCGCCGGTGGCCATGGTTTCGATTTCACCACCGAACCCGATGGACGACTGGCCGAGCCGCCGGCTGATGATCTCATCGAGGCCGGTGAACGTCCCACCGCAGATGAACAGGATGTTCGACGTGTCCATCTGGATGTACTGCTGCTCGGGGTGCTTGCGGCCGCCCTGGGGCGGAATATTCGAGACCGTGCCTTCAAGCATCTTCAACAGCGACTGTTGCACGCCTTCGCCGCTGACGTCGCGCGTGATGCTGACGTTCTGGCTCGTCTTGCCGATCTTGTCGATTTCGTCGATGTAGACAATGCCGCGCTGAGCCGCCTCGAGATCATAATCCGCGTTCTGCAGCAGACGAAGCAGAATGTTCTCGACATCCTCACCCACGTAACCGGCCTCGGTCAGCGTGGTTGCATCGCCGATGGCGAAGGGCACGTTCAGAACGCGGGCCAGCGTCTTGGCCAGCAGCGTCTTGCCCGAGCCCGTCGGACCGATCAGCAATACGTTACTCTTGTCGATTTCGACATCGTCTTCGTCGGCGGAGTCCGCATGGGCCAGCCGCTTGTAATGATTGTGGACCGCCACGGAGAGCGCCCGCTTGGCCCGCTCCTGGCCGATGACGTAGTTATCCAGAAATTCCTTGATCTGGCGCGGCGTTGCGATCGTCCCGGTCATGTGCCGCGACGGGCCCGATTTCCGCTTTTCCTGTTTGATGATGTTGTGGCAGAGGTCCACGCAGGCCGCGCAGATGTAGACGTCCCCGGGACCTTCCACCATGGGCCCGGCTTCGCGCTGGGTCTTGCCGCAGAAGCTGCACGAGGTCGATCGGCGACCGCCGCGATTGCCGCCGCCTCCTCCGCTTCCACTTCCGCCACCACTGGATTGTCCGCTACGAGAACCTGCCATAATCGTCTCCAAGCCCTCACGGGATCCACCGCATGACGAGGGCGTCGCTGTCACCGGGCCTCGCCACCAACGGTCATAAGTTATCCTGACGTTGTGGCGGTGTTCCGGTTCTATCGTCAGTGAAAGTAACCAATCTTCACATCAAAATCCAAGGATCCGTCGTGTCGCCGAACCGTCTGCGGAGTCACCATAATTCCTTCCCGAAACTATCCGTTCCGCTCGAATCTCCGGAAATTCTTAGATTCGCGGGGGTCGTTTTCCGCCACCCAGTCCCACTGATCGCCCGTCTCTTCCGTTGCATCCGGATCCGAGCCCCCTTCCTCCGGAGGCAGCAGGGACGAGGAAACCTCGGGCAACTGGCCCTCGTGGTCCGCCGTTTCACCCGTGTAAGCCCGGATGATGGCCGATCGCATGGCCCGGAACTCGTCATCCGTGATCTTGCCCTGGCTGCGGAGCTCATGGAGATCGTCCAGGCTCCAGGGGTCGCGTGACGTGCCTGAGTCGTTGTCCGACAGGAACTTACGGCGGTACAACATGACCGCCGAGCCCAGGACGATGATTGCGACCAGCAGGATCCCGGAGTACAGCCACAACCTCCAGAGCGACTCACCGGTCTGCGCCACGATGCCCGATTCCACGCGTCCACGCCCCTTATTATAGGCGGATCATCGGCTCTTCCACGAAATCCATAAATGATGGTAAGCCTGCCCAGGTGCGCCTTCCAACCGGCGGGCAGTTTTCGAGAGGAGGCACCGGCTCAGTCCACTTCGGATCCCACTTCCACCACCGGGAAGCCGGCCTGTCGCATACGCTTGCTTCGCTTGTAGATCAGCATGAGGTTCCGCGAGTAGATGACGATAGCCAGGGACTGCCCGAGCATGATGACCAGGTCCACGCGCAGACAGCCGTAGATGAACATGGCCGTGCCGCCGGCCAGTGAAAAGTACCAGAAGATGATCGGCACGGTGCTTCGCTGGCGCTTCTCGCTGACCATCCACTGCCAGATGAAGCGCATGAAGAAGAGGAACTGCGCCACCATGCCGAACCAGAAGAGCGGATCGGTCAACTGGCTGAGGATCTTGGCGAACCAGTCGGCGGCTTCCACCCGCGTCGGGGCGACCGCCTGGGCCGGGGAGGCCAGAAGGGCGATCAAGCCGGCGGCAATGACGGGACGCAGGTAACGAAACAAAGTCAGGTTCACGTGTTCTTTCCGCAGCACTTCTTGTACTTCTTTCCCGAACCGCAGGGACAGGGATCGTTACGACCGACGTCCTCGCCTTCCGATTTGATCGGCTTCACCGGTGGAGGAAGGGGTTCCTCGTCCTCGCCGGGCAGTCCCGATTTGATCCGCTTGCTCTTTTCGCGCTGCAGTTCGTGACGCGAATCGAATGCATCTTCATCGATCGGCATGGGTCTCTCCTTCCGCACGAGGGGACTTCAATCCCATCAGGCCTTCTTGCCGTGACATTGTTTGTATTTCTTGCCCGAGCCGCAAGGACAGGGGTCGTTGCGACCGACTTTCGGCTGGTCGCGCCGGATGGTCTGCGGCTTGGCCGACTGCCCCTGGGCCCGCATCGCCGCCTCCTGGTCGCCGCCGGCGAATCCGGCGTTTACCGAGGTTTCATGGCGCGTCTGCGCATTGGCGAGCAGTCCACCGCCCGAAGTGGAGCCGGTCGACGCGTCGGTGCTGCCGGAGATCTTGAAGATCATGTCGGTCACGCGCTCACGGATCGTCTTCCACATGGAGTTGAACTGCTGGCGCCCTTCGATGGCGTACTGGCTCTGCGGGTGCGTCTGATCGCCGCCGAGCGGACGCTGCATGATCGCGTACTTCAGGTGGTCCATCTCGAGCAGGTGGTCCTTCCACGCCTGATCGTAGATGCGGAGCAGCACCTGCCTTTCGAGTTGCGTCAGCTCCCAGCGGGCGAGCTGCATGCCCGCCTCGTGCAGGACTTCGCGGGTATTGCCATTGCCGTTCTCGAGGGCCTGATCCAGCGCGTCGGCATCCAGGGCTTTTCCGAACCGTTGCCTGGCCCACTCGCGCAGTTCGCCGTTCTCCGAGCCCGCGTGACGCGTGAGCGCTTCATCCACCTCGCGATTCAGCCGTTCGCCCGTAAACTTCTTCGACTCCTCGACCAACTCCCGGGCGATGTCGTCCACGGTGCGATTTTCAAAGCGTTCCGGTTGCCAGTCGACGTTGTACCGGGCGTTCGCCCAAGCGGTAATCTGCTCGAGGGCAAAGCGATTGTCCGAACCGGCGGTGCGGAACACATGCTGAAGCAGCGCCTCCACGGGGTAATGAAGCTCGCGCTGGGCGTAGG
This sequence comes from uncultured Planctomycetales bacterium, assembly GCA_964618455.1. Lineage (GTDB taxonomy): Bacteria > Planctomycetota > Phycisphaerae > UBA1845 > PWPN01 > CAZUAQ01. The sequence continues at coordinate 58,195 of CAZUAQ010000018.1, read as the reverse complement.
TCTCCCGCACCTTGTCGCGGATGGTGTTTTTGACGTCGGCGGGGGGCTGATCGCGCAATTCCTCGGCCGTCAGTTCGACCTCGAAGCGGCCGCGCACCCAGTCCGCCAGGGCGTTGAGTCCGGCCTCGGGGTCGGCGTAGGCTTCCAGCGGGGTGAGGTCGACGTTCTCGTAATGGTCGTCGGCAGCCTCGAAGAGCATCTCCTCGATTTCCACAGGATCCATCTGCCGGAGCTTGTTCTGCGTGGTGGATACGGGGATCTGCCGCTGTGCCCAGCTCAGCAGGCCGCCGACGTCCCACTCGCGCGGATCCTGCTCTTCGTCGATGTACTCGACGAGACTGGTTCGGCAACGGTCCTGGAACTCGTCCTTGGCCCTCTGGCGGATCCGCTTGTGCAGGTAATCGACCTCCTCCTCCATGAGCTGCTCGGACGGGATGGAGACATCCAGCGTGGTCCGGCACCAGTCGGCGATCCGCTTCGCGTTGTAGTCCTCGGCCAGGTAGCTCTCCACGGCTTCATCCAGCACGTCATCGATCAATGACCAGATCAGGTCGCTGAGCCTTCGCCCGGCCAGGATCTTCTGCCGCTCGCCGTAGAACGCCCGCCGTTGGTAATCCATCGGCTCGTCCCATTCGAGCAGGTGTTTACGCGAGGAGAAGTTGCGTTCCTCGACCTTCTTCTGGGCGCGCTCGATGCCCTTGGTAAGGCGCTTGTCCTCCATGGACATGCCCTCCGTGAAGCCGAGCTTGGTGATGACCTTGATCATCCAGTCGGGCATGTAGAGCTTGAGCAAGTCGTCCTCGAGCGAGAGGAAGAAGCGGCTCGAACCGGGATCGCCCTGGCGGCCGCTACGCCCGCGGAGCTGGTTGTCGACGCGGCGGGACTCGTGCCGTTCTGTACCGATGATGTGCAGGCCGCAGGGGGAGTTCAGACTGCACACTTTGCGCCCGAGGGCGGGAAAACGCGGGTCGAGCTTCGGCTTGAAGCAGTGGGCACAGTTCGTCGCCGCGTCGTACTCTTCGCAGTCGATGCAGCACTTGGTTGACCCCACCGGGTAGAGCGCCAGCGACTCGGCGGGCGCGTCCTTGCCCAGCTCGAACGACTCGGCGGTCACTTTGCACTTGGGGTAGACGACGCCTTCCTCCAGCTTGATGTCGGTGCCGCGCCCCGCCATGTTCGTGGCGATGGTGACGTTACCGAGCGGCGCCTTCTCGCGGCCGCGCGTCGGCTCGTGACGCTGGCCCGCCTTCGCCACGATGTCCGCTTCACGCTCGTGGAACTTGGCGTTGAGGACCTCGTGTTCGATGCCGTAGCGCTTCTGGAGCAACTGGCTGAGCTTCTCGGAATTCTCGACGCTGGTCGTACCGACGAGGATCGGACGCCCGCTCGCCAGATCACCCATGGCCACGTCATAGAACTCCATCATCGCCTGGATCGTCTTCTGGTCGCCTTCCTCCGCCTGGTTGAACTGCGTGAGCGCTTCGTCGATGGCGTGGATGCGTTTCTGCTTCTCCTCGGCTGAGATGCTCGTGTCGCTTTCGACGATCGGCTTGAGCCGCTTGAAGATGTCCGCCAGCAGGAAGGGATCGTTCGGTCGGCCCCGGCGGTGCATCTCGTGCACTTCTTCCACGATCATTTCGTACTTGTTGTTGAACGTGCGATAGATGCGGTCGTTGTGATCGAGGCGGTTAACCGGGCGGTTCGTGGGGATGGCCACGACGTCGAGCTGATAGATCTTCATGAACTCGTCGGCTTCGGTCATGGCCGTTCCCGTCATGCCCGCCGCGAGTTCGTAGAGCTTGCAGAAGTTCTGGATCGTGATCGTCGCGAGGGTCTGCGTCTCCTCCTTGACCTTCACGTTTTCCTTCGCTTCCACCGCCTGGTGCAGGCCGTCGGACCACTGCCGTCCATGCATGAGGCGGCCGGTGAACTCGTCGACGATGATGACCTGCCCGTTCTGCACGACATATTCCTTATCGCGCTCGTAGACCACGTGGGCGCGCAGGGAATTCTCGATCAGGTGCGGGTACTCCATGTTGTTGCCGACGTAGAAGCTGCCGATCCCGGCTTCCTCCTGGGCCGACGCCACGCCATCGTGCGTGAGATGGCACTGTTTGCGGTCACGCTGCACGACATAGAGCTGCTTGTGGCCGATGGCTTCGGCTTCGTCGTCGGTCAGCATGAGCGGGTCGACGCGGAAACGCTTGATGGCATCGTCGAACTTGGGATTCTGCGTCCACTCCTTGGGCGGGTTGTCTCCCCATTCCTCCAGACGCTTGGTGGTCTCGCGATTGAGATCCGCCTGCTTGCGAACCAGTGAACGCGCCCAACTGTCCACCGTCTTGTAGCGGCTGACGTCGTCATGCGCCGGTCCACTGATGATCAGCGGCGTACGGGCTTCGTCGATCAGGATCGAATCGACCTCGTCGATGATGGCGAAGTCGAGCGAGCCCTGCACCTGGGCTTCAAGGCGGACCTTCATGTTGTCGCGCAGGTAGTCGAAGCCGAATTCGCTGTTGGTGCCGTATGTCAGGTCGCAGTCGTAGGCCTTGTGGCGGATGCCCTCATGGCCGCCGGGGTCCTGCCGCGCCTGGATGAAGCCCACCGTTCCACCGAGACGCTCGAAGATGGGCATGGCGAACTCGGCGTCGCGGCGAACGAGGTAGTCGTTGACGGTGACGATGTGGACTTTCTTGCCTTTGAGCATCTGCATGTACGCCGCCAGGTGGCAGACGATCGTCTTGCCCTCGCCGGTACGCATCTCGGCCACGTTGCCCTCGTAGAGCACCTGTCCGCCGATCAACTGGCAGTGGAAGTGGCGGTGCCTGGCTGCCCGGTCGGAGGCCTCGCGCAGGGCGGCGAACGCATCAGGCAGGAGCGACGCTTCCGATTCGCCGTTGGCCATCCGCTCCTTGAGTTCGCCCGTCTTGGCCCGAAGCTGTTCGTCGGACAACTCGCGGTACGCGTTGCCGAGTTCCACGATGCGGTCGGCCACGAGGCCATAGCGCTTCAGCAGGCGGTCGTTCCGCGTGCCGAACACTTTTCTCATTGCCAGTCCAGGAAGTTGAAGAATACCCACGGCTCTGCTCGCTTTAGCGTTGACGTCTAGATTGCTGTGTTCAGTGATACCCTGCCCGGTCGATTGGCCTCACCATTCGGGGTGAAGGCGGTGTGGTGGAAAAGATCTCTCGGGATGTCGGCGTCAGTGGCCCACGACGCTGCTGATCTGCATGATGGCCAGCCACGCGGTGAGGATTACGACCGCCACGCCGGTCAGCCGTTCAAGCAGGCCGGCATGAAAGGCATGCACGGGGTGTTGGGCGACCCGGTGGCTGGACGGCGTTTCCGGGACCCGGTAGGGGGGAATGGTTTCCATCACGCAGACTACGGGGGTGGCGGTCTCCCGGGACACCCGGCCCAGTCGATGGCACAGCACAAGCAGATGCACGGCGGCGGCCAGCGCCGGAGCGGAGGCCACACGTCGCGGAGTGCTCGCTCGAGATGGAAAGCTCTCTCGGTTCATGCTGCCTATTCTATCGGCGGTTGGGGCGTTCTACCACAAGGCCCCACCGAGGAGAGCATCATGAGTCGATGCGGACGAATTCGGGATTTCTGTTGACCTGGGTGGGGTCCGAGCCCTACTTTGGAGTTCAGGAGCGTGGGGCGGGTTTGGGAGGAGCGGGCATTTCATGAATTCACAGCAGTTGGGCGTCATGGGGCGATGGTGCGGGTTCGGACTGGCGTGTCTGCTGGCCGCGCCGGTGGGGGCGGCGCACTCCTATTCGCTTCGGCAGGGGGCGCAGGCGGCGGACGCGATCGACCTCGGCGTCGGGCGGGCGGCGGACCTCTGGTGGGCCAACGCGTATCAGGCGGAGGCCTCGGGGCCGGTGCTCACGGAGGTGAAGGCCGCCTTCGGACCGGGCTGGACCATCGGAACGCCGGTGAGCGTCTTGATCTATGACGACGTGAACAACAACGGTCAGCCGGACGACCTGAACCTGTTGACACAGATCGACGCCCAGATCCAGACAATCAACGGTTCCCTGTCGGACACGTTCACGAACACCTTCAACATTCCCGCGACCACCGTGAACGGGTCATTTTTCGTGGCCATCCTGGCCCAGGAGGCACCGCAGGGGGTAACCATCCGCGGGGAGACGCACGCGCCGGGCTTCCAGAGCTGGCTGGCGATCAACACGTTGCAGCCCGGCCGCTTCGATCCTGCCGATCCCTCCGCCGCCGAGCAGGGGCCGTTATTCGTCGAATCGTTCACCTCCAACCCGTCTGTGCCCCAGGTCGATTTCGTCATCGACGTCGTGGGCGTGCCGGAACCGGCGACGGGACTGCTGCTGCTCATGATCGGGGCTGCCTTGATCAGCCGGCGGAAATCGTGACAGACTCTCCAATCTCAGAGCAGGAAAGCTCCTCCGGACGAACATTTGGGATTGCCGGAGCTTCTATCGTAAACTCTCGTCGATGCGCGGCGTCACGTCAGGACTGATGGCACGAACTTTGACCTAAATCGCTGCACTGTAATGAGTTATGGCCGGGGGCTTCCAGGGGCGACAGCGAAGGGGCGTCAAGCAGCGGACCGCTTGAGCCAGGATTCCACGCCGCAAGGTCCGGATCACCCCGATGAAATTGCGATTCAGCCTTTGAAATATTGGGCTCGATCTGGCGTCTGTCTTATAAGCCCTGTGGAATGAAAGGTTTAAGGGCGCACGTGCGAATGTGTGGGGAGTACGGTGAAATCCTGCAACTTCCCTTGCAGTTGTGTGTCCAACTCACCGAAAGAGAGAGTTTCGCTGATTCGTCCCCACGGGTGGCGGCCGGCCTCGGCCGCCGCGGGGTCAGGGGAAGCTGAGTCCCCCCGATGGGCATCGGTGAAATTGAGGAGTTTTCAGACCATGCCGATTTATATTCATTGCCCGCATTGCGAGCATCCCCATGTCATTCCGGTGGTCCGGAAGGGGAGACCGTACCGCTGCCGCCAATGTGCGAACGGATTCGTGCCGACCGACGAGTCGCTCGAGACGGAGTCGCGTACCATCCCGCCGCAACTGGCGGAGTTTCAAGCCCCGAAGCGCGACCGCGAACTCACGAACGCCTGAGTTTTCGTGGACGCCTGAATCCCCCGCTGAACAAACCCATCACCGCTCGAGGCATAGAGAAAGGCCCCGCCCTTCGTGTGTCTCGAGAGGCGGGGCCGCGCGTTTAATATGGACAATATGGGGGTTGAGATCCGTCGCGCGCTATTCCTTGGACGTGATCAGAGATTCGACCACGGTCGGATCGGCCAGGGTCGAAACATCTCCGATCTTGTCGGACTCACCCTCGGCGATCTTGCGCAGAATCCGCCGCATGATCTTGCCGGAACGCGTCTTCGGCAGGCCCGGGGCCCAGTGGATGACGTCCGGTGAGGCGATCGGGCCGATCTCCTTGCGGACGTGCTGAATGAGCTCCTTCTTGAGCTCGTCGGTGTACTCCCGGCCGGCCACCAGGGTGACGTAGGCGTAAATGCCCTGGCCCTTGATCTGATGCGGGAAGCCGACGACCGCCGCTTCGGCCACGGCGGCGTGGGCGACGAGCGCGGATTCGACCTCCGCCGTGCCCATCCGGTGGCCCGAGACATTGATGACGTCATCAACGCGGCCGGTAATCCAGTAGTAGCCATCCTCGTCGCGGCGGCAGCCATCGCCGGTGAAGTAGTAGCCCGGATAGGTCGAGAAGTAGACCTCCCGGAAGCGCTCATGCTGGCCGTAGACGGTGCGCATCATGCCGGGCCAGGGTTCTTCGAGGCAGAGCACGCCCTGACCTGGGCCGTCGATGGGCTGGCCCTCGGCGGTGAGCAGTTTGGGCTTGACGCCGAAGAACGGCAGCGTGGCCGAGCCGGGCTTGGTCGTCGTCGCACCGGGCAGCGGCGTGATCAGGATGCCGCCGGTCTCCGTCTGCCACCACGTGTCGACGATGGGGCAGCGTTCCTTGCCAATGTTCTTGTGGTACCACATCCACGCCTCGGGGTTGATCGGCTCGCCGACGCTTCCAAGCACTTGCAGGCTGGAGAGGTCGCGCTTGTTCACCGGGTCCTCGCCATCGCGCATCAGGGCGCGGATGGCGGTGGGGGCGGTGTAGAATTGCTTGACCTTGTACTTGTCGACGACGTCCCAGAAGCGGCCGGAGTCGGGGTAGGTCGGCACACCCTCGAACATGATCGTCGTGGCGGCGTTGCAGAGCGGGCCGTACACGATGTACGAGTGACCGGTGACCCATCCGATGTCGGCGGTGCACCAGTAGATGTCGCCGGGATGGTAGTCGAAGACGTACTTGTGCGTCGTGGCGGCGTAGACCATGTACCCGCCGGTGGTGTGGAGCACGCCCTTGGGTTTGCCCGTTGATCCCGATGTGTACAGGATGAAGAGCGGGTCTTCCGAATCCATCCACTCGGGCTCGCATTCGGCTGAGGCGTCCTTCATCAGGTCGTCCCACCAGTAGTCGCGACCATCACGCATCTCGATCGGGAGTTTATCCTTGCCGACGCGCTCGGTGACAATGCAGGTGTCGACGATGTGGCCCTGATTCTTGCAGAGATCCATGGCGGCATCGGCATTCGACTTGAGCGTGACCGCCTTGGGGCCGCGGTAGACGCCGTCGGTGGTGATCAGCACTTTGCAGGTCGAGTCGACGATGCGGTCGGCCAGGGAGTCGGGGCTGAAGCCGCCGAAGACGATGGAGTGAATCGCGCCGATGCGGGCGCAGCCGAGCATGGCGATCGCGAGTTCCTTGACCATCGGCATGTAAATCGAGACGCGGTCGCCTTTCTTGACGCCCTTGCTCTTGAGCACGTTGGCGAACTTGCAGACCTCGGCGTGAAGCTGCTTGTAGGTCAGCTTGGCGTCTTCACCGGGCTCGTTGCCTTCCCAGATGATGGCGACGTTGTCGCCCATCGTGTCGAGATGGCGATCGAGGCAGTTGTAGGTGATGTTGGTCTTGGCCCCGAGGAACCACTTGATGAAGATGTCACCCTTGAAGTCGTGCTCGCGGACGGTGTTCCATTTTTCTTTCCAGTAGAACCCGTCTGCCACTTCGCTCCAGAATCCGTCGGGATCCTTGATGGAGCGGTCGTACATCTCGCGATACTGTTCGATGGAGGAGATGTGCGCGTTTTTGGAGAACTCCGCCGCCGGCGGAAACGTTCGGACGTCGGACGAGGCTGATACTTCAGTCGAAGACATGGATGTACTCCTTTGCACCCGTTACCGATTCGCGAGAGACTTCGCCGAGTGCGGCGCTCACGAATGATGAACGAAAAGGAACCTGAATCTGTTTATGAACTATCACGTCGACGCAGCGGAACAGATGAAGCGGAACCGCGATGCTGCGTGCGACAGACCACAGTAAGAGATCGTTATTCTATCGGCAAAACCTCCCTTCTCACAACTTCAGAACGCGGCGCGAATGCGGATGCCCCCGGCGATGGTGTGCCCGACGTCGCCGTCGCCACCTGGATTGTTGACGTACTGTATGTCGGGCGTGAGGACCAGCCAGGGGAAGATCTCGATGGCGTAGTAGAATTCGAACACCGATTCACCGACCGCCTGTGGATTACGTTTGTCGCGAAATTCGTCGGATTCGATCTGCTGAGCGAAGGCGAAACCGGTGACGTCGTTGTCGCGCGTGGGGATGAGCCCCCGGTAGGAGAGTCCCGTGGACCAGAAGTGGTTGAAGGCGTAGACCTGGTCCTTGCGGTAGGAGTAGCGGAAGAACGCGCCGAGACCCTGTTGGTCTTCCTCCCGCTCGCGGTACAGCATCTGATCCAGGCTCATGTAGAAGGTGAGGTTGTCATTCTGCGACTCCGGCGATTGTGTGGCGGAGACGAAGACCGGGCGTTCGATCGGGTCATACACGAGCCCGAGGCGGTAGTTGCCCTGCAGGGGGCCGCGCTCGGAAGGAAGCGACACGTGAAAGTCGTGCTCCATGTAACCAAGGAAAAGCGCCTCACCGTGAAACGCGGTCGAAAAGCCCGGCTTGTAGAGTGGAAGGCGCTCGGCATCGAGACTGCCGAGGATGAGCGTGTACCAGTCACTGGGGCGGATGTACATGGCGGCGCCGAGGCCGGTAGCGGAGGCCGTCGGCAGATGCGGGTTGTTGTCGAACGCGGCGTTTGTGAACTGGATGTCTTCGCTGTTGGCGAAGGCGTTGCGGTCGATGATGGTCTGGTAGTCGAGGTAGCCGAGCTGCAGCGACAGCTTGTGATCGAGGAAGTGCTTGCGGAACCAGAGCTGGTCGACGTAGATACCGCGATCGCTGTCGGTGTCATCCGTGATCTGGAATCCGCCGGAGACGCCGGCCCAGGGGTTGATTCCCTTGCCCCACTGCTGCCGGGCGTGGACGAGGGCTTCGGCGTCTTCCATCACACCGAGGGCTTCGAGGTCGAGGGTCATCAGCAGGTCGTACGTGGCGGCAGGCTTGAGCGTGTTGGTGTGGTCACCGCCTTTCATCACCGAGAAGAACGCGTGGTTCCAGTAGTAATGAAGGTCGAACCCGTGATCGTGCAGGTCGTCGCGCAGCCCGAACCAGTTGCCGGACGCTTTCCTGGCGGTGAAGGGATTGAAGAAGGCCTCCTCGGTGTCCTCGAGTTCACCGGATTCCGTGGGTTCGGAGGAATCCTCCGTCTCGTCGAGGGTTTCCTCGAGAGATTCCACATTTGCGTCTGCGGTGCCGGCTTCGGCGTCTTCCGAGGGCTGGGCCACGAGGCGGGGGCAGGGCGACAACAGCATCAATGTTGACAATAGGTACAGGCGGTAAGCATTCATTCTTCCATGTCCTTGGCGTAATCGACTTGGGTGTATGGAATCGCGTAGCTGCAATTGCGCCCCCTCGACATGACGAGAAGGTTCGTCTTGCTTCGGGATGTCGATGGGGATAACGTAAGAGTTGTTCCGCTCGCGCGCGACTTTCCATGCCGGAAGAAAGCGACGATGCACCGGCGCGTGGCTTCGGCGTCCGTCGGCGGAACGATCTCACGTGACATGACAACGGTTGGAAAGACGTCGACGAGGTGACATCATGAAACGCAGGTCGATCGGTATGGTAGCGAGCTATGGTTTGTGCGTGGGGTTGGTGCTCGCCGGTGTATTGACGATCGCGTGCACGAACGGGAGCGGTGCGACGGGGAAGCGACCGGCCGATGTCCCGCTTCCGCAGCGTCATGCGATCCATTCCGATCAACTGAAGGCGGTCATGGGCAATCTGGGATCGACAGTCGCTTCGCACTGGCCCCAGGAGATCGAGGCGGACATGCGCGAAGGGCACGAGCGGGAATACCGCGAAGCCGCCTACCTGGCCGGGCAACTGGCCGAGACGGCGCGGGTGCTGCCGCAGGTGGTTCCGGCCGAGAGCATGACCCCTTCGGATCGCGATGCGTTCATGGCCAACGTAACGATCCTGGACCGGCAGGCCTCGCAACTGGAGGCGGCGGCGCGCGATCGCCAACTGCAGGAGATGCGCGACGTGCTGTTCCAGATTCAGTCGACGTGTTACGGTTGCCATTCCCAGTTCCGGGACCAGCCCGGTCCACTCAAATTCGGTACCTGAACCTCTTGCGCTTTCTGCCGACCTCGCAGGAATCGCTTCCGCTCTTAGGGCTGCAAGTGTTGGGCCGTATCCCAGTCCCGGATGGAACTGCCCATCTTCAGCTATCCCTGGCGAGGGTTCCTCGCCAGCACGATGGTCGCGTCAGTCCGCCGTGACCGTGACGGTTTGGGGCTCAGCGCCCTGCATCACGGGGGAGGGTTGCTTCTGCGGGGCTTTCAGCACCAAACCGATGCCACCGGCCACCAGGCATGCGATTCCCGCAATGACGAACGCAGGCCACCACGCTTCGACACCCCGGTCGACGCCGAGATCCTTGAAGATCCCCGCCACCTGAGGGCCGGCGATGCCGGCGAAGCCGTAGGCCAGGAAAACCCAGGGATAGTTGAGACCGACGTTCTTGTTGCCGAAGTAGTCGGCGGTGGCGGCGGCGTAAAGGGCGAAGTTGCCGCCGAAGTTGAAGCCGATGATCGACGCGCCGACGATTAATCCCATTTTTGAACCACCCACCTGGTAGAAGATCAGCATCATGATCCCCTGCGCGAAGCACATGAGGATCAGGGAAAGCTGCCTGCCCAGCCGGTCGGAGATCGTTCCCCAGAAGATGCGGCCGAGCCCGTTGAAGATGGCCAGCCAGGCCATGGCGGTTCCCGCGACCTTGCCCGCTTCGTCCGCGTCCAGGATGGCGCCGGACGCCAGCAGGCTGTCGGTTCCGAAGAGGCGGATACAATAGATCACCATGAGCCCGGCAAGGGCGGAACCGACGAACATGAGGAAGAGGCTCCAATACTGCCACGTTCGTGCCATTTCCGAGGTGAGGAAATCCGTTCCGCCGGTGGGTTTGCTTTGGGCGGTCCCGGCGGCCTCGGGATTCCAGCCCGCCGGTTTCCAGCCTTCGGGAGGATTCACCATGACGATGCTGCCCAGCAGGACGAGGATGCCGAAAGTGATGCCGTAGATCACGAAGACCGATTGGACTCCTGGCAGACCGAAGACATTTGTCGTGTTCAGCAGGCCTCCGAACCACTCGCCTGCCAGCTTCACCCAGATCGTCGCGCCGAAGCCGAAACCGGCGACGGCGAGCCCCGTAATCATGCCTTTCTTGTCGGGAAACCATTTGACGCAGACGGCGATGGGGATGACGTAGCCGAGTCCGATGCCCGCCCCACCGAGGATCCCGATGCAGACGAGTTGCTCGATGAACGTATCACCGATGAAGCCCCCCAGCACGTAGCCCAGGCAGACGGTCAGGCCGCCGACGACCGCCACGGGTCGTGGACCGATCTTGGCCTGCCAACGGCCCGCGAACAGCATGACCAGGGCAAACGTCGCCAGCCCGGCCGAAAACACCCAGGCTGCCTGCGCGGCGGTAAAGACGTACTCGCCCCCTTCGGCCGTCAATTTCTTCGTGAACACGCTCCAGGCATAGATGGCTCCGAGGGCGAGTTGAATCAGGATCGCCCCAAGGACGACAAACCATCGATTGAGCACCTTGGGATGGGGGGCATTCGCGATTTCACTCACAACTTCATCTCCTGTGTGGCTTGGGGAAGAGAACCAGTAATCGAGCTCTCTATCCTAAAATCAGGCTATATAAAGACTTGCGTGAATATAAGCCATGATTCTTATGGAGTCCAGGGTTTTCATAACTTGTTCTTATGCATGACTTGTGCCAACCGCTAAACGCTGGCCGAAATCCAATGCCGACTCGCTGCTAGGCAGCGTTCTTCGATGGCGGATCCAAGGACAAGTCCTGGATCGGAGAAGGCCCGGGAACACGCCGTGACATCAGTCCGCGTCTTGGCGAAATCCCCACGAACCTGAGGAATATCCCGCAGCGAGTCTATTTTGCGATCTCATGAGTGTTTTGTCGAGTGGTGACAGGGGGTGGCGCATTCCCGGTGGCATGGCTGATGCTTGGGAACGAGGGTATCGCATCTTGTCCCGTGCGCGATGCGCGCATCATCCTCAGGAGCCGCGCCTTGTCATCTTCGTCGCACCACCATGTATCGACGCGCCGCACTCCCATTTATAATGTGGCGATGGCCGGAACCGCGCTCGATGAGATGAAGCGCCAACTGGGGTTCGACGACACGGATGCGGAGAGGCTCCGCGCGTTGGGGGAGATTCTGCGCCCCCATTTCAGCGAGGTCGTGGACCACTTCTACGAGCGGGTGACGGGCAATCCCGAGGCGCGGTCGCTCCTGATCGAGGGTCAGGCACAGCTTGACCGACTGCAGGCCAAGCTCGGGGAATGGATCAACGAACTGTTCGGCGGCATCTACGACGATGACTACTTCCGCAAGCGGCTCGCGATCGGCGAGACACATGTGCGGATCAACATGCCTCAGCACTTCATGCTCACGTTCATGCATGTGATTCGGGAAGACCTGCGTCGACTTGTGGAGGAGACGGATCTGGCGGATCGGGATGCGTACCAGGCGTCGCTGAACAAGATGCTCTCCCTGGATACGGCGATCATGCTTCAGTCGTACCAGGAGCACCATGACAGTCGAATCCGGCACGAGGAACGCACGGTGGCGGAGGAGCGCATCACACGCTCCGAGCACCTGGCGGAGATCGGCCAGCTGGCGGCGTCGCTGGCCCACGAGATCAAAAATCCATTGGCGGGGATCAGCGGCGCCATCCAGGTCATCGGAGACGCGATGCACGCGGAGGACCCCCATCGCGAAATCATCCGGGAAATCCTGGGCCAGGTGAATCGCCTGGACGGTTCGGTAAAGGATCTTCTGGTGTATGCCCGTCCGAATCCTCCTGAGATGACGACGTGCCAGATGGATGTCGTGGTCGACCGAGTCCTTCGGCTGATGGGGGGGACGCCGGCGTTCGAGGGTGTACAGGTGGCGCTGGATAAAGGGAATACCGTTCCGCCCGTCCGCGCCGATGAGCGCCAGGTGGAGCAGTTGCTGATGAACCTGCTGGTCAACGCCGCGCACGCGACGCCTGACGGCGGCCAGGTACGTGTGCTCTTACGCGAGTTGGACGACATGGTGTGTCTGACCGTACAAGACCCGGGCGCGGGGATGGAAAAAGGCGTCGCCGCCCGCGCATTTGAGCCCTTCTTCACGACGAAGGCGAAGGGGACGGGGTTGGGCCTGCCGATCTGCAAGAAGATCGTGGATGCACATCGAGGCACGATCTCCCTGACGAGCGAGCGGGGGAAAGGGACGGTGGTGGTGGTCGGGCTGCCGAAGGTCACGTCGGCGTCCGGGGACGGGGAGGCGTCGGCCTGATGGCGATCCAGGTATTGATTATCGAAGACGAAGCGCTGATCCGCTGGTCGCTGCGTCAGAAGTTCGAGGAACGCGGCTACCAGGTGACGGAAGCGGATACCGGGGGGGCGGGCCTCAAGGGCATGGAGCAGGGGCCGTACGACCTGATCATGCTGGACTACCGGCTTCCGGACATGACCGGGCTCCAGGTCCTGCGCGCGATTCGCGAAGAAGACCAGGATTGCGTGGTCATCATGATGACCGCGTACAGCAACGTGGAGGATGCGGTCGAGGCGATCAAGCTCGGCGCGTACGACTATCTCGCCAAGCCGTTCCAGATGGACCGGCTGTTGATCACCGTGGACAAGGCGCTGGAAACGACGAAGCTGCGCCGCGAAGTGCGTCGCATGCGGAAGAATCTTGCGCATGAGTACGGTTTTGATCGCATCATCGGTACACATTCCAAGATGCAGGAGCTGTTCTCGCTGCTGACGAAAGTGGCGCAGAGCAGCAGTTCGACGGTCTTCCTCCGCGGGGAGACGGGGACGGGCAAGGACCTTGTGGCAGGGGTGATTCATTACAATTCCGAGCGGGCGTCGCGGCCGTTCATGAACATCACCTGCACCGCCATCTCGGAGTCGCTGCTGGAGAGCGAGCTCTTCGGTCACGAGAAGGGGGCGTTCACGGACGCGCGGCAGCAGAAGAAGGGTCTGTTCGAACTGGCGGACGGGGGAACGGTGTTTCTCGACGAAGTGGGGGACATGCCGCCGGTCCTGCAGGCGAAGCTGCTGCACTTCCTGGAGAATCGCAAGTTCCGCCGCGTGGGCGGTGTGGAAGAGGTGTCGGTCGACGTACGCGTGGTGGCGGCGACCAACCGGGACATCGAGCAGGCGATCGAGGAAAAGGAGTTCCGGGCGGATCTGATGTACCGGCTGAACGTGTTTCCGATCTATCTTCCGCCGTTGCGTGAGAGAGACGAGGACATCACGCTGATCGCGCAGCACTTCGTCAGCCAGTATGCGCGCGAGTTCAAGAAGCCGGTGACGGACGTCAGTCCGGAGGCGATGCGCAAGCTGCGCGGGTACGCCTGGCCCGGCAATGTGCGCGAGTTGCGCAACGTCATTGAACGCGCGATGCTTCTGGCGGGGGGCGACGTGATCGAAGAGGCGGATGTCGTGCTGGGGCGCGCGGGGCATGCCGGCGCCGGGGACATTGCCGGATTGAGCCTTCCGCCGGACGGGATCGACTTCGAGAAACTCGAGCGGCATCTTCTCGAGCAGGCCTTGCTGCGTGCGGGCGGGAATCAGACGAAAGCGTCGAAGCTCCTGCACCTCTCCCGAGACACCTTCCGTTATCGTCTCGAGAAGCACGGTCTGCTGTGAGCCTCGGACGCCCGGCCCCAGGGGGGAAATCCAGAATCAGTCCGCCTAATTCTACGCATAACCAGACTTATTTATCGACTATGGTGCTCATGCAGATTCCTTAGTAAGGCTTTGCCACGGACTTGAAGGAATGAGGGCATTTCACCCAGAAGTCCGTGTCATTTAACGCCCGGCGGGTGTGAGCCTCGGGTCCCTGCGACGGACTTGTGCTGAAATGCGGGAGTTGGTCGCCATCGGAGGGGGAATAGGCATGCTTGCCGCGTGCGGAGCGGGCGAGGTGTCCGGGTTCAGTGGCGCACGAGGGATCGGCACGACTATTGCTTGGTGTGAAGGAGGATGGGCTTTTCCGCATCGACGCGGGCGCGCGTGACGCGGGCCGAAGACAGCATCACTCCCGGATCGAGTGGCTGTCTCATCCCTCAGAACAAACCCGAATGCCTAATTGTCGAGGCGATACTCTGTCGCACGCCTAGAAGGAGTCATTTGAGATGGGTCAAAAGAGCATGACCACCGTGGAAGGCAACGAAGCCACCACTTCGGTAGCGCATCGCCTCAATGAGGTCATCGCGATCTATCCGATTACGCCGTCTTCGGGGATGGGTGAACTGGCGGACGAGTGGTCGACGAAGGGCATCAAGAACATCTGGGGGACGATCCCGCAGGTGACGGAGATGCAGTCGGAGGCGGGGGCCGCCGGGGCGGTTCACGGGGCGCTGCAGGCCGGGGCGCTGACCACCACGTTCACCGCCAGCCAGGGCCTGCTGCTGATGATCCCGAACATGTACAAGATCGCCGGTGAGCTCACGAGCTACTGCATGCACGTGTCGGCGCGGACCCTGGCGACGCATGCGTTGTCGATCTTCGGGGATCACTCGGACGTGATGTCCTGCCGGCAGATCGGGTTTGGCATGCTTGCGTCGAACTCGGTCCAGGAAGCGCACGACATGGCGTGCATCGCGCAGGCGGCATCGCTGAAGAGCCGTATCCCCTTCCTGCACTTCTTTGACGGATTCCGGACCTCCCACGAAGTCTCGAAGATGGAGCAGCTCTCGGACGACGATCTGCGGTTCATGATGGATTCGGAGGCGATCAAGGCCCATCGCGAGCGGGCGCTGACGCCGGATGCGCCGCGGATTCGCGGCACGGCCCAGAATCCGGACACGTTCTTCCAGGCGCGGGAGGCGTGCAATCCCTATTACGAGGCCTGCCCGGAGATCGTGCAGCAGGTGATGGATCAGTTCGGGCAGCGGGTCGGGCGACAGTACCGGCTCTTCGACTATGTCGGCGCTCCCGATGCGGAGCGGGTCATCATGCTCATGGGCAGTGGCGCGGAGACGGCCCATTCGACGGTGGAGTACCTGGCGAACAAGGGCGAAAAGGTCGGGGTGATCAAGGTTCGCCTGTATCGCCCGTTCTCGATGAAGCACCTGATGGAGGCCCTTCCGAAGACGGTGAAGTCAATCGCGGTACTGGACCGGACGAAAGAGCCGGGTGCCGTGGGCGAGCCGATGCTGATGGACGTCACCATGGCGCTGCACGAGGCGGCGGAAGACGGCACGCTGCCGACGGGCTCGCTGCCGAAGGTGATCGGTGGACGGTATGGCCTGTCGAGCAAGGAATTCACGCCGGCGATGGTCAAGGCGGTGTTCGACGAACTCGCCAAGGACAAGCCCAAACGCCGGTTCACCGTGGGCATCATGGACGATGTCACGCACCTGTCGCTCGACGTGGACGAGGAGTTCGACATCGAGCCCGACGATGTGGTGCGGGCGGTGTTCTTCGGTCTCGGTGCGGACGGAACGGTCGGCGCGAACAAGAACTCGATCAAGATCATCGGCGAAGAGACGGACAACTACGCCCAAGGCTACTTCGTGTACGACTCGAAGAAGTCCGGGGCGATGACCATTTCTCACCTGCGTTTCGGCCGGAAGGAAATCCGGTCGCCGTACCTGATCAAGCGGGCCGGCTTCGTCGCCTGTCACCAGTTCATGTTCCTCGAGAAGATGGATGTACTCGAATACGCGAACAAGGGGGCGGTCTTCCTGCTGAATTCACCGTACGGCAAGGACGAGGTCTGGGATCACCTGCCGAAGGAGGTGCAGGAGGAAATCATCGCCAAGCAACTGAAGTTTTACGTCATCGACGGATACAAGGTGGCGGAAGAGGCGGGCATGGGTTCGCGCGTGAACACGATCATGCAGACGTGTTTCTTCGCGATCTCGGGCGTGCTCCCACGGGACGAAGCCATCGCGCAGATCAAGAAGGCGATCCAGAAGACGTACGGCAAGAAGGGCGAGGAAGTCGTCAAGCGGAACTTCGCGGCGGTGGATGCGGCGCTGGCCCACCTGCACGAGGTGGATGTGCCTGCTTCGGTGACGGGCACGAAGGAGCGCCCGCCGCTGATCGCCGAAGAGGCACCCGATTTCGTCAAGCGGGTCACGAGCGTGATGATGGCGGGCAAGGGCGACCTGCTGCCGGTCAGCGCGTTCCCGGTGGACGGCACCTACGCGACCGCCACGACGAAGTGGGAGAAGCGGAACATTGCCCTCGAGATTCCCATCTGGGATCCGGAGGTGTGTATCCAGTGCAACAAGTGCGCGATGGTCTGCCCGCACGCGAGTATCCGGGCGAAAGTCTACGATCCCGCTTGCCTGGACGACGCGCCGGAGTCGTTCCGCTCTCAGAATTACAAAGCCAAGGAGTTCAAGGACTGGAAGTTCACGATCCAGGTTGCTCCGGAGGATTGCACGGGTTGCCGTCTGTGCGTGAACGTCTGCCCGGCGAAGGACAAGTCCAATCCGAAGCACAAGGCGATCAATATGGAGCCGCAGATGCCGGTGCGCGAGCGGGAGCGCGAGAATTACGGCTTCTTCCTGGACCTGCCGGAAGTGGATCGCACGAAGCTGGAAAAGATGAACGTCAAGATGTCACAGTTCATGCTGCCGCTGTTCGAATACTCCGGGGCATGCACCGGATGCGGCGAGACGCCGTACGTCAAGCTGATGACGCAGCTCTTCGGCGACCGGCTGCTGATCGGGAACGCCACGGGATGCTCGTCGATCTACGGCGGCAACCTGCCCACCACGCCGTTCTGCACTGATCTCAACGGACGCGGGCCGGCCTGGAGCAACTCGCTGTTCGAGGATAACGCCGAGTTCAGCTTCGGCTTCCGCCTGGCGATCGACAAGCACAAAGAGGCGGCGGAGGAACTGGTCAAGGCGCTGAGCGGCCAACTGGGCGACACGCTGGTTCACGAACTGCTGACCGCCAATCAGACCGAAGAGATCGGCCTCCAGGCGCAGCGTGACCGGGTCGTCGAGCTTCGCAAGAAGCTGGCGGCCATCGACAGTGACGAAGCCCGTCGTCTGAACATTCTCGCGGACTACCTGGTGAAGAAGAGCGTCTGGGCGCTGGGCGGTGACGGCTGGGCGTACGACATCGGTTACGGCGGGTTGGATCACGTCATGTCGATGATGCGGGACATCAACATCCTCGTGCTCGACACGGAGGTCTACTCGAACACCGGCGGCCAAGCGTCGAAATCGACACCGATCGGTGCGGCGGCGAAGTTCGCCTCGGCGGGCAAGTCGGTGGGCAAGAAGGACCTGGGCCTGATGGCGATGAGTTACGGTCATGTCTACGTGGCCAGCGTGGCGATGGGCGCGAAGGACATGCACACGGTGCAGGCCTTCAAGGAAGCGGAGTCGTATCCGGGTCCGTCGCTGATCATCGCCTACAGCCACTGCATCGCGCACGGCTATGACCTGCAGCACGGGCTCAGCCAGCAGAAGCTGGCGGTGGACAGCGGCATCTGGCCGCTCTATCGGTTCGACCCCCGCCGGCTGGATTCGGGCGAGCCCCCGCTGGTGCTGGACAGCCCGGCGGGCAAGGCCTCGGTGCACGATTACATGCACAACGAGACGCGTTTCCGCATGGTGGAGAAGATGGATCCGGAGCGGTTCCGCCGGCTCGCGGAAGGCGCGGTACTGGATTCGGCCCGGCGTGTCGCGACCTACCAGCACATGGCCAAGCTGATCATGCCCCTGGCAAGTGCGGGCAACGGAAACGGCAACGGTTCGAGCAACTGAGATCGGCCCTCCTCCCGTCCAGGGAGGCCGCCGCTCTCCACGCGTGAAAAAGACACAACGACTTGAACTTCCTTCGACCATTGGAGGTCGTGAGCGATGGATCTATCGACAACTTATCTGGGATTTGAACTGCCTCACCCGTTCATGGCGGGAGCCTCGCCGCTGGCCGACACCGTGGATTCGGTGCGTGCCCTGGAGGACGCCGGCGCCGCGGCGGTGGTGATGCGCTCGCTCTTTGAAGAGCAACTCGTGGGTGAGGGCATGACAACGCATCTTTCGATGGAGAGCCCCGCCAACTCCTTCGCGGAGGCGTTGACCTACTTCCCCGATTCGAGCGAGTTCGTGCTGGGCCCGGATGAGTACCTGGATCACATCCGTCGCCTGAAGGAGGCGGTGGACATTCCGGTAATCGCCTCGCTGAACGGGGATTCGCCGGGAGGCTGGCTGGAGTACGCTCGCTTGATGGAAGAGGCCGGAGCCGACGCGATCGAACTGCACATCTACTCCGTGCCGCTGGATACGTCGCACAAGGGTGCGGACATCGTTCAGAAGACGGTGGACATGGTGGAAAGCGTCAAGGGTGAGGTGAAGATCCCGCTGGCGGCCAAGCTGTCCCCCTATTACACGTCTTTCGCGAACGTGGCGAAGATGCTCGATGACGCCGGCGTCGACGGGATGGTGCTGTTCAACCGGTTCTACCAGCCGGATTTCGACGTGGAGAATCTCGAGATCGTGGACGATCTGCGTCTGTCGACTTCGGCGGAACTGCCGCTGCGTCTCCGTTGGCTGGGGATCATCTCCGGCCGCGTGAAGGCGTCGCTGGCGGTGACCGGAGGCGTGCATACGCTCTTGGATTCGGTGAAATCGGTGATGAGCGGGGCGCATGCGATCCAGCTCGTGTCGGCGTTGCTGCGGCAGGGTCCCGGATGCATCAAGACGATGCGCGAGGATCTCGCCCGGTGGCTCGAAGAGCAGGAGTACGATTCACTGCGTCAGATGTGTGGCAACATGAGCCTTCTGCGATGTCCCGATCCGCAGGCGTTCAGCCGTGGAAACTACATGCGTCTGCTGCAGTCATACGAACCGCGCGCCTGAGCGCGTGGAGCCGCCGTTCGATCTCGAGGCGCGTTATTGCGATCGAACGCGCTACAGGGCACTGCAGCAGTATGAAAGCAGGGCCGAGCTATGCGACGCAACGTGTTAAACTACCTCGTGGACGCCGTGACGTTGCTGGCGATTCTGGGCCTGGCCTGGACGGGGCTGGTGATCCGGTATGCTCTCCCCCCGGGGACGGGAGGGAGACATGGGGGCGCGGGTTGGGCGCTGTTCGGCGGGTCGCGTCACGACTGGGGGGATATTCACACCGGGTTGGCTGTGACGCTGGGGGTGCTGTTGCTCATCCACCTTGGTCTGCACTGGTCGTGGGTCTGCCGGACCACGCGCAAGCTGCTCCCGGGCGGGGATCGGGCGGGAACGCCCTCTGCCTGGCGCGAGAATGCCTATGGTGCTGGAGCCCTTATTCTTCTCGGGCTGATGCTCGGTGGAGGAACTTGGTGGGCGGCTCAGGTCGTGGATCGAGGCACCGCGGCCCAACGGCATGAGCGACGCGCCTCGGGGATCGGTGACTATCATTCGAGTGAGGGTACCCTTGCGGAGTCGGCGTCCGATGAAGCCTGGATCCGGGGGCGTATGACACTGGGTGAGGTGGCGGAACTCTCGGACCTCACGTTTGAGGAATTGTGTGCCAAGCTCGGCATGTCCGGGGAGGTCTCTCCGGACGACAGGCTGGGCAGGTCGATGAAGAGATACGGGTTGACGATGTCGCAGGTCAGGGCGTTGGCCGGTTCCAGCCGGGCCGGATCGACGCTCGTCGCTCCTTAGGGATCCGCCCGGGACAACGAGACATACTGCTGGAGCAAAAGAGAATGGCCAACACCATTGCCGAAGAAGTCGTTCAGGACGTGCGGGATCTGGAACCGCTTTTCGCGCCGCGATCGATTGCGGTGGTCGGCGCATCGCGCACGCCCGGCACGGTGGGCAACGCCATCGTCAAGAACCTGATCTACGGGGGTTACACCGGGACGGTGTATCCGGTGAATCCGAAAGCCAAGAGCGTGCTGGGCGTGCCGAGTTTTCCCAAGCTCTCGGCGATCAACGACGAGATCGATCTGACCGTGATCGTGGTCCCGTCGAACTACGTGGAGAGCGTGGTGACCGAGAGCGCGGATCTCGGTACACGTCACATCGTGGTGATCTCCGCCGGTTTCAAGGAGGTCGGCGGCGAGGGGGTGGACAAGGAGAAGCGGATCAAGGCGATCGCGGACGAACGGGGCTTGAATATCATCGGCCCGAACTGCCTGGGCGTGATCAACACGCACCCGCAGGTGTCCATGAACGCCAGCTTCTCGCGCGACATGCCGAAAGTGGGTTCGGTGGGCTTGATCTCGCAGAGCGGGGCTTTGTGCACGGCGCTGCTGGACTATGCGAAGGGGGCGGACGTCGGCTTCTCGCGGTTCATCAGCTTCGGCAACAAGGTGGACGTGACGGAGATCGACCTGCTCAAGAGCATGCACGCGGATCCTGCCACGAAAGTGATCATGATGTACGTGGAGGACATTTCGGACGGCCAGGCATTCGTCAAGGCTGCGCACGAGATTACGCACGGCGACAACCCGACGCCGATCCTGGCGATCAAGACGGGGCGCACGGCCCAAGGTGCGGCGGCGGCGGCCTCGCACACCGGATCGCTGGCGGGATCGGACGAGGTCTACGATGCCATCATGTCACAGGCGGGCGTGCTCCGGCAGGAGTCGGTGGAGGAGCTGTTCGAGCTGGCGACGATTTTCACCGACGACACAATGCCCGCGGGGAACCGGACGGCCATCGTCACCAATGCGGGCGGTCCCGGCATCATGGCCACCGACGCGTGCATTCGAAATGGCATGGAACTGGCGAAGTTCCAGGAGTACACCAAGAAGTCGCTGAAGTTCCAGCTTCCCCCGGCGGCAAGCATCAAGAATCCGGTCGACGTGATCGGGGACGCCAAGCACGATCGCTATCGCTCGGCGCTGGACGCGGTAACGGCGGACGAGGGTGTGGACCAGATCGTGGTGATCGTGACGCCACAGACGATGACCGACGTGATCGAAATTGCGGACGTGATCTGCGAGACGAAGGAATTCTGCGACAAGCCGCTGGTGGCGTGCATGATGGGCCTGGCGGACGTATCACCGGGCGTGGATCGGCTGCGGGGCAAGGGGATTCCGACGTACGTGTTCCCCGAAGATGCCATGCGGGCGTTGTCGGCGAAGGTGCAGTTCGCCAAGTGGCTGCGTTCGCCTGTTCGGCAGGTGCGCGAGTTCGACGTGGACGCGGCGAAGGTGGAGTCGATCTTCGCCTCGGAGATGGAGGCGGGGCGCACGCAGCTGGTGGAGGCGAAGGCGCTGGAGGTGTTCCGCGCGTACGACTTCCCGATCGTGCCGTCGGTGCTGGCCAGTTCGGCGGATGAGGCCGTAGCGGCGGCGAGCCAGATGGGTTACCCCGTGGTCATGAAGATTTCGGGCCCGACGATTTTGCACAAGACGGATGTGGGCGGCGTGAAGTTGAATCTCTCCAGCGAAGACGAGGTGCGCGACGCGTACAACGGGATGATCGACTCGGTACGCGAGAAGCTCGGCAAGGACGTGGAGATCTGGGGCGTGCTGGTCCAGAAGATGCTGTCGCCGGGCAAGGAAATCATCCTGGGCATGACGCGCGATCCGCGTTTCGGGGCGCTGCTGATGTTCGGCCTGGGCGGCATCTATACCGAGGCGTTACGCGATGTGTCGTTCCGGCTGGCGCCGATCCGGGAGAACGTCGCGAGCGAAATGGTGAAGGATATCCGCTCGTACCGCCTGCTGGAGGGCGTTCGCGGTGAGCGGCCTTCGGACCTCGGCGCGATCGCCGAGTGCCTGATGCGGCTGTCGCAACTGGTGACGTCGCATCCGCAGATCAAAGAGTTGGACATCAATCCCTTGATTGTGTATCCGCGTGGCGAAGGCGCGATGGTTGCTGACGCGCGTATCATTCTATCGGAGTCGTAAGACATGAGTTCGGAATCCTGGCGTGAGCGGTACAAAGACAAGATCGTCGCGGCGCCCGCGGCGGTGAAGAACATCGGCTACGGGCAGCGTGTGTTCATCGGATCGGCCTGCGGCGAGCCGCAGGCACTGGTCCGCGCGATGGTCGAAGCCGGCGGGAGCCTGGCGGACACGGAACTGGTTCACGTCCTGACGCTGGGCGTGGCGCCGTACACGGATCCGAAATACTCCGCCAATTTCCGCGCGAACGCATTCTTCATCGGCAATAGCATGCGCGACGCGGTGAACACCGCCCGGGCGGACTACACGCCGGTGTTCCTGTCGCAGGTGCCGCACCTGTTCCGTACGCGGCGCGTGGGGATCGACGTGGCGCTGGTGATGATCAGCCCGCCGGACGATCACGGGCATTGCAGTCTCGGCGTCTCGGTGGACATCACGAAGTCGGCGGTGGAGTCGGCAAAGGTAGTGATCGCGCAGGTCAATCCGCGGATGCCGCGGACGCTGGGGAACTGTTTCATTCACGTGGACCAGATCGACTATCTCGTCGAACACGAGGAAGAGCTGCTGGAGTGGCCGGTCGTCGATCCCGACGAGACGACGCGGCAGATCGCCCAGCACATCGCGCGGTTGATTCCCGACGGTTCCACACTGCAACTGGGAATCGGGCGTATTCCGGACGCGGTGCTGTCGTGCCTGACGGAGAAGAACGATCTCGGCATTCACACCGAGATGTTCTCCGACGGGGTGATGAAGCTGGCGGGACGGGGAGTGATCACCGGCAAGCACAAGACACATCACCCCGGCAAGATCGTGGGCAGTTTCGCGGCGGGCTCGCGCGATCTCTTCGACTTCATCGACAACAACCCGACGATCGAAATGCATCCGTCGGAGTACACGAACAGCCCGTTCACGATTGCCAAGCACGATCACATGGTGGCGATCAACGCGGCGCTGGAGGTGGACCTGACGGGCCAGGTGAGCGCGGACTCGCTGGGCCAGACCCTGTACAGCGGTCTGGGCGGTCACGCGGATTTCATTCGGGGGGCGGCGCTGTCCAAGCACGGCAAGCCGATCATCGCGCTGCCGAGCACCGCCAAGACGAAGGACGGGGTGCGCTCGCGCATCTCGGCCTCGCTCCAGGAAGGCGCGGGCGTGATCACCACGCGCGGGGACGTGCACTACGTGGCGACGGAATACGGCGTGGCGTACCTTCACGGCAAGACGATGCGCGAGCGGGCGATGTCGCTGATCAGCATCGCGCACCCGGACTTCCGCTCGGATCTGCTGCACGCGGCGAAGCGCCGTCGCATCGTTTACGCCGACCAGATCATGCCGCCGTCGAAACATCCGTACCCGTCGCAGTACGAGAAGGAACTCCGGCTGAAGGACTGCCAGGCGGTGCATCTGCGACCCATCCGGCCCGAAGACGAGCCGATGATCAAGGAGATGTTTTACTCCTTCAGTGAGAAGACGGTCTACCTTCGCTACCACGGCACGTTGAAGTCGATGCCGCATAACCGGCTGCAGGTCTTCTGCAACGTGGACTATGATACGGAGATGGCCATCGTCGCCTGTGTCGGCGATGCGGAGGACGTGGATATCATCGGGGTCGCGCGATACATGACCGACGTAGCCAAGGAGTCGGCGGAACTGGCCTTCGTCGTACAGGACGACTGGCAGCGGAAAGGGCTGGGGACGATCCTGTTCAACCAGTTGATCGAGATCGGCCGCAGCGAAGGGATTCACAAGTTCAACGCCGACGTGCTTGCGGAGAACAGCGGTATGCTGAAGATCTTCCATCGATCAGGGATGATTGTGGAGACCTCCACGGATGAAGGGGTGGTACGCGTGACGATGATACCTCCGGACGAGGTGCCGGAGGAGGATTGACGAAGAGGGAAATCGCAGCGTGCGAAATCAGGACCTCAGGGGGTTGGAGATGATCGATGGAGCCCAACGAACTCGCCGAATGGCTTCGTAAAGAGCACGAAGAAGTGGAACGTCTCTCGGATGCGTTACGGCGTCTCATTGCAGCGCCGCCGCGCAGCGACGTGGACCGGTGGATTTCCAATCTGAAAGATCAGTTCAAGGAGTGCATGACGCACGCGGCGAAGCACTTTGCCATGGAGGAACGGGACGGTTACCTGCTGCCGGTGCTGGAACGCCGTCCGACGATGAGCGAGAAAGTCAAGCAGCTTGCCGCTGAGCACAAGGAGTTGATCCGCCTGATGCACAGCATCGAACAGCAGATCAACACCCTCGAGCCGACCGATCGCATCATGATCACGGAAACCCGCGATCGTATCCGCCGTTTCCTGATGTTCTGCGAGCACCACGAGCGTGATGAAAATTCCCTGGTCTCGTACGTCCTGACGCACGACGAAGGGACGAAGGACTGAATCGCATTCACGTCCATTTATCTGTCGGCAGTGATCACGTCGTCCATGCGTGATCGTGACACATGGCGACGAAGAGCGCGGACGACCAGTGATAGTCGGAAATGTTGGGAAACCCTCCGGCATAGAGCATGCGTGATTTCCGATCGAGGGCGTACGGGGGGATGACGTCGTCGGCGTCGTAGAACTCGTAAATGCACCCGGTGTGGGCACACCAGGCGTGTACGATGTCGAGGCATCGCTGCCTTAAGCGGGCGGCTTCGGTCTTGAAGTCGTACCTTTCCAGCCCTTCCAGAATCAGATAGTTGATGTTCAGCCAACTCGGACCGCGCCACATGTCCGGGTAATAGAGCGGGCTGTTGCGCGCGACGCTGGGCACCGGCATGCGGGTGGCGAAGCGCGCAGGGTCGCTGAGGTTTCGGCGGAGCCGCTCGGCGCGATCGGCGGGTACGATGCCGGCGAACAGGGCGAGGAAACCCACGTTGGAGTCGTGAGGCTTCAGCATGCCATCAGGCATCAGATCCGCGTAGTCACCGGACGCTTCGTGCCAGAGATGCGCGTTGATCGCTTCGGCGGCCGCATCGTGCAACGATCCCCATTTCTCGGCGTCTTCACTCCGGCCGAGGGCATCCGACAGCGTCTGCATCGCTTCAAACTCGCGGCAGAGCGTGGCGGAAAGATCGATGGCTCCGAAGTCGGCACCGTGATCGAAGCGAGGATTATTATCCATGGACTCATCGCTGTGGGCCCACCGGTAGAGGCCGGTATCCTGGAACTTCCGCGTCTGGACGAAGTAGTCGAGATACGCGGAGAGGCGAGGGGCGATGTCCTCGAGCCATTCGGTGTCGCGCGTCGCTTCGAAGACGCGCTCGGCGGCCCAGGTGAGCACGGGACTCTGCGAGATATCGGGGAAGTTGCCGTCGGGCCGCATGAACAGGGCGATTCGCCCGTCGTCGTACTGCGTATCGAAGACGGCCCGGAGCATCTCGGCGGCGAGGTCGGGAAAGACGTACACGTGACCGGCGGCGTGGTAGGCGGAATCGTGAAGCCACATCCAGCGGTGCGGCCAGCGGTCGGGCGTCGTCCAGCGGTGCTTGATCTGACCCTCGGGAGTGCAGGTGTTGACGCGCATGTTGCAGACGGCTTTGCGGTAGGTCGGTTCGAACGCGGGGGGCAGGTTCGCGGGAAGTTCAATGCCGTCGATCCAGGCGATCCGCGTATCGATGAGGCCGTCGAGATCGG
Organism: uncultured Planctomycetales bacterium; assembly: GCA_964618455.1. GTDB lineage: Bacteria > Planctomycetota > Phycisphaerae > UBA1845 > PWPN01 > CAZUAQ01. The sequence continues at coordinate 32,184 of CAZUAQ010000018.1, read as the reverse complement.
CCTGCGTCCCTTCGCGTGCCTTGGTGATGGCGGCGGATTCCGCGTCCGGATCGAAGCCCAATGCGAAGTGCAGGCGATCGCCTTCGGCGCGCACGACCAGCGCAAGTGTTCCTTCGTCGGCGTGATGCACGGTGGTGCCTTCGTCCAGGGGTTGGTGGGCGTTGGGGCCGACCGACCAGTGCGGGGCGATGCGGCGGTGGGTGTAGCCCGCGATGACGTCCTGCGCGAGGGGTGCCCAGGCGATCCGGACCGTCTCTCCATCCATGAAACGGGCGGTGAGCCGGATAGCATCTCCGCAGATGATCTCATATTCGGGCATACAGCGCGGGTACTTGCGGGTCGGGTCGTCGGGTCGGTGGGCCTGGCACCAGATCTCCACCGGAGGCTCGAAGAAGACGCGCAGGCCGAGGCGCTCGGCGAGGGTGTGAGCGACCATGGGCGAAGTCGCGCAGGTCGGCCCGTCCATCCCGCTGAAGGCGAAGAGTTGTCCAGGGCCCCAGGTCCGTGGCAATTGGCTCATGATGCATCCTCAGGGTTGTCGTGGGAAGGGGAATCGTCGTGCCGGGCGCGCGGCCGGCGGCCTTGAAGAATATAGGGATGGATCACCCGGGCGATCTCCGCTTCCCCGGCGGCGGCGAAGCGCAGCAGCAGCCACCGGACGTCGCCATCGACCTTCGGGTGGCGCATTCGTGGCAGGTGAGCTTCCATCTCCTCTTCGGGCTCGAGCGCCAGTAATTCGGGATCGGGTTCGTCGTCGGGGTCGTCCTCGCGCTCGTAGGAATAGCTGGCGTCCATGTCGCGCCAACGCAGCTCGCGTTTCTTGAACGGGCCGATGTCGAGAATGAGCGCGTCCGGATCGACGGTGATGCGAAGGGGCCGGGGCCAGGCGGCGAGCAGGATCCAGCGAAACGCCGCGAGTATGAACAGGATACCGATCAGGAGCGGCACGCCCACGGCGATGGCCAGGGCGATATCGGTCACGCGGTTCGGCCCGGCGGCGGGCGACAACTGGATGCTCGGCCATGCCAGATACGTGGGGAACATCAGGATCCAGCCACAAAGTATCATCAACGCTCCGCGCGTCAGTGCGCGGCCGCGCGCGACACCGCAGACGCGTCGCGTCGTCAACGGTTTCTGGGTTACATTCGGTGAAGCCTCGGTCATGAGCGGCATTGTAGTCGCGCTGGCCGAAGCCGTCATGGATCACCGATCAAGTCGCGGAGCGATGCGAGGTCGATTTCCGTCAGCGCGTTCACGACGCGGTTGGCGTCTTGCAATCGATCGGAGGGAAAGGAATTGGTCACCGCCACACAGCAGCATCCAGCGGCCCGGGCGGCTTCGATGCCGTTCGGAGCGTCCTCGATGACGACGCACCGCGCAGGGTCGATCGCCATCCGCTGCGCGCAGCGCAGGAAGAGTTCCGGATCCGGCTTCTTGTGCGTGACGTCGCTGCCGTTGACATACGCGATGCGCTCGACGGGGATCTTGGCTGCCTTCAACACGGCGCCGGCTTTGTGGCGGTCGCTCGAGGTGGCGATGCCGACGGTGAAGTCGGCGTCGGTGATGGCGGCATCCATCAGTTCACGCACGCCGGGAAAGGGTGGCAGCGGATCGGCGGCGAGCATGGCGAGGAATTTCTCCTGCCGGAGGCGGCTGGCGTCGAGGACCTGCTCGTCGGTCAGTTCGAGCCCGTGGACGCGCGCCGCCGCACGCATGTACTCTTCCGCGCCACGACCGACGCCGTCTTCGAAATCCTCGCGCTTCACGCCTTGAAGAGCGAACCGTTCGGCGAATACCTCGATCGACGCGCGGGCATTGACCGCCTCGGTATCGGCGATGACGCCGTCCACGTCGAAAATGAGTCCATAAGTCGTGCTCATCGAGAGTTCTGGTATGCGGCGATCAGGCCTTGCCCAGAAGTTTCTCCAACCGGTCGAGCCCTTCCTGGATGTTCTCCATGCTCGTGGCGAACGAGAGGCGGACGTTTTCATCGCAGCCGAAGGCCACGCCGGGGACCACCGCCACCTTCGCCTCCTCCAGCACCTTGCTGCAGAACTCCAGCGAATCCTTGACGCCCAGCCTGGCGTAGCTGCCGGAGACATTCGGGAACGCGTAGAACGCGCCGGTCGGCGGCAGGCAACGCACGCCGGCGATCTCGTTGAGACGCTGGTGCATGTACTCGGCGCGGCGTTCGAATTCCTTGCGCATCTCTTCGACCGGGGCCTGGTCGCCGTTGAGCGCCGCCGCCAGGGCGTGCTGGTTGAAGTTGCACGTCCCGCTGGTGGTCTGGCTCGAGAGCTTGGACATGGCCTTGATGATCGGTTGCGGACCCGCCACGTAGCCCACGCGCCAGCCGGTCATGGAGTAGGTCTTCGAACCGGCATTGAACGTGAGCGTCTGGCCCATGACGTCCGGCCCGCTGGCGGCGAAGCTGACGAACCGCTGATTGCCGTAAATCAGCCGGTCGTACATCTCATCGCTGAATACGATGATGTCCTTGCCCGCCACGACTTCCGCAACGGCCTTGACCTCCTCGGGGCTGTACGTGAAACCGCCGGGATTGCTCGGCGAGTTGAAGATGAGCACACGCGTCTTCGGCGTGATGGCCGCCTTGATCTCCGCCGGAGTGAGCTTGAAACCGTTGGCTTCCTTGCCGGTCACGATGACGGGCGTCGCGCCGCAGAGTTGAATCTGCTCGGGGTAGCTGACCCAGTAAGGTGCGGGCACAATCGCTTCGTCGCCCGGTTCGAGCAACGCCATGCACGCCAGCCAGAGCGCTTCCTTGCCGCCGACGGTCACGAGCACCTGGTCCGTTGTGTAGTCGAGTTGATTCTCGCGCTTGAGCTTCGAGCAGACGGCTTCTTTCAACGGCAGGACACCGGATCCGGGTTTGGCGTATTTCGTTTCGCCGCGATCGAGGGCGGCCTTGGCGGCATCTTTGATAAAGTCAGGCGTATCGAAGTCGGGCTCGCCCGCGCCGAAGCCGATCACGTCGATCCCCTGCTTCTTCATGGCGGCCGCCTTCGCACCGACGGCCAGGGTTGCCGATTCCTGAAGTTGTTCCACGCGTTGTGTCAGTTTCATCGCCGATTCGCTCCTGTTCAAAGTTCAGAGGATGTCTTCCGGCATCCCTTGCTTGAGCTTGCGGTGCGTTTGCGGTCGGGCGGGATGCGGAGGAGCTATGCCTGGGATTCTGGAGATCGCCGCGATTGTAGATGCAGCCATAAGGGCTGACAAGATGAGGCGGTCATGTTGGAGGGATGTCGGGGTCTCAGGGTTTCGGGGCCATCAGCGCCGACCACGCCAGCGGTTCGTAATCCAGTTGCGGGCCGGTCTGAAAGTGGCAGGTGCGCAGGTCGAGGATGTCGAAGGCGCCCTCGAACGCCGCGCGGAGCTCCTGCTCGGTGAGGCGGGGAGGGCCTTCCTCGGCTTGCTCGTCGGCATTGCCGGTGAGCACCAGCAGTCTGCCTTCGGGGCGACACCAGCGTCGCAACTGTCGGACGGCGCCGGCTTCGTCGACCTTGCGGACGACGTGGAAGCATCCGCCGTCGAAGATGAAGTCGAAGGGCGGTTCGGACTCGCCGGGGTAGAGGTCCGGCGGGTTGAGGACGTCGGCTTGCAGGAAGCGGCAGGTGACCCCTTCGCGGGCGGCGCGCTGTTCAGCGCGTTCGATGGCGGTGGGGGCGAAGTCGATGCCGGTGACTTCGAAGCCGTGCCGGGCCAGCCAGAGGCTGTCGCAGCCCGTGCCGCACCCGACATCCAGCGCCCGGCCGGAGCGGAGCCCCAATGCCTCAACGACGCGCACCAGTTCCCGCGATTCGACACCGCCGTCCCATGGTGTGTCACCCGACCGATAGCGTTCGTCCCATTCGTTTGACATGCTAAGAGTGTAGCCGAAGATCCGGAGAAATGTATCGTTGGGGACACCCTGTGGCGTCTATCCTTCCATGGGGATCAGGGGAAGTCCGATGAAGATTCATGCCATCGGTATCGTGAAACATTCAGCGATGGTCGTCTCGGCGATCTTGCTTGTCGCGATGTGTATTCTCTTCGGAATCGGGTTCCTGATCGTGCCGGAGGGGGCGTATCTGTCCGCGGGGAAGGATTTCCAATTCGGGATCAAGCGTTCGGGCAGGATGGATGTACGGCTGGTCTTCTTCAATGATGCGGTGAGCGGACCTTACCTGGGAAGCACTCTCGGAATCGTGGATGATCAAGGCAACGTTTACCCTCCACGGATACGCGAGAGCGCATGGGGAGATCGCTACGGCGTGTACTGGCGGTACTTCGCTCTGGGCAGCGATCAGGCTGGACACAAAGCGGTGTTGTGGACGCTGATGGTCAGCGCGATGTACCCCATCCTTCTGTTCTCAATACTCCCTGCCGCCGCCTTGATTCGATACTTGCGTCGACCTTGCGAAAAGGTCGATCAACTTGACACTGCCGATCCACGAGGACTAGCATAAACTGTGCGTCGCGTGAGGCACATGTCTCCAACCTCGGATGGTGTCAGTGTTTACGGGAATCGTGGTCACGACCGGTCGCGTACGTTCGATCCTCAAGGGATCGCACGGGGCCCGTCTGCTCATCGATGCGCCGGACCTGCCGCGGCCGATCCAAGACGGAGCGAGTGTGGCGATCAACGGCGTGTGCCTGACGGTGGTCGACTCCGACGACGTGACGATTCAGTTCGACGCCGTGCCGGAGACACTGGAACGCAGCACGCTGGGCCGACTGCGCATCGATCAGCGCGTGAACCTCGAGCCGAGCCTGCGTGTCGGCGATCCCATGGATGGTCACCTCGTGCAGGGGCACATTGACGGTATCGCCACGGTAACCGACATCGCGCGTGACGCGCAAGGGGAAATCTGGACATTCGCGCCGCTGCCGGAGTTGATGCCGTTCCTGATCCCCAAGGGTTCGGTGGCGGTGGACGGTGTCTCGCTGACCATTGCCCGCGTGAGCGACGAGACGTTCAGCGTGGCGCTGATCCCCGCGACGCTCGACGTGACCTGCCTGGGAGATCTGCAGCGCGGCGAGGCTGTGAATATCGAGACCGACATCCTCGTCCGCACGGTGGTGCACACGCTCAGGCAGCAGAGCCTCTTCAAACCTTCGCTCACCGTCGATGTGCTGCGTGAGAACGGGTGGTGATGCCATGACGCGTCCTCCCGAAAACAGCAACGGTACCTCATCCGCGAACGCCACTCCCGAAGACACACCCCGAAACGAGAAGCCGCTCATCGGGATCACCATGGGCGATCCGGCGGGGATCGGCGCGGAAGTGCTGGTCAAGGCATTGGCCGATCCGGAGATCCGCAACCTCGGCCGCTTCATCGTGTACGGGTTGAACGAGGCCATCGAGTACGCCGCCGATCGCGCGGAGATCAACGAGTTCTGGTTCCGCCTGCCGCACGAGATCGTCACACGGATCGAGAGCGGCGTGGTGGTGGCGGACTTCGACGAGTTTCCAATCTTCAGTCCCGCCATTCGCCACGCGACGGTCGATGGGGGGATGGCGTCGATGACGTTTCTGGAGACGGCGATCGAGGCCGCCCGCACGCAGCAGATCGACGCCATCGTGACCGGGCCGATCTGCAAGGAAAGCTGGCACCTGGCGGGATTCAAGTATCCCGGCCACACCGACAAGCTGGGCCACGCGTTCAAGACCCGCCGCGTGACGATGATGTTCGTCGGCGGCAAGCTGCGCGTGGCGCTGGCGACGATTCACGAGCCGCTGCTCGAGCTTCGCAACTCGTTTACCATCGGCCGCGTCTTCCAGCCGATCGATCACATGGGCGAGGCGCTCAGGAACTGGTTCGGCATCGAGGAGCCGCGGATTGCCGTGTGCGGGTTGAACCCGCACGCCGGGGAGAACGGCATGTTCGGCGACGAGGAGCGGCGGATCATCGAGCCGGCCATCACCATGGCCCGCGAGGCCGGGTACTACGTCGAGGGGCCGTTTCCCGCCGACACGATCTTCTGGCGGGCGATGCAGGGGGCGTACGATGGCGTCGTCGCCATGTACCACGACCAGGGGCTGATCCCGGTGAAGCTGGTGGCGTTCGAGTCCGCCTGCCAGACGACGCTCGGCCTGCCAATCATCCGCACCAGCGTCGATCACGGCACCGCCTTCGACATCGCCGGTCAGAACAAAGCCAACCCCGAGAGCATGAAGTCCGCTCTCCGCCTCGCCTGCCAACTCGCCCTCCGCCGCCGCGAACTTCCACCCGTCGTCGAGCAACCCAAAGTCAACCGCATCCGCACCGTCGCCTACGACCTCGATCCGGATTACCATGAGGCGGAAGAGGGGTGAATCTCTCGAGGGCGGTTTTTGTCTCGCGCGAAGTCGCGAAGTCGCGAAGACATGATATCGGCGATTCAGGGAATTCTCAGCACCACTGCTTGGGAGCAATCAAGTCCCAAGTTCGAGAACAATCAAGACCCAGGCTCGAAGGGCCAAACGCCGTTAGCCAGGGGCAGAGGATCTGGGCCGGGTGGAAAGATTCAGAATCAGCCTCGACGAAGTAGTAGGCTTGAGGGGATATACCATGGGATTGTGTGTTTGCGTTGGCTACTATGCGGACCTTGTGACAGTAGATGAAGAAGGGGCGAATTGGTTTCGCAATGAGGTGGAGCGACTGAACCGATTTCTGGAATCCGCCGGTTTGTCGCCACACACCGAGCCGGAGAACTGTCCTGACTGGTCGGCAGATATGTTCGGCTACTCGGGACTTCACTACCTCCGGCGGATCGCCGCACATCTTGAGCTGGGGGCGACGCTGCCCGAGCCGGGGGGAGCCGACGCGCCGGAGGATCCCGTTCTGCAGGAGTATTACAAGTCGGTCTCCAACTCGGGAGCATCCTTCTGGAAGAGTCTGTTTGGCAGGAAGGCCGCCAACAGGGCATTCGATCATCTCATCAACCACAGCGATGCCGAGGGCTTCTACGTTCCGCAGGATTTTCCTGATGTATTGCTGCCGCCCGAAGATCTTGAAATCCCTGGTGGACTCGTAGGCTCATCCGTTCGTTTGCTCGAGGAGACCCGGGTGCTGGCCGAACAGCTCGAACTGCCGCTGGACCTGGATCCGGAGAGTGACGAAGTCTTTGAGTCGGCAGAATCGCAAGGAGAAGGCGATCAACGCTGGAAACGCTACGGCATCGAGTCCTACACTTGCCTGACTCTGCACAAAGCGGCAAGACTTTCCATTGAACATGGTGCGCTGGTGGTGTTCGCGTAAGGAATCCCGCGACAGGAGCCCACACGCCACTACAGAATCGATGCGGGGCTCTCCGATCCGAATTGCCGCGAGTTGCATCGGGCACAGCACAAGACGGTTACACTCTCGCATTATCAGGAATCACGCATGACCCCCGACTTCTCATCAGCCAGTTGGCTTCATCCGCCGGAGAGGTACACCGTCACCGATCAATCCGTCACGATTACCACCCAACCGCAGACGGACTTCTGGCAGCGCACCTACTACGGCTTTCGCAACGACAACGCCCCCGCCTTGCTGATCGAGCGCCGCGACAACTTCACTCTCACCGTCAGAGCCTCCTTTGCCTATCGACAGCGCTTTGACCAGTGTGGTCTGATCATTCATCTCGACAGTGACCATTGGTTCAAGGCGTCGGTCGAATATGAGAACGCGAACTACTCGCGACTCGGCAGTGTCGTCACCAATGGCGGTCACTCCGACTGGGCGACGACCGACATCGCCACGCCGGTTGTCATGTGGTACCGCCTCAGCCGTCGGGGACCGGATTTTCTCATCGAATCATCCTCCGACGGAGTCGCCTTCCAGCAGATGCGCATCTTTCACCTGCACGCGCTTGGGCCCACGACGCCCGATACGGCCCGGCGCGATCCGCCTCCGCCGCCGAATCAACCCGTGCGCTTCGGCCTCTATGCCTGCAGTCCGCTCGATTCGTCCTTCGACGCCCATTTCGACAGATTCACGCTTGAGGAAAGCAATTGGCGTGCTCATCGCTCCGTGTGATCCCGGTGATACCCCGGTTCCGAGTGCACTTGAGATGTGCCTGAGATTTCATCGACCATCGTACCAACTCACCAGGTCGTCCACGTACCGCCCGCCGTCTTTCTCGAACTCCAGCGTATGGTGCGCGCTGTCGTAGATCGTGATCGTGCGGTCGGGCCAGCTCAGCCTGCGGACGAAGGCGGCGGTCTTGTCATTGTCGATGATGCGGTCGTGCTCGGCGAGAAGGAGGCGCAGGGGGCAGGCGGGACCGTCGCGATCGACGCCGGTGGCGTAGCGGTCGAGCCAGTGCGAGGCCAGCAGAAAACTGGCGGTCACCTTCATCAATGCCAGCGCATCGTCGCGGATGAACACCTGACGCTCAGGGTCGGTGGTGAACAGCGTGGGGTCCTGCAGCGGGATCTCGAACAGCGTCTTGCCCATCGTGTACGCGGAGATCGCCACGCGGACTTTCCTCGCCAGCGGGAAGTCCACCTTCGCAAAGAGTCCCGGCGCCGAAAGCGTGAGCGACTCCACGCGCGACGGCTCGTGCCGCTGGTACGCCAGGCCCAGTTTGCCGCCCCAACTCACGCCGAGTATGTGGAATCGCGCCAGCCCGGTGAGCACATGCAGCTCGTCCAGATACTCCGCCACGTCGGTCAGCAACCGCCGCGCCGACGGCGTGTGCCCGCGATCGACTTCGTTCCGGCCACTCCCGCGGCGATCGGGCAGCAGCACCGCCAGCCCCGCCTCCGCCAGCCGTTGAGCCGACCCTTCGTACCACAAACCGTGAGACTGGATGCCGTGCAAGTACAGCAGCCCGCCGACCGGACGCTCCGGCATCCACAACCGCGCGAAACCTTCGTACCCATCGGAAAGCCGCAGGCGTAACATCTCACACGTGATCATGGGGCCGATGGTAGTGCAAAGGCGGTGGGGCGACTACCGGCGTGCTTGTGCTTTGCGGATCGAGCGTGAGAATGGCGGCGTCAGGTCGCGTGTGCACTTCGGCAGAAACTCGCGCGAAGGCCGGACTGTACGCCGGCGGAGAGTCAAACGATTGAATCAGAAGGTTGACAAACCAGAGCAATTCCCCGCGTTGGATCGCGAGGCGGCAAGAGCGTTCCGGTCCCGGCTGGTGCGTTGGTACGACCGGGCGAAGCGCGACCTGCCGTGGCGGCGTTGCGAGGGCGACGGTTACGCCCAGCTGCTGGCGGAGTTCATGCTTCAGCAAACGCAGGTCGCGACGGTCGTACCGTACTTCGATCGGTTCATGGCCCGTTACCCGACGGTGCGCGATCTGGCGGCGGCGGACCTAGACGACGTCTTGGCGATGTGGTCCGGGCTGGGCTATTACCGCCGGGCGCGGAACCTTCACGCCGCCGCGTGCATGGTCGTCGAGGAGTTCGGGGGCGAGGTGCCGGCGGAGGTGGACGCGCTGATGCGTTTGCCGGGCGTGGGGCGCTACACCGCCGGGGCCATCGCGTCGATCGCTCACGACACGCGGGCCGCCGTGCTGGACGGTAATGTCATTCGCGTGCTGACCCGCGTGCTGGGCATCGAGGCGGACGTCGGACGGACCGATGTGCAGGCACATCTCTGGGCGGAGGCGGAGAAGCTGCTGCCGCGTAAGCACGTCGGGCGATTCAACCAGGCGCTGATGGAACTGGGGGCGACGGTGTGCTCGCCGAAAGCGCCGAACTGCCTGCTCTGTCCGTTGCGGATGATGTGCGAAGCGGGTACGAACGGTACGACGGATCGCATCCCCGCCGCCGCCAAGCGGACGAAAGTGAAAGCGGCGTCAGTGGTCGTGGCGGCCGTGCAGCGCGGCAAGACGCTGCTTTTCGTGCAGAGGCCGGAAGAGGGACTCTGGGCGGGGTTGTGGGAACTGCCCGGCGTCACGCTCGACGAGGGCGAGTCGCTCACCGCCGCGCGGAAGCGACTGCTTCGCGATCTTCCCGACGGCGCGAGCATGGATCCGAATTCCCTCGGCAACGTCACACGACTTCTCTCGCATCGACGCATGACGTTCCATGTCCATCGCGCCGAGGTCCCGAAAGGCAAACGCGTGACCCGCATCGCGGGCCGACCCGCGCGTTGGCTGCGCCGCGATCAACTGGGCGCGTTCGGCCTCAGCCGCGCGTGCGAGGCGGTGCTGGATTTGTTGGGGTGGTAGTGTGGGTGAGCCAGCCTCCGCGATTGCTCAATCATCAGGGCGTGGGGCAGTCGCAGGCGGGATCGGGTGCGATCAAACTTCCCGCCATGCAATCGGTGAATTCGGCAAGGTCATCTACATCGACGTCATCGTCCCCATCCATCCAGAACCGTGTGCATTCCGGATCGGTCGAAGGAAAACCGGAGCCGCTCAGGCAGGCCTGGATCTTTCCGTAATCCGAAAGATCCACGTCGCCGTCCGCATCGGCATCGATCCGCACCGGAATCGAAGACGCGAGATCGCCCACGATGTCGTCGCCTTCATACACACTGATGCCGAGATCGTACAAGGCGGCGTAGAGACGATTCGCGTCATGCGGGTCCTCGCCGAGGAGCCACGTGCTGTAGGAAAGCGGCTGGCCGACGGCCTGCCTCGTGAGTCCGTCATCCCGGTAGCTGTGAATGCGCCAACTGTAACCCGTTCCGCTGCATGCATAGAGATTGCCGCCGCGAAGCAGGGAGAAGAGCGGCCGGTAGTGCAGGTATCCTCCCTGGGCATCGGTCGAGATGCGGTACCAGGAAGCCCCGTGATCCGTGCTGAACCAGAGCCCGCCCCACTGTGTGGCGTAGGCGAATCGACCGGGCGTGTGCGGATCCGCCGAGACCCATCGGCCCCAGTACGCGCCGAACTGGGTCGCGGGATCGAATGAGTCGCTGAAACTGCTCCCCCCCGTGATCGACAGGTCATCAAACGCGGCCTGCGTGCGATTGGTCTGCAGCGCCACGTAACCGGGGCCGTCGAAGCGATGGTTCGAGTCGGTGTACATGCCGACCAGTGTGTCATCGGCATAAAGCGCGAACTGGTTGCCGTTGGCTTCCAGCCGGATCGTGACGAACTGCGACGTGTCGCTGACGATGGGCACTTCGGCCGCATTGATCACCGTCTGATCCACAACATTCCATAACGCGATCACACCGTTCCGCCGCATGAAGACGAGCCAGCCGGAGTCGGTGAACTGGCTGTCGGGCGAGGCCGTCCGGATCAGCATGCCCGCCCAGTACTGGGTCTGACCTTCATTGGAATCGAGGATGCGTATTCGGCATTCGTAAACGCCGTCGCCGAAAGTCGCGCCGTCGAGGTTGACATGATAGCCGCCGCAGCAGGTTTGCTCCTGGCGCATCTCACCACCCACCAGCCGCCAGTACCCGTGACCGATCCGCCAATCGCCGTAAAACATGCCGTCGCGGATGTGCGTCCAGTTCGCGCCACCATCCATGGAGCGCCAGACATAGCCGTTCTGCCCACCGGAGTGGTACAACGGAGAGGCGGCGATGAGGTACACGTTCTCATCGAACGGGTCGCCGCAGATGCCGCCCAGGTAACCATCAAACGAAGGGACCTGGCCACGTATCGTCCAGGAGTCACCGCCATCGTCGCTGGTGAGCACTCGGCTTCCGTCACGATCGCCCAGAACAAGGCGCCCGCACTTCCGCGGGTCCAGCCAGACATCGAAAACCGATGTCGAACTGCCGTTATCGTACACTGCCTCCCACGTCTTGCCGGAATCGAGCGATCGCCATAGCACGCCATCCGCCCAATACCATCGGTTCGGGCGATGGCGCTCGATCTGGATGACCGGCAGTCCACCGCCTGGAAGCACGCTGTAGTAGCTCCACGTATCTTCGTCGGAGGCACGATGATAGATGGTGTTGCCTTCGAGAACGCAATACATGCCGCCGGGATCGAGCGGATCCCCGAACGTCTGCCATCCGCGGATCTGCGCGGTCATGGGGAGGCCGTTGTTGATCTCGCTGAACGTGGCACCGCCATCGGTACTCTTGAACATGCCCAGGCCGGCGGTGCCGACGTAAATGGTATCGGGATCGGCGGGATCCACTTCCAGGCAGCGCGGTCCACCGATCAGGGATTGAACCTGTGTCCAGTCGTTTCCGTTGTTCGAGCTGCGCCAGATCTCATCACCGACCAAGGCGTAGGCGATTTGCGGATTCGATGGGGCGAAGCGCATCACGGTGAACGCGCGGTCATTGAACCATTGCGTCCGGCGTACCCACGTGTCGCCGTAATCGCTACTCTGCCACGTCCCCCCGACTTCACGACAGAAGACCTCGTTCGTGGCCAGCGGGTTAACTGTCAACGCATATGTACTGTGATCGCCGGAGACGGGGGGATCGTTGATCCACGAGTTGCCGCCGTCGATCGAACGGTAGAACGAGTTGTGCGGGGATCCACAGTAAACGCGTGTCGGCACCGAAGGATCAATCACGATCGGCCAGGCATCGTTGCCCACACCCGAACCCGGCATGTTGGAACCGGCGATATTCGTCCACGTATCGCCGCCATCAATCGATTCGAAGACGCCACCATCGCAGCCCGCGACGATCGTTCCGGCAAGAAGATGATCCGCATCGGTGGGATCGACGACGACCCCATGAACCCCATTGCAGTTGTTGACCGTTGTGCCGCTGCTGGACAGTTGCCAGGAACCGCCCCCATCGGTCGTCTTGTACACACGGCCGCCACTGGCGACCCAGACGATGGAGGCGTCAGTGGGATGAACGGTCGGGCCCGTGTGGATCAGGTGATCGTAGCCCGGGCCGTTGTCATTGTTGAAGGAGGAGGTCTTCGACCACGTCGCGCCTCCGTCGGTGCTCTTGTACACCCCGAGCGATCGCGCCTGGAGGTAGAGCGTATCAGGATTCGACGCGGCGATCCCGATGCCGTTGACAGTGAGGTTGACCAGTCCGTCGTTATCACCGACCCAGGTGCCCGCCCGGCTCATCGATGTCATGATAGACACGATTCCGAAGATACAGCTCGCCAGTGACTGAGTTCGCCTCCGCTTCATTTCATCCACGATACCACGCGCATCCGGTTGAAATCAATGCAAATTAGGACTTGGAGATTGCGTACTCGCGTACAATAATGAACAGTTGAACCATGACTACGCACATGTGTAGATGGACAGGGGCAGATCTGTTTCGGGGAACGCGACGTGAACAAGCATATCGTTATGGGATTGTGTGTCGGAGCCTTGACCGTGACCTCCTGGGGTAAGGTAGGCTATTACTCGAAGCCCAAGATGATCGAAGAGGCGGATCTGGTCGCCGAGCGACTTGTGTCGAACCGCAAGTTCCATCAATCGCTTCAAGAACGTTATGGCGGCGCCGTGATCTGGCAGCAGGCGGGGATTGAGGCGGTCGGGGCGATGCGGCTGTGGCTCGAGGAGCACGAGAAGCAAGGGCACTTCGCCATCGATGATGAAGACTTGAGGGAGGCGTTCTGGGAATACTACCTGCCTCCCTATGCGTTCGAAATCGAGGAGCCTGATCCCTTTAAAACCTCACGCTTGACGCCGGCCTCGGAGTGAAATCTCCCGCCGGTTTGAGGCAAGGGATCGCCGCCGGGAGATCGAGAGTCCCGGCGGCGATTTTCCCGTGGTCTTCACGAGGCGTCGCCGTGACCTCAATCGAGGCAGGCGAAGTCGGGGGCCATGCCCGGGCCGCTCAGGCAGCGCTGCATCTTCCCGAAATCCTGCTGATCCACGTCGCCGTCGACATCGAGGTCGGCGGGGAAACAACTTCGGCCGTAGGGAACGTAAGGCCCGGACGCGCAATCCTGCACCATGGCGAGATCGCCATTGTCCACGTCGCCATCAGCATCGAAGTCGAGGGGATGCACGTCGATCAGCGTCAGCGTATCGCTGGACATGTCCACCGGTGGTGACTTTCCGGATGCCAGCCATTCGTCGTAGGCGGTCTGCCCCGCCGAGTTGGTCTGATTCGCATCGCGCAGGAAGGTGATGTATTCCTTCGATGTGGATTGGAAGTAGACCGTCACCTCCGCCGTCGTCGCACTCGAGGGAATGCTGTAGTACGTGTCATCCCAGTGGACCCCGTCGTTGTAAGCGTAGTCGACCGGCGCTGCCTGCACCGACGCAAACCCCGCGTTGGTGAAGCCTCTCGGCGGGATGCGGCTGTCCCGGATGACCGTGTTGTTGAGGATGAAGTGATACGACGGACCCGGCGGGAGGTTGGTCGCGGCGGCCATGCCCTCGTCCATGCCGAGCACGGCTTCGTAGACGCTCGTGGACGCGGCGTCGAGATCGCCCGTGCCGAAGTTGTAATTGCCGCGCTCATCGATGACGAGCCCGGTATTCTCCTTGTACACCACGTTGATCCACATGCGTCTTCCGTCCGGGAAGCCGGTCGGCAGCTTGTGGCCTGTTTCGTTAATGACGCGGACCTTGAGCCACTCGCCGGACTGGCTTACCTCGAGTGAGGCGGCGTTGCGAATCATGTCGAGATTGCGTTGCTTGGCGTCTTCGATTCTGAAGACGTCCACTTCCTCGGGGAAGAGGTTGGCAATGGCATCCAGCTGCCAGGTCGACGACCCGTTGAAATGATGCTGGGGCAGATCATCGCGGTAGATACCGAAAGCGTACCAGTTGGAGGCCCGCCCGCTGGTATCGGGCATGTGGCAGTCCTGGCAGGTGCTGACCATCGTCTTGTTGCCACCGAAGCGGCCTCCCATGTCGATCGGACCCTGGGCGAAGGCGCTCTGTGACCATTCGCTCCAGGTGCGGTCGAGCGGGAATTGCTCGGACTTCTCGTAGCTCGGCGCGGTCGTGTTGTACGCATTGAGCTGGTAGGTGTCGTCCACGTCACGACTCAGGAGGGGGTTGCCGGAGTCATGACAGTTGGCACAGATGTCGGTGGACTGATGGAAGGGGGAGAAATACCACGAGTGCGGGCTGTCGGCGTTGTTGAACGGCCCGCGGAGATGGGAGGGGTCCGGATCGATCACGTACGAGCCGTTGTGGACCTGGTCGGGTTCGAAGTCCCCGAGCGCATTGAGAACGGACTCGTCGATGGCCGGGGAAACGCCGTGCTCATAGATGGGATCGACCTGCTGGTGACAGAAGGCGCAGTTGACCGATTCGCGATCACCGGCGGTGATGGCGGAGCCATCGGAAGGGGTGCCCCGCCCGGCCAGCCATCCGCGCGGCATGTGGCAGCGGATGCAGTATTCACCGGAGCCGGGGGCCTGCTGATCGGCAATGGCCAGCGCGGCGGTGAACAGAGGATCGCGCCCGCCGTGGGCCTTGATGCTGCCCTGCCAAGCACGACCGATGGCCTCGACGTTGTGACAGAGGCTGCACTGATTCTCGAGGCGTATCTCCTGAGGCAGCGTGTTGGGCTGCGTACCGGGAAGCACGAAGTCCTCCGCCGTCGTCGGAATCGGATCGGCCCCGAACAGCGTGGGAGTCAAAACCAAGAAAAACAAGAGTGAGTAAGGCTGCGCCGCAGGTTTGGAGTCGCGCCCCGTACAACGTGGGGTAAACATGGAATGCTCCTTTGCGATATCCCCGTCTTCCGTATAATCACTTAATGCGATATCAACATCAGTTTATCAGATAATACGCGAAGGGGGCAGAGAAAAATGGGCCATTTCAACGATTTGTGAAGGATGCCACACGCAATCCTGCAGGGGGCGGCCTATTGGAGACAATCGTAATCGCCTTTTCAAAGCAATCTCAGGAAAGCCGGGGGCGGAATCGACGTCGGGGGCTACATCTGGTCAACGGAACGGAAGCGTCATCTGCGACCGTTGCATCAGCGTTTCGGGAAGCGAGGAGGCTGGATCGGTACTTGGCGAGATGCGGAACGGCTCGTTCAGGCCACGCCGATGAGCGGCCACTTCGAACAGGCGGCGAATGGACTCCCAGTATTCGCCCTCACCACGCATCCGATGGCCGAAACGGGATTCGTTCAGCTTACCGTTGCGCATCTCGAGAACCCGGTTGCGAATGCGCGTCGATCGAAGCGGCATCACCCTGTCGATACGCGTCAGGAACACGTCCCGAACACTGCCGGGGAGGCGGAGGGCGATGTAATGGGCATGCGTGGCACCGCAGTCGGCGGCGCGGGAGAGCAGATCAGGGATAGCGTTGTCGTTCAACCCCGGAATGATCGGGGCCACCATGATGCCCACTGGAATGTCCTGGTCCGCCAGTTTTTTCATGGCCTCGAACCGGCGATCCGGCGTGGGGGCGCCGGGCTCGACCAGGCGCGAGGTCTCCGCATCGGCGAAGGGAATGCTGAACATCACCTGACAGGCGGCGCGGCGGTGGATCTCCAGCAGGATATCGGCGTCGCGCATGACCAGGTACGACTTGGTCACGACGCCCACCGGGTTGTGATACCGCCGGCAGACGTTGAGGCAGGAGCGGGTGAGTTGATATGAGGCCTCCAGCGGCTGGTAGCAGTCCGTCACACCGGAAAACGCCACCAGTTCACCCTGCCACTTACGCGCCGTAATCGCCTTCTCCAGCAAAGCCGCGGCATTGGTCTTGACGACGAGTTTCGTTTCGAAGTCGGAACCCGCCCCGAATCCGAGGTACTCGTGCGTCGGCCGCGCGTAACAGTAGATGCAGCCGTGCTGGCATCCGCGGTAAGGGTTGACGCTCCAGCGAAAACCCACGTCAGGGCTGTCATTTTCGGAGAGCACGGATTTGGCCTGCTCCTCGTAGACCTCGATCTTGACCGGAGGCGGTGGTTCGAGCCATTCGTGGTGGGTGCTTTCGTACGGGTTCGGGGGATTGTCGACGAATCGCATGCTGCGTCCTCCCAATGATCACACGACCCCTGCAGTCTTCCTGCTTCACGCTGACCATGAGCACACCGGTATGATATTCGGTTTTTGTTAGGGTTTCAATCGAGCTGTGAGCCGCCGGAGAAAAATGTTTTGCCGAATGAATGAAACGCTTGTATGATTCGTTTGTTTAATACATACGTAAGAGGTCGTCTCATGAATCATGATTCCGAAAACGGCAGATCCACGCGTGAACGCCTGATTGAGGCGGCACGGGAGGTGTTTGCGGAAAAAGGGTTTCACAAGGCTACGGTGCGCGACATCGTGGGCCAGGCGGATGCGAATTTGAACGCGGTGAACTACCACTTCGGTGACAAGATGGGGTTGTACCTGGCGATCATGGAGGGAGCCCAGCTCACTTTTGATCGGGACAACGATCTTGCCACCGCGAGGGATGTTTCGTTGGCCCCGTCCCGACGGCTCCACGCCTTCATTCGTTCCTTTCTTCAACAGGCATTGCTGAAGACACGCCAGCCCCAGATCGGTCGGCTGATGATGATGGAGATGCACGAACCGACCGAAGCTCTGGATGTCATGGTGGAGCGATTCATCCGTCCCCGATTCGAATTGCTGGTCAGCATTATCCAGGCCATCACCGATGGACTGCCCCGGGAAAAAGCGGAGTTGTGCGCCGAGAGCGTCGTGGGGCAGTGCCTGCACCTGATGCATGGGCAACCGATCATCTCGCGCCTAATGCCGCATCTGACATACACCCCGGAGAACATCGAGGAATTGGCGTCGCACATTGCCGAATTCTCGCTGGCAGCGCTGGAGCATCTGAACGTGGAGAGTGGAAGTCCTCGATGAGCACGCGACGATTGATCCTGTTCTGCATGGTTCTGTTGATCCTGCCACTGGCCGGGTGCGATGCGTTTCTGCCCAAACGCGACATCGCTGATGAAGGGTCGTTGCCCGCCACGTACTCCTTGAAGGAAACAGAGGCGGCCACGGTGGAGCGATGGTGGACGGAGTTCGAGAGCGAGGAGCTCAATTCCCTCGTGGAAGAATCGCTCTCGGAGAACCTGACCCTGCGCCAGTTCTGGGCACGCGTGGAACAGGCGGATGCTCGGTCGACGCAGGCCGGGGCGCTGTTGTATCCGCAGATCGATCTGCTGGGTGACGCTTCGTACCGGAGAACAGGCGTCACGGTGGAGACGGACGAAGCCACGTTCCGCACGAAGTTGCGTGACGCGCTGGCCGGCGGATTGGAAGAGGCATTGACGAATACCGCCAACCGGGCGCTGGGGCAAAACACCGGCAGCACCACGGGCGGAGGACCCATCGGGAATATCTCGTCCGGGAGTTCCTCCACGAAAGCGCCGGATCGGCTTACGCAGACGACGACCTCGTTCGGTCTCTCGCTGTCGGCGAGCTACGAAGTGGATCTGTGGGGGCGGATCGCCTCGGGATATCGGGCCGCGCAGTTGGATCAAGACGCCACGCGCCGGGACCTCGAAGCGACGGCCATCACGGTGGTGGCGGAGGTTGTCGAGCGCTGGTTGCGTATTCAAGAGCAGCAGGCGTTGTCTGCCATCCTGGAGGAGCAGCTCGAGACGAACAGGACGTTCCTGGAACTCGTGGAATTGCGATTTCGCAAGTCGCAAGTATCGGCCTTGGACGTGTACCAGCAGCGCCAGGCGGTCAGTGAGATCGAGCGACAGTTTCCGGCAGTCGAATCGGCCGAACAGGTTCTGCGTCATGAGCTGGCGGTCCTGCTGGGCAGACCGCCAATGTTCGACCTGAATCTGGGATCTTATGATCTTCAACGCATGCCTGAATTTCCGGCGATCGGAGTACCCGCAGATCTGCTGGTACGCCGCCCGGATGTCATGGCAGCGCTGGCGGATTTGCGGGCGGCGGACTATCGCGTGGCGGAGGCTCGCGCCGACCAGCTTCCGGCGATTCGCCTGACGGGAGGGATCGGTTACAGCGCGGACGACATCGCCAACGTGCTGGACGACTGGTTCTTGAATCTCGCTGCGGGGATCGCGCAGCCGTTGTTCGACGGCTATCGGCGTCAGGCAGAAGTCGAGCGGACACTGGCCGTCGTCGAAGAACGACTCGCCGCGTATCGTCTGACGATCCTGACGGCGATCCGCGAAGTGGAAGATGCCCTGATCCAGGAACGCAAGCAGCGCGAGTTGATCGCGGCGCTGGAGCGTCAGATCGACGACGCCGAGAACGCATTGAATGAAGCCACGGAGCGGTATCTGAAAGCGGCCAACGATTATCTTCCGGTATTGACGGAGCTGGAGCGTACGCAGGCGTTATCGCGCAGTCTGGTGACGGCGCGGCGTGAGTTAGTGGAGTTTCGTCTGGATCTGTATCGGGCGCTGGGCGGGACGTGGCCCGCACGCCTGGATCCGCCGGAATGGTTGAGTCAGGACACCAAGTCTGAGGCGAATGAATCATGAGTCAGGAATCCGAGCAGACCAAGCAAACCGTTCCAGGACGCCGCTCGCGCCGGCCACTGGCCGTACGGCTGTTGATCGGACTGGTGAAAGTGACCGTACCGATTGTGGTCGTGGCATCAGGCGTCTGGGGCGCGAAGTGGTTGATGGAGACCGGCCCGAAAGCGCGCCAACGCAACGTGGAGAAGCACGCGCGGTTCGTCCAGGTCACGAAGGTTCACCCCAGCCAGGAAACGGCACGGATTCATGCGATGGGCACGGTGATGCCCACGAAACAAATCATGCTGCAGCCACGCGTCAGCGGTGAGGTCGTGAAGATCAGCCCGTCGTTCGTACCGGGGGGGACGTTCCGCCAGGGGGAGTTCATGCTGCAGATCGATCCAGCGGATTACGAGCTGGCGGTCAAGCGCGCCGAGAGCCAGGTCACGGAGGCCGAGTACGAGTACAAGATCGAACAGGGGCGGCAAGACATTGCTCAGCGCGAATGGGAGTTGCTGGGTGCGGAAAAGGACGCCAGTGACCTGGACCGGGCCCTTGCCTTACGGAAGCCACATCTGGAACGCACCGAGGCGATGGTCAGCAACGCCGAAGCCGCTCTGGCCGAAGCCCGGCTGGAGCTGGAACGGACGACGCTCAAGGCGCCCTTCGACTGTATGGTGATCTCGGAGGATATCGATCTCGGCGCCCAGGTGACTCCCCAGACGCAACTGGCCACGCTGGTCGGCACGGACGAATACTGGGTGCGTGCCTCGATACCGGTAAGCCAGGTCTCGTGGATCGATTTTCCGCAAGCATCGGATGCCGAGGGGTCGCCCGCGACGGTGCATCAGCAACTCGATGCCGCTGACGCTCAGGAGTGGGCGGGTCATGTCGATCGGCTGATGGGCGAGCTCGAGCCGCAGGGCCGCATGGCGCGGGTGCTCATCTCGATCGAGAATCCGCTGGCGAGTGCCGAGGGCGAGGGCGTCCCGCTGATTCTCGGATCCTACGTGAATGTCACCATCGAAGGGCGGCCGATCGAGAACGTCTTCAAGCTTTCGCGCACTACCCTGCGCGAGGGCAACCGGGTCTGGGTCATGCAGGGCAAGAAGCTCGACATTCGCGAGGCGGACATTGTCTGGCAGAATCGGGACTACGTGATGGTCCGCGGCGGACTGAGCGCGGGGGAGAAACTGGTGGTCAGCGACATTCCCGCACCGGTGCAGGGCATGGCGTTGGTGACTTCGGATCCGTCATCACCTGAAGGGCCGATCGAGGAAGGTGTGGCCATGAGCGCTCCGAACCGCAAGGAGGGCGATCGTGAAACCACACGCTGATCCCCATCTCGAATCCGAACGGGGTCCCATCGCATGGATGGCACGTCACAGCGTGGCGCCCAACCTGCTGATGATCCTGCTGCTGGTGGGCGGGTTCATCTTCGCCATGAACATCAAGCAGGAGGTCTTCCCCGAGTTCGAACTGGATATCGTGACCATCGGCGTGTCCTATCCGGGTTCGAGCCCCGAGGAGGTGGAGCAGGGGATCGTGCTGGCGATCGAGGAGGGGGTCCGCGGCATCGTCGGCGTGGAAGAAGTGACGTCCATGGCCCGCGAAGGGGGGGCGTCGATCACGGCGGAAATCGAAGAGAACGCGGACGCCCAGCGGGTGTACCAAGATATCCGGCAGGAGGTGGATCGCATACGGACGCTGCCGGACGGTACGGAAGAGCCGGATATCAGCCTGGCGACGCGCCGTCGCGACGTGATGGACCTGAATCTCTACGGGGATGCAGACGAATGGGTGCTGCGCGAGGTGGCGGAGCAGGTCCGCGACCAGTTGCTCCAGCACCCGGGCGTGACACAGGTGGATATCAATCCGGAGCGGCGCTACGAGGTCAGTATCGAGATCCCGCAGGACAACCTTCGCGCGTACGACCTGACACTGGATCGCGTGGCGGAGATTCTGCGCCGGCGTTCGGTGGAGGTTCCGGGGGGCAGCGTACGCACGGAATCGGGCGAAATCCTGATGCGCATGAAGGAGCGTCGCGACTGGGCAAAGGAATTCGAGGAGATTCCGATCGTCACGTCGCCCGATGGGACGGAGCTGCGTGTGCGCGATTTGGGCACGGTTCGCGACACGTTCGAGGAAAGCTACTACCTTCAGGAATACAACGGCCATCCGTCGGTGGCCCTGGATGTCTATCGCGTCGGCAAGCAGACGCCGATCAGCGTGTCCGACGCGGTGCGCACCCAACTCGAACTCGTCCGACAGACGTTGCCGGACGGCATCCATATCGACATCCGGGACGACGATTCCGAGATCTACCGCCAGCGTCTCGAACTCCTGCTGAAGAACGGATTCATGGGCCTTGCGCTGGTCATGATCATCATGACGATTTTCCTGGAATACAAGCTGGCCTTCTGGGTGACGATGGGGATTCCGATCTCGTTCCTGGGAGCGTTCCTGTTTCTGCCCTGGGTGGACGTCACGATCAACATGATCTCAATGTTCGCGTTCATCGTGGCTCTGGGTATCGTTGTGGACGATGCCATCGTCGTAGGGGAAAACATTTTCGAGTATCGGCAACGCGGCATGAGCCCGTTGGCGGCGGCGATCCAGGGCGCGCGCGACGTGGCGACACCGGTGACGTTCAGCATTATCACGAACGTGGCGGCATTCTCTCCGCTGCTGTTCGTGCCGGGCTTCATGGGCAAGATCTGGCAGGTCATCCCGATGGTGGTCTCCACGGTGTTCATCATCTCGCTGATCGAATCGGTCTTCATTCTGCCGGCGCACCTGGCCCACAGTAAGCGGGAAAGCGCGACGCGGTTCGGCGGCTTCGTCCACCGTCAGCAGGAGCGCTTGAGTGGGTTCATCTCGCGCGTGATTCAGAAGGTGTTCGGTCCGTTCCTGGATCTGGCGTTGAGCTTCCGGTACGCCACCGCCGCAATCGCCGTGGCGATCCTGTTGCTCGTGGGTGCGTACGTGATGAGTGGGCGGATCGGCATGGTGATGATGCCGCGTGTCGAGTCGGACCAGGCGGATGCGGTGGCGGTGCTGCCGTATGGTTCACCGATGTCACGACTGATCGATGTGCGCGATCGACTCGTGGGCGCGTTTGACGACTTGACCGAGGAGGCGAAGCGCGAGAGCGATCAGCAGCTCGTCAAGGGCGTGCGGGCCTTGATCCGCGACAACGAGGTGCGTGTGACGGGGTATCTGACCGAGCCCGGCGTTCGCCCGCTCAGCACGACCGAAGTCTCGCAACGCTGGCGGGATAAGGTCGGCCGGATCGAGGGCCTGGAGTATCTGCGATTCCAGTCGGACCGGGGCGGGCCGGGGTCGGGGTCGTCACTCACGGTGGAGTTGGCCCATCGGCGGATCGACGTGCTGGATCGGGCGAGCGAGGAACTGGCGGCGAAGCTGGAACTGTTCGCGAACACGAAGGATATCGACGATGGCTACACGCCCGGCAAGCAGCAGCTCGACTTCAAGATGCTGCCGGAAGGGCGCAGCCTCGGTCTGACGGCCGGAGACGTGGCGCGGCAGTTACGCAGTTCGTTCTACGGGCGTGAAGCGATCCGCCAGCAGCGCGGGCGTAACGAGATCCGCGTGATGGTGCGGTTGCCGAAGGCTCAGCGCGTGAGCGAGTACGACATTGAATCGTTCATCGTGCGTACCGATGACGGCAAAGATGTGCCCTTACGTCAAGTGGCTACCGTGGAGCGCGGTCGGGCGTACACGACCATCAACCGGCGGGACGGGCGACGCACGGTGAGTGTGACCGCCGACGTGGTGCCCGAAAGTGATACGGACCAGGTGATTCGCAGCCTGAAGGAGACGACGCTTCCGGAACTGGTGGCGAAATACCCGGGGCTGAGCTTCAGCTTTCAGGGCAAGCAGGAGTCGATGCGCGAGAGCATGACCGTGCTGAGGAACGGTTTTATCATCGCGATGATGGTGATCTACATCTGCCTGGGGATTCCGTTCCGAAGTTATATCCAGCCCATGATCGTGATGCTCGCGATTCCTTTCGGGATCGTGGGGGCGGTGATGGGGCATATCGCCATGGGCTACAGTTTGAGCATCATCAGCATGATGGGCATCATCGCGCTGTCGGGCGTAGTGGTGAACGACGCGCTGGTGCTGATCGACTATGCCAATCGGAACCAGCGCTCGGGGCTGAATCCGCACGATGCCATTCTGAACGCCGGGATCCGCCGGTTCCGGCCGATCGTGATGACGACGATCACGACCTTCGGCGGCCTGGCGCCGATGATCTTCGAAACGTCACGGCAGGCGCGGTTCCTGATTCCGATGGCGATTTCGCTGGGGTACGGCATCCTCTTCGCGACCGTCATCACCCTGGTGATCGTGCCCTGCTTCTATTTGATCATCGAGGATCTCCGCCGGTTGTATTCGCTGGGAAGCGAAACGACGTCCGAATCGGCCGATCAGTCCGCCCCCGCCGTTCAGCCGGCGTGAGTGGGCAGGGTTGCAACAGTTGACCCATGGGGCGGGCGGTTGCTATTCTGATGTCTCAGCAGTGATGAAGACGACCCGCCTTCCCGAGGGTGAACTCGATGATCAATTATAAATTCCTATGCTGCATGATCTTGCCATTGTCGCTCGGCGCGGTTTTCGCGTCGGGATGCAGTGAGAACGACGAACCGCTGCCGCCGGTTTCGGTGGAGGCGGCGGTGGGCGGACCGGTGCTCGTCAACCTCGAGAGCCTGCCGGAGAAGTCGTCACTCATCGTTCCGCTGACGGAGGAGCCGCAGGAGGCGTCTGCCGCGGTCGGAGGATCAGGCGTTGGCGACGCTGAGGGCGGCGTGATCGTGGATACATCCTCGCCGGATGCGACGGCGGCGTCGATCATCAGCATGATGAGCCATGGTGATTTCAGCCGAGTGTCCGAACTGGTGATCGATCCGACTCCGGAGTTTTTCGAACAGGCACAAAACATGGACGAAGCCTTGGGGCCCATCATCCGCGCGGGCAATCGGTTTCTTGCTGCCTGGGGGCAGGCCTTCCCGGAAACGCCTTTCGAGGCTCCTCGCACCGGGGGATTACCCATGCTCGGTGGCATGGGTAAGTCATTGTCAATCGGCGATATTCAGATGGGGGGGGCCGGCGATTCCGCCACCGTGACCATGGTGGGCGGGAACGGAAATACGATTGAGGAATTCCCCCTTCGTCAGGTCAATGGGTCGTGGTTGGTGGAAGATCCATCGATCCTCCTGGATGATGAGTTCATGCCCACCGATCCTACGATTCAGGCGCAAATCATCGGCCTCATGAACGAGATAGCTACCGCACTCGATGAAATCACCACTGAGATCGAAGGGGGGATGCTGGAGACTTCGGATGCGGCGTACAACGCGATGCAGACACGCATCGCGCCGACTTTCCTGCGAGTGATGGAGATCGTGATTTCTCAGCCGGGTGGTAATGAAAATGCGCCTGAAATCGACCTGTCTGCCCCGGAGATTGATCTTTCCCCGCCGGGCGGATCGAGTTCGGCTGCACCGGGATCCGACCGAACGCAGCCGCGTGAACGGGATCCGAGCAGCCCGGTGGACAGTACATTCTCCGGTCCCGGGATGTTACGGGGGCGTTAAACCCGGGCGGCGACTGAAAAAACTCTGTTTACGAGTGGCACGGGACAGAGAGACGAGCTATATTTGTGGCATCGGGATTCTCCCGTAATGTGAAAATGCTGACTTGGGCGAGTGTCAGGCTGTCTGCATAGATGACGCTGCCCCCGACCGGAGCGAAGTGATGATTTGGAATATTCCCGACATTGTCATCGTGACCGCCTTCGATGGAGGTACGGCATAGCGCTCCGGGAATATGCGATTTCTTGACGACCCGATCCCGAGAGTCTTGCCGCTCTCGGGATTTTTTTTGGCGCCCCGTTTCTCCATGCGAAGTTCGATGGATGGACGTGTTTCTGCAAGCATGGAACGGATGACCTTATGCAATCCAAGGAATCAATGACCGATCACACCCCCCATGAACGGTCCGATGGGGACACTTCGCCTGCTGTCGGGGCGGCCATGAAGGCGCAGGGTGGCGATGCCCATGGCGCCTCCGTAATGGGTTACGCGCCGCCGCTCGATATTGACCGCCGCGCGGAACTGAAGGGCCTCCTGCTCATGGCGGGGCCGAACGTGGCGGCGACGGCAGCCGAGACGCTGATGAGCTTCGTGGACTTCGTCATCGTCTCGCGGCTCGGGCCTTCCGCCATGGCGGCGGTGCAATCGGGAACGATGGTCTTCTTCACGGTCTTCGCGTTGATGATCGGCATCATCTTCTGCGTGAGCACGACGGTGAGTCAGTCGCTCGGGGCGAATCGGCCGCGGGATTGTTCGCTCTACGCGTGGCAGGGGGTGTGGATGTCGGTGCTGTACGGGGGAGCGGCGTTACTGCTGTGGCCGGTGATTCCTCTGATCTTCAACGCCGTGGGGCACGCGCCGGATGTCGTGGCGATGGAGGTGGACTACACGCGCCTGCGCATGCTGAGCCTCATCCCCGCCGGGGTGTGCGGGGCGCTCGGTCACTTTTTCATCGGGATCCACAAGCCGCGCGTGAATACGATTTCGGTGATCGTGTCCACCGCCGTGAACGCCGTTCTGACGTACGGGCTCGTGCTGGGGCGGTGGGGTATGCCGGCGATGGGGATCGAGGGCGCGGCCCTGGCCACGGTGATCGCGACCGTTGTCCGCGTGCTCTGGCTGATGGATGCGTTCTGCCTGCGGAAGGTCAGCGCGGTCTATGAAGCGACGAAGACGTGCCGGTTGGACATGGACAAGTTGCGCCGGCTGATGAAGATCGGCTGGCCCGCGGGCATGGCGTTCTGCCTGGACATCGGGGCGTGGTCGACGTTTTTCGTGGTGGTGATCGGTCGACTGGGTACGTCCGAGTTGGCGGCGTCGGCCACCTGCTGGCGGTTCACGGAACTCTCGTTCATGCCGGCGATCGGGATCGGCATGGCGGTCTCGGCGATGGTCGGCCGCGCAATCGGCGAGGGTCGCCCGGACCTCGCGCGATACCGGACACGACTCGGGCTGACGCTGAACCTCGTGTACATGGGGCTGATGGGCGCCTTGTTCGTCACGATGGGCGGCACGATGATGACGTGGTTCACGAATGATGGCGTGGTCATCGCGCTGGGCGCGAGCCTGATGGGCTTCGTGGCGATTTTCCAGCTCTTCGATGCGGTGGCGATCACGTACAGTTGCGCGCTGCGCGGCGCGGGAGATACGTTCTGGCCGGCGGTGGCTGGGGCGGTGCTGTCCTGGGGACTCATGGTCGGCGGCGGCATGACGATCAGCATGGTCTGGCCTTCGCTGGGGATCAAGGGGCCGTGGGCGTTTGCGACACTGTTCCTGCTGTCGATCGGATCGGCGCTGGCGTGGCGATGGCATGGCGGACGGTGGGAGACGCTGGACGTCATTGGTCGGACCGAGCCTCAGCCGGCGGAATACGACGGCTCCGTGACCGAGGCGGTGATCGCTCAGCCGCTCGTGCCGCCGGACAGCCTGGAACCGGAAGGGCCGACACTGGATCCGATGCCGGATAGCGTTTCGCCGGTGCACGTCGTCCCGCCGACGGATGAGTTTCAGGATGTGCGGCCGTGAAGATCGAAGAAGGCTCGAGTACGTTCTTGTTGCAGGTAATAAAGACAGGACTTTCTCGACATGGAGACCCCGCGTCTCGCGTGCTAGAATGCCACGTCAGGGAACTTCATAAACTGTCGTCGCAGAGTTGAGTCGGCTGCCGGACACATGAGAGTCGTTATCGGCTCGTTTTCCGCTCGTGGATCAATCGTATGGGAATGGTGGCACTGATATCGCTGTGGGTTTTCGGATTGAGTGTCGCCCTGCTGGTGTACGCGTTCGTGGGCTATCCGGTGCTGGCGTATCTCCTGGCGCGCGTTGTACGGCGTGAAGCCCGGAAAGATGCGATCGAACCACCGGTGACGCTTATCGTTTCGGCCTATAACGAAGAAGAGGTCATCGAGACCAAGATCCGTAACACGCTGGAGATCGATTATCCCCGGGAAAAAATGGAGATTGTCATCGCCTCGGACGGCTCGACGGACGCGACGGACGACATCGTCAAGCGCTTTGCGGGCGAGGGCGTGAAGCTGCTGCGCACCGAGGGGCGTTTGGGCAAGACGCTGACGCTGAACGAGGCGATCGTAGCGGCCGAGGGCGAGATCGTGATCTGCAGCGATGCGACGAGCCGTTACGAGCCGGATTGCGTTCGGAAGCTGGTCGCGAATTTCGCGGACCCGACCATCGGCGGCGTGTCCGGGCGCGTGGCGTACACGTACGAGGGCAGCGCGGTCTCCAAGGGGTTCAAGGGTTACCAGCGATTTGTCGTGTCGCAGCGATCTCACGAGTCCCTGTTCGGCCACCAGACGCAATTGAGCGGCGCGCTGCATGCGATTCGCAAGAGCGTCTTCGTGCCCGTGCCCGCCCAGATGTCATCGGAAGAGTGGAACGCGTTCCAGATTGCCCGGATGGGGCTGCGAAGCGTGTACGAGCCGGAGGCGGTGTGCTGGGAGACATCGCGAACCCGTTCGTCCACGGAATTCAAGGCGCGCGTGCGGATGGCGCTGCAGTGCCTGGCCTTCACGATGTACGCGACCCGCCGCGGCTTCACGACGAACACGTTGCTCTATACGTTTCAGAATCTCTCCAGCAAGGTGATCCGCTGGTTCATGCCGCTGTTGCTGATCCTGTGTCTGCTCTCGGGCACGGTAGCGTCACTGACGATCCCCGGCTGGTGGCCGATCGCGGTGCTGATGTGGGTCGGCGTGCTGATCGCCGTGTTGAGTGTTCAATTCCCCCGGTTGACCTCGCGCGTCCCCGGATTGTCTCTGTTCTCCTTCTATGCCGTCGTCATGAGTGCTTTCTCGGTCGCCCTGGTGAAGTTCGTCATCGGCAACCAGGCGGCCTCGTGGGAACCGGACCGCACGGACGGGTAATCCTTTTTTCACCGAGTTTATGACCAAGACCCTGCCACTTCTGAAATACGTTATCCCGCGAAGGGCGTGTGTCGACGGCCCGAACGTGGCCGCCTACGAACACGCGTTTGCCGAGCGCGTCGGAGCCCCTCATGCCGTCGCGTTCATGAAAGGGCGGTTCGCGTTCTACGCCGCATTGAAGGCGCTTGGCGTGGGCGAGGGGGATGAGGTGGTCATGCCGGGCTATACCTGCGCGGTGGTGCCGGCCGCCGCCACAAACGTGGGGATGACGCCGGTGTACGCGGAGATCGAGCCGGTCTACTGCACGCCGACACTGGACGCGATTCGCGCGAAGGTGACGGACCGCACCCGGGCCATCATGATCCAGCACACGTACGGGTGGCCGAACGTCGATCTGGCGGAGATCGCGACGTTCGCGGCGGAGCGGAACCTCGCGCTGTTCGAGGACTGCTGCCACGCGCTGGGGACGACCTGTCGCGGGAAGCATGCCGGCACGTGGGGAACGGCGGGGTTCTTTTCCAGCCAGTGGAGCAAGCCCTTCACGACCGGGCTGGGCGGCGTGCTGGTGTGCAACGACGACGCCTTCGCGGAGAAGGTCCGGCAGGTGCGTGCCGAATCGGCCCATGCCCCCTCGGCGAAGCTGGCGGCGCAATTGGCGGTGCAGAACATCATCTTCGACCTGGCGGTGTACCCGTCGACGGTCACGCTCGCCCGGCGGATGTATCGCAAGCTGAGCCGCGCCGCCGGGATTACGGGGTCGACGAACATCAAGGAATACAAGGCTTGGGATGAGCGGCAGTTCCTGCGGATGTCGGAGGTGCAGGCGACCGCCGGGCTGAGCGCGTTGAAGCGCGACGAGGCGGCGGCGCGACGGCGGCAGGAACTGATTGCGTACTACCGGGAGGCCTTACCGACCGGCGGGTACGAGGTGCCCCGCTGGCCGGAGGAGAGCGACGTGGCATTGCTGCGGTTTCCGGTTCGCGTGACGCGCAAGAACGAAGCCCTGGAGAAGGCCGCTGCGCAACGGCTCGAGCTGGGCGACTGGTTCAATCAGCCCATGCATTCGAACATGATGCCGTATGAATGCCTGGGGTATCGGCGCGGCGACTGCCCGGTGGCCGAGCAGGCGGCGGAGGAGATCGTGAACCTGCCGACGCACGACCGCGTCAGCGACCGCCACGCCCGGCGGCTGATCGAGTTCCTGCAGCGCGAGTGTGAGCCGGCAGGCTCATCCGTCACATGATCGTCCCGCCCGAGAACTCTTCTGCATCATTCCGCGATATAGCCCCAGACTTCGCCGGTGTCTTTCGCTAGTTTCTGCTCAAGGCCCGCCATGAGCGTTCGGCCCGTCTCGGATCGTGTTTTTCCGGTGAACAGGTCGATCAGTTGGTAGGACCGGTCCGGCACGAGTCCGCGAAGCTGGATCGTGGCGGTGGTGTACGGAGAGACCTCGGGCCGGTAGATGATGAAGCAGCCTTGACGGGCTTCGGGGTCGTGAAATTGCCAGCCGTCCCACGTCCGATCGGACCGCTGTTGAGAGAACAGCGGGTAGTAATCCTTGTTCAGGAAGGGGCGGACCAGCTTGTACGCCTTGATGCACTGGCGGATCGTCTCCATCCGGTCAGGCTCGAGCTTGCGGAAATCGGCGCCGAACCCCAGGGCCCCGGCAAACAGACCGATGATCTCCCCCTGCGATTTGACGTGGCAGTAATTCGTATTCAGGTGGCCGGCCAGAAGGAAGTGGTTACCGCCGGTTTCCTGGAAACGCATCAGCGTCTGGTCATAGGTATCGTCGCTCTTCCAGAAGGTGTGGCCGTGCCGGATGGTTTCGAGATCGATCCGCAATCCGCCGCTCGAGCATTGCTCGATGAGCAGATTCGGGTGCCGGCGCATCAGCTCGTCCAGGAGCGTGTACAGGCCGTTGATGTACCGGATCTGTACGAGCCCCTTCTCGTCGTCACCCTCGGCCTGGACCCAGGCGTTGTAAGGGTTGGTGTTGAAATCGTAGCGGATCCAGTTGACATCGAGCTTGTGGATGTAGCCGCTCATCATGTCGAGGATCAACTGCCGCGCTTCGGGCTTCGAGAGATCGAGCAGGTCATGGCCCAGCATGAGCTCCGGGTGTTCCTTGTGCCAGGTCGAGTTCTGCGCGACGCGCTCCGGCTCGAACCAGAGGCCGAGCTTCAGGCCCAGGTCGTGTACGTGTTTGCCCACGGGTTCCAGGCCGTCAGGGAATCGTTCCTGGTTCACCTGCCAGCTTCCCACGTCGCCCGGGAAGTGCCCGGTGAACCAGCCCGCGTCGATGCAGAAGTACTCAATGCCGAGCGATGCCGCGTGCGTCGCCAGTTCGCGCAGCATCTCGTCGTGAATGCCGTTGAAGAAGGTGAACCACGTGGAGAACGAGACGGGGGGCAGGACCGGCTTCCCTCCGAGCCGTCCCTGGTAGTGCTGTCGGAGCAGCCGGCGGTACGCGTTGACGCCCTCGGCGAGATCCCCTTCAAACGGAATCACGAGCGCGGTGGGCAGGTGTACCGATTCGCCGGGGGGAAGCCGGAAGTGCACGGGTTCGACCCCCGCGTCCAGCTCGACGGTGGCGTTGTCATGAATGAAGCGGGCCTCTCCCTTCCAGTTTCCCGACCAGCCGAGGGCGATCGCGAAACCCCGACCGGCTTCCTGGTCTTCGAGATAGAAGATGGGCAGCGTGCCCGCGCTTGACCGCCCGCCGGTGACTTCGAGGGCGACCTTTGCCGGATGGCCCAATCGCGTGTGATCCATCTGGAATCCCGCCTGGGCGGAGCCGAAGTGCATCGACGTGCCACCGCTGCCGGTGACCAGCACCGTTTGATTCTCCTTGGACGCTATGCGAAGCGCCACGCTGTCGACACCGGTGATCAGGGCACTCGGATCGGTTCCCTTATTGGTGAACGTCCAACGCGTCTCGACCGCCGGAGGGTCGAAAAAGACTACGCTACGCAGCGACGCCTCGAAGTCTGTTTCAGGATCGGTCCACGTGAGGGTGTACACGTGATGATCCGGCTCTCGGATCACGGGCGCCTCGGCGCGCTTCCAAGCGGGCAGCAGGCTCCAGGCGTCCTGGCCGCCCAGTGTAAACGTCGTGGGCGCGCCGGCGAGCAACGCATTGATACGCTTGTCATGAGAAAGCACGGCATCCGGATCGGACGTCCTTTCGATCATGGAGAAGGCCTCGCACAAGGTCTTCAGGGCCGTCGTGGCACGTCCGTCCTGCTTTTCCTCGGTGGGTTGAGCGGCCAGGTTTCCCGACATACACAACACGAGGGCCGTAATGCCAAACGACACGAGAGCGGAGGGGCGGGTGAACAACGGATTCATGGATCGTCTCCCAGGGTTGAAAGATCATACGGAGCCGAGTGTCGATCAGATTGCTGGCAGTTCGTACGGTTGACGATAGTCGCGGGTCAGCAGCTTGCTTGCCACCGGATCATCCACGAGCGTTTCCGACTCGGCGTTCCACGTCAGTCGATGCCCCGTGCGCACCGCGATATTGCCCAGGTGCGGCACGATGGTTGCCCGATGTCCGATCTCGACATCGGCGGTGGGGCGTTGCCGCGACTTCACACAGTCGAGGAAATTGCGGATGTGGGGCACGCTCAAACTGCGCGGCATGAAGTTGTTCTTGCGCGGCGTGCCCACCTTCTTCGGTCTGGCCCGATTGCCCTCGGGATAGACCTGGTAGCCGGATCGATCGAGGTACACCGCCGCATCGGTGCCGTGGAACATGATGCCGTAGTTGCTGCCATCGGCGGTTTGACCGTTGGCCTGGCGCAGCGTGTACTCGAGCGTCCAGTTGTCGGGATACTCCCAGAGCACGAACATGGAATCGGGGGCGTCGTACAGGTCTTTGATCACGTACTTACCGCCGGTGGCCATGCATGATGTCGGCCTGTCCTGTCCCATGGTAACTGTTTACCGTCCGCAGCGTTTTTCGT
The DNA here is from genome assembly GCA_964618455.1 of uncultured Planctomycetales bacterium. Taxonomy (GTDB): domain Bacteria; phylum Planctomycetota; class Phycisphaerae; order UBA1845; family PWPN01; genus CAZUAQ01. The sequence continues at coordinate 22 of CAZUAQ010000018.1, read as the reverse complement.
AAACACACTTCTTTTTGCTTGA
>CAZUAQ010000017.1:0-111811 GCA_964618455.1 uncultured Planctomycetales bacterium | reverse complement strand
ACAGGTGGAATGGCTACGACATGCCACCCGGACTCGTTTCAGGGGGCAAGGTCAGATGCCAAGAAGCTCTGGCCACAATCGCAGGCAAACATCTACCAACTCTTCATCCTGGGGCTGTGCCTCTACGTGCTCGCAGCTCTGGCGGTGGATACGCTCGTGCCTCTCGACGAGGCCACCAGCCAGATTCTCTTCTACGCCGATACCGCCATCTGCTTCATCTTCCTTGGGGATTTCGTGTACCGACTTGCCACGGCGCCGAACAAACTGGCCTACATGAAGTGGGGATGGATCGACCTCATCTCCAGCATACCGTTCCTGGATGCCCTCCGATGGGGACGGCTGGCCCGGGTGGTCCGCATCCTCCGGGTACTCCGAGGTCTGCGTTCCGCGAAGATGATCTCGACCTTCATCCTGCATCGCAGGGCTCAGAGCACCCTGGCCGCTGCCGGGCTCGTTTCCATTTTGCTCGTGGTCTTCGGGAGCATCGCGATTCTCCAATGCGAGAAGGCCGAGTCGAGCAATATCCTTACCGCGCAGGACGCGCTGTGGTGGTCGTTCGTCACGATCACGACGGTGGGTTATGGGGACAAATATCCAGTCACCTGGGAAGGCCAGATCGTGGCGGCGATCCTCATGACTGCCGGTGTGGGCCTGTTCGGCGCATTCACGGGTTTCGTGGCGTCGTGGTTCCTCTCTCCTGGTGAAGAGGAACAGGAAAACGAGTTGGAAAAGATCCGACTCGAGCTAACCGACGTGAAGGCAATGCTTGCGGCGATGGTAGCTCAGAAAGCTAAATGAAAAGGGCAGATCACTGACTATTGTGATGGGTGCGACGCTCTCACGACCCGGGCGGGTCGTCGGTGAGGATGCGGGCCTGGGAGAGGACGTTGTCGAAGGAGCCCGCGTGGCCGGCGGGGATGACGAGGTACTGCACACATTCGTTGACGGGCAGGAGGGCGGTGCCGGACTTGCGGGCGAGCGTGATCCGCTGGCCGAAGAGGTCGTAGCGTTGCGTCGCCCCGGGCAGCCCGGGGAACTGCATGACCGAGGGCTGCAGGCCGTAGGGCCGCCAGACGGCGATGATGCGGCGGCCGTCGTCACAGGCGAAGCCGAGCAGGCGGCACTGGCCGGGATGATCGACCCAGCGGACAGGGTCGGCGTGGTTGAGCAGATACGCCATCCAGTCGAAGGCCGCCACGGCGGGACGCGGGGCGTGATCGAGTTCGTGCATGCGCAGGTGCGAGGGCTGATGGATGGAGAGCACGGGCTCGAGGCTGTGCGCGGCGGAGCAGACGCGCGCGGCGCCGACCAGGCCGCGGATCAGTACGCTTCGGATCATGCGCGAGGCGGCGATGACCGGCGGGGCGGGGGAATCGAGCATGGAGACCGGCTGCATCGACGGGGGCGACGAGGAGATCAGCGTCAGGTGCTCCAGGCGGCTGGGGTCGGAGAGGTGAACCGGGACGCGCAGGTCCCAGATCTCACCGCCTTCCGGGACGCTCTGGGCGATGGTCTGCAGGAGCGATTCGGTCTGTTCGGGCAGGCGTGTCGGCGCGCACGTGATGCCGACGATGGGCCATTGCCGCGCGGCGTTCATCTCCGAAGTGCGTGAGGCGGAGACGCCGGTGACGGAAAGATCGCGCACGAGCACGGTCTCGCGGTTGAGTTCGCCGAGCGTGTCGCGGATGCGCGCCATCTGCTGAAAGTATTCCTGCACGGGGTTGCCGGAGACGACGGGCGGGCTGGGCACGAGGGCCCAGGGCGTGGCGGCCTCGTCGTCAAGCCACGCGCGGAGGAAGGCATCGAGTTCGCCGTCGGAGGGCAGCGTGAAGCCGACGATCACATTGGACCCGGCAGAGCGGGCACGCCGCATCACCTCACGCCAACGCGTAAAATCCCGGCCCTGCCCCGACTTGACCTGACGCGCGGCGAGATCCGCGCGGATCCATCCCGCGCCGAGATGTGTCGTGCGGAGCGAGGCGATGCCTTCGGCGGCGGTCAGGCCGTAGCGCCCGTTGCGCGGAATCGTGTCGTGCGTGGTGATGAGCGCGAGCGGAAGCTGGGCGTGGGAGAGCAGGTCGGACTCGCCCGGCGCACCACTCCAGGCGGTGGCCAGCACGCGGTAATAGCCCTGCCCGAGCGTGACCGAGGCGGACTCTTCCTGGAATCCTTCCGTATTGAAATTGATCGGCGAGGTGCGGGACCAGACGCTGCGGTCCCAGGCGTCGAGCACGTCCAGCGCGACGCGTCCCCCCGACGGCGCATTCCTCGCGTTGACCGGACCGACAAGTGTCATGGTGAAGCGGGCCGCGTCGCCGCGATCGATCAGGCCGCGAAGGTCATAACTCGGGGTCTCCGGCGGGGCGAGACCGACTTCCATGGCGGCTGACCGTGGGTACTCCTCGAGCCCGCTGCCCAGTGGAATCGGCGTCAACGCCACGACATCGAGCCAGTGTTCGATCGGCTGGGAACCGCCTTGGGCGGTGAAGTCCATGAGCAGTTCGGTTCCGGCGAGTTCCGCGCGCTTGGTCAGCGTGGGCGGCTCGGCGATGAAGGTGCACGTGTAACGCTCCCACGTGGTCTTCGTCTGAAAGCGATGCTGGCCGATGGTGGCGTAGCGATCCTTCAGCGTGGCCTGGATAGCCCCGGCGGCGGAGGAGCGCGCGTAGAACGAGAGATGCCACATGAGCCGGCGGTCGCTCGTGCGGTAGGTCCGGGTGAGATCGAGCGGGCCGAAGCCCACGCGTGCGGATTCGCCGTCCTGCGCGAGCCAGAGGGCGCGGCGGCCGAGCACGCTGCCTTCGACGTACTCCCAGAGCAGTGGGTAGGCGACGGCCGAGCCGTCCGGTCGGCGGCGCGTCGCCCCGGCGAAGAAGCGCGGCTGGCCGGTCTCGAAGTCACCGTCGACGACCAGGTTCACCGGGCCGGAAGCGGACTCCAGTCCGCCCATGTCGGGAAGCGATCGGGGCAGGGCGACGACGCGCGTCCGTTGCAGCGCGATGCGGCCGCCGGGCTGGATCACGTCGATGCGCAACGTGGCGGAGCCCAACGCCGGGTCGAAATGCAGCGTGAAAGATTCCGTTTCCCAACCGGGGCTGATGCCGCCTTGCAGCGGAAGCGCCACGGTGTGACTTCGCCCGGCGAGGTCACGCGCTTCGACGGAGAGGCGAACACCGCGCAGCGCGGTCACCTGCGGTTCGGACGTGCAGGCCAGCGTGACATCGATGCGCACGTTGCGCCCCGCCAGCGGCGCGGGGGAGAGGCTCTTTTCGATACCGCCCAGCGCGCCTCCCGAACTCTCGGCCAGCATCTCGATTCCGGTCCGACCCTCCAGGGCGTAAGCACGGACCTGCACCCCGCCGCGCTTCTGCCATCCGGCGGCCGGGGCGTCGCCCTGGTCGAAGCGCGACTCGGAGAGCTGCTCCCACTCCAGATCCGCCGGCAGGTGCCGCTTGCGCAGTCCATCCTGCATGCGCCCTTCAAGGAACGACCACGGGGTCTGCATGCGCGTCGTGAGCGCTTCATCGCGCACGGCCGATCCCGACGAGGAGAAGAGCGAACCGCCGGGGGTTGCCGCGCAGCCACAGATCAATACCAGGGAGAGCAACACGATGAAGCAGGACGGTCGCACATGGATGTTTCGATCGATCGGGGGCAGGCCGACGCGCGCCGTTGCGATCCGAGCGGATCCGATGGAACGTGAACGTCGTGAGTGTGCCGGGGCCATGACTCAACGATATCCGACGCGGCTCTGAGATCAAAATGTTCAAGATCCGTTTATCGGTCCGGGATTCACCGAAAAGGCGGCTGTTTCACGGAAGCCGCTAAAGTGCCGGCCGTCCTGACGCGATGCAAGAGAGGAGTCTGACAGGGGAAAGACCACCAACGGGATGGAGCACGCAATGAGCCAGATGCCGCCAGGATACGATCCGCGAAACCCCAATCCGTACGACCCGCGCCGAACCGGCGGTCACGATCCGCGCATGCCGCAGGGCTACGATCCCCGCATGGCCCAGGGGGTGGACCCGCGAATGGTGCCGGAGGGACAGAACCCCGAGGACCCCCGGAATCCTCAACCGAAGGAATCGTCCAGCGCTCCGTTGTGGATGTGGGGCGTCGTGCTGATCATCCTGGTGACGTTCGCCGTGGTGTACTCGTCCGGACCGATGCCGGCGTTCGGTGGCTGGACACGGAATTACGAAGGCGGGCTCGAGCAGGCTCAGGAAAGCGACAAGCTGGTGCTGCTGGCCTTCACGTCGCGCGGCTGCGGCGCCTGCCGCTACATGGAGCGCGAGGTGCTGTCCAAGGAGACCGTCAGGAGCGCGTTGTCGAACTGGGTGGCGGTCAAGCTCAACCCGAGGAGCAATTCCAAGCTCTCCACGAAGTACCGCGTCGAGGCGATTCCCACGTACGTGATTCTCTCCCCCGATGGCCGGCGAATCGACCAGTTCGTCGGCGCCATGGAGGAAGCGAGTTTCCTCGGCTGGCTCGATCGTGCCAAACGCAGGTACAACGAGAGTCGGCCGGACGCCGCCCCCTCCGAGTAACGGGCTTATCCCCCTGACGCGTACCGGATCGCGATCTCTCGAACCCCGTCGATCAGTCCGCCCGGAAGCGGGAAGACCAGGTACGAAGACGCGTCGACGCTTTCCAACCGACCGCTCACGTTCGCGGGGCTCTCGACCGTTGCCTGCCGTACATCTTCGGGTAAGAGCACGCGCAGCTCGACCTCTTCCGACACGCCCGACAGCAGAATGCGGATCGTACGTGCATCGCGGTCGTGCACGAACTCCATCGCCACGTACGCGCCGCTCGGTCCGTAACGCACACCGACGTTCGCCTGGTCGATCCCGGCGGCGGCGAAGCGCGGCGAGATCGTGACCCGCCGGTAGAGCACGTCCTCATCTACGATCCCAGCGAGTCCTTCCATCATCGCCGAGATCAACGCCGCCGCGCCCCAGCCGCTCGGGCCGCCCTTCATCATCTCGCCGGAAGGGGAGTACAGGAACGCAACGCGGCCGTCCTCGCGGATCTTGGCCACCATTCGGCGTAGAATATCCGCGCCGTACGCCTCGCGCCCGTGGTGGAAGGCCGCCTTGGCCAGTTCGCCCGCGACGAACGGGGCGATCCCGCCATTGACGTACTCGCCCGGTTTGTACTCGCAGAACTCGGGGTACGTGGGATCGATGGTGAACCACTCGGCGAAGGCCCGCGGATTCTTTTGTTGCTGGAGGGCCTTCCATCGCGCGTGATACGTGTCGATGATCTTCCGGGACATCTCCGGTGTCGGCAGACCACGGTTGATGTTGTACGGATTGGACAGCGAGAGGATCTCGCGCTCGTCCACGCCGGTGTCGATCGGCTGCAGATGGATCTGGTGCGTGTAGAAATCACCGTTCCAGCACAGCGCGTTGGTCCGCTCGCGGACGGCTTGTGCCTTCTCGCGCCACGTCTCGGCGTCGGCGGTGTTGCCGGCCGCATCATGCATCTGTGCGAGCTGCACGCACGCCTGGTAGAGCCCGCTGTTATCACCGTGCATGATGGCCATGGGCATGTGCGGTTCGATGCGGCGGTTCGTCCGATAGTCCGGGATGCCGTACGTGAAGTCCCAGGTATCGATGGTGAAGACGCGCTTGAGGAGCTGGTGCTTCTCGTCCCAGCGCGTGGGGTGCGTCATCATGTAGTCGATGCCACGTCCGAGCCCGGGCAGGCGGGCCTTCATGGCGTCATGGTCGCCTGTGGCCTGCCAGATCGAATATGCCGCCTCGACCATGAGGTACTCGATGTCCGCTTCGATTTCGAGCCGCATGAAGGAGATGTCGTGCTCGGGCTCGATACGCTTGTGCTTGTCGCTCACGAGTGGCAGATGGCCGTGCTCGGCGGGGCCGACGATTTCGTGAAAAAAGCCCTCGTCGTGCTGAAGTTCGAGGAACATGTCCACGAAGCCGTCGAGATCCGGGTCCCAGTGCTTGTAGCCTTTCAGCTCGTGGATGTTGTCGCGCAGCCACGGGTGGTTCATCACGAACGTGCGATCGCCGCGCGTCCATTCCTGGCGGTGCATGGCGGTGCGCTCGCGCAGGCCGGCCAGGATGCCTTCGAACCCGGGCACGTCGAAGTAGGTGCCGGCGCGAAGGTCGATGCTCCATTCGCCGACCGTCTCGCCGTCCCTGGTCAACGAGAATAACTTCGTCCCTGCGTGACCGCTGATCCGCCACTCGACCTCACCGCCTGTCGGGACCGGCCGCGAGGTCTCGCCCTGCGTGATGGACCAGTTGCCGTCCGGCGCGTCCACGTGGAGCGTGAAGGGTTTCAAGGCGAAGGCGAAGTCCGGCGCGCGAACGGCGATGTCGCCGCCACCGGGAAGAGAGAATCGATGCGTCCGCATGTTCGGCTCCTTATCCATGCGCGAGGGAGGCGGTGGAGCAGGTCTCACCGGCTTCGCCGGCGACGAGGCCGCCGGCCAGAGCAACACCGCGACGGTAATCATCAGAAACAATCTCATGGTTCAACTCCTGGCGCGTCCATACCCCTGGTCGCGTGATCGCGCGGGGGACGGGAATGTGGTACAATAGCCGATCGCGTCGCGGTTGTCGGCGGGAAAGCACGCCGGGATCCGTAGCATTCCCTGGGAAAGGATCGTGAAGCGCAGGAACCATCCCTAGTTCCGGCTGAGCTTCGCACACACGCCCGAAGAACTGCATCAGGTGTCACCATGCCGTATCGCAACATGAGTCTGGAAGATTTCGCCAAGTACGTGGGGATGGACGCGCGCGAGGTACGCAAGCTGGCTGACCGGGGCAAGCTGCCGGCGCAGAAGATCGGCGGCGAGTGGCGGTTCAACCGCGCCCGCGTGACCGAGTGGCTGCAGCAGGAACTGCCGTCGCTCGAGCCCGATCGCGTCCTCGCCCTGGAACGCAGCATGGGCGACGCCCAGCGCGACGACGACCTCATCCTCACGGACCTGATCGCGCCCGAGGGCATCGACGCGCAGTTCCCCGCCAAGACAAAGGCGTCGGTGCTCCGCGAGCTTGTCCGCCTGGCCGAGCGCACCGGTCTGCTCTACGACGGCGACGGTCTGCTGGAGGCGCTGCAGGAGCGCGAGGACATGTGCACCACGGCGCTGCCCAACGGCATGGCCATCCCGCACCCGCGCCAGCCGATGCCGTACGTCTCCGCCGAGCCGATGGTCTGCGTCGCCCGCACGCCGCGCGGCATCGCCTTCGGCTCGCCTGAGGGCAAGCTCACCGACCTGTTCGTCCTGGTCTGCTGTCACGAAGACCGTCACCACCTTCGCGTCCTCGCCCGTCTCGTCCGCGTCATCAACGACGACGTCCTCGACAAAATCCGCCACGCCGAGACCGATTCCGACATCCTCGATGCGCTCATCGCGCGGGAGAAGGAACTGGTGAGCGGCAAGGGGTAAGCAGGCGTGCGGAAAGACCATTCAGTACCGCGCCCGTGAGGAAGCGGCGCGACGGCAACCTGCTACATATTCGAAGAGATTATCGAAACAAGACCGATATCGGGAAGCTCGTTCTTTGCGCAAGCAGAGGGCGGGGTGGACATGAATGGCCTGCCATTGTCTGCGTATGGTCTGCGAAGGCGGTCTCCATGGAAACCTGAGCCATTCATCCACAACCGTCTTGGACGCCTCCCGCGGCGGCGGATACGATGCGGACGGCGTTTCGGTGTCGTTTCTTATGCTATCAGCGAGGTGCAGTGATGATGGATATCCGTTTGTGGATCGGTCTCCTGGTTGGTGTGTTGGGGGCCGGCAGCGCGGTGGCGGAGCCGTTCGTGCTGGTGCGCGACGGCAAGCCGCAGGCGAAGGTGCTGGTGGCCGATGAGCATCCGTCGGTGAAGGCGGCGGTCGACGACCTGGTGCACTACGTCGAGAAGATCAGCGGGGCGACGCTCGAAGTGGTCCAGGGGAAAGAGGATCTGCTCGGACCGACGCTGCACCTTGGCCGGACGACGGCGACGAACGCCCTGACCCAGGCGCTCGAGAGCCTGGAGACCGACGGCTTCGTCATGAGGCGTGGCGGTGAAGACGCCGTGATCGCCGGCAACATCCCGCAGGGCACGTGCAACGGCATTGTCACGCTGATTCAGGATCTGTTCGGCGTGCGGTGGTACTTCCCCGGTGACCTGTGGGAGATCGTCCCGAGCAAAGACACGCTGACCATCGAGGTCGACGGCATACCGATCAAGGAGCATCCTCTCGCGTCGGGTTCGAGTCGCACTATCGGTGAACTGCAGATTGTGCGCCCGAGCTTCCTGGGCCGGCAACGGTGGGGCGGGCAACTGCCCGGCCCCCATCAACACCGGATGCGCATGACGCTGAACGGCGTGGCGTTGCCGTACATCGGCACGGGACACGCCATCAGCAGGATCATCAACGACAAGAACTACGGCCACAAGCCCGAGTACTTCGCGTATTTCGACGGCAAGCGGAACGTCGGCCATGACGTCCATCCCTGCTTCACGCATCCGGACATGCTCGGCATCTTCATGGACTACGTGAAAAAGGGGGAAAGCTCGCTTGGTGTGAACGACAACATGACCACCTGCCGCTGCGAGCGCTGCCTGAAGCTCGACGGCTACTCCGAGCCGTACATGGGCATGACGAACATCTCGGAGAGCTACTTCCAGTTGATCCAGAAGGTGGCGGCGGAGACGTACAAGTGGAACCCGACGCACCGGCTCGGCGTGTTCGCGTACCAGTTGACCAACGTGCCGCCGAAGACGGTCGATCACCTCGGGCCGAACGTCAGCCTCGTGCTCTGCCAGGACACGTCGCAGTACTTCGACGACAACGTGTGGCGGGTCGATTTCTCGCACTCGCGCGAATGGGCGGAGAAGGTCGATCACATCCGCTTCTACGATTACATCGGGCTGAGCCACTGGACGCCGCGCTACTTCCCCGAACTGCTGGACATGCAGTTGAAGCACCTGGCGGAGATCGGCGTCGAAGGGTACGGCACGCACTCGGGTTCGATGACGGACAGCTCGATGCCCATGTTCTACCTGATGTACCAGCTGCTGTGGGATGCCGAACAGGACGCCGACGCCATTGTCGAGAAGATGATCACCGACCTGTACCGGGAGTCCGCCGACCCGATCCGGGAGTTCTACGACCACTGGGAGCACTGCTGGATGCGGCAGACGAAGAGCCGCTGGCTGAACGCCATCGACAACTTCCGCGGTGAGATGAAGCTCTTCACAATGGAGGACTTCGAGAAGGGGAGGGCCCTGCTGGAGGAAGCGGCGGCCATGGCGAAGGATGAGAAGGTCAAGGAGCGCGTCGCCTTCCTGAAGGCGCACAACGATTACAGCTACGCGGCGGCACACGTCTACTTCGAGACGATGAAGGCGATGGAAGCGCGCCCCGCGACGCCGCAGGAGGCCGAGCAACTCGCGGTCGGAGCCTACATGGCATGGCTGTCGTTCTCGAACGCCTACGACGCCACGGATCATTTGCCGAGTAAGTTCCTCGCCGGCTGGGCGAGCAAGACGTTCCGCGTCCGCATGTGGTCGCTGAAACAGCAGGTACGCGATTCGCTGATCGCGCCGTTCATCCGGTGGATGGTGGATCATGAATTGGAGCTCACGTTTGAGGAGATCGCCAAGCGCGAGAAAATGTGGCACGCGATGGCCACCAAGCTTCGCGAGCAGGCGGAAGAGCACGTGACCGAAAAGGTGGGCGCCGCGTATCGACTGCCGCGCGCCGGTGGTGTAAAGGCGACGCTGATCCCGCGCCTGCCGCGGAGAAAGCCGGGCGCCGCCGCCAAGGTCTCGTGGGAGAAGATTCCCACGATCACGACGTGCGACTGGGTCTACCGCGACCGCTCACCGACGGAGAAGCCGGGCAAGTACGACGAGCCGCTGAACCAGCATTACATGGACGCCCCGGCGGCGGAGGATCATGCCATCACCTGGCAGGCGGCGTGGACGCGCGACGCGCTGCACCTTCGCATCGAAGTACGCGACGACATCCACACGCAGAAGCGCGACGCCGAGAACATGTGGGAGCACGACAGCGTGCAGATCGCATTGAACTTTCCGCGCGACGAGATCCTCTACGACGTGCATTCGTGGACGTACCTCTGGGGCGGCTACCGGGGGACGGAGCTGGAGTTCGGGCTGGGCGTGAAGGACGACGGCGAGACGCTCCAGGCGGTGTGGCACGTGCCGGAGGTGCTGGAGGCCGAGGAGGCGAACCGGCGGATCCGGGGCCGTGCCTCGCGCGAGGGCGACCGCACCATCTACGTGGCTCGCGTGCCGTGGAGCGTGATTCCCGGGTTCCATGCCGAGCCGAAGCGGAGCCTGGGCATCAGCCTGGCGGTCAACGAGGTGGACGAAGGGGATCGCCGGATCAGCGCGGAGTATGGCGGCGGTGTGGTCCGGGCCAAGCGTCCGGGCGAGTTCGCCGCCATCCGGCTGGGCACGCCGAAGGCCATGGCGGCCACCTCGCCGTGAGCCGGTCTGAGGCGCATCGGGCCTGACGTCGATCGAGCTGGGCGTCAATCCGGAGGTACCGGGGCCGCGTTCCGTCGCGAAGGGCACATTTCCGGGCGAAATGCCCTTTTTCCGGTTTTTCGAGAAAGGATCGAGCACGGATGGCGTAATTGTCCTGAGGCGGGGGCGAAAGCCGCGTGGCTTCGCCTCTCGCCCAACCAGGAGATTGAGCCATGCAGATGCCCGAGCCGCTGGATTCCAAAATCGTCCGCCGTATGCAGAAGACCTTCTTCGACGTGGATGCGTCCGGCACGCTGGTGTACCGCGACCCGATCATCGGTCCGCTGGCCAGCGCCGCACGCCGGATACGGGTGGCGGTCAATGCCGCAAAACAGTCGCTGGAACTGCACGTCGGCGAAATCGTCGAGCAGCGGTTCGCCCTCAAGGACGGCGTCGAGCGGGCCTGCCGGGAAGCCTTCGCCGCCTACTTCGAAACCTTCGAGCGCGCCTGCCAGTGCGAACGCGTGGCGGCGTGAGATCCCAGGGAATCCACAAAGTCTGAGAAAGCGAAAAATCCTGATCCGTGTGGAGAGTTCATCTCCAGCAGCTTGCCGTGCTTCCCACTTCGGCTTTGATATTACTCAAGTCGATTACCGAGATGTTGCAATTCCGATTGGTGTCGGCTCGAGTACAAAAACCGGCACCAATAGGAGTGCCCATGCAACTTTTAGCGTTCGCTAGATCGATAATCGTAACGCCTCCGCTTGCATTGACATCACCTAACAGATTCAACCCTTGAAAGATACGCGTGCCTTCGAGATAGGGGATACCCAACAACTCGACTTCGAGACAGGTTTCATTCATGCCACCCACCAAGGCAACCTCATACGCGTTTCCTCCCAAATCGGTTACGCCGGCGCAGACTTCCCTGCCGCGGTTAATCATGATGTTACTGCAGTCCAGGCTCACCGGGCTGTCGAATTCGAGTACGAGGCGATCGATCGTGCCATCCGAACGACATTCCACGCCGGCCCCGGCCGTTCCCTCGGGGTTCGGATAGAGCTCCACATCATATTCATCATGGCAGTCGAGACCGGAGTGCAGTTTCCGCGAGGCGGCATAAGTGAGGTGGACGGGAGGGGGGCAGTCAATGGTGAATCCGATGGAATCCGAGCCGCCGATGGTCACCGGCTGCGCATAAGTGGGAAGAGAGGTCAGATCGCCGCCGATGGAGAGTGGATTGAAGTCACCGAGGAGGACACTGTTCGCGTCAGCGCTCGCCGTAACCTTCAACTCGTAAACGCCGGAACTCATGCCCTTCAAGTAGATCTGGCCTTCCAGGAAGGGGCCGTTTCCGACGGGCAGAGAGGAAGGCACGCCGCACGTCGTGTTCTGGTAAGAGCCGACGCAGCCGACGCCCGCCAGATTGCCGTCGATGATCGTATTCGGCGTGCGGTCGAAGCTTGGAATGGAGAATGACGAGAAACCCGCGCCCATCCCTTCCAGGACACCGATCGGTGAAATCGAGCTTGGGGGAAAACCGTAGGTGCTGGGATACGTCGCGTCCTGCATGCCCGCGCCGTCGGCCGCCACGTCATCGATCAACGACCCGGTGATGAACGGCCGGCTGTCCAATCCATTTACCGGGTCCACGATCGGCGCGATGGCGCCGCTGTCGACGGAATAGGCAAAGGCGGCCAATTGAAGACTGCCACGGCCGGCAGGGCTGTTCAGAACACCCGTGTTCATGGTGCTGCACCATCCGCCAAGATGGCAGCCCGGATCTGCCTTCGCCGGATAGACAAGCTGCCCGTCCTTAAGCAGTTCCAGATCGACCACGAGATGGGCCACACCGTTACAGACGTCGCCGTTCGTCCCGCTGACGGTGACCGCCACCGCCCAGTTCAAGAGTTCCCCACACGTGAAAACGGTGGAGTCGTCGGTAACCGCCCATGACGTGTCATAGGCTACGGGTATGCCGGTTTGATGTATCTGCTCGGCATGGTTTTCGCCGCCCAGCATCAACTCCACGTCGATCTGGATTTCGCCCATCGCCGGGGCAGTCAGAAGTCCTGCGAGCAGCAGACCCGAAGTTTTCGATTGCATGATGCTGGTTCCTCCCTGCATGTCCCCACGAGATGAATGGTTGCGTGCGCGGACATCGCGATAGCCATACCGACCGGCTCTCCGCTCCGATACCGCAACACATGCGCCGTTGTGCAGTGGTGCGGAGCGTCTATCCAGTCGAGCTCCCTGCGCGTCCTCCTCTTTCTGAGTCTAACCGATACAGGACATCGGGCAAGCGAAAAGTGTGGGAGGCAGGGATTCTGAGTGTACTCGACTCTCATGTGCTCTCAGCGCAATCGAGCGTATCTCCGCCAACCGCTCACGGCGCGGAAAGGATGAGCGCCCGCACAGGGGGCTGCATTCAGTAGGTCCACGCATGGTGCCGGGCGGAAGCGACCCGGCGGGAGGCTAGGGGATTACACCCAGATGGAAACAATGCCGGCGACGAGCTGAAGCGTCCCGAAGACGGCTTCACAGCTACCGCCGAACAGAATGCCGCCGGTCAGCAGGCTCATCCATTTGAGCAAACGGGTGGGGGACTTGCGTTGCATCGCGTTCTCCTCGAATCAAAATGCGGTGGAGTCTATCTCTGGTCCGGCCGGAGGTACTCCTGGCCGACCGGGTCCGATCCGGCTTCGACGTACTGGGCGAACCAGTCGAACATCTTCCGCCGGAGCTGTTTACGGCGTTGATCGTATTCAGGGTCCTCGACGAGATTGGTTGTCTCGTCGGGATCGTTCTTCAAGTCGTACAGTTCACACGGGCCGCCCAACGCCCGATGGACATACTTCATGTCCGCTGTTCGTATCATACGCAGATTGGCATATTCGGCATAGATGGCATCGGGCCAGTTCTCGAGCGGTTTGCCTTTCAGGGCGTCGGCAAAGCTGCGGCCCGGAAGATTTCGCCCAAGCGATGGCGGCAGGTGGAGATACGCGAGCAGCATCGGCAGGAAATCATAGGCGCTGACCATCGTGTCGAGCACCTTGCCATCCGGAAGTACATCCGGATGGTGGAAGATCATCGGGACCCGCAGCGACGTGTCATAGGCATTCCGCGGGTTCGAGGCGTTGCCCTTGCCCCACAACCCGTGATGGCCGATGCAGTAGCCCTGGTCGCTGGTGAAGATCACGAGCGTATTCTCGTGGACGTTCAATTCGCGCAGGGTCTCCATCACCCGGCCGACGCCGCGATCGATGCCCGTGCAGGACGCGAAATAATTCACCTTGGCTTCACGCCGCCCCAACTGGCCAATGTTGGACGACGCCCACGGGTGGCGGGGAAGCTTGGGGATCGAGGCGAACGCGCATTCGGAAAAGAGATCCCGCAACTCCTGCGGGTGGCCGCGGTAGGGTGTGTGCGGCGCGTTGTACTGCACTTCGAGATAGAACGGTGAGTCGTGATGCGCTTCCAGGAACTCGACCGCCCCGTCGGTGATGCGATCGGTCAGGTAGCCCTTCGTCTGCACGCGCTGCTCGTGGCGGAACATCTCCGCATCCTGGTATTCGCTGCCGCCTTTGGGCAGGACGTACCAGTAGCTGAAGCCCGCCTTCCGCCGGAACGAATCACCGAGGTGCCACTTGCCGGAGATGCCGCAGGTGTAGCCATGCCCGGCGAGAATGTCGCTGAGGGTCCATTCGCCTTCGAGGCAATAGCGGGCCCGCGGGCCGGTGTTCTCGTGTTTGATCCAGTCGTGAATGCCATGCTGTGACGGGATACGGCCGGTGGTGAACGTAGCGCGGCTCGGTGAGCAGACCGGGCTGGTGGCAAAGGCCTGCGTGAGGCGGACACCCTCGCGGGCGAGGCGGTCGATGTTCGGCGTGATTGCTTCGGGGCTTCCATAACAGCCGAGAGACCACGCCCCCTGGTCGTCGGTCATAATGAGCACGACATTGACCGGCCGATCCGGCGCCGCCCAGGCCGTGGGCAGACTGAAGGTGAACACCAGGAGAAATGCAAATCGCCGCAGGAGTTGAAGCATGACCAATATTCTACTGTGGCGACAGCGAATATCACAGGGCGTCACATGACCGGACCCAATGACGAATCTCGAATCAATTTCGAATGACGAATGACGAAGAGGGTGTCAGTTTGCCGGGGCCCGCTTACCGCATGCGACATTCGGATTTCGACATTTCCCATTCCCCGTCCTTCGGGTTGACCGGTATCGGTGACGCTCTACAATCCCCGCCATGAAAATCGCATTCGTAGGACCACCCCAGAGCGGCAAATCCACCCTCTTCCGCGCGGTGACGGGCCAACCCGCCTCGTCGCAGCCGGTCATGGGGGAGCAGATGGCCATCGTCAAAGTGCCCGACGCCCGCCTGGATCGCCTGGCCGAACTTTATAAACCGAAGAAGTACACCGAAGCGACCATCGACTGCATCGACGTGCCCGGGTTCAGCCACGAGACCGCCCAGCAGCAGGCGGAGTTCCGCAAGACCCTCGGCAGCATCCGCAAGTGCGACGCGCTTGTGGCGGTGGTGCGCGCGTTCGAGAACGACGCCGTGCCCGCCTACCGCAATCGCATCGATGCCAGGGCGGACCTCGAAGAACTCATGGCCGAGTTGATCTTCTGCGATCTCGAGCAGGTCACCACGCGCATCGAACGGCTCGAGAAGTCGCTCAAGAAACCCACCAAGACGAAAGATGCCGAGCAGCGCGAACTGGCCCTGATGCAGAAGTGCCAGGACGCGCTGGAAAACGATCAACCCATTTCCAAGGCGGTCGAGTCGGACGATGAGAAGCGCATGCTCGCCAGCTTCGCCTTTCTGACCGAACTGCCGATCGTGGTGGTTATCAATGTCGGCGAGGCGGAGGCGGGCAAGCCCGCGCCGTTCGAGTGGTCCGGGGCCCGGGCGACCGTATCGCTTTGCGCCGACACGGAAGAACAGATCGCCCAGCTGGATCCGGATGACCGTGCCGCGTTTCTGGAGGATCTCGGCGTCGGCGAACCGGCGAAGGATCTGCTTGTCCGGGCGTGCTACGATGCGGTCGGCCTGATTTCGTTTCTCACCGCCGGGGAGGACGAGGTGCGCGCCTGGTCGGTGGTCAGGGGCAGCGACGCCGTCGAGGCCGCCGGAAAGATCCATACCGACATCGCCCGGGGTTTCATTCGCGCCGAGACGGTCGCTTTCGACGACTTGGTCGAGGCCGGGGACATGAAAGGCGCCAAGGCCGCCGGAAAAATCCGCCTCGAAGGCAAAACGTACGTCGTTCAGGACGGGGATATCATTAACTTCCGGTTCAATGTGTGAGTCGTCCGGATTCTCCTTGACTTCGTTCCATCCGATTCTCTAAGCTGAATTCTTCGGGCAAGATCCGCGTCCCTGCTGAGACGCGGCTCGAGACCTGCCTGGAGGGCCTTCCCCACTACTCTTATCGGAGCGCCTCAGATGGCCTGTCGTGTGCTGCATGGCGTCCTCGTGACGTGCATCCTGAGTTTACTTGGCACTGCCGACGTGTCAGCCGAGGACGTGGATCCCGACTGCGCCGCCGCGTGTCCAGGGGAACGCGAGACGGCTCTTCCCTGCTTCTACGCGCAGTCTTCCTGGCCGAGTGTGCACCGGGACTCGCGCAATTCCGATGACGCCCCCTACGCCGTGAGTCGCTTCAACGAGGTGAAGTGGACCGCCCTCGACGGGGCGTCGCTGTTTGGCGCGCCCTCCATCGGTCCCGAAGGCAACCTCTATGCCACGACCGGACAGGGGCCGGGCACGTCCCATCTGCATGCCTTCGATCGCGACGGCAACCTCCTCTGGGAAAGCGCCCCACAACAGGATGTGAACGATCTCGATTCCTCGGCTGCCGGGAACATCGCGCTCGTGGATTGCAACGGCGATGTGTACATCAGCGATGCAAACCAGTTCTGGGCATTTCACTCCGACGGATCAATCAAGTGGATCAAGCCTCTGCCCGTGGACTCCGGGCCGCTGATCTCTCCGGTGTTCAGCCGGGGGGGGCTGGTGGGCGGTGTGAGCGGTCGTGGCAAAGTCCTCTTCTACGATCGCGATACCAGCGACCTGGCCTATCCCATTCTCGATCTGCCGGGCAGCGGAGGACCGATTCCGACGGATCCGCCACCTGACGGATTGCTGGCGGGGGGGCTGGTGGATCCCGAGATCATCGAGACATTGTTTTATGGCCTATTCGGTAATGTTTACGAAGTCGTGAATACACCGGCGATTCATCCCACCACCGGGCGATTGTACATTGTCGGTGGCGGCGCAACCCCCGAGGTCGGCACACTGTACGGTATCGACTTTGGCGAGAGTACGCTCAGCATCGCCTTCGAAAGCTCCATCGCCGGTGGTAGCGGAAGCAGTCCGGCCATTTCCCCGAATGGGGATCAGGTCTACGCCGTCGGGGGAGATTCGGTCATCACCGCCTTCGATGCGGAAACGGGAGTGGCCCTCTGGAATGCGGATCGCGCCGGTCTGGCGGCGTCACCGACTGTCGGCCGAGACGGGACGATCTACACGGGCTTTCTCGAATCGATCACCGCCTTGAATCCTGAAGACGGCTCGATCAAGTGGAGCACTGATCTGAATGAACGCGCTCTCGAGGCACTGCCCCCGATTCCGGCTCTACGTCCCGTGTTGCCGGGCGGCCAACCCCTCATCGTGGTGAACAGCGTGATCACCACCACCCCGGAATATCTTTGGGCTGCTGCCGTTCTCAGCTACGAGTACACGAGTCTGGATCTGCCCAATGTACTTGGCATTCCCCGCGCGACCCTGCTGCTGGCACTGCGTCCGGATGACGGCTCGATCGCCCAGGGTGTCGTGCTACGGGATACCTGCGGCGGGACGATCAGCATCGGGACCCGCGGGGATATTTACGTATCGCATTCCGCCCTGATCAGTTCGCTTTACTACTACGAGGTGAACCCCCTGATGCCCGACATTTTTGACGTGCCCCAGCCGATCGGAGGGCTCACCGCGCTCGGCCCCATGCGTCGACGGGACCACTTCCATGCTGGCATTCAGTGGGCGGAAGTCTTGAGCCGGGAGACCCGGGAAGGTCTCGAGGTTGAGTCTCCCGAGGAACTCGGTCATCGACTGGGAACGGCCCGGAATCAGATTTCGGCATTGCGTGACGCGCTGTCGACAGCCGTCGAAGAAGACGAACTGGCCCCGCTCAGCGCGACGTCCATCCGGTGGCGACTCGAGGAAAGCCGAACAGCATTGGGCGAGGCCCGCGCTCTGCTACTCGGCGATGGTGACGGTTCTGACGTGGCAAGGTCGATCGCCGAAGCGCTCGAAGCCCTGGACTATGCCTGGGAACTGTGGCCGGTCGTGCCTGTGGACGCACCCGATTACGATCAGGACGGCGACGTGGATGAGGACGATGTCGACCGTTTTGCGTCCTGCTTCTCCGGGCCTGAAGTCGATACACGGTTCAACTGCGGGGATCGCGATCTCGACGGGGACGGCGACGCCGATCAGTCGGACTTCGCTCACTTCCAGCGCTGCTTGGGAGTCAACGGGACGAATCCGAATCCGGATTGCCTCACTCCACCCGCCCCATGATCTCGTCCACTTTCGCGCCGACGTCCGGCGCCTTCATGAACGTCTCACCGATCAGCACGGCTTTCGCCCCCGCCGATTTGAGCGAATGCACATCTTCAGGCGTCTTGATGCCACTCTCTGAAACCAGAAGAACCTCGGCAGGAAAGCGCGACGCCAGACGGTGAGTGTGCGTGATGTCCGTCTGCTGGATCTTGAGATTTCGGTTGTTCACACCGAGCAGCATGCGATAAGGATTGGGGAAGGGGATCACCTCCAGCAAGGCCTCGAGTGTTTCGGGTTCGTGGACCTCGACCAGGGCAGTCATGCCGAGTTCGTGGGCCAGTTCGATCATCGCGAGGACATCCTTGGCGGCGAGGACCTCGCCGATCAGCAGCACGCAGTCCGCCCCCGCCACACGCGACTCCACGATCTGGTAGGCGTCGATCATGAAGTCCTTCCGCAGCACGGGCAGGGGCACCGCCGCCTTGACCTGCTCCAGGAATTCGAGCCGCCCGTCGAAATAAGGAGCATCCGTAAGCACGCTGAGCGCCTGGGCGCCGTGCTCGTGGTAGATGCGGGCGAGGGCGGCGGGGTCGAAGTCCTCGCGAATCAGACCCGCCGAGGGGCTCTTCCGCTTGATCTCGGCAATCAGCGCCATCCCGCGCGGCGAGCCTGCCGCAATCGCGCCGTAAAAATCCTGCGGCGGTTCCACATCGCGACACGCCGCCTGCAGCTCGGACAGGGGGCGGTGCGCTTTCGCCTCCGCCACCTCCTGCCGCTTGGTTTCCACGATGCGATCCAATATAGTGCCCAAGCTACGCTCCCAACTTCAGGAGAAATAACGAGTTACCCGAATCGGCCACCTTTCCGGTCCGATGTATTGTAACCCTCCGGGGACCTGACTTCGATGCCCACCACCCAGCCGACGCCATCTGAGATGGAAGGGATTCTCTCTCAGATCGAGAACCTCTTTACCGCTGTGGGGGTGATGATCGCCCTGGTTGGGATGTGGCGCTGGTACGCAAAGAGCCGGATGCGGCGCGATCCGCTCATCGGCAGCCCGATTCGGCGCGGTCGGATTCCGCCCATGCACGCGTTCACCATCTGTTTCGTGACCGCCTGCACGATGCACGCCGCCATGGCCATCGCCAGGACTGCGTTGCCCGCCTGGCCGGACGAGCCCCGCAATGCCGTCATCGGTCTGGTCGCCGGTTTTGCCATGCAGGTCAGCCTCGCCGCACTGGGGCTGGTTTCCGCAAGCTTCGATTTTCCAAAGGGTTTACGCGAATTCGGCCTCTGGCGAACACCGTTGGCACGCGACCTCGGCTGGTCGGTTCTGCTGCTGTTTGTCTGTCTGGCACTGACGCGGGGGGTCCTGGCGCTGACATTGTGGATTCTGTCGGTCGTGAGTCCCGGCTTTGAACCGCCGACACATGGGGTATTCCAGGCTCTGGACAATCCGGAACTGGGACGATGGGTGATGGTGCTCGCGTACGCCGGCGCATTGATCGTCGCGCCGGTCGGCGAGGAAGTCTTCTTCCGGGGGATTGTGCAATCGGGGATGAGCCGATTCGGGCTTGTACGTCCCGGCTCGATGCTCCACCGGCACGTGGCGGTGCTCTTCGGGGCGGTGCTTTTCGGGATCATGCACATGCCGCACCACATCCCCGCCCTCATCGTACTCGGCTTGATCCTCGGCTATGCCTACGAGCGCACCGGCTCGCTACGAATACCGATATTGATTCACATTCTGTTTAACGGGAAATCGCTGCTGTGGGATGCCCTGCTCCATCGCCTCTGACGGGCCAACCGGGTGTCTGGCAGCGTCAGAACAGCCAGACGATCAGGGCAGCGTCGATGATGAGCGCGGCGATGAATGCCATCGCCACCCGAAGCGGAATCGACCATTTCTCGGGCTGCGTGAGATTTTCCAACCCGGCGACTGAATCGAACGAGACCGGGGCGATATCGTCTTCGTAGTACTGCGCTTCCGCCATGAGCAGCGTGGCCTCAAATTCGGGAATGCCCAGGTGTGTCGCGTAGCGCAGGAGTTCCTGCCGCTTCGAGTAACGCAGCAAGCCCGCTTCCAGCTCCGCCACGACCATGCCCTTGAAGATTTTGCGTTTCTCGTCGGACGTCAACGGTGTGGTGATCCGTCTCGTGGCCGGCTCGATCGAGGTGCGCGATTCCGTAATGGGGGACTTCGGTTGCATGAATGTTCCGCCTCCATCGCATTGTACAGCGCGCGCTGAAGTGTATCCACGGCGCCAGTTCAGGGATTGCTGAAATAGGGGCTTGCTCGAACGGAAGGCGGATCTTTGCGGACGGAGCGACGGCCTGTTTTCCTGCAACGTGTTACCTGCGGGGAGAAGTGACGAGATTATCGGATGATGCGTGGTCCGCACACGTCAGAACTGCAGCCGCTGGAAGTGACGGATACCCATTGTCAGCGTGACGGTCGTGGCGACGACGTTGAGCAGGGCGACGCCGGCGGTCCAGGCGATCATGGTCGAGGTCATCGTGGTGCCGTAGTTGGTGCGTAAGGCCTCCCACGTCATCATTGCCATGCCGGTAAGCGCGAAAATGACCAGACCGACGCTGATCAAGAGGCTGAGCGTGCCGCCGAAGCCCCCGGCGATCCGGGCGGGGTTGCGTTCCGTAAAGACCGGCATGCGAGCCCCCATGCCGATGCTCACGCCGCACAGGCCGATGCAGATCGAGGTCATGGCGACGAGATGGGAGATGATCAGGGGCATGGGCAGACTCAAGCGATACACGGACACCAGCGTGACGCCGAGGGCGGCGACGAGGGTGATGCTCAGGGCGTAAAGAAACTTGGCCATGACGACGCGGCTTCGCGGCAAGGGCAGAAGCCCCAGCATCCATGCCTGCTGGCCCTCCAGCGAGACGAGGGGGAAGACGAATCGGCTGGTGAAGGTCGCCAGGATGAGCGATACGGCGGTCAGGTTCAGAAAGGAGACCAGCAATTGGAGCCGAGGCTCGCTCGTGCTCTCCATGAGCTGGTTCTGGGCGTAGACGATGTACATCACCATCAGCCCCAGCAGGATCACCATCTGCGACCACTGCAGGGGGTCCCGGAAGAAGGTCCGCAGATCCTTCTTGGCCAGGAGGCGCAACCGCGGCGGCAGGTAGGCGAAGAGAATCTCCGCCAGGAACTCGACTTTCTCATAACGCAGGACGTGAAGCGTTCGCGCGATGCGCGCCTGGGCGCGTTCTCGCGCGGCCGAGGGATAATAGCGTGCGAGGCGTTCGGCGAGACGCTCGATGCCGGCCCCGCGCGTTCGATCGCTCCGGGCGGAACTGACCTGGGCCCGGGCAAACGCGTAGGAAAAACCCCACGCGACGAGGTGTACGGAAACATAGCTGATGAAAAGCCCGTTGGCGAAGGTCACGTACAGGTAGAACAGTGAATCGGACGTCCGGCCCTGCAGGGCGTGGTCCAAGCCCTTGGCGACCCATTCGTGTGGCCAGAGGCCGTGCTGCAGCGGGGCGATCGTTTCAAACAGGTGTGTCAGCCATCTGCTGTCCCCGACCGGAGCGTCGAGCAGTCCCCACACCCACCAACCGCCGGCCAGGACCACAACCGCACCGAGCATGGTCATGCTCCGGCGGGGGCTCTTCGGCGCGATGAGGGCGATCCCCCACGCCAGCAGCATCCCGAGTGCGCCCGGCATGGGGATGAACATCAGGAATGTCGCGATGAAGAGCGGGTAGAAGGTCCAGTCCTCATCAAAGCTGTGGGCCAGCGCCAGCATGAGCGGAAAGCCGATGAGCAAGAGGGACCAGCTCGAAAGGAAGAGGCTTTCCAGGTACTTCACCAGCACCACGTCGCGGAAGGAAAGCGGCGTGGCCATGAGGAACAGGCTCTCCTGCCGGCGGAACAGGGCACCGTAGGCGAGAATGGCGTTGGAGAACATGAGCATGCCCATCAACGCCAGGAAGAAGAAGGTGAAGATCAGCGGCACCGCCACGATCGCTTCGAGCACCTGCGAGCGAATCTGCTCGAGCGTGACGCGGAGCACGATGTAAAGGCCGACCCAGATGATGAAGATGGAAACGCCCGACGCCAGAATCTTCAGCGGCTCGCGGGCGAGCGTCTGCTTCAGAGTATTCCGCAGGCACCGCGTTCGGAGCTGGAGCAACAGCAGGACGCCGCTGCGTGGAAAGTCCGAGCTGAGGGGAGAATCTACGGGGATGACGGCACTGCTGGATGACAATCTTCACTCCCCTGAACAAACGGGTCGGGTGGCCGACAGTTACGTGCCATATTGTACGTAGATCCGTGGCGAAGTCCCATCCCGTTCTCAAAGCAGCGAAAACAGGAACTCGCTTCGCAAGCGGTTCACCCGATTCTTCCCCGGGAATGGTGAGACGTCCAGTCCGAAAACGAGTGCAGGAGCGAGAGTTTGCAGGAGCGCCGGCAGCCTCAGCACGTGTGTGAGAAGCTCAAGGACCGTGTCCGTACCCCAGGGAAGGAGAGACCTATCGGGGGGAGGGCGGCTCATCACCCAAGATGCATCGAAATCGGAAACGGTCATATTCTCTGGGGGCGCTTCTCACAGGCGTTCTCAGTCCGTTGAGGGCGATGCTGCCGATCGAAGATATTCCGCGACGCGCACCACTTCGTTCAGCATGCGTTCCGGCTGGGCGTCATCCTGAGTCAGTGGGCAGGCCAACGCCACGTAGCGTCCCTGAATCTCCCATTCCGACTCCATGTCACTCAACCCCGCCCCTTCCCCCAACGCAAGCCGCTCGAGCATTTCCCGTGCCTCTTCGTGTGCCGCACGCACATGCCATCCGCCGCAGAGGAGATCAGTGTCGTGTTCCGTATCCCTGCGGCACGCCGTCCACGGCAGGTTCATCCGCGGGGTCTCCAGCACGACCACCCAGCGATGGTGATTCGAACGTCTCGCGCCCAGACCCCGTTCAAACGTGTAGGCGAAAAGCGTGACCAGGCCGTGGGGAAGGGTACCGTAAAGAATATTCCAGACATGCCGCGAGTGGCCGCGATTAATCAGATCGAGATGGTGATAGCGCTCGTAGGCGCCAATCAGGTCGCCGGGGGAGAAATTGAGACGTCGGCGCGAGGCCAGGGCGCGCAGGCTGCGCCGCGTCCTCCGGCGCAACCAGACCGAACGCGCGGCCACCAGTAGCAGGACCAGACATCCCGCGAAAAGCAACAGATCACTCATCATCTCACCTTGCCGCCATGATGCGTGCCAATTACACTGCGGCGATTGTGATCAGCTTCCACGCCGCAGGCAAGTGATCGGCCAGAACCATGCGTTGGCTCAACCCGTGATTGAGTACTCCCCGGATGAGCGGAGAGATCGAAAGAACCGGCCCGCCCGAATCCCTCGAGGACTTTCTCGATCACGAGGTCGTTCTGGATACGGCCGGACCGATCTTCTATCTCGGGCGATTGCTCAAGATCACGGAGAGCGGATACTGGCTCGAGCAGGCGGATCTCCACGACGTGCGCGAGGGACACGCACCGCGCGAACAGTATATCGCCGAATCGCGGCGTGACGGTATCCGGGTCAACCGCAGGATGGTCTTCGTGTTGAAGCAGACGGTCATCAGCATCTCGGCGCTGAATGACGTGATCGACGACTGAGCCGACGGGATCGTCGCGTTTCCAGGTGAGGCTAGCACACTCATGCGCATCTTTGTGACCGGTGGAGCGGGTTACGTCGGAAGTCATTGCGTGCGTCATCTGCTCGACCATCGCCACGATGTCGTCGTGTATGACAATCTCGCAATGGGGCACCGCCAGGCGATCGATCAGCGTGCGGAATTCGTCGATGGTGACCTGGCCGAACGGGACAAGCTGGCGAAACTTCTGGTACCGGGGCGATTCGACGCCGTCATGCACTTCGCGGCCTCGACGGAGGTTGGCATCTCTGTTCGCGAGCCGCTGAACTTCTACCGGAACAACGTGGTGCACACGACCAATCTCCTCGACGTCATGAAAGAGGCCGAGGTGACAAGAATGGTCTTCAGCTCCACCGCCGCCACCTACGGCACGCCGGAGCGATCCCCGATTTCCGAGGATGCCCCGAAGGTGCCCATCAATCCCTATGGCCGTTCGAAGCTGTGTGTGGAGTGGATGCTGGAGGATTCCGCCTCCGCCTGGGGACTGGGGGCGAGGGCCCTGCGCTATTTCAATGCCTGCGGTGCGAGCGCCGACGGGTCCATCGGGGAAGATCATGATCCCGAAACCCACCTGATCCCGATCACGTTGCAGGTAGCCCTGGGCCAGCGGGAGAAGATCTCCATCTTCGGCACGGATTACGAAACCCCTGACGGAAGCTGCGTGCGGGATTACATCCATGTGGAGGACCTGGCGTCGGCCCATCGCGTTGCGATCGAGGCGATCGAACCCGGCACCTTCCGCGCTTACAACCTCGCCACCGGGCGAGGGCACAGCGTCCGTGAGATCATCAAAGCGGCACGACGGGTGACCGGTCACTCCATCCCCGCCGAAGAGAGCCCGCGCCGCGCGGGTGATCCGCCGAGTCTCGTCGCTTCTCCCGAGCGGATCCGCGCGGAACTCGGCTGGCAGGCGGAGTGGACCGACATCGACAAGGTGATCGCCTCGGCATGGAACTGGCACCGGACGCATCCCGAGGGTTATGCGACGACCTGAAGCGTCCGGACCCCGATGCATGAAAGTCATGACGTTGCACGGTTGATGGCTAAGCGCTCGATCGATCCCGGTTTGACGACAATCCCCGCATCGCCCAGAATTGCTCACGAATCGCCAGGCGAAGCGAAGCGTGCCCACGGCGCAACCTACCCCGAAGCAACATTCGCGCGATCTGGTGGCGTTCCGTGCTCGTAGTACGTGCTTCGAGCCTTCTTGTCATGATGTCCATGCATTCGGATGGCGCCGGTGAAGCATGCCCGGAGTCGCCGGCAGGATCGGATACCGCACGTGGCCAAACGCAGGGCGAAGTCATCATCCCGGGAACCTTCTGGATCCCCCGCGCCACGCGCCCCGGAGGCGGAGACTCCACCGGAGGAGTTGCGAAGCCCGTGGTGGATCGGATTGCTCTGTCTGCTGACCTGGCTGGTTTCACTGCCGATGTTCGCGCCGACTGCCGCCGCGCCGGCTGCCTGGGTCGCCTTTGTTCCCTGGCTGCTCGCCGTCTGCCTCTCGCCAAGGCCGGTGTGGACCTACCTCTTCTGCTACCTGCTCGGCGCTGCCTACTTCCTCACGCATATGCGCTGGATGTCTGTCACCACCGTCGAGGGCTACATCGCCGGTTCGCTTTATCTCGGGACGCACTTCATCCTCATGGCGTGGCCGATTCGGTATCTCGTGCGTGTTCGCGGGTGGAGCCCGATCTGGGCCGCTCCGCTCTGCATCGTCGGGCTCGAGATGTTCCGTTCCATCGGCGCGCTGGGGTTCCCCTGGTTCCTGCTGGGGCACACGCAGATCGCCTTGCTGCCCATGATTCAGATCGCCGACCTGTTCGGCGCGTTCGGCGTATCGTTCATGGTGGCGATGATCAACGGCATGGTGACCCACGAGCTGCGGGAACGCATTCGGCGGAACGTCCGAACCGATGGGGCGTCCACTCCCTTCATGAAGCGGCACCGGCAAACGTTCGTGGGGCTGGGTCTCATCGGCTTCACTCTGGGTTACGGCTTGTATCGATTGAACCAGGGTGGCGGCACGCCCGGTCCGAGAGTGGCGGTGCTCCAAGGGGATTATCCCCTCAGTGCCGAGCCGGACCCGAACGCGCCCAAGTGGAATGAGAAGCAGGCGTTCTACTACGAGCAGATGGCCTTGGCGGCGGCGGAGGAGCCGGACCTCGTGGTTCTTCCCGAAACACCGTGGCAGTTCATCTACCTGAACCGGGATCTTCATGCGCTGGCTGAGGATCCCGGGAAGCGAAAAGGGATCTCCAAGGATCGCGTGGGGTGGTACCTCGGCGCCGCGCGGGTGGGCCGAACGCAGTATGGCGCATTCGAGGAATACGCCCGCACCCACAACACGCATCTCGTGGTCGGGAGCATCTCGCTCACACCCCAGAAGGATGGCGAGTATCCGGACGAGTACAAGTACAACTCGGCTTACGTGTTCTACCCGGACGGTCGCGACGCCGCGCGTTACGACAAGGTGCATCTGGTCATTTTCGGGGAGTACGTTCCCTTTCGTTACACGGAAGGCTTTCACTGGCTCTATCAATGGTTGAACAGCGTGACCCCGTGGGGAAGGGATGGCTACGAATACTCCATGTCCCACGGTCAGGCGTTCGAGACGTTCGCGATGCAACCGGCGGATGATGCCGCTTCGGCGGACCCCGCGCGGTTCGGTGTGACCATCTGTTACGAGGATGTCATGCCCCAGACATTTCGCGGATTCGTACTCGATGAGAACGGCACCAAGCGTGTGGACTTCATGCTGAACATCAGCAACGATGGATGGTTCGGGCGCACCACGCAGCAGTCACAGCACCTCGTGTCGTGTGCGTTTCGCGCCGTGGAGAACCGGGTCGGCATCGCCCGGGCGGTCAATACCGGGATCAGCGGCTTTATCGATTCGAACGGCCGATGGCGCGATCTGGTCGGTGAGTCCGACCGCAAGCTGCGACCCGGCGGTGACGGATATCGCGTCGCCCGGGTCAACGTCGACGATCGCGTCACGCTGTACAGTCGAATCGGCGACGTGCTGGGTTACGGGTGTCTGCTGGGGACGTGCATGGCGATGGCGGCGGCCTGGCTTGACCGCCTTCGCACACGTCGAGAGCGAAAGCGAGATCGAAGGGAGGCGGCGTCGTGAACGAAACCACGCATCGGCTTCAGAGAGCTTGGAGTGGATACGGGCAACGTTTCCGCTGGGCGGTCGTCCTGGCATGTCTCGCAGGGGCATCCGGATGCGCGCCGTCGGCGACACCGACCATGCGTATTCTCGGATCCGAGGCCCGGCGCACGCTGGAAGCGGGCTTCACGTTCGAGGCCAACCCCGCCATCCGCGCCCAGGCGATCGAAGGCGGCGCCGAGGTGCTGGAGGATGCGTCTCCGCTGATTCGCGAGCGGCTGGACGATCCCGTACCGGGCGTCCGTTTCGCCGCCTGCATGGCGCTGGGGGATCTTCGTGACAAGGACGCCGTCAACGCGCTCCGCAAGCGAACGCAGGACGAAGATCGCAGTGTCCGCGTCGCTGCGTATTTCGCGCTCGAACGGATCGGGCATCCCGATTATCGACGGCAGTGGCGTGACGCATTACTGAAGGCGCAGCGCCCGGAGGTCCGCCGCAACGCCGCCCTGGCGCTGGGGAGACTCGGCAACAAGGCGGTGATTCCGCTGCTCACGCGGGCCTCGATCGAGGATGACGACGATGGGGTCCGGCTGCAGGCTCGGGAATCCATGGCCCTGCTCGGAGACCCCGATTCCATATCGCGATTCGTGCACGACGCGTATGGCGGCATGGGTTTTCGCCAGCCCTTCGCGGTGCTCACCCTGGGACAGGTCAAGGACCCCTCGGTGTTGCCCGTGCTTCGAAGATGCCTGGAGACTTCGCCGTATCGTGAAGCCCAGCTCGCCGCAGCTCGCTCGCTGGGCATGCACGGCTACCCCAACGGCTATGACATTGCTCTCAACTCCCTGAGGTGGAACGACCCGGTCCGCGATCTCCCGGACGATCCTCCCGAGAATCAGGTGCGCCGGGTACGCGTCATGGCCATCATGGCATTGGGCGAGATCGGGCAAATCGAAGCTCAAGAGCCCCTCGCACGGCAATTGGCCGAGGCGAAGGATCCGGAAATACAATTGGCGGCGGCGGTTGCGATTCTGAAGATCTACCAGGCCCAGGGGGTCGCCATCCCCCCGGCGTTGGAACCCATTTCAGGGACGGGGCCCGTAGGCTAGCGCGACTCGCCGAAGCATCCATCAAACCGCGTGCCCTGGATCGTACCGGGACCGCCACTCGAGAACGCGATGAAACTCCCGGCCTTTTTCATTCTGGCATTGTTGACACTTCTCGTTCAGGGCACGCTCGTCCCGCAACTGGAGGTCGCCGGGGCTCGTCCGGATCTGTTGTTTATCCTGGCGGTCCACTACGCCCTCTGGGGTCCATGGCCCGATGCCGCGCTCGCCGGTTGGGTCCTGGGTCTTCTGGTGGATCTTCAGTCACACGGGCGCGTGGGGCTTCATGCCTTTGCGTTCGGAGCCGCGGCCTGGGCGATCGTTCGCGTGCGGCAGATTCTCTTTCGCGATCACTGGATGGCTCAAATCGTCGTGACCTTCGTGTTCTGCATGATCGTGCGCGTGGGCGTGACCGCCTACGATACATATCGGGGGGGAGACCTGTCCGTCCCGTTCTGGTCGGAAACGATATTCGGTGTATCGCTTTACACGGCGATGTTCACCCCTGTGCTGCACTGGCCCCTCATCCGTATTCATCGCTGGACGGGGCTGAAACCGACGCAGCGTACCGCCCTCAGCGCGGCATGAGCGCCAACCCATCCTCCCCAACACAATTCGGGTAAGATGACGAAACCGGTGGGACCGGTGACGGAGTGTCGCAGTGTTCGAGCAACGCCTGAAAATCATGCTGATCGTCCTGGCGATGCCGCTGACGATCATCCTCGCGCGGCTGGCACAGCTTCAGATCGTCGATGCCGACGTTCACCGTCGCGAAGCCGAGGACATGCTCTACCAGAAGCCGAAGTTCTTCCCGTTTCTTCGCGGCCAGATCGTGGATCGTCACGGCACGCCGCTGGCCTGGAATGCGGAGACGTGGGAACTCGGTGTCCACTACATGGCCATGGCGGAGGTGATGGACGATTCTCCGCGCGGGCCGCGCCGGGAATGGGAACGCGAATTTCCGGGCGCACTGGTGGACGTGATTGACGAGTCGTGGCGTGAGATCGCCGAGCTGACACGCGTGCCTTCGGATGAGTTGCGTGAGCGTGCCGATGAGCGCGTGTATCGCATTCGCCGGATCAAGGAGCACGTCGCCGCCGCTCACGGCCTGGAGGAGATGGAAGTCTGGGAGGAGTACCAGTACTGGCCGATTGTCCGCGGGCTCGACTTTGATCAGCAGGTCGATGCCCGGATTCGCTTCGCGAAGTATCCCTGGATCGAAATCGTCCCGAGTCAGCAGAGGCGCTACAAAGGCGGGGAGTCCATCGGCCCCATACTCGGGCGTCTCGGTGAGGTGCCGCAAAACGTGGCCGAGCGCTCGCGGGAAGAAGACGATCTTCTGGGCCGCTATCAACCCGGTGACCTGATGGGCATCAGCGGGTGTGAGGCGCTCGGGGAATCCTGGCTTCGCGGCCGACGCGGCTTCGAGCATCTTGACAAGGAAGGCAAGCCGATTCGGGACATCCACGAGGCGGCGGAACCGGTCAACGGGCGGAACATGAGGCTGAGCCTCGACCTCACGCTGCAGCAGCGCGTGTACAACCGTCTTGCGGCGGCGGTCGCTCAGCATCAGCCATACAGCACGGGCGCCAGCGCGGTCATTCTGCATGTTCCCACGCGCGAGGTCCGCGCGATGGTGAGCTATCCGTCGTATGATCCCAACCTGTCGTGGGGCGACATGCTCGACCTGGAGAGTGACACGCTCCATCGCCCGTTGTCGTTCCGCGCCCTCGGTGGGCATTACTACTACCCGCCCGGCTCCGTGGTCAAACCGATGGTGTTGGCGGCGGGTATCGGCGCGCGGCGGTGCGGCCCGGCGACACGGTATACGTGCCATCACCGCATGTTTGTCGATTATCCCGACGTCTGGGGATGTGAGGGTTATCATGGCGAGATCGGGCCGCTCGCCGCCGTACAGAAAAGCTGCAACGTCTTCTTCTATCACCTGGGTCAGGACCTCGGTGTCGATGTGCTGCGCTACTGGATGGGACATTTCGGTTTCGGGGCGGAGACCGGTACCGGATTGCCGGAAGAGCGAAGTGCCCATCTTCCCCGAAAACGTAATCGCGGGACGGCGCGCCTCGCCGCCATCGGTCAGGGGGAACTCGACGTCACCCCCATCCAGGTCGCCAACATGATGGCGGATCTCGCATCCGGGTATCATCAGAAGACGCGGCTCTGGATGGACGATCCCATGCCCCGCACGACACAGGAAATCCCGGTGCCCGACCACGCGTGGACCGAGGTCCGCAAAGCGATGTACATGGTCGTCAACGAACCCGGGGGAACCGCATACACGAATCTCGAGGCATTACGTGATCGCATCCGGCCGCTGACACTCCTCGGCAAAACGGGAAGTGCCGAGGGTCCGGGACACGTGGTCACCCGTTTGTACACGTGCGTCTTCGAGGATGGCCGTGTCGAGCGCCTCGCGGCCAGGAGCAAACGGGATCTTCGCGAGCGCTATCCCGGCATCCAGGAGATCCGGGGCAGCCGCGTGTATCGCCGCTTTCCACCGCCCCACGAAGAACCGACCCATGCCTGGTTCGCGGGGTATCTCACCGACGCGAAGGACTACCGGAGTCACGTCCGGTCCGGTGATACCAGTTACGCCATTGCGTGCGTTATCGAGTTTTCCGGCCATGGCGGTGATGTGGCGGCACCGGTCGTGGGCGACATCATCCTGGATCTGCTCCATCTGCAGGAATCGGACAGCGCTTCCGCCGTCGCCGCGAAGGGGGAAGAGTCGCCGTGACGCGTCGTATCTGGGTCACGAAGCACGGATGGAGCATCCTTTTGGCGGTCATTCCGCTGTGCCTCGTCGGTGTGCTCTCCATTCAGGTGACTACCGGGTCCGCGTCGCGATGGGTGCTGACTCCTTCCGCCTTGAAGCAGGTGATCTTCATCCTTGCCGGGATGACCGCGGCAGGTGCCGTGATTCTCGTGGGCTATCATCGCATCGGGCGGTTCTCCTGGATTCTCTATGGCATTTGTATCGTGCTGCTGTGCTATCTCGTTGCCGAACGTTTCACCGGGATGGACCTGCCCTTCGTCCGGCGTCAGCGGGCGGCGTGGCGATGGATACGCTTGGGCCCGATCACGATTCAGCCTTCCGAGTTGATGAAGATCGCGTACGTGCTCGCGCTGGCCTGGTATCTGCGCTACCGGAGAAACTACCGCACGCTACGCGGACTGCTCATGCCTTTCGCCCTCGCGCTGCTGCCAATGGCGCTGATCAAGATGCAGCCCGACCTCGGGACCGTGCTCCTGTTCCTGCCGATTCTCTTCGCAATGCTCTTCGCCGCCGGAGCGAAGGCCAAACACCTGCTCTCCATCGTGGCGATGGGTCTCCTCTGCCTGCCGCTGTTCTGGTTGAAGATCGAGCCCTACCAGCGTCTGCGCCTCGCGGGCGTCGTCCTGCAGAGTGAGTCATTGCGGGAGTATCTTCTCAATGACCGACCGGAAATCTGGAAGCAACTTCAACCTCCGGACGCGAGCTGGTCGCAATGGGAACGCCGGCTCACGCACTGGCGCAACGATACCGGTTATCAACTCGTGCGCAGCAAGGCTGCGATCGGCAGCGGAGGAGTCACCGGCGAGGGCTGGGGCCGGGGCATCTTCATCGATCACACCTTTCTGCCCGAGCGTCACAACGACTTCATCTTCGCCATCGTAGGACATCAGTGGGGATTCCTGGGCGCCCTGCTCGTACTCCTGGGTTACGTGCTGCTGGTGATTCTGGGATTGGACATTGCCACGGTGACGAACGATCCCTTCGGCCGGCTGGTGGCGGTCGGCATGACCATGGTACTCGCGGTCCAGACACTCACCAATCTGGCCATGACCGTCGGGCTCGGGCCGATCACCGGCGTGACCCTGCCCTTTGTCAGCGCCGGTGGCAGCAGCATGATCGCGACCTGGATCTGCGTCGGGTTTCTCATCAGTGTCGCCCGCCGGGGTCCGGTATTCATCGGGGAACGCCCCTTTGAGTTCGACCCCGAACAGGAACGCTATCAGAAAGCATTCCGCTGATGGATGATCGAGCCCCCAAGGATTCCTCTGATACGAGTCAAATCAGACCACAGCTCGGATGAAATGTGCTCTGTGATGGTTTCTGATACGTCCCAAGCAGGTTGCTGATACGTGACTTTGCTGGACTGGCCGTAAATTTGCCGTTATATTGATATCAGAGCCACACTGGGAGGTAGCTGTGCCATGTCCGATGAACCGGTTCACGTCCAACTGAATGCATCACAGCCCAAGAACATGGCGGTCGCCGCCCGGATGCGAGAGCTCTTGTCCGAAGGGCGATGGGCGCCGGGAGATCAGATTCCCACCGCCCGCCAACTGGCTCAGACGTTTAATGTGAGCCTCTCCCCGGTCTTGCAGGCCCTGCAGGTGCTGGAGAAGGAAGGGCTGCTGGTCCGGCGGGCGCGCGTGGGCACGTTTGTGGCGGAGCGGCCCGACAAGAAGGAACTCCTGGCCTTCATCACCTCCACCTGCGATCTCGAACCCCATCTGGAGGTGCTGCAGGGGTTCGAAGCCGAGGCGATCCGGCGGGGCTTCAACATCATCTTCTGCAACGCCAACCGCGAGCCGGAAAGCTTCGCCCACCGGGCGACCGCCTGCCGCGGGCAGGGGGCCTCGGGCATCGCCTTCATCCCCCCGGAGGGCAGCTTCTACGTCGATTGGAATCGAGCGTTCTACAAGAGCTATGCCGAGCGTGGCGTACCCGTGGTCGCGATCTGTTCGCAGCCGTTCCCCGACGATGATCCGGCGATCATTTCCGCCGCCATTCCCGACTGCACCTGGCAGGGGAGAACCATCGGTGCTCATCTGATCGAGCGGGGGCATCGCCAAATCGCGTACCTCTACGGGCGATGGTCATGCACGGTCGAAGAGCGCATGCACGGCTTGCTGACGGAATTGAAGCAGGCCGGTCTGCCTGATCCCGACATCCGCAGCCTGTCGCCCGAAGAGATGCTGAAGACCGGCGAGGTGTACAACGTCTCCACGATGCTGAGCGACTGGCTCGGCCGCACTCCTCCGGTCACGGCGGTCGTGTGTTGCAGCGATTATGCCGCCCGCATCCTTTACGATCACGCGCGGTCGATGGGGTTGAGCATACCGGATGACGTCTCGGTGACCGGATTTGACGACTGCTCATTCTCCTCGCTGTTGAGTCCACCGTTGACGACCATCCGCGTGTCGTACAAGGAGATGGGGCGTTCCGCGGCGGAGCTGCTCGTGTCTCAGGTCAACGACAAACAGCGGCCGCCGCGACTGCTGATGTCGCGCGGGGAGTTGATGGTTCGCGACTCCACGGCGCAAATCGCCGAGCCCGTCGCGCAGTGACACCCGGCAGGTCTTACGGTCGTTCCAGGGCCGCGAAGATCTTGTCGTGCGACACCATACCCCGTTCCGAAAGCTCGACACGCCCATCCTGTCGTATCACGTACACCGTCCGTTCCGGGAAGTCCGGGCGATCCGGTTTCTTGGCCCCGTAGGCGGCGGCGATCCGTGCCATGGGATCGCTCAACACGGGGAAGGGCAGGTTGTACTCCTCGGCGAATTCCGCATGCCGTTCCGTGTCCGCCGGGTTGACGCCCAGGACAATGGCGTTGCGTGATTCGAACGTCGACCAGTCGTCCCGGACGGCGCAGAGTTGCTTCGTGCATCCGGGGGTGAAGTCGGCGGGGTAGAAGATCAGCACCACATTCTTGCGGGTTAGCAGGTTGCTCAGCCGCCGTTGCACCCCGGTATGGTCGACGGCTTCGAAATCCGGCGCGGGGTCACCCACCGGGATTAGTCCATCCCGTGGCGGTGGGGCGGGAAGGGGAGGTTCGGCCGCTGCCTGCGGTTCCTGCTCAGGCTCCATTTGCCAATCCTCCGTGCAGGCCAATTGCCATCCTGCCAGCAGAAGCAGAAGTATTCCCGAAGCCCATCGCTTATGCATGTCGTGTCTCCCGTCAACGTACAAGGTTCCATCCTGTACCCGTCGCGCTCATCATACACGCAGATGGGAACAAGACAACGCAGCCGGCGTGCGATCCGAAGAACGCACACCGGCTGGTGGGAAAGGAAGGGTACCTGGCGCGCTACGACACGGATAATCGGGTGTTTGTCATCGTAAACGGCTCTGCAGTTGGTCATATTCGTCGTACAGCTTCGGCGCTTTCTCACGGAGTTCTTCCTCCGAGCGAAACGTCTGCCGCAGGACAGCATCAGGCCGCTTCACTTCCACCTCGATGGATCCGTCGGGACGCACTTCGAAGGTGGTGCTGGGTGGAAGGTATGAGGGAGGAGCGATCTCCGGCAAGGCATCCATCTCCGGTCGGGCGCCGGGGTGACCGGGATGCGGAAGCATGGGGCGAAAACGCTCACGCCACTCGTTCCATTCCGGCGAGAGCCGATGTTCGCCGAAAGGAAGTCGCCTTTCCGGACGGAGGGTCCGGTTCGATCTCTCCGGTACGAGATCGTCCAGGAGTTCGGCCGCCTGGGGATCGCGGGCGCGCAGTTCGTCGGCGTTGTCGTAGACGCGCACCTCCGCATCGTCGATCGATTCACTCTTGTGATAACGCCGAACTGTCAAAGGCCCGTTCTTCTCCCGCTGGAGATGGATCACATTACCATTCTCGTCCACGTGCTTCCCTTCAAGAGCTTCCTGCCGTTCGCGTCGGCGCTGCGTCATGTCACCGGTCTCGGGATCGATCAGGACGTCGAACAGCCCAGGTACCTCGCCCAGGTCGTGCCACTTCCAGCCGTCGGGGCCGGGTTTGAGAATATGGCCGCGCAGATCGAACGCGCGTGAATGGGTGAGGTCCGGCTCATCGTGGTACTTCGGCTCAAGTTCATTCCACGCCTTCGGACGGAAGGCCAGCGTCAACGGCCGGGTCACCACCTGTCCCGCGTGAATCAGCGTGATTTCGAGTATCTCTCCGGCCTTCTTGCCCTGCACGTAACGCGAGAAGCCCTCCGCGCCTTCCGTGACGACGTGACCGTCCACCTCCGTGAGGACGTCGAAGCGTTCCAGCCTGGCCGTATCGGCGGGACTTCCCACGTAGACATTACGGACCATCACACCGTTCTCATTCAGGCCCAGGTGTACCTGCAGTGCCCGGGGTACCGGGGCCAGTTGAACACCGACCCACGGGCCGAAGGTCGGCTGGGCCTGCGTCCCGGTGGTGCACAGAAGCGGCACGAGTATTGCCGCCGCGTGTCTGAGTTTCATGGAGGTCATGGTTTCATCTCCTCGATTCGGGCGGAGTGTCGCGTCATCGAATTCGCTGCCTTCCCACCGTTCATTCCGGTTGAAGGTCAATAGTTGAACGAAACCGGCTGCACGGTCGTATCCTCGCGCTGGACTTCCAGCAGGTAGAGGCTCTGATTCTCTTCATCCATCACGCCGATGATGTTGCGAGTGATGTGCTGCTGTCGATTGCGATGGCCGAGGATGGTGGCATCCTGCGCGTTGACCGGCACCGGGGACGCGTTCGTCGATGCAGGCGGGTCGGACCGGTTCACCATCGGTGTGGCGGGCGGGGCATCCGCTTTCCAGATCCAGGGCAGGCCCGCCAGGATCAGTGCAATGAGCGCTGCCGCCGCGCCGAGTCCGACCCATTGACGCATGGTATGCCATCCGGTTCGACGCGTCCCCGTCGCGTCAAGCGATGGCCGAGTTTCCAACTCGTCCGTCAATGCGGTTCGAAGGCATTCGCCAGCCAGGGAGTCCATCTGCTGATAGTCTTCAAAGAGGGCGCGAGCCTCCGGCGAACGAATCAGCATCTTGTCGAGCTCGAGCGATTCGGACTCGGTGAGTTCGCCGTCGAGACGCCGGTTGATCAGTTGTTCAAGTCGTTCGTTCATCATCGTTCGTCCGTCGGGGGATTCACAGCGACTGTCCATGCCGATGCTCACCCTGACTTCAACTTGCGCAATTGTTCCCGGAGCTTCCTTCGCGCCCGGGTCAATCGCGTTTCCACTGTATCCACGGGCAGACCGAGCGTTTCCCCGATCTCCCGGTAACTCCAGTTTTCCAGATGCTTCAGCACGAAGGGCTCGCGATACATAGCGGGCAATGCGTCGATGGCATCGAGCATCCGCTGTCGCTCTTCTTCCGCCATCAATTCGCGCTCCGGCGGTGCCGTATCCCCGGGCCGGGCCTGCTCACGAACTTCCAGCCCCAACCTGCGCTCGCGGCGGATCCGGCGGCCGGTGTCCAACGAGGCGTTTCGCGCGATGCGATAGATCCACGCCCGCCATCGCGTCACATCCTCGAGTTGCTCCGCTTCGTTCCAGATGCGAAGCCACACCTGCTGGGCCACGTCATCCACGCGGTCCCGCCGGCCCAGGGCACCGTAGATCACGCCACGAACCCATCGTCCCTGACGGCGCATCAACTCGGACAACGCCTCCGGGTCGCGTTCGCGGATCGCCTCGATCACCGGGATTTCCGGGTCGAACAATTCGGACTGCCTCTGAGCCATACCCTTCACACTCCAGTAGACGACGCTGCGGGCGTCAACCGGTCAAGAAACGAGTGAATTTCGTGGTATTGATACGTCCGGCAGTGGGCACAGGCTCGCGCGGCGTCTCAGCGCAGATGGAGGCGGGAAGGGGGCGATTCAGGAGCAGGCGCGGGACGGATTCACCCGGCCGGCTGGCTTGCGGCGGAGTCGAGGACACGTATCCTCTTTCGCAGAATGGTCTTACGGTCATCCGCGGTGACGACGATGGCACTGATTTCGTGCTCGCCGGGCTCGCGAAGCATGCGGGTGGCAGAGAGGCCGTTCTTGCCGATGGGCTCCCGATCATCCATCCAGAGCACGCTGGCGCCCTCGGCCAAATTCTCGGGCATTTCGATACTGACATGGACCATCATGGGAGCCGTGCCGACGTCATCGCCATGCAGGACGATTCGCGCGGGCAAGTCGGGGTAGCGGGCGGACTCGCGTTGAACCGCGGCGGAGGGCGAACGCCGGAGTCCGCTCCGTGGGGCGGGCGACTCCTGGATCGAGTACGGCTGGGGCACCGGTCGGCGGGGCGTGGCCTGGCTGCGGCTGGGCGTGCGCAGCGTACTGGGAACGCGATACGAAGGACTCGCGCTTTCCACATTGCGGACCGCAGGTGCCTTGCTGCTGGGCGGGTTGAAGACGACGTTCGGCGAACGGTTGTAGATCGTTCGGGTGCTGTCGGCCTGTGGTCGCTGAGGGGGTCTGGGACTCGGGCTGTCGGAAGTGACGCGGGCCCTCGGTGCCGGTTGCGGGGCCGGGCGCGGTCGAATCTTGCCGAGGTCCTGCTCGTCGATGTCGTACATCACAAGTCCCGAGAGATTCGGAGGGCTCTTGGGGGATGCACCGACGTCAGAAGCGAAAAAGGCGGCAGCGGTCTGTGGCGTCCGTTCGTGCCCGAGTCCGCCAACGTACTTGGCTTCGACGTGGGGAAAACGGTGTTTCTTGTACCAGACGACCGCTTCCTTGCTCTCTTCACGACATTGCTTGAAGTCGTTCTCGCCGAAGAAAATACCGATTTTGTAGTTGCGGTACTGGGGCACCTTGCGCGGATCGAGCAGCGCGCTGCTGAAGTTGGATTGCCGGACCGCCAGGCAACTGAAGCGCGCAGGGTGACGGTTCACAATGTAATGTGCGATGTAACCGCCCGACGACCAGCTTGTGGCAAGGACGCGTTCGGGGTCGGCATTGGTGCGGCGGAAGACGTCGTCCATGATGGCCATGATCGCCTTTTCATCCCGCTGCACATAAGACAGGGTGGCGTCGCGCAGCGGGTACTGCATGAAGCTGTCGCATGTCTTCAGTTCGGGGGCGATGACGATGAACCCGTAGCGATCCGCCTCCTGCTGCCACTCGCGGATCTGCGGATTGGCGTTGTCATAGGGTTTCATGCCGTGGAAGGTGACCACGAGGGGCCAGCGCTCGCCGCCGGGCTTCTGTCCGTCCTGATCGACGTAGTCTTCGGGGAGATACAGCCAGTATCCCGCCTGCATCTTCGGCTCCACCTCGCGGGAGACGCGCCCATTGCCCTTGGGCTGGGGCACGGCACAACCGGACGAAGAGAGCAGAATCAAGGCCAGGAGAAGAGTCGGGCTCAGGCGCAACCAATTCATGATGCATGGGCTCCGTTTGTGAAGCGTGTACGGATCGCCGAGATTCCCAGCGTGTCTACTCGGCCCGCGCCGGCCGAAGACTGTTCCCCCGCACGCTATTCTAGCGGGACATCTCCAATTTCCCAAATGGCCGGAAGGGGGAGTGCTACGCGGACCGAATGCACATTAATCTATTATCGAGGGATTCGACTCAGGAGGTTGAACGAAAGCGGAGAATCTTGCGTTTCCGAGGCGCATCGTATGTTTTATTTGACGTCGACATCCGCATTCCCCTCCAGGGCCTTTCTCACCTCCAGAATGTGCCCGACCATCTTGCTTCGCAGCGTATCAAGGGGTTCATCGCCGGTGATCGAATTCAACCACTGGCGTTGTCTTATCAACAGGGATTGATCGCGTCGCGAGGCCTCCAGCCGGTCCAGGTGATCCAGGAGCGTGCTGAGGTAACGCACGTCGTCCACCCCCTCGCGCCAGCCCTCCCACTGCCGGGTATCGATCGGACGGAGACGCGCGGGGTAGGCCATGATGTGATTGCGGTAGTGATCCTCGCGAAAGTCGTCGTAGGCACCCTCGACGTGGTGATACTGATACTCGTAATTGAACGCGCCATCGTATCCCGCGGCCCAGAGCTTCAGCCCGTAGTTGCGTCGATAGGTCAGCGGGAGCTCCACGCCCGCCTGGGGGTTGCCGTAGCTGAAGATGCGGTGCCCGGCGGCGTGGACCTTGGGCGCCAGTTCCGGGCGCAGGCCTCCGGAGACCACGGGCATGTCCAGGATGTCGCCGACCGCGTCGAAGTACTTATGCGTGCAGGCCACGAAGACCTTGGCGCCGGCGTCATGTACCGCCTGCATGGCGGGACGCTCCTGTTTCATCACCTCCGGTGAGGCCTCGTCCTTGGCCTGGAAGTAAACCTCGCTGTAGCCGCGGGTCTCCGCCCAGGCGACCATGGAACGGGCCATCGCGCGGACGTTCTCGAGTTGTTCAGAGGTCGACTGCGTGCCGATGGCCATCGTCACCAGGATCAGCGGGTGATCGATCAGTCCGAGATCGCGGTAGATGCGCGTGAGTTCTTCCAGTGCCTGCATGCGCGGGCCGTTCTCGTCCAGGGATTCCGTGCCGATGTACGTCGAGGGCA
The DNA here is from genome assembly GCA_964618455.1 of uncultured Planctomycetales bacterium. Taxonomy (GTDB): domain Bacteria; phylum Planctomycetota; class Phycisphaerae; order UBA1845; family PWPN01; genus CAZUAQ01. The sequence goes on along the minus strand of CAZUAQ010000017.1, from coordinate 72,624 downwards.
TGTTGATCCCGTGTTCGATCTGGTTACGAATTTCCTGTTCCATCCGCTCCATGGTGGCCCAGGGGTTGTCCGTCCTGCTCGGCCGGAGCCGGTAGTAGAGGGAGTACTTCAAGCGCGAGGGGGAAAGCTCGAAGGGATAGACGCGTAAACGCACGGGAACGGAGGTGAGCTCCACGCCGTCTTCCAGGATGTCCAGCCAACCGCCATAGAGGCCGGGCTCGGTATCCGCGGGGGGCTTGAAGGTCAGCCACAACTGGCGTCCCGTGAACGCTTTCAGGTCGAACGGCATCAGGACGTCGGTATCCTGGGGCAGTCGGTGAAAGTTGAGGATGTTTTCGCGCAGGAGGTAGTCCACGTCGATCAATGCCGCATCATGCACCAGCAGTTCGGGCACGAGCGTCCGCCCGGTGCGTGTCACGTGCGCCCAGCCGGACTGGTACCAGCAGAGCACCTGCCGAATGTCGACGACCGATGCGGGGAGACGGTGGCCATCCTGCGAGTTCAATGCACTCATGCGTGCGGTGATCTTGCGAAGATCACGCGTCGCGAAGAGCGTGATGCTTGCCGGCTCGAATTCCCCCGGACAGGCCGCCACATCGATCACGGGATCGAGTTGTTCCGGTGTCGGCACCGTCCAGGGGAAGATCGGTTCGTCCGTGACGGCATCCCCGTCAGCGACCAGCAGAGGCTCATCCAAGACCGCGATTCGCTCGCGGAGCGTCATCAGCCGTATCGAGCGCGTATGGGCATCCTGGGCGTTGAAATCCTCCGGGGACCAGTCCGCCTGTCCGTTCGCTTCCCGGTCGGCCTGGGCGAGAATCGCCTCGCGGATGGCGTTCCGCTGCTTGGCGGTGGTGGGTTGCAGGAGGGGGTCACGCGTTCCGAAAACGGCGGTGCCGAAATGCTGAGGTTCGCGATATCCTTTGCCGGTCGGCTGCCACGCCAGGTTCATCTTGCGATCGTCCCCGGGGCGGGCGTGCCTCGTGCGGTAGACATTCATGCCCCAGATGTCGCCGGGTCGCGGGGTGTGGCCGACGGTCGACCAGGGAATTCGCACCTCGATCTGCCAGTATTGATCTCTGGTCAGGACTTCGGATTCGATCGTCCCGTCGATGTGATAGATGCCGTTGTGACCGACGACGTGATGGCCGGCAGTGTTGAGGATCGCTTGAAAGTAGCGCGACCCGGTACCGCCGGGATCGAAGAAGATTTCCACGGCGTCGTCGGCATTGATCTCCGTGTCCGACTTGGGGTTCGAGCGGACGACCGGCGGCATCTGCGGCTCTTCGCAACGCATGAAAACGTAAACCGCGGTGTCGTCGTAAACGATGCGACCGGTGGTTGAGAGTTCCCCGAGTGTGCCGCTGCGGTGGTGTCGAAAAGGGGGCGTGGTCGAGGCGCCCATCCAGAACGGCTCTTCGATCTTTCCGTCGAGGGTCGGTGCCTGGTCGATGCGCAGTGCCGTCAGCGTGGCATCGCGCTCGTCGCTCACATTGTTCTGGCCGATGGCCGATCGCGGAGTGAGCATGCCAAGGGCACCCAGTACCAAGAGGGAGGTCGTGTGACGCATGAAGTCGCGCTCCGATCCGAGGGATTCGTGAGTCATCAATGACGGGATGTGTGATTATAGCGGTTTCGCGGGATTCGGATGCACGGGGTGCGCACGGAGTGAGTGCCAATCAAACGCCTTCGTCGCGTGAAAGCGGCGCGGGAGCCTCAGACCTCGAGTTCCAGATCCTCGCGGTAGGTCCGCGCGAAGAGGCCGAGGATCCGCCCCATGGCGTAGGCGGCATAGAACATGAACCCGATGACCACTGCCCAGGCGCCCAGGCCGATCAGGAGCTTTCCGATGCCTTCCTTGATGCCCTTCTGGATGGCGTCGATGAGGGCGGGGCCGGCCCAACTCATCAGGGCGATCATGAGCCCGATGATGAAGCCCATTGCCATGACGAAGATCAAGTAGAGGAAGGTGTAGTGGCCGAGGGTCTGGAAGATGGACTTGGCGACCTTGACCGGGTGCAGACCGTCCATGGCGGTATTGCTGGACAGCCCGATGATGTTCATGGGGACGCCGAAAGTCAGCACCGCCAACAGAATCAGATTCAACGGCTGAAGCAGGAGCTCTACATCTTCGCTCCCGGTGGGGATGAAGCTGCCGCCTGAGAACAAGGTCAACAGGCAGACGAGCAGCGCGTACGCCACAAGGAGGATGACGTATCCCCCCAGTGCCGAGCCGAGATTGATGACGTTCCAGGTCAGGCTGGGCGGTGACTCATTTCCCGAGGTTGTGGCGCGGATGGTGTCGATCAGGAGGTAGTACGCGACGGCACTGAAGTAGATGCCCTCGACGGTGAAGGCGATTCCCATGACCGGGCCGACCCAGCCGAAGTCCACGCGTTCCGCCTGTTCGTTCAGCTGCGATGCGCCCAGGAAGGCGAGGATGCCGCCCAGGGGAACGACGATCACGCCCAGGCCGATACCGATGGCGGTGAGAATGTGAGTGATGCCCGGCAGGGGGTAGAGCACCGCGCCGGTGAACCCGGAGTAGAAGCTGACCTTGGTCTGCAGTCGTCCCGCCATGCCGTCGGTGAACTTGGCCTTCTCGCCGACCTCGACGTCCTGTCCGGGAATGCCGGCCCCGCAGTGATTGCAGATGACATCGGTGTAGATGTCCGCCGCGCGCACTTTCTGCCCACATCGCGGACAGGTACGCAGGTAGGGATCCTTCTTGACCGGCTGGCCGGTGGAGCTCGATTTTTCCGCGACGGCGGCCGCGGCCTGGGCCTCCTTCAGCGTCATGGACTTGCGTTCAAACTCGACCGCCTCACCGCCGGATTCGAGGCTGCTCAGCGTGGAGAAGTCCAGGCTGGAGCTGTCCGCATCGCTCTCGGGCAGGGTGATCGGCTTCTTGCAGGCGGGGCAGCGGACACGTTTGCCGGCCCATTCATCCGGGGCTTTGAAGCTCTTCTTGCATTCGGGACAACTGGCTTTCATGGCACTCACTTTAACAGGGAGACGAAGTCGGCATTATGTCCTCTACCTGTCGGGGGTCAAGCCTCCCTCTCCCCATCCTCACTGGAGAATTGAAGATCTCCAGACGCGTGAACGGGTCCTCTTCAGGGGATCGCGGTCATGTTAAGATTGAGAAAAGAACGAACGGAACCATTCGCCTAAGAATTCACGATCAGGAAACGTGCGCGTCTGTATCGAACGAACGGCTCACGCCGTACTGACGGCTTCGGAGAGAATGTCCGAGTGATTCTCACTCAACTCGCGGCGGAGTTTCTCCATGGCCTTGCGTTCGATCTGGCGGACGCGTTCCTTGGTCACACCCATACGCTTGCCGATCTGCTCGAGCGTTTCGGATGAATCGGTGTCGTTCAGCCCGTAATGCCAGACGACCACGTCACGCTCTCTCGGAGTCAGCAATTCGAGTCCCTTCTTGACGAGATGCTTCGCCGCTTCCATGACGGACTCGCGTTCGCTGTCTTCCTGAGCCGGGGCGCCGTTCAGCACCTCCTCGGAGCCCGTCACCAACCGCGTGCCGTGATACATCTCTTCAGGAATGGTCCGGGCATAGTTCCGCATGATGGCCCATGAGGCGTACGTGCTGAACTTGAACCCTCGGGCATAGTCGAACTTCTCGATCGCCCGCATCAGCGACAGGTTACCGTCGCTGACGATCTCGAAGAAGTGCGGCGATCGCCCCACGTGGCGACGCGCAATACTGACCACGAGCCGCAGATTAGCCTTGAGTATCCGGTTCTTGACGTCCTCGGCCTCCTGCAGCAGCCCATCGACGGCGTCGAGTTCTTCGTCTGTGGAGTTGAGTTCGTCGAGGTTCTGGCGCTGCTGATCCGCCTTGAATTTCAGATAGTTGTACCGGCGGAAGATCCGCTGCTCCTGTTCCCGGGACAGCAGAGGCTGCCGGTAGAGTTCCTGCAGGTAGGGCGGCAGATCCTTCGGCGGCTTGACGCGACGGGGCGTCGAGGCCTCGCCGATGTCATCGTCCATCAGGTTTTCATCCGCCGAGGGCAAATCGAATTCGGCATTGTGGACGTACTGGATGTCCGCCGCCTTGAGAAGGCGGGCGCGAACCTCCCGGAGGATGGAGCCCACCGTGTCCGCCGAACGTTTGTGTGCGGCGGCGATCTGCTTGACCGTGCGTCCACGCTTGTAGGCGTCGAAGATGACCTGGTGATCCTCGGGGATGACCGGCTGATCGCTTCGGGCGAAGAGCGCTTCCTCCGGATGCGACTCATCGTAACGCCGCAACGTGTAGCGGACCGTCTCGACCGCGCGACCCACCTCGGCGGCGATGACCTGCGAGAGCTCGTGCAGCCGCATGCGGCGCTCAGCGAGTTGCTCGCGCGCGAGCTTGATGATGCGTTTCTTTTCGGCGGAGCTGAGCTGCTTGAACGCGGCGCCACGCTTCACGAGGCTTTTGTGCTGCGTGACGAAACGTCGGATGCTGCGTTCCAGGAACGCCATCCGCACCGTCCCGTCAGGGTAGCGTAATTTACGCCCGGGGAGCCCCCGCTTGCGCCATCGACAGATCGTCTTCGTCGAGACGTTGAGCCGCTTGGCGAGTTCTTCCGTCGACCAGCAGGCGCAGCGCATCGCGCCGACCGGCAGCGTCGTCTCCGAAGTGAGGTCCTCGAGCATCTGCACGAGGTCTTCAATCAACACCTTGCCGAGAAAGACCTTGCCGAGGTAATCCTTCGGGCGGTAACCGGTGATCCGATCGCAGACGAATTCGTAAGGGTAGCTCTTGTCCGATTGGATGATATCGACCAGATGCTCGATGGCATCGAACTGGCGGAGGCGGAGTCGGAGCGACGTCATCTTGAGCTGATGCGTCAACTCAGCCATCATGCTGGAATGGTATTGGGCCACGCGTGACTCCCGGGACATCGGTGCGTCCCTCTCGCTTGACCTTTGCCGGATCGAGCCGCGTCAGCTCGGTGGTCGGCACCCTCTCCATGTGCCTCGTGGTTGAGGCACGCCGTAAAGCACGTCACGATCTGACTCCCGATCGAGTCCACTTACAGTGAATTCTAACCCGGAACCGCAGGGTGGGTCGGCTCCGGAAGTCAGTCGGTCCGTACGAGGGATCGGGTCAGTGCACCGAAGCTTGGACACTCGCCCCAATCCCTATACAGATTATCGACGCGAATCCTCAAAAAGTCAACGAAGAGCGGGACTTACGACAATTTCGCAATGTGCGGCGGTACCTTTTCGCGCGCCCGATAACGAACAAAACCTTGCATTCTGAAGACAGAATGAACGAATTCAGGCAGTGGTCTTCACGCGGAGTTGTGACTTTCCAGCAGCTCGCATCGTAAGCTATTTTCAGTAAATGAGATATGCGTGATCGCCTCAGGTTTTCATGAATTAAGCCAGGGGATGAGCCGTGTTCCCGTGTTCATGACATGTACATAGTTGGCGGCGATGGCGAGACCGAGAATCGCGACGGCAATTCCGCTCAGCGTCGGGATGGCCTGGAACATCAGCCACTGGCCTTTGCGGTTCGGTTCGCCCTCATGTTGCGCATCGTGAAGGATGCGCGCGGCGATCGATCGGCTGGACAGGGCCAGGAAGCCGACAGTCATCAGCGTCAATGCGAGTCCGAGACTGAACACGCCGACGGCGTAGAGCGCGCCCGGAACGACGCCGGCGCCGATCCCGAGCAGGACAATGATGGTGGCGGTGGGGCAGGGGACGATGCCGCCACTGATGCCGAGCACCAGGATCGTCCGCGTGTTGAGGGCGGCCGCCTCGGCGGGTTCGTGGACATGCGTGTGGGTCGGGTGGTCGTGCGCATGGGAGTGGCCGTGATGATGGTCGTGGGCATGTGCGTGATCATGGTCATGGTGGTGATCGTGGCTGTGATGATGACCGTGATCATGGTCATGGCTGTGGGCATGCGCATGCCCGGGCACGTGAGGGTGGGAGTGGGTGAACAGTTTCTTCCACCAGGGGCGATCGTCGTCATGGTGGTGATGGTCGTGGTCGTGATGATGATGGGCGAGTCGGCCGGTGAACGCGCGATAGCTCAGATAGACGCCCATACCCGCTACCATCAGTCCGGCGGTGATGCCCAACCAGTTCTGGAGCGTGGCGCCCAGCTCGGGATTGGTCGCCCAGATGACCAGGCCGACGATGACGACCAGGGCAGTATGCGTGATGGTGACCACGATAGCCAGCAGAATGGCGTGCCAGTAGGTTCCCTTCTGGCTGATGAGGTACGCCGCCACGACCGTCTTGGCATGGCCGGGCATGAGAGCGTGTCCCGCGCCCCAGGCGAACGCGAGCACGGTCAGAAGCGCCATGACGACGAGGAAACTTCGCCCGGAATACTCGCCTTCGCCACGCAGCATGGCAATGATCGAACCGGCCTGTCGGTAGGACTCCTGGGTCTTGGACGGATCGTTGGCAGGGCTGGTGAAGGAGTCGAGGTAGGCCGGCATCTCCGCGAGATCGTCCGCCCGTGCGTATGTCCCGCCGTCCGGCGTGTCGCGTGGTTCTTCAGGCGTCGTGGGAACAAGCTCGTCGTGTTGTTCACCGGTGGATGACGAGGACTGAGCCGTTTGATCCGGCAATGGCAAATTGGACGATGCCGTCTCGCCTTCGCTTGCGAGGTCTTGTTTCGGCGGTGAAGTGGATTCCGAGTTGTCGGAACCGGCTACTTCAACCGGTTTCTCCGCACTGGTCGGGACATCCTTTGACGGATGGATCGCATTCGCAGGGCCGACGACCTTGAATCGTATGGTGGCATCGCGCTCCTGGGGGAGATTCGACGGGTCATACTGTTCGAAGAGGAAGGGATCGATGCCTTCATCCCAGAAATCCGGTCGTGGTGGAATGAACGAAATCCGCGGCAGGCGGTAGAGCCGGAGCGTGTTCGCTTGGTTGAGGATGGCGTACTGGTGGGCATCGGAAAGCACTTCGTAGCTTTCCTGAGGGGTCAATTCGAAGAGGTGGGCATCCGCGTCGATCGGGAAGCCCTTGGCGTCCGCGAAGTCGCGGAGTTCCTCGGGGAGTGCGCCGTCCGCCAACGCGGCTTGAAACTCGTCAGGCAGCCGCGTGAGCGCGGTCGTGCGTTCGAGAATGATGCGGGCCAGACCCATCATGTCGGGATAGGTTTCGTCCTTGTAGGTGATCTCGTGGCGGCCGGGCTCGAGCGGCGCGGGGTACTCGGCCACATAGCGAATCATGAGGCGGTAGGTGGGCAGGCCGAGATTGCCGGGGATCTTCAAGATCACGCGACTGTTCGGCGTGCGTTTGCCGGTGCGGGGATCGACCGCTTCCTCCACAGACTTCAATTGAAGCGGTTGGCCGTTGAGCGTGGCCTTGAGGTACGGTTCGAACTCGACGGCCTTGCGTTCGCACCAGGCCTCCTGCTCTTCGCGGGTGTCGGTCAGGTCGCCGTCGGCATCGATCTCGTCGCGGCGGATGACGACCGATTGGGTCTCGGCGATGTCGAGCAGGAAGTCCACCTCGAGCCGGTCGGGGAGCACGTAGAGCACGCTGAAGTGCGTGATGCTGTCGTTGCCCAACGGGTGAGCAGAGAGCGGGATTGCCACGAGCATGAGCAGGATCGGGGCGATTCGCATGACCGTGTGTCTGAATGGGCTCGGCGTTTGCATACCGCCATTATAGACGTTGCCGCCATCGCGTCATGCATGGGCCGCCCCCTCCTGCCCATCTTCGAGCTTTTGAAATCAGAACGCAGAACTCATGGTGCGGGACGACGTCATGCGCGTGCGTTGGATGGATTGATTGCAGGGAATCAGCGTTCGGCGGAGGTCAGCCCCTGGATGACGGGCCTCAACTTGTTGGCGCCCTCGACTTCCGGCGGAATGCGAAGGTAGATCTGCAGGGCCTTCTCGCGGAGTTCGGCGGCTTCCTCCTGGGTCCGGGCGTTCTGGGCGAGGAGGTAGGTGATGGCCGCCTTGGATGCACCGACGAACCAGAGATCCGACAGGTTGTTCTCATCGAGCAGCGTGATCGCTTCATTGGCGGCGCCCTGCATGGTGGTGTACGCGCTGTCTGCGGCCTCCGCAGCGGCCTGGCTCTGCATGGCGGAGGGAGCGACCATGTCGGCGGACTGATCGGGACTGAGCGCCGCGGAGGGCGCAACGCCCATCTCTTCCACCCGGGACAGCAACTCCGCGTGACGTTGATAATCCGAAGCCCGCATCGCCTGGATCCGGGCATGGAGGAAGGCGAAGTCCGCAGCGAGCAGTTGCACGTGGTTGGGCAGAAAGTCCAGCCGGGGGACGGGCCCTTCAATGGTCTGCGTACGCAGGAATTCGCTGGTTTCCCGCACCGTATTCGAGGCGGCGTTGCGAGCGGCACTGACCGCCTGCGGACCCAGGTCCGTACAGATCGGCAGGGCGGCATCGTTTCCGGAACCGGTCTCCAACTGGTCCGCCGCGATCACGTGCTGGATCGCCCTGACGGCGTGACCGGCGGCCCGATCGCGAATCTCGTCGCGCGTCTTCGAACGCGCGACGATGCGCTGCTCGATCCGGGTTTTCTCATCGTCGAGCGCCTGAATCTGCTCGCCGATTTCCCGCAGAAGGGCGTTTTGGGCATCGTGTATGCGGCGGGCTGCTTCGAGGTCCGACTCCAGCGTCTTCAGACCTTTGACACGCTCAATGGCCGACCCGGGCTCGGCGGGCTCCAGCGGGGCAGCGAGGAACTGGTCCTCGTCATCCGTGCTGAACTGAGCGTTCGCCAACCCGCCGTCGCTGAGCAACTGCGATTGCTTCTCCGCCTCTCGATAGCGGGCAGAGACCTCTTCAAACTCACGCGTGAACTGCTCGAGCGCATTCGGCTGGAGCGGATCAAGTTTCTGCTCTTCCATGGTAAGCATCCGCAACCGGGCGATCCGCTTGCGTTCGAGCGCGTCTTCGAGTCGCCGGCTGACGTCCGCGACCTGATCTTCGAGTGAGGCGATGGTGGACGCGCTCTGCTGGATCTCCTGGCGGACTCCGCTCTGTCGCTGCATCAGCCGCGCCCGGCGCTGGTCGATGGTGAGCAGTTTGGTGGGATCGGTCGAGATTTCCCGCCTGACCGGCATGGGGTCCGGCGCGGTGGGCTCGGGCGTGAAGGCCCCTGGTAAATTTTCTTCAATGGCGGGCATCGCCTCGTCGGAAGAGCCGGGCGTGGCGATCTTCTTGAACAACCCGAAAATCGAGCCACGTTCCTCTTCCGAGGGTGACGTGCCCGGAGGTTCAGGCTCAGCCGTTTCTGAAGCAGGCTCGGACAGATTTGGCGGTTCAGGAGTCTTCACCTGGGGAAGTTCACCGCCTTCAAGGCGATGCTGCAGAGCCTTGATTTCCGCATCGATCTCACGCCAGCGGACGAAAGCGACCCGAAACGTATGGCGGGCTTCGTCGGCGAGTGCCCGTTCCGACTGGGCCTGCCGGTAGAGCAGATTCGCTTTTTCATGCAGGAGCATGGCCTTGAGGCGCGTCGCGGCGGGGTCGTTGCGTCCGGAGACCGCGCCATTGCCGGCGGACATGGCGAGCGCGGCATTCACCGCCTGGAGTGCCTTGTCGATGGCCTTTTCATCTTCCAGCAGTTCCGCCCGAAGCTGGGCGTGGGGGATGCGTCGATTAGCGTCCGGCCCGAGCGGGGGCAGTTCGAGTTGATTCAGCAGCGAGCGAATCTCGCCGGACTGGCGGCTGGCGTAATCCTGCAAGGGGTTGGGCTGGGCATCCGCGCTCGCGCCCTCCGGAGGGGTCGTCATCTCCGGGGGGGATTCAGGCAGCGCCCGGGCCAGGCTGCCGGCCTGCGGCTTGTAGTTGGCCAGGATCCGCTTCGCTTCTTCAAGCTTCGGAGCCATGTCCGACTGGAGACGCTCGCCGGGATCCTGCATCAGCTTGGCCGACCAGCCGAAGACGATCAACAGCAACACGACCGCCCCGACCGCGATAACTATGGGCAAATAATTCTTCACCGGGGGAACTCCACCGAAGCCGGGAGGGCGTTCCGGGTCGGGAGGCACTCCGGGGTCCACACCGACCACCCCGCGTGGGAAGGCCTCCTCCCTGATTGAGGGTAACCACGCCGCGGATTCGTCCGAAAAGGAAGATCCGGGTACTTCATCATTACCACGAAGATCCGGAATCGTCAACGTGAGCCCGGCTGGATGGCACATTTCGAGCCCATTTGAGCCGTGTGTCGAATGCGCCGGCTTACTTCTGCTCGAGGATGTCGATGTCCAGGGCGTGCAGGTTCAGCCAGATGCTGCTGACCAGATCGCCGAGCGTGTCGCCGCCGCCTTCACTCAAGCCCAGGGCGATGTGGGTGGGGCCGACGGGCTCACCGGGACGGGTGGCATCGAAATCGATCCATTGGCCGTCGATGAAAAACTGGGTCCACAGGTGGCCGGCGAAAATATCACGTCCGCCGGCGAACTGGTCGGCGTAGACCAGCCCGGTGACCACGCGGCTCGGGATGCCGTGGGCCCGGCCTAGGGCGGCCAGCAGAACGCCGTGCTCGCTGCAGTCGCCCTCGCGGCTGCGAGCGACCTCGCTGGCGGAGGCGAAACCGACGCTGAGGTCCTTGGTCCGCACGTACCTGCCGACCCAGGCGGCGAGACGGTGGGCCAGTTTCATCGGATCCTTCTCATCGCCTCCGGCTTCCCTGGCGAGCCTGGCCACGACGTCGTCTTTGTGATCCATCATGACCGTCGCTTCGAGACATCGTTTTCGTTGATCGGGCGGGAGCTTGGTTTTCGATCCCGACTTGGAAAGTTCAGCCGTGGTGCCGACGGCCAGCTTGACGGTGCGGCCGTTCTTCGAGGCGTCGACCACTTTCTGAATGGCGGTCTCCGGGAACTGGGGCAGCTTCGACCCCTGGTTGTTCGTCTTCAAGAGGTAGGTCACCGCAGTCACGTCGTCGCGGACCGGCTGATCGGGGCGCACGAACGTCCTGGCCATGAGTTCGGTCGGCTCGTTGGGTGAGAGGGCCACCGCCTTCGTCGACGCCAGCATGCGAAACGGGATGTCCAGGATCGACATTTCGATGAGGACCGGTTCACCGCTTTCCGTGACGTAACTGACGGATTCGATAGTCGTTTCCTGGCCGAACAGCCCGCGCATGGTCGTGGTCTGCGTGCTCTTGACCGCCTCGACCTTGCGGCCGAAGAGATCAAGCATTTTCTTTTCGCCGATACGCGTCGTGGCTTCGACGGCGCGTGTCAGTGAAGAGGAAGGTTCGAAGAGACGGAGCGCGTACTCCGTGCCGGGGTCGAGGCCCTGCTCGGCCGATGCGCGAAACGCGCCCCAGCTCATCAATGCGCCTTTCGGGTATGTATAGGTCTTCGTGGTTTCGCGCGTGCCGAACTGCTGCATCTTGACGGTCAACTTGCCCTCGCGGATGACGCCCTCCATACGGATGGGCTGGTTGCCCATACGGGTGACTTCGCTGAAGCTGAGCGGCTGCCCGTCGAGTGTTTCCTCCGAGGTCTTGTCCATGGTCATGCCGAGGGTCATGTCGCCCCGGCGAATCTCGATATGCATGAAGGTCTTCGAGACGATGACGTCTTCGCCGGGCCGGGGGACACGTTCCATGGTCATATGGCTGTGCCCGGCCTTCTTTCCGCTCATCTGAATCACGAACCACTCGTCGAGGAATACCCCCTTTTCGGGATCGTCGACGTTGATGGCGAACGCCGATGCCGGCAAGAGGAAACACAGAACAATCGATAATGCAGAGAAGGCGGAACGACGAATCGGCATGAAAGGCCCCTTGAGTGTACGGGTACTCGAGTCACGGATGACACTGAATTATACAAGAGAAATGCCCGCGGGTGGCATGAATCGCCATTCGCGGGCATGAGTCAATCAGGTGGTCACCTGTCCGGCCAATTACATACGCCTGTGACAGGTCTTGTTGGGAATGTTTCTGCGTTATCGTCGGCGTCTCCACGAGAGGAGAATGCCACCCATGCCGAGAAGAGCGAGCGACGCGGGCTCAGGCACGACGGTCCCTTCGAGGCGGAAAGCCATATCGCCGATGGCGGTCCCAGAGATGAAGCTGTAAGACTCGCCGGAGAACTGTGCCATGGTGCTGTCATCGACCGGGGATCCGCCTGCGTCGCCGAGACCCGCCAGTGAGAAGGTATCAATGCCCGTACCGCTCATGCCGATCCAGTAGGTGGTATTCGCATCCAGAGACAAGGCAGTGGTGAAATCGGCGTGGACACGCACTGTATCGCCGGTCGCACCGACGGTGTCGATGACCGACACGAGTTCCGTGAAGTCGCTGAGCTTCGTACCGGGGAAGCCGGGCGCGTCTTCGTAGAGTCGAATCGTGACGGATTGACCCAGGGTGGGAACATTGTCGGCCATGTAGATGTCCATGCCGGTCAGCGAGACGTCCGTGGCGAATTCGATATCCTCCGCAAAGTTCTGGCTCACGCTCCGATTGTCCAGGTTATCGGAAAGAATTGTGGCGCCTGTCGTAGCCGGGCTCCGATCGAGCAGGATCGCCGCATGCGACGCTGAGGCGAGGCCGAGGACACAGAAAACAACACAGGATTGCTTGAAAGGGAGCAGATGAATGAACATGGCTTCTGATTTTCCTCCTCCATTGCGGGAATACATGACTTCATACAAACCCTTGAACGCACGCGTTCAACGGTGGGTGGGAGATTCTGGGAAACCAAGGGGGGAGATGTTTCCGAAATCGCGATTTCTCAAACAATTCAAGTTTAGAGATCCGGCATGCGCAAGTCCAGTATGAATTCTTACGAGTGATGCGGAAACGCAGAACGATGCGGGACCACGCATGCCACTTCGCCCGAGGGAGCAGGATCACGCATTCGAGGATCGACCGATCGCTCAGATTCGGGCGAATTCGACGTCCCAATGAAAGCCGCCCACTACTCTTTGAACAGGAAGAGTTTCCTCAGCGGCCGAGCCAGCTCTTGATACCGTGGATCGTCGTGTCGCGTCCGGCCTTGGCGATGGAGTCGGTCAGGGGGATGTCCTTCGGACAGACCTTGACGCAATTCTGAGCATTGCCGCAGGCGGCGATGCCTCCCGGCTCTTCCAATGCCTGGAGGCGTTCGTCTTTCAAATTCTTGCCGATGGGATGCAGGTTGAAGAGGACGGCCTGGCTGACGGCGGCGGCCCCGATGAAGTCGGAACCCTCGTTGATCTGCGGGCAGGCCTCGAGGCAGCAGCCGCAGGTCATGCAGCGTGACAGGACGTAGCCTTCCTCCTGGACTCCGGGCGCCATGAGCGGCGGGGGGCGGCGGTCGTAATACCCGTCGACGGGGACCCACGCCTTGACGCGCTTGAGGGCATCGAACATGCGCGAGCGATCGACGAAAAGATCGCGCACCACGGGGAATTTGCTCATCGGCTCCAGCCGGATGACGTCGCCGTCTTCCTGAAGTTCATCGACCAGGGCGCTGCACGCCTGGCGGACGCGCCCGTTGATGACCATCGAGCACGCGCCGCAGACCTCCTCGAGGCAGTTGCAGTCCCAGGCGACGGGCGTGGTGTCCTCGCCCTCGGCGGTCTTGCCGAGTTCGGCAATCTTCTGCAGGCACGAGATGATGTTCATCTGCGGCTCGTAGTCGATGCGGAACTCCTGCCAGTAGCTGGAGCTGTTCGGATCGTTCTGACGCTTGATCAACAGGATGATTTTCTTATCTGCCATGGGGCATTATCACCTTTGCACTCATCGGCGTGTTGGCGACTTCATGGGGCGAGGGTCACGTCGCCATCGCCTCCGCTTCGACCGGATCGCCGGATTCCATCTCACTCCAGACCTCCTCGATCACCTCCGCGCCGACGAGCCCGTACGTTCGCGGCCGCGGCGGGATCAACGAGGTATCCACATCCTCGTAAGAGAGTTTAGGTCCGTCGGGGGTGTATTCGGCAATCGTGGACTTTAACCATTTGTCATTGTTCGCCTTGAATTCGCGGCACCAGCGCTTCGCTTCCTCCCGCAGGGTCTTCGGATCACCGCCCTTGGGGTCGGCGATCTTGAACTCGGGCTTGAAGTGCGCGCCGCGACTTTCATCTCTCTGCAAGGCGCCCTGGGCGATGACGCGTGCCATCACCAGCATGTCCTCGAGGGCACGCGTGAAGCTGAGATTCTGATTCGTCCACTTGGACTGATCCGAAAGCGCGACATTCTTGTAGCGCTCGGACAACTCGGCAATCTTCTCCAGGGCTTCCTTGATGCCGCTGTTTTCCCGGACCACGGTGCAGTTCTTGGTCATGGTGCGACCGAGTTCCTGGTGCAGCTTGTAGGGATTCTCGTGTCCGCCGCTGTGGACCAGCCGGTTGTACGCGTCCTTGTGGCGGCTGACTTCCGCCTCGAACAGGGAGGACGGCTGATCGTTGGCGGAACCGTCTTCCAGGTTACTGAGGAGGCTATCCACACCCGGAGCGACGATGAGTCCGCTGTAGATGCAACTCAGCAGGGAGTTGGCACCGAGGCGATTGGCCCCGTGATAGTGGTAGTCGGCCTCACCGATGGCGTAGATGCCGGGAACGTTGGTTGCCTGATTTCGCGGCGACTTGGCCACGAGCCCACCGGTGGTTTCGCACTTTTCGTAGTCGCACCAGAGCCCGCCCATCGTGTAGTGCACCGCCGGGAAGATTTTCATCGGATGCGCACGCGGGTCGACGCCCTGAAACTTCTCGTAAATCTCCAGGATGCCCTCGAGCTTGTTGTGCGTGGTACTCGGCAACTCGGTGAGGTCGAGGTAAACACAGAACTGTTCCTTGTCGACGGAAAGTCCCTCGTTGACGCACACCTGGAAGATCTCGCGAGTGGCGATGTCACGCGGGACGAGGTTGCCGTACTTCGGGTAGCGCTCTTCGAGGAAATACCAACGCTCCTCCATGGGAATCCGCGTCGGGTCGCGGTCGTCGCCGGGTTTGCGCGGCACCCAGACGCGCCCACCTTCACCACGGGCGGATTCACTCATGAGGCGGTGCTTGTCGGCACCGGGAATGGCGGTGGGGTGGACCTGGATAAATTCCCCGTTGGCGTACTTGACGCCGGTGCGGAAGGCACGCCCGGCTGCGCCGCCGGTGCAGATCATGGACATCGTCGAGCGGCCGAAGATCAGCCCGTTGCCGCCGGTGGCCAGAACGACCGCGTCGGCGGGGAAGGCGCGAATCTCCATCGAGAACATGTCCTGGGCCACGGCACCACGGCAGCGGCCCTTGTCGTCGAGGATCGGCCCGAGGAATTCCCAGAACTCGTACTTGGTGACCTTGCCGGCCACCTCCATCTTGCGGACCTGCTCGTCGAGGGCGTAGATCAACTGCTGCCCGGTCGTGGCCCCGGCGAAGTTGGTCCGCTTGTAGAGCGTGCCGCCGAAGCGGCGCTGATCGCGGTGGCCTTCCGGCGTGCGGTTGAACATGACGCCGAGCCGGTCCATCAGGTCGATGATCTTCGGGGCCCAGTCGCACATGTCCTTGACCGGGGGTTGGTGCTGGAGGAAGGCCCCGCCGTAGACGGTATCGTCAAAGTGCTTCCATTCCGAGTCACCCTGCTCGCGCGTGGCGGCGTTGACCGAGTTGATGCCGCCCTGGGCGCAGACGCTGTGGGAGCGCTTGACGGGGACCATGCTGATGAGATCGACCTGCCGGTCGAGCTCGGCCAGTTTCATGGCGGCGGCCAGCCCTGCCAGTCCACCACCGACGACTACGACGCGTTGCTCTGCCATAGTTCACCCTATCCGTCCAACTGCGGTGCCTGCCGATCACGATGTTGAGGATCGGAGCCCCGCGACTCACATAAATCACGACTCGCCGTCTGCTTCGGTCGAACTACCGCTTTCGTCGGTGTCTCCGGAAGCTGCGGCGGAACTTTCCATCTCGCCCATTTCCGCAGTGGCGGCAGCGTCGACTTCGGTGACCATGAACCCGTTCAAGGCGGCGAGTCCGGTCATGGCGAGGGCGACACCCAGCGCCGCACACACGTAACCCGATTTTCGCTGCACCTTCGGTCCGATGGTGATGCCCCAGGTAATCAGCGCCGTCCAGATGCCGTTGGCAAAGTGATACGCCGACGCAATGATGCCGATCGCGTACAACGGGCTCGCCCACGCCCGCGAATCCTGGAGGATGGCGGCGGTGCTCTGGGTCGCCTCGTCGGGGACGAACTTACCGCCACCGAGCGGGGCGCCGACCCAGTGCATCTGCCAGAGGTGCACCAGGATGAAGACGAGAGCGATCATGCCGGTAATGCGCTGCAGCGTGTAACGGATGTTTCCGGCATAGGCATACCGTGTGGTATTCGATTTGCTCTCGAGCCAGATCTTGACGCCCAGGCCGGCGTGGAAGGCCAGCGGCAGGAGAATCCCGAAGACCTCGACCGGCTTGAGCAGTGGGCCGAGGGAATGGATGAGATCCACCTTGGCCTGGAACTGATCCTTTTCCGGCGTGTTGAAGACGACCATGACGTTGGTCGTCAGGTGCATGATCAGGAAGACGCCGACGGGCACGATGCCGGCCAACGAGTGGAGGCGTCGCAAAAGAAAGTCGTACTGAGCCTTGGATTGTGCGGTCGTTTCCGACACCCGGAATACTCCTCATGATCTGTGGTCTGCGGCCTGAGCGGATGGGCGCTTATGGGCAGGCCGAACTCCGTCCCATCGGCGGATTATAGGGTGAGTGGTTGGACGGTCAACCGTGCTCGGCGACGCGCGCTTCCCCTTACTCACCAAACTTTCAGGAGTTATGAAAGGACCCCGCCGCGCGGCGCGGGGAAGGCTGTTCGGGGGCGCTTGACCGGGAACGGAAATTGAGATTAAATGAGGAGTTCGAGCACCGCTAGCTCAATTGGATAGAGCATCGGTCTACGGAACCGAAGGTTAGAGGTTCGAATCCTCTGCGGTGTAATGGGGGAGCACAAGTCGGGGGTCACGAACACGTCGACGTTCCTCAGGCTCTGTTGAATCCGATTGCCCCCGTTTAACCGCTTAGACTTGGGCACGTCTCAACTCTGTTTGCCGATTCTCGTGGAGTTCGCATCACATGAATTACAGCATGCATGGTCTTCGCCGTTCGGTACCTTTGTCGGCACTCCTTTTACTGGCTGCTTCGAGAGTCCTCGCTGCCCAAGTGCATGAGAATGCCTCCGATCTGGCTCCAGCCATTGATCGGGCCGAGGCGGGCCGATTCATTCTGCAACTGGATCATCCGGAAACCGAGTCGCGGGAGAAGGCAGTCAAGGCTCTGCGCGAGATGGGTCCTTCGGTCATTCCCTTGCTCGAGAAGGCTTTGGAGGATGCGTCATTCGAAGCACAGATCAAGCTGAAGGAACTACTGGGTGCGTATCGGGAGCGCGGCTCGGTCGTCCTGCACTCCATCGTGAATGCGCAGGGTTACAACCTCGGGATTCGAGCCGGCGACGTGATCACGGCCGTTAACGGGATCCCCGTCGTCAGCTATGAGGATTTCTTCAAGAAATCCGAGTCGATCGAAAACAGCGCGCGCACGATTACCGTGCGTACCGGCCCACGCCTGGGACGGTCCAACCCGAATCGCAAGCCGGTTCCCTTCACGGTCCGAAATGTAGAAGTCGGTCCGGGCAAGATCGGCGTATACCTCGCCGATTACGACGGGGCGTACGGTCTGCCTCTTTCGATGGCGTTGCAGCACGTCTATCGCTGCACGTGGAACAATCAGTGGGCCGAAGCGCGGGAGCAGTTCGAGCGGGCGCAGGCATTCGGAATGATATTCAAGGATCAACTCCTGCAGCCGATCTACGGGGCCTCTTGTTACTACTCTGGGGATCCGCAAGGGGCGCACCGCGAGTTTCAGGATTACGCGTCCCGCCAAGATAAGGATGACGGCTGGTGGACCCTGATGAACAACCTGGGACGCATCCTGGAGACCGACGGGCACCTGTATCTCTACTTTGCACGCCAGCAACTGCATCATGATCCCGAGAGTGCCGGGGCGGCGGTCAATGTCGTGTATGCCTACAGTTGGTCGCAAGCGAGATACCTCGAGGCATCGACGCTTGCCATAGCTGCGTTGATGGGGGACCACGGTCAACTGGAACCATGGGGTCGGGGTGTAGCCATCAACGCGTTGCAGCACGCGCTTGATGCGATGGATCTGGTTCCCGAAGCGGGGATGATGGCAGCGGAATTGGCGGAGATCGACAAGGCGCGTCCCTTGTATGGAAAAGCTTTTCGCGCGGCCCAACGTTCGGGACGTATTGATCTGGCACTGAAGCTGGGAGAGGTGGAGATTCGCCGGTCCAACAATTTCCGGAGCCACCAGCCTATCATGGCGGACAAAGTCGTTCGGATGCTGCTCCGCGAGGGGCGACTGGATGACGCGCGGCGTGTATTGGCCGAGTACGCAGACATCAACACACTGGATACGTTGCTCGGCTACCTAGGCGACTGCGACATGCGTTGGTCGGAGTCACAGAGCATTCTCAAGGAGTTCACCCAGCGTTGCCTGGAAGAAGGGTACCGTGACGATGACATGCTGGAGGCCGCGTTCCTGGTGCTCAGCCGGATGACAACGCCGGATCTGGAATTGTTGGAGGAACTCGTCAAGGATCGTCTCAAGAATTCCCGTTCATCCTTTGCGGGTTCCGATCCCACCGATTATCGCAGATACGTTGCTGCAATGTATGCCCTGCTGAATGGCGACGACGAAGCGGTCGCCGAGCATCTCGAGGAGACCCGACGCGGTGATTCGTTGCCAGCCTCGTTCCGGAAAGCCGCACACTTCCTCCAAGCGCATGGCGAGAGCCTGTCGGGAAATCAGAGAATCTGGAAGCGTGCTTTTCGGGCGTTCGATCGACCGGCCGGCGGCGTGTATATCCTGACTCGCGACTCCCACATCGGTTGGAGCGACGGCACGAAAGGCTGGGAGATCCCGTTGCCCGAGTCGGTGTGGGGATTCGAAGATCCAAATCATGCCTTCGAAGTGTCGCCCTCGGGCAAGACCGTCCTCACGGTCGGGCTCGGTGGTCTTTATCGATTGAATGCAGATGAGAAGGGCTGGACAAGGTTGTGCGATGTTCCCACCAAGAGAAGAACAGGTTTCTCTATTGCCGGATGGGGAAGGGTGTTGGATGATCTGGTGGATGTAATTGAGGCGGATGATGCTACACGCGATATCGCCTGGCCCGTGAAACGCGATCGGTATCGTTCTCCCGAGTCGATGGATGCGGTAATGTTTTCAGACGGGACGTGGGTGATATTACATCACAAGATTGATCATCTTGTTCACGCGTCCCGTGAGTTGGCCGAGCTTCATGGCGAGCCGCTGGAAATCTATGAGATCATGACGTTGGGTTCCGGCGGAGACCGTTTCCGGGTGTACTCGGACAAGGGGTTCCTGGACTGGCAACGTTCCAAAGGCAAGCTGTTTCCGATTACGCTGCCCGGAGTTGATCAGTCACTTCCAATCATGCCCGCGATGGAAGCCAGCACATATGATTCGGCTCGGCTGGCACTCTTTCCGCATCACGGCGGGACGACGTTCATGCTTGACTGGTCCTCCAAGGAAGTCACACGTGAAGGCCTGATCAACGAAGCGTATCCGGAAACATACTGGCTTCAGCAAAGCGTCGAGACCAAGCGTCGTCGATTCGAAAAGGCCATCGCCGACAAGGGGTTGGCCTGGCCTCCTCGTGATAATTCCACCACTTCCCCTGCCGAATAAGTTACAATGCATTCAGTCGCGCGTGATTCCATGATCTCGGATTCAGCATGGGGCGAGCGTTCGTCCGGAGGAGCGTCATGATCGTTTTGAGCCGCAGCAATCGTGTGGTAGCAGTCGGGTATTGCCGGCTCGGGGGAGTCTTGATTCTCCTGGCTTATGCATCGGCCGCGAATGCACAGAATCTATTGACCAATCCCGGCCTGGAAGGACTGGCCGGCTACCCGGTACCGCCCGGATCGTGCGACGGGCCTGACGGTTCCCTCTTGTACTACCGCTACAACTGCATCCCGGAGATCGAGCCTCCGAGCTGGTGGCTCCCGTTCTGGAACGACGGCCCGATGCCGCCGCCGCAGACCACCGATTACCGGCGGCCCGAGTTCCGCATGTACGGCTGGCCCGACCTGCCCGACGGCGGGGGTCCGCATTTCACCTATGACGGGCAGTGGTATCTCGTGTTCTTCGGCTACTTCGGCGCGATCGATGCGGGCATCTACCAGCAGGTCAACGTCACGCCGGGCAAACGCTACGAGTTCAGCTACCAGGGCTACGTGTGGAGCAACTGCCTGGGCGGCAAGAATCCCGGCAGCGGACTGGCTTGATGTCTCGCCACAGAATGGCTCTTCATCGGGTGAGAGTGATCCGATCACCGTGTCGTACGACGTGAGCGGCCTGGCGATCGGGACCTACGAGGCCGAGATTACCGTCACGTCGCCCGAAGCCGGCAACAGTCCCCAGGTCGTTCCGGTCACGCTGATCGTCGAGGCGTTCGGTCCCGATGCCGACGGAGACGGTGACGTCGATCTCGAAGACTTCGGTCAGTTTCAGGCGTGCATGAACGGCGCGGGGATGTCGGTCGGGGCGAATTGCCTGCGGTTCGATCTCGACGACGATACCGACGTGGACGTGCTGGATTTCGGCGTCTTCGTAGACTGCATCAGCGGGGCGAACGTCCCCGCGGCGCTGGACTGTGATGACTGATCACGTCGTGGGGATGCCCCATGGTCAGGTCGGCGGGGGCATAGCAATTTCATCGGGCGCGACCGGTGATGCCTCGTTTGGACTCGGCGGTGACGAACGCCAGAATAGCCTTCCCCGTTTCGGTCTTTGCACATTCCCGAAGTTGCTCCACCGCCTTGGAAAAGAGCATGCCGGAGCGATAAAGCGTGCGGTAGGCTTGCTTGACCTCCTCGCGCGCGTCGGCATCGATGTTCGCCCGTCGCATGCCCACAACGTTCACGCCGGCGACGTGCCCGAAGGGGTCGGTCATCATGTAGGGAGGGATGTCCCGGGAGACGCGGGAATTGCCGGTCACCATGGCGCGGCATCCGATCCGCGTGTACTGATGCACGCCGGTGCCTCCGCTGATCGTCACGCCGTCGTCCACGTGGACGTGGCCGGAGAGCATGACCGCGTTGACGAGGACCACGTCGTCGCCGATCACACAGTTGTGTCCGACGTGGGAACCGGCCATCAACATACATCGTGAGCCCACGACGGTCGCGGATCCGGCGGCGGTGCCGCGATGGACGGTCGCGTGCTCGCGGATGATCGTCTCCTCACCGATGCGGACATGCGTTTCCGAGCCGTCGTAGGCGCGGTCCTGAGGGACGTCGCCCAGGACCGCCCCGGCATGAATCCGGCAGCGGGCCCCGATCTCCGTGGATCCGAGCAGGTGCACGTGCGGGCCGATCTGGACGTCCGGCCCGACGCGCACCGGGCCTTCGATCACGACGTAGGGGCCCACCGAAGCGCTGGTATCGATTCGGGCGGCTGCGTCGATGATGGCGGTGGGATGTATCGGCATGGGAAGGCTCGATCAAGCGGTCATGTTGTTTCGCGGATGGCTCAGACGTTCGACAGCAGAGAAGAGACGAGGTTTCACTCGCGTCACCCTTCGCCCATGCCGTGTTGCATGGCGAACTTGGTCAGTTCCGCGTTGTTGCGGAGACCGAGTTTGGCCAGCAGGTTCAGCCGGTGGGCATCGACCGTCTTGATGCTGATGTCGAGCTCCTCGGCGATCTCGCGGTGGTTGGCCCCGGCAATGAGTCGGCGGAGCACCTGGAACTCACGGTTGGTCAACGAATCGATCGGCTCGCGCTCCGGGCTGTCGACGAAACGCAATGCCAGCGCCTCGCGCAGCGACTGCGAGACGAAGCGCTTACCGGCGTGGACGGTTCGGATGGATTCGGCCAGCTCGGACGGAGCGGCATCCTTGACGACGTAACCCAGCGCGCCCATACGCAGCAACCGGGCGGCATGATGCTCGTCGGCATACATGGTGACGACAACGATGCGGGGCGCCGACTTCATCTTGGACAGTCGGCGCGTGGTCTCAACACCATCCACGCCCGGCATGGCCACGTCCAGCAGGATAACGTCCGGGAGTTGATCTTCGACGAGCTGCAGAGCCTGCTTGCCGTCCGCGGCCTCTCCGACGATTTCGAATTCCGAATCGTCGTCAAGAATGCGCCGGATACCTTCGCGTACCAATTGATGATCATCGGCAATCACGATCCGAATCATGCCGTACCTCGTGTTTCATGCTGGACGGGAATCTCCGCCACCACACATACACCGCCCTCGGGGGCGCTGTTGACGCTCAGCTTCCCATGCAACGCGGCCGCACGTTCTTTCATGCCTATTATGCCGAGTGACTTCTCCCCGGACAATTGATGGGCCGGGGCACCGACGCCGTTGTCACCGATGCTGACGCGCAGTTCGCTTCCGCGTTGCTCGAGCGCGATCTCGCATTCGGTGGCACCGGAATGTCGAGCCACGTTAGTGAGCGCTTCCTGAATGATCCGAAAGATCGCCGTGGCCGGCGGGTCAGAGACCTCGAGTTCGGAAGGGACGGCCCGTACACGACAGGCGATCCCGGCCCCCTGCTCGAATTCCGAGACGTGAGCCCGGATGACGTCGAGCAGACCGTGGTGGTCGATCAGTTGCGGGCGAAGGCTTCGCGAAAGGTCCCGAACGGTTTGCACGACGTGGTTGACGTTCGCCTGGCACTCGCGAATCCGTTCGCGCAGCTCGGTAGGGGCATCGACGACCTTGCCCGCCACCCACGCCAGGTTCATGTTGAATGCGGTGAGGATCTGCCCCAGCTCGTCATGGAGTTCCTTGGAGATCCGGGCCCGCTCCTGTTCGAGACTTTTCTCTGCATCCGCGGACAGTTTGCGTACTTGGCGCAGGTGCGCTTCTTCCGCCCAGATACGCGAACAGAGATGGCCGAGCACGGAGGCGTAGAGGACCAGCACTTCACATTCGTGTTCGTCGATGGGAGCCCGTGTCAGGTACCGATCGAGAAAGAGCCAGCCGCTGACGGTTTCGCCATCCCAGATGGTGGCATAGGCGTGGGGTCCCTTCCCGACTTCGCGCCCGTGGCTGTCGGTCATCCGATGATTGTTGGAAACGATCGCTTCGGTCGGTTTCTGGCGGGCGATTTGTTCGCGGGCCTCGGCGTCGCAAGGGATACGAATCTGGCGTTCATCACGTATCTGCCCGTGTTCATCGGTGCCGTACGAACCGATGATGTATTTCCGATCTTCGCTGAAGAACCACATGCCCAGGCGTTCGAAGCCCAGTTCGCTTCGCCCGAGTTCGATCGCACGGCGACAGAGATAGTCCAGATCCTCGATTTTCGAGAGAACGTTGCTGACTTTCAGGAGGCGGGTGAGACGATCCTTGAAGGCCTGGTCAGCGGCATTATTGCGGCGTAGCGCCTCTTCGGCCCGCACCCGGCGGCAGGATTGCGCCAGCGTCGAAGCGAACAGGCCCAGTACTTCGCAGTCGTCTTCGCTGATGGGGCGATGCGTGAGCAGGTTGTCGATATCGACGAAACCGAAAACCTTGCCTTCGTCGACGAGGGCGGATGAGGCATGATGGCCTTCACCGACGACGTCTCGTGCTTTGCCCGTCAGTCCGCAGTTCTTGTGGATGGATGCCGAGGGTGTCGGATTGGCAATGGCCTCCAGGGCTCGAACGTCCAGGGGATGCCGTTCGCCCCGTTCGTCCCGAATACCGCCGTGCTCGTCCGTGCCGAATGTGCCCAGATAGGCGTCCTGCTCCTCGGAGATCAGCCAGATTCCCATGCGGTCAAAGCCGAGTCGTTCGCGACCATGCCTCACCGCCAACCGGCAGAGATCGTCCATGGTGTGCGCCTTAGACAGATCGTTGCTGACTTCGACCAGCGCGGTCAGCCGCCTCTTGAGTAATTCCGGTGTGACTTCTACGGGTCGGGCCGGGGCGTCGGACAATGAGCTCTCCGGGCCATCATCAGTGCCGGAGGAGTGGCGGCCGGCCGCGTCGATTTGTGTGACTCTCTCGTCGTGCATGTTGAATCTACCGCTTGTACCTGTCGATCGGCGAGACTCGAAACAGGGACGCTCACCGGGAGTGGTTACCGGAGTGTAATCGTCCGTTAACTCCTGAATTATATCAACTTAACGAACAGGTCCGATCTGGAATTGTTCGGGAAATCCGTACAGAGGAGCCGAATCTCAGATTCATGCCGATGGGGATTAAGAAAGATTCTTAAAAATCTCCTTGCCACGGACACGATGTCGGTTATATTAATTATCGCAGGTCATAAAAATACAACCATATTGAAGGTGTCTCGGAGGTCATCGGGGGCGAAAGGGAATGGATTGGACCCGTTAGCGGAGTGGGACCAATCTTGTCACCGCGTCATGAGTATGCTGGCGCCGGATTGATTGAGTAGTTACCTGACCCGATACCAAGACCTCTTTTCCATCCTCCTGTTGGAAGAGACGCCTTAGGAGTCACTCCCGAAATTCTTGTTCGGGGGTGACTTTTTTTTCTGTCCATGGTGTTTGATGCCAGACGGATGCGGGCCGACCGCCGTGTCCCGACAGCTTCGTCAGGCCAGAAGAAGCTGAGGTTAAGCGGCAGAAAAAGAAGAAGCAGGCGGCACGAAGAGCGCCGCCTGCTTCTCTGGTGTTGTGAGTCTCAACGAACGCTGGGGCGTCAATCGTTGGAGACGTACTCGTTGGAGTGCACGTAGCTGTACGCCCGCCAACTTTCCGAATCAAAGTTCAAATAGGCGAGCACCGAATTCAGGCCGACCTTCAGCGGATCGAAGATTTTCCTGGCTTCGGTCATGAAGTCATAGGCGGCCAGCTCCGACTCGTCGTCGTAGGTGATCCATCCGCCGGTATCCACGTCACGAGTCTCCGACGGCGCTTCTTCCGTGATGGTCTCCGTGGAGGAGGTCGTCGAAGCACCGGCTTCTTCCTGAGTGGTGCCTGTCTCGTCGACATTCTCTTTCACCGGCACTTCCCGCCAGGCAGTGCCTTGATTGACCGTCGGTGCGGGGGTCGGTTCGGTCTGAACCTGGACAGGTGCGGGGGTTTCGGTTCGGGCCGGCTGGGTGGACGTCGCCTGGGTGACCTGAGGAGACTTCGACTGCGAAGTGATCCAACCCTGCGAGCTCCGCGCGGGTTGAGGCGTGGGCGTCACCTGGGCAGGGCGGACGACACGCCGCTGCGGCGCGGCCTGCGCTTCATGGCGGACGACACGCTGCTGCGGTGCGGCCTGTGCTTCCACGCGGACGACTTTCGGCTCGGGTCGAATGGGCTGCACCGCCACCTCGTGCCTCTGAACAGGTGTCGCGGCGTACTGCGTCTCAGGCTGGGGCGTCGCCGTGATGCTGAACGGTGTGGCCTGGGCCTGGGCATCGGGAGAGAGCATGGCCAGGCGCTTTTCGGCAGCGCGCATCTCCGGGTTCAGTGTCAGTGCCGTGCGATATGCATGGGCCGCTTCGTTATAGCGCTTCTTGGCATGGTAGAGGAGGCCGATGTTGTAGTACGCAGCCTCGCGAGGCACGGCCTGCTCGAACTGCGCCAGCGCTTCCTGCCAACGATCCTGATGGGCCAGGCACATGCCGAGATTGACGCGGGCACGGGCGAAGTCGGGCTGAATCTGGATCGCGCGATGCAGGACTTCTTCGGCTTCCCCGTAGCGTTGCTGGAGCGCGTAGCTGAAGCCGAGGTTGTTGTAGAGGAAGGCCTTGTCCGGGGCGATCTGGATGGCGGTGAGGAAGGCCTCGTCCGCTTCCTGGAATCGTCCCAGCTTGTCGTAGACCACGCCGAGGCGGTTGTAGGCTTCGAGATTCTCCGGATTGAGATCGATGGCCTGACGGTACTGCTGGGCGGCCCGGGCATAGCGATGGTAGCTTTCGTGAAGCCGTCCGGCCGCGACATGGGTATCGGGCTCAATCTCCTCGTTGAACGGAGGAAGCTGGTCCGAGGCATCCGTCAGTCGATGCTGACGCGCGCGGTCGAAAGAATTCGCCGACTGATGATCCTGGCAGCCGAGCGGCAGCCCGACGGTCAGCAGTGTCGTCAGCATGGTCAGTGTTCGCTTGTTCGCGTTCATGCGATCAGCTCCTTGCTTCTTTGGTTCCCCGGTACTGAGTGTTACATAATTCGGAGTTCAAGCTGCTCATGCGCGAGAGCCACGAGGCGTCGCGTCACGAGTGCCACCGGTCAGTTGCTTTCCAGAGAGTTCACCTCGGTGAGGGTCACGCCTCCTCCAAAGTTCGTTTCCTGGCGGATGGTGATGCAGATCGGGGCATCGATGCCGGGGCCGCGGTTGAGGCCGGGCTGAACATCGAAACGTTCATTCTCCAGTCCGCAGGAAAGCAGATACGCCTTGATCTTGTCGACCCGCGTGTTCCGCATTTCTTCTTCGGGATCCCTGCCGTCGTAGTGGAGCGTGCCTCCGTAGACGTCGAGGATCTCGGCGTAGCGATTCAGTCGACGAATGCCGAGCGTGTTCAGCTCCGTCGTATGCGGCACAAAGTGTGCCGACGAGATCACCATCTCCGAGAGCATGGCGTTGTCCTGCATGTGGACGAAGTTTTCCGAGACCGGCGACTGGTGCTCGGCGTCACCCTGTGGTGGTGAATTCAGTCGCTCCTTCGGGGGCTGGCACCCGAGCACGAACATCACTGCCGCCGATCCTCCGATCCGACACATCGTGTGGAACCTTGCGTTCATGGTTGAACTTCCTTTTTGTGCTGCGTGCATTCTTGCGGTCACCCGGCAGGTCGCGGGTTTCTGAGGGACTTTCCTGACTATCGGTGAGCCGGCGTGGGCGATTTGAAGAATGTTGAAATTGCCCGAGCCATGCGCTCGCCGATAGCTGGATTTCCCATAACGGCAACAGGGCTATCGGACGAGTCACCTGAGGAATTGAGCAACCTTGAGAGGAATTGGCATGTTTTTCGGGACGATGCTGGGACGTGGGACATTATCGGTCGGACCGTAGAGCGATCGAAATGATGAGCACGAAAACGAAAATCCGTCTGGAACTCAATGAAAGGGCACCCGCTTCTTCTCGGAAACGGGTGCCCGCAACA
Source organism: uncultured Planctomycetales bacterium (assembly GCA_964618455.1). Classification (GTDB taxonomy): domain Bacteria; phylum Planctomycetota; class Phycisphaerae; order UBA1845; family PWPN01; genus CAZUAQ01. The sequence goes on along the minus strand of CAZUAQ010000017.1, from coordinate 45,558 downwards.
GCCGAGGTGCCTTGTTTGATCACGTCTCGGCGCGATTCAGATTCAGCGATACCGCCGACGCTGAATCAGCGCCAAGCCGGCCATGAGCGCGACGGTCAGCAGTGTGGCCTGCGATGCGTTGGGGAAGCAGAAGACAGGTCCATCGCCGCCGGTATCCGGCTCGCAGGCGTTGCCCTCGCCATCACCGTCGTCGTCGGCCTGATCCGTGTTGGCCGTATCGGGACAGTTGTCGCGGCAGTCGGCGATGGTGTCGCCATCCGTGTCGGCATCGCTCTCACCGCACCCGCAATCGCCTTCCTCGGTCTTGTCCGGATCGTCAGGGCACTCATCGTTGCAGTCTTCCGTGCCGTCGCCGTCGGTGTCGTCATCCGCCACACCACAGCCGCACACGCCCGGGGAAGTCTTGTCTGGATCGTTCGGGCAGTTGTCACACGCGTCGCCCTCGACGTCACCGTCCGCGTTTGCCTGGTCCGGGTTGTACACGTCGCGGCAGTTGTCGCATGCGTCGCCCACGCAGTCCTCGTCCTCATCTTCCTGCAGCGGGTTGGCCACCTTCGGACAGTTGTCGCAGTCGTCGGCGATGCTGTCGTCATCCTCGTCGGTGCCGATCTGGAACCGCGCGGGGAAGACGCCGTGCCGCGCGAGCTGCGCCTCTTCCGTCGTGAGCACCCACTTGCACTGGCCGACGGGATCGAGTGTCAGGCTGACGTGGAAATTGTCGGTCGTTCCCTCGATCGTCGTTCCGTTGGGAAGGGTGAGCGCATCATCCAGGCCGACGGTCTCGCAGTTCAGATTATCGAAGAGGAAGTGCCCGTTCTGCGTGATCAACACGATGGGGTCCTGGTCCCCGAGATCCAGCGTCACCGGGTCGCTGCCATTGCGGGTGAAGGTGAATCTGGGCAGGACCGGCAGCTCGGCGTCGAACGTGCCGCCATGCTCATCCACCTGGTTGATGGTGATGGTGCCTTGTTGTTGCGGCTGATCCGATAGAGAGACCGCCACGTCCCACTGCGTATCCTCGCCGTCGATGACGACCGTGATGGGATTGATACTCACGAGGCTGAGGGCCTTCATCTCGATCGGCACGGTGTCCGAACTCCCCGGCCCGTCGAGCGTTGCATCGTCGAGTCGCTCCACCACGGTGTCGCCCGTGCCGAGATTGGTCGCGTCAAGCGGGGATCCGCCGAGTTCGATGATGCCGTCGAACGGTTCCGAGCCTTCGCCGAAGAAGTCCGCCGGAATGGGGTTGTCGGCAAAATCCTGGAAGGTCTGCCCGCCATCGGGCGTGGACCAGAGGTCCGATCCGGCGGGGATGCTGGAATTGGGATCGAGTTCCTCATCATCGCACACCGAGCCGATGCCGTCGGCGTCGAGGTCCGCCTGGTCGAAGTTGGCATCCGTCGGACAGTTATCGCAGGCATCGCCGATGCAGTCGTCGTCCTCATCTTCCTGGAGCGGGTTCGCGGTGATGGGGCAGTTGTCGCAGTCATCGCTGATGCCGTCGCCGTCGAAATCTTCACCCACCATGAATCGCGCGGGGAAGACGCCGTGCTGAGCAAGCTGCGCCTCCTCGGTGGTCAGTACCCACTTGCAGGAGCCGAACGGGTTCAGCGCGAGCCCGGGGAAGAACCCCACCGGCGGCGGAACGGAAACGCCGTTGACCAGGTTGATTGTCGACGTGGGCTGCACGAGCTGGCTGCACAGGCTGCCGTTGATGAGCCAGTGGCCGTTGATCGTCAGGAACATGATCGGTTCACCGCCATCGGCACCGAGGTCGAGAATCTTGATGTCGCTGGGGTTGCTGTTGTTGACGAAGATGAACATGGGCAGCACGGGGAGGTTGGAATTGAACGTCCCACCGAACTCATCCTCGAGCGTGATGGTCATCTGGCCCTGCTGTTGCGGCTGATTGGAGAGCTGGACCTCGACGTTCCACTGCGTCGGTTCGCCGTTCACGTTGACGGTGATCGGTTCGATGGAGTGGAGACTCAGCGCCGCAATCTGAATGGTCGTGGCCCCGGTGCCTCCGGCCGAGTCGATGACGACGTCCTGCAAACGCTCCACGAGCGTATCGGCAAGGCCAAGGTCGACGCCTTCCGGGGCGAGCCCGGGGTTCTCCGCGAAGGGGAGGCCGATCAGTTCGATCGTGCCGTCGAAGGCTTCGGAGCCGTCCCCGAAGAAGTCGGCGGGGATGGGGCTTTCAGAGAAGTCCTGGAACGTCTGTCCACCGGCGCCGACGGTCTGCCAGAGGTCCGCGCCCGCCGGGATCTCAGTTTGCGCGGCGGCGGAGGAAAGAAGTCCGAGACTCAGAATCAGGGGAACGAAGACGTCCAAGGAACGAGCGGCCCCTTTGCGGGGATTCACGATATTGCGCATGACGATCCTCCTTTGTCATTTGCTGGCTCGAGGTGAGATGAGTTCCGGCCCTGGAACTTCAAGAACTACAATATCGGCATTAAAAATACAGTGCAACAGAAAAAGCATGATCCAAGCCGATCAGGTGTGAATCGTCGATTTCTGCTGCCTGGACCTATCAAGATCGCGGACGAGACCATGTGGTTCTACTGCCATTGCGGCAGCAGATCGGCGTGCAGGTTCAGCAACTCATCGATGGCGGCGTGGCCACCGGGCTTGTGGGTGATGGCGGGGTCGGCGTCGATGCACTCGTGGAGGAGATTGCGGTCGGCGGTGGCGGCGGCCTCGCCGGCCAGGGTGTTGATTTCCGCCGTCTTCGCGATGAGCGCGGTGATCGAATCCGGCAGCGGGCCCACCGATTGCGGCGAGATGGCGCCGTTCTCGATGATCACGGGGAGTTCGACCGCCGCCTCCGGGGCGATCTCGGGCATCGCACCATGGTTACGTAGGTTCAGCATGCACATCGATCGCGATCGTCCACGCACAACGGCCTCGATGATGTCCGCCGGCTTTTCCCACGCGCGGTGTTCCAGCAGCGGTTTCCAGGGAAGCTCGCCTGAAGCCATGCGCTGAAGATCCGTGCGTCGCTGCTCGCGCTGGGCGTCCGAGCCGTGGAACGCCTCGTCGTTGAAGGCCATCACCTCCGGATCGAAGGGGAGAAACTCGCCGATGTGGCTGTCGCCGGAGAGTGGTAGAAACCCGTACGTGTCCAGGCAATGCTGCGAGAGTCGGCCGAATCCTTTCGTGCGGACAGCATTCCGCAGTGCAGGGTAGAGATCCTCGCCGGTTTCGCCATCGGTGATCCCCAGCAGCCAGTTGAAGTGGTTGGTCCCGGCGCTCACGGCGTGGAAGCGCTCCGGTGGCAGATCGAGCAGGCGGGCGAGGTGGTCGTACTCGCCAACGCCTCCGCAGGCGGCATTGCACAGGCCGAACGCGCGGATGCGTGTATGCGACGTGACGGCGCTGAGGATGCGCGGCAGGGGGTTGCTCACGTTCAGCAGCCATGCCTCGGGGCAGAGTTCTTCCATGTCGCGCGCGATGCCCAGCAGCAGCGGCACCTGGCGCAGCGTGTACGACAGCCCGCCCACGCCGCCAAGTTCACCCATGACCTCGTCCACGCCATGCTTGCGTGTGACTTCGCGATCGATGCGCCAGCGCTTCATGCCCTGAATGGCGACGGATGTCGAGACGAAGTGCGCGCCGGGCAGCGCCTCGCGGCGGTCGTCGGTGACGTGCGTGGTGATCGACACGTTCGACTCGTCCGCCATGCGCCGGGCGACGCCCGCCATACCGGCGGCGATCTCCGTATCCGGATCGACGAAGTGCAGCTCCAGGCCGTCGAGCTTGTGATGCACGATCAGGTCGTGAATCGTCGACGGGGTGAAGACGTAGCTGCCGGCACCGATGAGGACGACTTTCGTGGGCATGGGATTCTCTCATCACTTGTTCATGTCGCGGTTTTGGCGTGAAAGGGGCAGTCCCGGCATCTCTGGACGCGCTTTCTTATGCGTCGAGCCGCTCGTCGGGATTCTCGATCTTCGGGAGGTCGGCAGTGCGCTTCTCGACCGGGTCGAGATCGGGCAGATCGTTCTCCGGGCGATCAAGGTAGAAGTACGCACAGCTTGACCAGTCGTCCTGGCGTTCAAAGAGGCAGAAATCGGCGGTATCGCCATCCTTGGAGAGATCGAGTTCCTTCATGCCCGGGGCGTTTTCCAGCACCGGCTCACCGCGGTAGTGCAGCAGTGGCTTGTTGTTCGGACCCCAGCAGCCGATCTGCTGGATGGTGATGCGGGCCTCATTGCGGAAGTACACCGGGTCGGGCACGTGGTAGCGGTAGAAGCAGTAGTTAAAGTTCTTCTCGTCCGCGACATGGCAGCCCTGGTAGAGGTGAGCGTAACGCCCCTGGCCCCAGCCGGTGCCGATGTAGTCTTCGGTGCCGGTGCCGCAGAGTGTGGGCAGTTCCGTGTCGCCGTCCATGAAGACTTTGACCTCGCCCTCACCCCACCAGGTGTTGAAGTAGCGTTCCATGTCCGCGCGGCAGCCGATATTCACGCCGAGGTAGCGGCCCTTGCCTTCGACTTTCGGCAGAATGTGATAGTCCTGCTGAAGCTGCGTGGGATTTTCGCGGCGGTAGTGGGCGTGGAAGTACAGCGCGTCGTCGCCGTGTGGGTCGCCCAGCGTGTAATTGACGTCGTAGAAGAACATGGGCAGATCGATGCCGGATTCATTGGTGGCGACGATCTTCATGCCGCTGCGGAAGGGCATCGGGATGAAGCAGTTGAAGCTGCGTCCCTCGGGGCTGGCGAAGAGTGCCGACTCGTATTTGGCCATACGCCCGAGGCCGGTGCCGAAAAAGTCACCGAAGGGGGCGCTCACCGCCGGACGGCTCGCCCCGTCCCAGTAGAAGTCCAGGCGCAGCCCGCGCAGCATTTGCGGGCGCCGGTCGTTGATCGTGGCCCAGATCCGCCGCACCGTGCCGCTCGTGCCCTTGGCCTCGGCGAGGACTTTCTGCTCGCCGGCCTTGAGTGGGAAGCAGGGGGACCCCTTACGTCCACCGCGTTCCGGGCCGCCTGCGCCTCGGTCGCCGGCGTAGTTCTCGGGGCTGGCCCAGCGCGTTTCGATCTTCTCAGGCACGATATACGGTTTTTCCATCAATCCAAACATCCGAATTTCTTCCTCTCTACCAACAGTCCACTCGTTGAGCCGATGCATGGCGGCCCCGGCGGCGACTTCCCGCACGATCAGGCACGATGATACCTCTGCCCGGCGGAAAAACCACGTTTCGCGGGCCGTTCATCAGTCCGTTGGTCCCCAGGATCGACGAGGGATATAACGGGTAAGCGCGGTGCTGTCCGGAACCGCTCCGGTCTGCCGCACGCGCGACTGGTCGACGTGCTCGAGGGCGTCGCCCCAAACCGGCGAAAGTGAGATTCATGAGCAATGATGCCGGCTACACCGAAGCGTTCCGGATCAACTGGAAAGAGCGCCTGGCTCACATCACCGAATCGATGCGGGAGATGTCGTCACAGACCAATCCGCACGAAATGGTGCGGCTGTATGCGGAGCGCATGAAGGCACTGCTTCGCTCAGACCGCAGCATCTCCGTGAGTCGCCGAGGCATCGATGCCCCCCTCGTTCGCGTCACGCGGAGCACGACCTGGAACGAGGTGATCAACCCGTGGAAGCAATCGCACCTGCTGCCCGTGTTCGACCGCGGCCTGTTCAGCGATTTGATCTATGGTGACGAGGCGATCATCAACAACGATTTCCATCCCGACCCAGAGGATCCGGCATACGACTACATGGAAGGGATGCGTTCGTTCATGGCGTTGCCGCAGTACGACCAGGGCGTTTCGCTAAACATGGTGATTCTTCTCTGTAAGGAGCCGGACAGTTTCGATGTCGAGGAATTGCCCGAGCGGGTGTGGATGAGCAATCTCTTCGGCCGCGCGACGCACAACCTCGTCCTGCAGGACCGCTTGAAGGAAACTTACAAGCAGGTGGATCACGAGCTGGAGGTGGTGGCGAACATTCAGAAATCGCTGCTGCCGCCGGAGATCCCGCAGGTGCCAAGTATCGAACTCGCGCCGTATTATCGCACGTCGCGTTACGCGGGTGGGGACTATTACGATCTTTTCGAGCTGCCCGACGGGCGTCTGGGAATTCTGATCGCCGACGTGAGCGGTCACGGAACGCCCGCGGCGGTGCTCATGGCCATCACGCACAGCATCGTACACAGTTGCGAGGCGACACACGACTCTCCCGGGCGCATGCTCGCCTATATGAACAACCGGCTGACCGCCCGCTACACCGCCGAGTCCAGCCTGTTCGTGACGGCGTTCCTGGGGATCTTCGATCCGAAGGATCGCACGATCACCTTCTCCAATGCGGGGCATCCCCGGCCGAGGCTGAAGCGATGCGCGGATGGCTCGGTGCACGAACTCCTTGGCGAGACGCACCTGCCGCTGGGCCTGATGATGGATGAGGAGTATCCGGAAACGATGATGCAACTCGTGCCCGGTGACCAGATCATTTTTTTCACGGATGGGATCACCGAGGCTTTCAACGAACGGCAGGAGATGTTCGGGACGGACGGGCTCGACCAGGTGCTCGATCGATGCAGCCTGACTGCCGAAGGGCTTGTGAACACGGTGGTGGAGGAACTCAAGCAGTTCACGAACGATGATGCGCCCTCCGATGATCGCACGATTCTGGTCGCGAAGATATCGTGAGAGAGCCAAGCCCACGGGAATCAAACAGCGTCGAACAGTGCGTGCTCGACGTGCGTGTGACGGCGCGGTAGGTTTCCGCCCATCATGGCCGATTCCGATTCATCGCCCACGTCGCCCCTGACTTACGCTCCCGTTGCGGAAATTCCGTCCACCTCTCCTCACACGCCGCGAAGCCTGCTGATCTCCTTCGTCTGGTTCACCGCAGTGCTCATCTACGTCTCCACGTTCTGGAGCAAGATCGCCGAACGCCTGCCCGAGCCGCTTGATAAGCTGGCGTACGCCTACCGTCACCTGATCGGCGAGTGGTGGCGGGAAAACATGATGTCATCCTTCACCGTGCGCGAGCGATACATCGCGCTGTGGTTGCTGGTGAGCTTCGTGCTGGGACTGCTCCTGCCTGCGATCATTCTCTATCGCAGTGGTCGGCATTGGCGCGAGGTGGGCTGCCGCCTGCCCAACCGGCTGGGACTTCTGCTGATCGCCTTGAGTATCCTGGTCGCGGGGGTGTTCGGCCTCGGACTGGTGTATGTCATCCAGACGACGAACCAGAATCCCATCGGTGTCGAACTCTCCTGGACGTACGCGATGCTCATGGCGGCCATGCTGCCGGAGCACTTTCTGATCTGCGGCGTGACGACCGCACTCATGTTGCCCGATCGAAGATTTCCCGTTGATGTCCCGCTCGCGGAATCGGACGGCGGAGTCACGGGCTGGCTTCGCAAACTCGGGCTCGCGCAACCGCCGCATCCCGGGCATTCGCGCGTGCTCGCCTGGTTCGGATTGACCCGGACGACATTCTTCGCCGTGGTGATGTCCGGCGTGCTGTTCGGCTATGTCCATCTCGGCAAGCCCTACCTGCCCGAGGTCTTGCTTTCCTTTCCCGGGGGTATTGCGGTGGCGTATGTGACACTGCGTTCGCAATCGATCTGGCCGGCCTTGCTGGCGCACTGGGCGATGAATCTCATCCCGATTGGTTTGCTGCGCCTGTTGGATTAAACTCACGCGAATGGCGAGCGCTGGTCACGAGCGGTCCGATCCCGAGTTCATCTGCGAACCGATGACACCCATGCCGGGTACCGCCAACTCGCGCGACATGGCCCGGGGCCTGCCGGGACTGCCCGCGCGATTCACGTGGCGCGACGAAGTGCATGAGGTCCTGGAAGTGCTGGCCGCGTGGAAGCAGAGCGGCCGGGAGCGCGGCGGTACGGAGATCTATCTCCGCCGGCACTGGTCCCAGATTCGCACTGCGAGCGGCATGGTGCTGACGCTCTATTGCGACCGCCAGGCGAAGAACAGGAACAGCCCGAAGCGGCGGTGGTGGGTCTACACGCTCGACGAAGGGCCGAGTCCGGACTTGAAGCCATAGCCGCGAGAATCAGTGCTCTGTCCGTAAGGGCAGGGACATGAGGGAGGAGACACCGCATGGCCGACACCCGTCCAAACGTGATACCCATGGCCGATGAGACGTGGCGGATCTTTCGCATCATGGCGGAATTCGTCGACGGCTTCGACACGATGCGTCGTCTCGGCCCGGCGGTCTCCATCTACGGTTCGGCGCGAACCCCGCCCGACGCTCCTACGTACCGGCAGGCCGTCGAAATGGCGGGCAAACTCGCGAAGGCTGGCTACGCCGTCATCACCGGAGGCGGTCCCGGCATCATGGAGGCCGCCAACAAGGGGGCGAAGGAAGCGGGCGGCGTCAGTGTCGGCCTGAACATCGTGATCCCGCAGGAGCAGGAGCCGAACCCGTACCTGACGCACAGCCTCAACTTCGATTACTTTTTCGCACGAAAGGTCATGTTCGTCCGCTACGCGTTGGCGCTGGTCTGTTTTCCGGGCGGTTTCGGCACGCTGGACGAACTGTTCGAGAGCCTGACACTGATCCAGACACGGAAGTCGCACCAGTCCCCGGTGGTGCTGATCGGGACGGCATACTGGAGCCCGATGGTCTCCTGGCTGGAGAAGGAATTGCTGGCCCGGCATGCCACGATCGACGAGGAAGACATGAAGCTGTTCATGGTCACCGACGATCTGGATGCCGCCACAGAGCACATCGTCCAGCGCTGTCGCAAGGCGCAACCGGTCTGGGAGCATCCTGAGCGGTCATTCGTGCACCTTCCCCGTCGTGGCGCCGCCGCTGAACAATCGCCCCCGGAATTCTGATTGGCCCCGACCCTCACCGGACCGATATAATCATGCATGTCCGCTACGATATATTGCCTGTCGGGTTACCCTGCGACTCCATTCGAGGTTGTCATATGAGACGATACGACGCGCACCGACTCCGTGCCCGCCTGGGTCTTTTCCTCCTGATGGCCCTCAGTGTTCCGCTGCTGGTTCCGGCCACGATCCACGCTCAGTCCGGGCTCGGCAGTTACGGCGAGGCTCGACGGCTCGAAGAGACGCTCGCGCGCGTGGCGGATCGCGTTCGCCCGAGCGTTGTGGCGATACGCGCCCATCGACGGATGGTGCTCAACGATGATGCCGGCGGCCGATCCCATCGCCGCCTTTCCAACCGCACCATTCCCGCCGTCGGCTCCGGCATGCTGATCTCCAACGACGGCAAGATTCTCACCAACGAGCATGTGATTCAGAATGCCAAGCCGGAGGACATCGAGGTCCTGATGGCCAATGGCGATGCGCATCCGGTCCTGGATATCACCAGTGATCCCCGGAGTGACCTGGCGGTCCTGCGTATCGATGTCAACGGCGCGTCGCCGGTGACGTTCTGCGAGATCGATCGGGTGCAGCAAGGGCACTTCGCCATCGTGATGGGCAATCCCTTCGGTGCGGCTTCGGACAACCTGGGCACTCCATCGATGTCGTTCGGGGTGGTCAGCGCGCTCGGCCAGGTCCTCACCGATCAACTCGATCCGATGCGGAACCGCTACTATGGAAACCTGATTCAGACGGACGCGCGGATCAATCCCGGAAACAGTGGCGGACCGCTGATGAACATCCGCGGAGAGGTCATCGGTATCACCACCGCCATCTCCACACGATCCGGCGGAGACGAGGGGATCGGGTACGCCATTCCGATCGATCGGCGTGTGAAGGCGATCATCGACGACCTCACCCAAGGTCGCGAAGTGCAGTATTCGTATCTCGGCGTGTATCTCGTGGCCCCGTCGGCGAAGGATCGCCAGACGGCGGGGAGTCCGCCGAGACAGGGCGCGCTCGTGGATCAGATCTCGTTCGGGACGCCCGCGCATGACGCCGGCCTGAAGGAGGGCGACGTGATCACGAGCTTCAATCGCACGGCAGTGAACAATGTCGACCACCTGGTCCGTCTGGTCGGCGCCTCGAGGGCGGGGGCGTCGGTGCCCATCGAGTACTATCGCAAGGGTGAAAAGTCGCGGGCCGACGTGACCCCGACGCGCAAGACGGACGTTCTTCCAGGTCTGAACATCCACACCGTAGGCGGGGTACGTTTTGCCAATGCCGCCGCCCAGGTCGTGGATTGGCTCGATCTCGACGACGAGGCCGAGTCCGTGGTTGTGCTGGATGTGCTGGATGATTCGCCGGGCGAAAAGGCAGGATTCAAACGCGGCCAGAAAATCGCGGCGGTGAACGGCAGGTCGGTCCGACAGGTGAGTGAACTGCGGGAAGCGCTCAACGGATCAAGCGGTACCGCCAAGATCACGCTGGATGGCTCCAGTCAAGATGCATTAACCCTTCCGGCGGGCTGATCAACTACCATGACTCACGCCAGCGCGTTGACGATCCGGCCCGGCCGGGATTCTTCGTCGCGAAGTGCAATTCCCTGATTGTTGCGTTGGGATTCACCGAGTTCCGCACGGGCCTGGGCCTCGAGGGCAGACGCGCGTGCGGCGACAGCGCGATCCTGACTTGACGGCTGAGCCGGGGCGAGGGCGGCCCGCCGGACCTGTTGCATCTTGGCAATCGTAGCTCGCGGGTCGCCTGCCACGGCGGAAACATCGATCGCCACCTCACCGCCAACCGCGTAGCGCCGCCCATCCGGACCCGTCTGGTACTCAAACTGGATTGCACCGGTGTGTCCACCACCGGCGGCCTTGTGGGCCTGTTCGTGAGCGCGGACTTCCCGATCCCTTCGTTTCAAGTCGGTAACCTGCTGCCGCTCTTCCTCTGAAAGCTTGACTTGTGAATCGAAGCCAGATGCTGAATGCGTCGGATCGTCCGGTGCATCGTCCCTGGTGCGCCGGGTTTCCGGGTCCGCAGGGGAACCGACGTCGCGTGCGGCACGGACCACGCCTGCGGTTGGCATTTCCTGCAGGGAGGTGGTCGCAATCGCGGCGGCGCCTCCACCCCGGCAGAAGGGGCAGGCGTCCCGGCCGTGCGAATGATCGTGATGGGGGCCGAACTCGAAGTGGTCTTCCCGCCGGGCGTGATCCGGGTGTGGCTTGTCAGGCGTCGCAACGTCTTCACGCCGCCGAAGAAGTGCCGACGTCGTCGCTCCGACCAGCAAGCCCGATAATCCCGCCAATGATTCCAGCATGCGAAAGGTGCCTCACCCAGCAATCCCTCTCGGCATACATCGGTAGCAGGCAGAGCTCGATCCAGCTCAGAATGAATTCCGCGGAAAGCAACCTGGCGACGGCCCTCCGAGCTAACGTTGTCTATGTGAGTCACGGTCATCCATGAGCGTCAGAGCGTGCCGGCACGAAGCCCGCGGACGGCGAACCACTGGCGGTCATCGGTCCAGACATGCTCCTGGACGAATCCGGCGTCCTCAGCCTGCTCGCGGAAGCTGTCGATCGTATGCTTGTGCGAGTATTCCGTAATAATCTTTTCACCGTCGGCCAGTTCGATCCACTCCCCGTCGATCTCGACTTCCTGATCACCGAGGCTGATCAGGCCGATCTCCACGCGTCGGTGCTGCGCGTTGTAGACCGCCTCGTGTTGGAACCGGGACGGGTCGAAGTGGGCGTGACAGTTTCGGTTGATGACGTTGAGGATGTTGAGGTTGAACGCGGCGGTCACGCCCTGAGCATCGTTGTAGGCGGCGTGCAGGAGTGACGACTCCTTGACGAGATCGGTGCCGATGATCAGTTCTCCGCCTTCCCCGACCCAGTGCGCCATGCGTCGCAAGAACGACGAGGCTTCTTCCGGCGTGAAGTTGCCGATGGTCGATCCCGGGAAGAACACGACGCGACGTCCTTCGTCCGGCAGTTGCTCCTCGATCGTTTCATCGGTCATGTAGTCGGCTTCGATCGGCAGGATGCTCAGGTCCGGATAGAGCGCATTCAACGCTTTCACGGACGTGACGAGGTGATCGCTCGAAATGTCCAGCGGCACGAACCAGCGCGGCGCGTCGAGATGATCGATCAGCTTGCGGATCTTCACCACGGATCCCGCGCCGGGCTCGATCACACAGGCGCGCGGGCCGATGAACTCTCCCATTTCCGACCCGAAGCTGTCGAGAATGCCGAGCTCCGTCCGTGTGGGATAGTACTCCGGGAGTTCGCAGATCTGATCGAACAGCTGCGAGCCGCGCTCGTCATAAAACAGTTTGCAGGGCAGATGTTTCGGTTCCCTCCGCAGGCCGTCGAGGATTTCCTGCGTGAGATCCTCATGAATGACGAGCGTGTCACCGCTGTCGGGCACAGGGGGGTTCGGCGTGGTCATGGTGGGGCCTCCGTCCGTTGGTTGCTGAGAAGACGTTACGAGCAGGTTCGACAAGTTTCAGGGAAATCAGAATGAATGGGGTAACGCAAGTGCATTTTGCCGCGTTTCAGCCTATCATTATAGGCGTACTGCAGAAGATTACCACCTCCGGGCGAATCGAACACAACCGTTGTTTCTCCAATCATGCAGCTGATCATGACATCACGTGCGGGCTATCAGAGGAGGATGGCCTCCGCGTTCATTCCACGTGACGCGTTCTCGCCGACCCTCCATCCAATGAATGGAAGCGAACATGAACCCCATCCAAGCTCACCGAGAATCGACGCGCTCGACGAATAACCTCTGTTCTGCCATCCGCGAATGGAGCAAGCGTTATCATCGCGTCCGGCAATTCAGCACCTTCCTGTGCGATCCGCTGAAGATCGAAGATTTCTGTATTCAATCGATGCCGGATGTCAGCCCCACGAAGTGGCACCTCGCGCATTCAACCTGGTTTTTCGAGACGTTCATTCTGCGTGAGCTCGAGTCGGGCTACACACCTTACCATCCGGAATATGGATATCTTTTTAATTCTTATTACCAGACTGTCGGCCCGCAATGGACGCGGGCGCTGCGGGGAAGCCTGTCGAGGCCGACAGTCCAGGAGGTTTCGGAGTACCGCGAACACGTAGATGGCCATATGAATACGTGGCTGGCCGGTCTCGATCCAGATCGAAGCGGGGATGGACTGGAACTCGTCGAGCTCGGTCTTCATCACGAGCAGCAGCACCAGGAACTCATGCTGATGGACATCAAGCACGTGTTCGCCTCGAATCCGCTCTGTCCGGTGTACCGCGAATTGCATGAGGACCAGCGGTGTGCGCCGCCACTGGGTTGGCAGGTGTCTCCAGGGGGCGTGCAACGTATCGGCCACGATGGGGACAGTTTCTGCTACGATAACGAACTTCCCAGTCACGAGACGCTCGTTCATCCGCATGCCCTGGCTTCGCGCCTGGTGACCAATGGCGAGTACCTGGCGTTCATCGAAGATCGCGGTTACCAGCGCGTCGATCTGTGGCTGTCACTGGGATGGGATACGGTACAGGCGCGCGCATGGAACGCGCCGCTGTATTGGCGTAAGCTGGATGGGGTGTGGCACGAGATGACACTGGGTGGACTCAAGCCGCTGAATCCCGCACAACCCGTGGGGCACGTGAGTTTCTTCGAGGCGGATGCCTACGCCCGCTGGGCGGGGGGGCGCCTGCCGACGGAAGCGGAGTGGGAAATCGCCGCCAACACCCTCCCGATGGAGGGCAACTTCGTGCATTCGCAACGCTACCACCCGGCCGTTGCGCCGGAGGGCGAGGGATTGCAGCAGATGTTCGGCGATCTCTGGGAGTGGACGTCCAGCCCGTACACGCCGTACCCGGGATATCGCCCGCCACCGGGTCCGATCGGCGAGTACAATGGCAAGTTCATGTGCAACCAGTACGTGCTTCGCGGGGGATGTTGCGCCACGGCGCAGAGCCACATGCGCCGCACCTACCGGAACTTTTTCCCGCCCGACGCGCGGTGGCCGTTTACCGGCATCCGCCTCGCCCGGGATGAATCGATTTGATGGCGGAGCCCGCCGGGATAGGAATGGTTGACGAATGAGTGAGAATTTCTGGCTCCGGATGGATGAACTGCCGGACTACATGTCGCATCATCTGATGCTGACGGTGATCGCGCTGGGGGCCGGAGTGCTCGTGAGTGTCCCGACAGCGATTCTATTGACGCGAAAACAGTCGCTGCGTTATCCCGTGCTGACGGTGGCGGGGGTCATCCAGACCATTCCCAGCCTGGCTTTGCTGGCGTTGATGGTGCCGATCATCGACAAGACCGGCGGCCTGGGCCTAGGACTGGGGGCGTTCGGGTTCTGGCCGGCGGTCATTGCGTTGACCCTCTACAGCATTCTGCCCATCCTCCGCAACACGGTGACCGGGATCCTCGGCGTGCAGCCGAGCATGATCGAGGCGGCGCGAGGCCTGGGGATGTCCTCGGGACAGATCCTGACGCGCGTCCAGCTTCCCCTGGCTGCTCCGGTCATTATCGCCGGTATCCGAACCTCGACCGTCTGGGTCGTCGGCATCGCCACCCTGGCCACACCCGTCGGACAAACCTGCCTGGGCCACTACATCTTCACCGGTCTGCAGACACAGAACTGGCTGATGGTCATGTTCGGCGTGGTCGCCGCCGCCGTCCTCGCGATCCTGCTGGACAGCCTGATCGGTGTCCTTCAAAAGGCGGTGGAGGATCGCCGACGGTTGCTCGAATTCATCTCGATCGGGGCCCTCGTCCTTGTCTTGATGGGCGGCGTTCTGGCTCCCACGATCGTGCAGGCGGTGACGCCCGATCGTTCGCGGGCGTCGACGCACCAGCCGGAGGGGGAGCAGGAGCTCGAACCGTTGGGACCGATTCGGATCGGGGCAAAGACGTTCACGGAACAGTACATTCTCGCGCGGATCCTGCATCGCACGCTGGAGGAGGCCGGCTTCGAAGCGGAACGTGTCGAGAGTCTCGGCTCCAATATCGTGTTCGAGGCCTTGAGCATCGGGGATGTGGATGTGTACGTCGATTACTCCGGCACCATCTGGGCGAACTACATGAAGCAGGACCGTGTGCCGCCGCCATGGCACGTTTTCGCGCGCCTGAACGGGTGGCTAGTTCAGGAAAAGGGCGTGCGCAACCTGGGTTCTCTGGGCTTTGAGAATTCCTATGCGCTGGCCATGCGGCAGGATCGCGCCGAGGAGCTCGGCATTCGCACCATCGTGGATCTGGCATCTCACGCGCAGGACCTGCGGATCGGGGGCGACTACGAATTCTTCGGCCGGCCGGAATGGACGAATACCGCGAACCTCTACGGCCTTCAGTTCGAGGAAATGGTCAAATACGACTCATCGATCATGTACCAAGCCGTGTACCAGGGCGAGGTCGATGTCATCTCCGCCTTTTCCAGCGACGGCCGCATTGCGGCGTACGACCTCGTTGTGCTCGAGGACACACGCAACGCCTTTCCTCCCTATGATGCGATCCTGTTGCTCGGTGAGCGCATTGCCGGTCGCCCGGACGTGGTGGCGGCCCTGGCACCGCTGATCGGGGCGATTCCCATCACGCAGATGCGTCAGGCCAATCACATGGTGGATCGTGATGAAGAGAGCGTCACCATTGAAGAGGCGGCCAAGTGGTTGCGAGAGAAGGTTACCCAGGGCGGCGAAGTGCGCCAGGCAGATCACTGACACTCCACCGGAACCGGCACGTCTGCCCCGCTCAGGCAGTTGATGAACGCTGAGAAATCCAGCGAATCAACGTGCAGGTCGTCGTTGATGTCCGCCGGGTCGCACTCGGGGCCGGAGATCTCCTGGATCGTCCCGGTCATGCACGCCTGGAATTTCCCGTAATCGGCCAGATCTGAATCGCCGTCGCCGTCGAGGTCGCCGGTGGCGTTGGGGGCGATACCGATGATCTCGAACTCCGGCAGCCGCGCGATGTCGTCCGTCGTTCCCGGAGTGGTGATGTGCAAGCGCACATACCGGAGGGACTGCGCCGCGTCATAGGTGCGTGTGACCACGTCCGCCGCACTCGAATTGTCCACGCAGATGTCCGTCGACCAGGGCCCGTTGATCGATGTGCCACGTTCGATGCTGAATTCCCGGGCGTTGTACGTGTCCGACTCCCCGGCCCCGCCGGGCAGCCGCACCCTGTACCCGTGGACCGTCATCACCTTGCCGAGATCGACCGCCAGCCAGTGGGGCGGAGCGCTGTCCGCCGAAGTCCACTTGCTCGAAGCCGAGTTCACTCCGTCCAGCGCTTTCTGCGGACCCCAGTTCGCGGTGTCACCGTTGTACACGCTGTCCGCCTGTGCATCGTCGGCGAGCAGGGAGAGATTGTTACCGGCCGGCGTGCCGGCATGGGAGGTGACACTTCCGACACAACTCGTGCCGCTCCAGTCGTAGAGTTGGGCCACCGCCGCGTCGAGGTCGGAGAGCATCGTCCCTTCCACCGGCGAGTTGTCGATGTTCCAGCCGTCGCAGTTCGCGCACCAGCGGTACATGTTGATGCAGCGGAACTGAGGCTTCCCGGCGGCAGGCGCCTCGATCGTGTTCCAGCGATTGATCTCCGCGTAGATCTCCTGAAGCCAACCCGACTGGTAACTGCACGAGGGATTGTTGGTATCCGTGCACTCGGGATGGCCGCCTTTCCAGTAGTAGTTGCCGTTGCACTCGGTGGCGTAGAGGGGAAGGTGCCAGAGATTCTGCGGGATACCGAGATTGATCCAGTCCTTGTAGACGTAGAAGCTGAAGTAGAGGTTCTGGCCGGCCGCGAAAACCTGGCTCGTGCTGTGAATGTCGTTGTACGTGTAGCCGCGCGAGTTGATGTGCAGGGCGATGCCGTCCGGTCCGGTGCCGTAAGGGCCCGGTGTGCTGGTCGTGATGGCGGTCAACATCTGGTTGAGATAGGTCACCCAGTTCAGCGGCTGGCCGTCGTGATCCGCCCCCGCGCCATAGGGGCCCGCCCACGGTGCCATCGGCATGCTCAGCACCTTGTCGTTCGGTCGCACCGCCTTGATGGCGTCGTAGGCCAGACGAAAGCTCTGGGCCACCTGCTGCGGACTGACGTAATTACGGTAGCCATTGACCATCGGCCATTCCGACGCGAGGTTCATCTCGTTGCCGATGTGCCAGATATTGCAACCCTGGCTGTTGGCGACGAAGTTCGCGCAGCGCTGGGCGAAGTCGGCGTAGTACTGTGGGGCGGGCAACGAACCGGTCGTGCCGTACCCGTTGTTGAGCCGGCAGATGACGGTGTGTCCCTGGTCCGAGAGGTAGCGGAAATCGACACCGCCAAAGTCGTTCGGATTGCGACCGATCGCCACGGTGGCGGTGATCCACCCGGTTGCGCCCCCGTTGGAGACCCGGTCAAGCCACGGCTGCGGGCTCGGCGTGTGATCGTGAATGCCATATGGGTTCGGGCTCTCCGCCAGCGTGGTGGAGCATGCCAGAAGGAACATGACGAACGTGAAACTTCGCGAACGTGGGGGCATACGCGTCAGCCTCCTGCCTCCGGGCGCGCACCGACCGTCCCACGTGGAGACGTTCCTATTCGGACGGGCCCTGTGTTGAATACAATCGATGCACTCCGCTGTATGACTATCATACCCTGCCGGGGGGCCTGCTCCAACGCGTTTCACGGAATTTGCCCCGCGACAGGGGATTTCCTACGATGACGGGAGATGTGCACGAGGTCCGGAATCCCCCTTTTGCGAGCGATCAGGCATGAGCGACTGGCCAGTGACGGTCTGGGTGATCCTCGGGGCCGGGGCGATTTTCATCGGGGAGTTTATCTACCTGCGTTATCGGCTTTGGCAGCACGAGCAGGACGGGGAGGTCGCCAAGAAGCGCCTGTCTCGATTCGCCACCGCGCTGCGGAATTACGCGAATGCCCACGGTCAGTTGCTTCCCGATTCGCTCGAGGAATTGAACCTGCCCGAGTCCGAGACGGTGGTTTACCGGCCTTGCGGGCGGATGGATCTCGATGAAAAACTGATCCTCGTGCACGATGCCGCGTCGTATCATAAGGTGCTGGAGTTCCCGAGCCTTCGTGACGGCCGGGGTGTCGTGTTCTGCAGTGGGCGGATTCACGTGGTGAGCGAGGAACTCGTGGACAAACTGCTCGTGGCGGACGATGCGTTGCGGGAGAGACTGGAGCTCGACCCGGTGCAGAGTGTTTGATCACAAGCGTGATCGGCGCCCGGGCCGAAACAGCTGGCAGGTGAGTCATGGTGGATCAGAGCGACGAACTGCAGGAACGAATATGCCGGGCGTGTGACCGGAAGTACAAGTATCCGGTGCTCCGCAGTGAGGCGACGCGGTTCTACTGCGAGGACTGCATGCAGTTGAGCCCGGACGTCCGCGGCACGTTCGAGCAGTACAACAAGCGGATCAAGAAGTTGACGTCGCAACTGGCCAAGCTGGAAAAGGCACTGACCGAATCCAAGCCGTCATAGATGTCATGGACATGCCCGGGACTGTTTTTCTATCATGACGCAATCTGTTTGTGATGACCTGAGGTAACTCGAGGACATGATGCCTCCGGATGATGAACAATACGACGATCTTCCCCAGAACCGGCGACAGATGTTCCGCTTCGGGTTCCGGCGGATTCTCGAACCGCTGGCGGGGTACATCGAAGATCGCTTGAACATCGAACTCCCGGTGGATCGCGTGGCGTTGCGTCCGCCGGGCGCGCTGCCCGAGAAGCAATTCCTGGACACCTGCTACCGCTGCGGCAACTGCGTGGATGTCTGCCCGGCCCGCGCCATCCGAACCACCTCGAGCGACGATCTCGAACGCGCGGGCACTCCGTACGTCGATCCGGATCTCTCCGCCTGCGTGGTGTGCGATGACCTGGCGTGCATGAAGGCCTGTCCGAGCGGGGCCCTCACGCTGGTCGACAAGCCCGCCGACATCCGCATGGGGCTCGCGATCGTCAACCACGAGCGGTGCGTACGCTCCAAGGGCGAGGATTGCACGCTCTGCATCGACAAGTGCCCGTTCGGCACCGACGCCATCGATCTCAACGATGCCGGCCGGATCGAGGTCAAATCCGATGGCTGCGTCGGATGCGGGATCTGCCAGTTTTACTGCCCACCCGCCCCCAAGGCGATTCACATCGAGCCCGATTGACGGGCACCGGCGAGGTTCTCGAATCCCCGCGGATCTGGTAATGTTTCCGCAGGGCGAAAAGCACGGGGGATCGTCTGCACAGCGCCCGCCGCCCGGATCGACTCAGCCGAGGGGTGCCCGAACCGAAACTCGAGGAATGGGATGAAGATCAAGCACTACGACCTCTACCACATCAAGCCGCGCTATCTCCTGCTACGGATCGAAACGGATAACGGACTCGTCGGATGGGGCGAGCCGACGCTCGAAGGGCATAATCGCGTCGTCGAGGCCGCCATCCACCAGATGCTCGACCATGTGAAAAATGAAGATGTGCGCCGCATCGAGCATATCTGGCAGCGGCTGTACCGCACCGGCTTCTACCGTGGCGGACCGGTGATGTGCAGCGCGATCTCCGGGATCGAGCAGGCGTTGTGGGACATCAAGGGCAAGTGGCTGAACGTGCCGGTGTACGAGCTGCTCGGCGGTCGGGTGCGTGATCGCATCCGCATCTACGCCCAGATCGGGGGTCGACGGCCGGAGACGCTCATGGAGCGTTACCGACGCAAACGCGAGCTCGGGTTCAACACGTTCAAGTTCAGCCCCTGGAGGCTGATCGCCGCGGTCGATGCCCCCTCGGCGGTGGACGACGCCATCGCACTGGTGAAGACCTTCTGCGAACAGGCGGCCAAGGACTCCACGCGCGAGGAGAAGATCCAGTTCTGCCTCGACGGTCATGGTCGGCTCAGTCCACCCATGGCCATCCGATTCGCGCGCGCCCTGGAGCCGTATTCGCCGATCTTCCTCGAAGAGGCGGTGCTGCCCGAGAACGTCGACGCCATGGTCCGCGTCGCGCGGTCCACCACCGTCCCCCTCGCGACCGGCGAGCGGCTCTACACGAAGTGGGGCTATCGCGAGGTCATCGAGAAGCAGGCGGTCTCGATCATCCAGCCGGATCTCTCGCACATGGGCGGTATTTTCGAAGCCCGCAAGATCGCCGCCATGGCGGAGAGTCACTACATCTCCGTCGCGCCGCACTGTCCGCTGAGTGCGGTCTCCCTGGCGGCATGCCTGCAACTCGATGCCTGCACGCCGAACTTCCTGATGCAGGAGCAGATCTCCCTCGGCGACGACCTGCTGGTCGAGCCGTTCAAGGTGCAGAGCGGTTACGTCGACGTGACCGACAAACCCGGCCTCGGCATCGAGATCGACATGGACAAGCTCAAAGCCCTGAAATACCCCGGCGACTGGAAGACGCCCGAGTTCGCGTTTCGCGACGGATCGATTGCGGAGTGGTGATTCACGAGTGGGTCTTCAGAGGCATCTCGTTATGAACCGGTCTCATTCATGTCCCTGAACTCCGCCGCCATGCGACCGGCTTCATCGGTACGACCCGCCGCGCCATAGAGATAGATCAGCCGGTAGCGGGCTTCCCGGCTGCGGAAGGAAGCGCCCTCGGCTTTGCGGATTTCCTGGTCCAATTCCCCACGCCGTGCAATGGCGATGACCCATGTCTTGACGTAAGCGGAATGAAAGGGATGGAGATCGCGGGCCTTACGGAAGTGCTTTTCCGCGCGGTCCAACTGGCCGAACCGTTCGGCGGTCTGGGCCAGCGTCGTATGGATCATCCCCGAATCGGGATTCAGTTCCGCCGCCTTCTCCAACGCGGCCAGGGCCGGTTCGTAATCATCCCGCGTGGCCAGCGTCGTGCCGAGGTTGTAATGCGCGTCGGGGTGGGATGGCCATCGGTCCGCCGTATCGCGCATTACCTCGGTCGCGCGATCGATTTCTCCGGCGTGGGCCAGGGCCAGCCCCCAGGCGAGATGAAATTCCACGACGTCCGGGCGCCGGGTGATCAGTTCCTCCAGCATCGACGCCGCCTCATCCGCACGCCCCTGGCCGATCAGGAGGTTTGCCAGATCGCTGTGGGCCTTGGGGAACTCCGGCGCGACTCGAACGACCTCGCGGAGTTGCGCCTCGGCATTCTCGAGCGCTCCTTCCTCCATGAGCAGCGTCGCGAGTTGATGACGCGCGGCGGCGAATCTCGGCGCGAAGGTGACCGCGCGGGTCAACGTCGCTTTGGCCTTCTCCATTTCCTCCCGGCCGGCGTAGGCCGTCCCCAGGTCGAAGAGCACATTCGCCACCGGAACCAGCCCCCAGGCGTCCGCCCGTTCGAGATAGCCGATGCCCCGGTTCAGATGGGCACGCGCGATGTGAGGAGCGCTGACGGTTGAGGCACCGGATGATTGTCGCGCCTCGCTGATCTCCATCTGGCCGCGAATCGTGAAGTACTGCACCACTGCCGAGTGGCCCAGGAAGAGTGCCCACACCGCCGCCACCGTGGCAAAGACCAGGCCTGACCGGGTAATCCTTCCTCCCGATCGAAGCGTGAACCGCGCGAACCGAAGATGACGTGCGTACAGGAATCGCGCTGCCGTCAGAAGGACGTACGCGCTGATGGACGCCAGGGCCAGGGCGAGAAGAAACGGAACGCCGTCGTACAGCTTTCGCAGAATGGCGACCGACGCGAGAAAGAGCAGTGCCAGGCCGATCTCTTCGGCCCAGGTGAAGTCGTACCGTTTCGGCTTGGACGTGTCTTGCTTCTTCGCGGTGACGGCGGGCTTGCCGTATCCGAAGTACAGCGCATCCTTCGGACAGACGCTGATGCAGTCGAGGCATTTCATGCAGCCGGGATTGATCACCATGCCGTGAAGATGCACTTCCTCGTGAACACGCACATTGGAGGTACAGGCGGCGGTGCAGTGGCCGCACCGTTCGCAGGCATCCGTCACGCGGATCTTGCCCGGGGTGACCTGGTCCGCCAGTCCGAAGAATCCACCATAAGGACATGCATACGTGCAGAAGCCCTTGTTGCCCAGGAGGTACACGATCGCGAATCCGCACACGAAGATGGTCAGCGAGCCGACTACCCAGCCCGGGAAGCGCTCCCAGAAATCGTACGTCGTGAAGTGCGATGTGTAGGGATCACGATCGACACCCATGATCAGTCGCGTCACAGTCGGCAGGACGAACATGAAGATCGCCGCCGCCAGGGGCACGAAGATGAGCAGCCGCGAGCGAAAGGGCTGCGGCTTGATCCCGACCTTCTTGAGGATCCAGGTGCACAGATCCTGGTACGCCACCAGGTGGCATCCCCAGCCGCAGAAGAACCGGCCGAAGATCAGCGTGCTCAGGATCGCCAGGGCGAAGAAGACGAACCCGGCGTTGACGAGCGCTTCGCGGCCGAGGGTCTGCATGGCTTCGCTCGGTTCGACCGGCGTGACAGTCTTCCCGGTAGCCCACCAGTGGGCGATATGCAGCGCGATGGCCACGTGAACCAGGAAGAGACTCAGGGCCCGCCACTTTCCGCGCGTCGACGGCCGGACGCTCCCGCAGCCTCCCTTGGCCGACTTCGACGAGCGCGGCGCGGGCGTCTTCAGCTGCGGCAGGGGAATCTTCTTGGACCGCTTGCGACGTGCCATGATGCTCTCGATTGTCCCAAAGGGCTCCGGGCCCGTAACGATGTGTCCGACGACCAACATGCATTATACCACGAGGCTTCACCGCGTGAACGAACAGCCAAAAAATGAGAGATTCGATTTGCCTCCGGCGTATTCGTGACGTATATACATTACCTCGACCCTTTCAACACAACTCTTGCCGATGCCCCTCGAGCGAATCTCGAGCCGGTATCGTTGCAGGATCTTGTCGGCACCCCCTCCGTGCACAACCGAATCCATGAAGCTTGAGCTTCAGTTGTCGAAACCGTCGCGCGCTGCGAACGGTGGCGTACGTGTCCTTGAACGCGTCCACCCGAGGTGCGCGCGTGAGAATCAAGACGTCGCTGTGGTGAAACGGGGATCACGCCGGTCTGCCAGTCCGGGGTTGCGGGTTCGATTCCCGCCGGCGGCTTGGGATCGAGAAGAGTAGCGATTCGGGCGTGATGCTCGTGATGGCGGAGCGCCTGCCTTCCAAGCAGGATCGCGCGGGTTCGATTCCCGCCACGCCCTTGCCTGAAGGCAAGCGACGATCATCGGGATCGTCATGACATGCAACGATGCTGGCGTAGCTCAACCGGGAGAGCAGCCCTTTCGTAAAGGGCAGGTTGTCGGATCGTTCCCGACCGTCAGCCCTCGGGTCAGTGGTGTAACGGAAAGCGCAGCGGCCTTCTAAGCCGCAAGGTGCGGGTTCGAATCCTGCCTGACCCACTGCGGCCCCGAAGCTCAACGGATGAGCCCTCGCCTCCGAAGCGAGAGGGTGCGGGTTCGACTCCCGTCGGGGCGAAGATGATCGGGTAGCTTAACGGCAGAGCAGCGGTCTCATAAGCCGCACGGTGGTGGTTCGAATCCATCCCCGATCATGAAGAAACAAGGGATGTGTGTGAAGAGCTCGGGGGATCGTCCCTTTCGCCGGTAGCGCTTCTCACGCTCTGACGAAAGGCGCGTAACTCAATCGGTAGAGTGCTTGGCTTACATCCAAGTGGTTGTCGGTTCGATCCCGGCCGTGCCTATTCGACGGCATCACCAACGCAGGTGAGCCGCGCGCGATTGCCGGGTAGTTCAAAGGTAGAACGACCGATTGTTAATCGGGAGGTTGGGGGTTCGAGTCCCTCCTCGGCAGTGATGCGAAAGTCGGTGAGTGGAGAATGAGAATGGACATGAGTATTCGACCCGGAGGTGCGCGCGGCTTCTTCGCGCGGCCCAAACGCGAGCTGCGGAAGCCCTGGACGGGTCCGTAGCTCAACGGTAGAGCTGCCGGCTTTTAACCGGAAGGTTGTGGGTTCGACTCCCACCGGGCCCATCGAGAACCGGGTTGCCAAGTGGGAAGGCGGCGGTCTGCAACACCGCTACGAGTGAGTTCGATTCTCACCCCGGTTTGGTACGGCGAGGTACATGCGGCGGGAACGTGGTCCAGTCGGTGAGGGCGCCTGCCTGATAAGCAGGAGGTCGGAGGTTCGATTCCTTCCGTTCCCAATGACGACTCCGTAGCTCAATCGGCAGAGCTACCGGTTCTTAACCGGAGGGTTGCAGGTTCGATTCCTGCCGGGGTCATGAACAGGGTGTAGGCCAGCCGGGCAGGTCGCTCCCCTCGGACGGGAGAAGTCGCTGGTTCGAATCCAGCCACCCTGACTCGGCCCATTGGTGTAGTGGTTGCACGCTACCTTGTCACGGTAGTGGAAGGGGTTCGATTCCCCTATGGGTCGTGGTTTTCGGCTTCCGGAGGGGGTGTCCCTTCCGCATCGCGCGGAGGCCAACAATGAAAGCTTGCGTTTTCCGTGGAAGCCATGGATCGACTGAACGCCTCACCGTCGAATCCGGGGAGCTGCAAGAGAAAAGGAAGGGCGGGTCTGAATTCAGCGATGCGATAGCAATCATCCTGAAACCTCAGCACCGCGAAGACGTCATCAAGAAAAGGACCCAGGTCGTTGGTTTCGATGGAGACTTCGGTCAGATCGGACCACGAGAGTTCGATCTCGGGATGCGGGCTCTTGCGGAGTCGCAGCGTCTCCCGGTCGCAGGACACCACCACGTAGGATTGGGGTATCTCAACGCGACCGAAGGGATTCTTCAGCCAATCCCAGAAACGCATACGGGCTCTCCGAAAAGAGAAAACCAAGGGTTGCGATCCTTGATAATCATATAGTAACAAAGGCATAAAACAACGGAAATCCGAAACGGAGTCCTTGATAGCCATTTGTGAATCGGTGTTTATCTGCATTCATCGGTGGTTTCGTATGGCGCACCGATATGGCGGTTTACTCCGGTTTTCGTTTGCCCGGCGACGATTTGTGGCGTATATATGAGTACCATGATGATGAACCGATCATTCTGTTTTCACCGCCAAGAGCAAGAGCAAGAGCCGTCTCGCGAATCTTATTCGCACGAGGGAGACCGTTCGGAGGTGATGATGCGCTGATTGATCGAGTGAATGCAGCGAACACCCAAGCCGGATGGTCTTTAACGGACCGTCCGGCTTTTTTTGTGCCCATCATGAGTGCGTGAGACGAGAAACGGCCTCGTAGATCAAACGGTGAGATCGCCGGGCTTTCAACTCGGAGGTTACCGGTTCGAATCCGGTCGGGGTCAATCGGGAAAGGTGCGCGCACCTTTCGAATGATGCGGGCGTGTCGAGCAGGGCGAAGTCATCGGTGACCGTCACCGGTGGTGCGGGTTCGAGTCCCGCCGCGCCGCGTGTGGCCGTAGCTCAGCGGTTGAGAGCACCGCGCTGTGAACGCGGGGACGCGGGTTCGACTCCCGCCGGTCACCCCAGGGAAGGTAATGCCATCGGTGGGATGGCCCCCGTCTCGAAAACGGGTGGTCCACCAGAGCGTGGATGGGGATCGTGCCCTCTGCCTTCCGCGTGCGACAGAACATGGACAACGGCGTAGCTCAATCGGAAAGAGCGCCCGACTACGAATCGGGGAGGTGTGGGTTCGACTCCTGCCGCCGTTATCGACACGCAGAGGATGGTGACGCCGGCGTGGGCCGGTCACCGGTTGCTAACCGGAAGGTGCCTGCGGGCATGGGGTTCGACTCCCTCGCCATCCGTCTCCCGGCCTGCGGTGTAATCGGTTGCACGTCGCACTCTGACTGCGAAGGTTGCAGGTTCGACTCCTGCCGGGCCGTATGATGCTCCGTGGCGCAGCCGGCAGCGCGCATGACTTTGAATCATGAGGTCGAAGGTTCGATCCCTTCCGGAGCAGATGACAAAACAGGGACGGTACCTTTCACCCGTACACGATGACGATGTGCGCCAACCTCACATGTGGATAGCTCAACGGTAGAGCGTTGGTTTGAAAAACCAAAGATGGTGGTTCGATTCCACTTCCGCACAGTTTTTTGGAAATGCGATTTGCCCGGCGCCGATTCGTGGGTTATATACAAAGCATCATGAGAACCTCAGGCGCACTAGGATTGGAGCTTGCGTATTCCCTCTTGACGAGAGGTGCCACCTAGCCTGCGCGGATGAATTCATGGAATCATGCCAGGCCCGGTGGTGTTGAACCTTCGGGCTTTTTTTTCGCGCGGCTTTGCGCACGTGATCGCTCGGGGCCATTCGCAAGATGGACACGATGAAATGAGAGATGAGAACGCTTGCGTGGCAAGCGCATGGAGATACTCCCTACGGACGTGGCGGAACGGGCAGACGCGCTCGATTCAAAAACGAGCTTCTTGAGGGTTCGAATCCCTCCGTCCGTATTCGGGCCTCGTGGCGGAACGGTAGACGCGGCCGGCCTAAACCCGGCTGCCCGCGGGCGTCCAGGTTCGACTCCTGCCGGGGCCATTGAAGCGACGTGTGGCACAGGAGTGATGCCATGGTTGGATGTGTACGGGTAAAGAGAAGCCCAAGGGGCCTTAGCATCAACTGGGAGAGCGGCCGGTTTGCACCCGGCAGGTTGTCGGTTCGAATCCGACCGGTTCCATCGTTTCGAGAGTGAGAGGTGACAGCGGGTTGGCAGCATGAAGTGTCGCGAGGGTCGTAGCTCAAGCGGGCAGAGCGCCAGATTCCAAACCCGGAGGTTGCGGGTTCGAGGCCTGCCGACCCTGATGGAGGTGAAAGAAAACAAGATGCCTGTTCAGAACGAAGGGAGAGTCCCTGAGCATCTGAGAAAACGCATTCGCGGACGTGGCGGAACCGGCAGACGCAGCAGACTCAGACTCTGCGGGGCCCTGGGCCCATGGGGGTTCGACTCCCTCCGTCCGTAATCATCTTTATTTTTGGGGCAGGTGGCAGAGCGGCGATTGCACCTGATTGTAGCTCAGGCGTCTACGGACTTCGGGGGTTCGAGTCCCTCCCTGCCCATGGTCATGAAGTTACGTGAGGCTGATCTTCAACCCGTCGGCTTTCATCTGCAGCAGAGCTTCGGCGTTGCCGCGCGCGTCGTCGACCGGGTCGTGCGTGTGTGCGGTCTTGCGCAGATGCTTGAAGCTGGTGGAAACATCGCGGGCGAAGCCCTTGTACAGCGAACCGAGATTCGTGGAGCTGTGGCCGAACGGGTTGTGGCCCGTGAAGTGGTGGAAGTACCAGTTGATGAACTGCCAGTCGAAGCCGTTGTTGTCGGAGATAAACATCGGCCGGCCCTGGGTATTGACCCGGATCCATTCGGCAAACTTCGTCATCACCGCCGAGGGCTCATCGAACGTCGACGTCTCCTCGCGGCTGAATCCGCTGACCGCCAACGCCTCGGGAATCCACTTCCCGCTGATCGGCTTCAGCCTGCCGTAGAACGTGCGATCCAGCTTTGGATCCACCACGATCGCGCCGAAACACACCATCGAAAAGTCCCCGGGAATCGGCCCGTCCGCTTCGATGTCAACCATGAAGTAACTCATGAGCTCCCCTCTGAGATTCAAAAAAAAAGGGCGCGCGTACTCGTCGCACGCGCGCCCTTCAGGATGATCCGTTCAAGCCTTTGCGTTACGACAGGCTCTGCGATAGCTCGTTCAGAAGCTTCGTGACGCCGACGTGCGAGCTGCACGCGTCCTCGCACTTGCCGCAGTTGGTGCAGACCTTCGACGGGTCGTAACCGTGCTGCTTGTAGAGGCTCAGGGCCAGCTCCCTGTCGTCGTACTGATGGATGTACGCGTGGTAACGCACCATGTCCGTGACGGATATGTGCTCGGGGCAGTGCGTCTCGCAGTCGCCACAGAGGTGGCACGCGCCGGACATCTCCATCTTCACGATCGCCCGGAGTTCCTGCTCGGCGGCGGCGTTCAGCTTCACGCTCGGCAGCGCCAACGTGCGGCCCATCTCGTCCGTGTTGCTCACACCGGCGATGACCGAATCGACCAGCTCCTCGGTCAGGTGAAGCATCCAGAGCTTGGAACGCTCCCACTCGTTATACTCCTTGCCACCCATGATCGCCTTGAACTTCTGCTCGCGGCCGTCGACCGGGCGGTTCTTGATGCCGGTCGTCTTCATCGCCACGACGCCGACGTCCTGCTTCTTGAGCTTCGTGAGTTCCGGCTTGAGGTGGTCGAAGCTTTCGGGGTTCACGCCCGGCATGGTCAGGTCGATCTTCCACGGACCGCGATCATTCGCTTCGGCGGCCGCCGCCAGGACTTCCTTCTGGTGCGTGTGCGTGCTGAAGCCGAAGTGCTTCACCTTGCCCGCCTTGTGGGCCCTGCTGTAGGCCTCCCACAATTCGACGCAGTCGAACATCCACGGGATCTCGACGCCGTGAACGAAGTAGCAGTCCACGTACTCGATGTCCATACGCTTCAACGACTCGTCCAGCATGCTGCTGTACATCTCGGCGATACGCTTGCCGGCGGGGCGGAGGTCCGGCTTCTCACCGGATTCCTTCTGCCTGGCGACCGCCTTCTTGTGGACGTTGAGCAGCCCGCCATCCTTGCCCATGTACTCCTTCACCTCGTCCTTGCCGAGGTAACTCTCCATGGCGGCGAGGTACAGTTCCTTCACCTTGTCGTCGATCTTGTTGTAGCCCGCCACGCCCGTGGCCTTGCTCGTCACCCAGACGTTGTCGCGCACCTTGGCGAGAAGCGGCTTGAGCGCGACTTCGTATTCACCGTAGCCCCGAGCGGTGTCGAGATAATTCACGCCGTTGGCGACCACGCGACGAACCAGTTTATCGTCCCGGATCCACCCGGCGACGATCTTGCTGGCCATGAAGTTCGTCCGGCCGAGACGGTGGTACTCCATCCCGTCCTTCTTGTTCTTCCAGATCAGCTTCTTGGGGTCGACCTTGACGGCTTCTTTCTCGGCGGGCTTGCCGAGCGCCTGGCTCGCCAATCCGGCAGCGCCGATTCCGGCGGCGGTCGACTTGAGAAACTGACGACGATCGAGGTGCGAATGATCCGACATGGGCATAGCTCCTTCGTGGGGGACGCGCGTCCTGGGGACCGGCGGATCCGAGGGCGCCGTCCTGCGTAGGCGACTTTGGTATTCCTACTCTGAATAGCGCGAAGTGTCTCGCGATTTCACAGCTGGCAATCAGTATAAGGTCCGCCGCAAGGTGCCCGCAAGACAATAAGCGTCAGGGCGTCGCTATTCTTCCGCAACACTCTACGGGAATAATCGACTCTTTCCCGACTTGTTGTCTCGTGAAGCGTGCATTGTTAAGGTGAGGTTGATGTCACACGAGCAGAAAAGCACCGGAAATGCAGGATTGAACGCGTTGCCCTCGGGCGCGGAGCGTCGCGCGCTGGCGGCCAGGGGCAATCGCCTCAAAGCGGGGCTCCGCATTGGAAACCAGGGCATCACCGACAATCTCGTCGCGGAACTGCAACAGATGTTCGAGAGCAGCGATCTGATCAAGGTGCGCGTGGACGCTGAAGATCGCCGGGAAGTTGACGTCGCCGCGAATGAACTCTGCGAGCGCGTGCCCTGTGTGCTCATCAAGCGTATCGGCCGCGTGATCCTGCTGTACCGGCCGGCGGAGGAGCATTCGTCATGAGCGCCGCCGGAAACCTGACCGCCTCGGAAAGTCGCCGGTACACCGACAAGCAGACCGGCGCCACCATCTGGCAGATGACCGCCCATCCCACGATCAATCATACGCTCTACTTTCTCACCGATTCCTTCCTGCCGGATGAACAGTCCCTGGTCTTCGCCGGCACGCGTACCGGCGAGTCGAATTTTTTCCAGGCGTGTTTCCCCGAGGGCGAGATCCGCCAACTGACTGACCAGCCGGACATCAACGGGTTCTCCGCCGTGCTGACGCGCGCCGGCCGTAAGCTCCTGTACACCTGCGGGTCCTCGATTCACATGCTCGACATGGAAGATCTCTCGCACGAGGTCATCGCCGACTTTCCTGGTGGTAAGCTCGGTGAAGTGGATCTCTCGGCCGACGAGAAGTGGGTCGTCTCCGCCGTTCGATTCGACGAGGGATTCGGCATCGGCGTGGCGTCGCTCGACGAGCGGGTCGGCACGGTGATTCACCGCCAGTCCCGCACCATCATCCATCCGCAGTTTCACCCCGCGGACGCGACGCTGATCGAGTACGCCGCCGATCCCGCGCCGCGCATGTTCACCATCCGCCGCGACGGCACCGACAACCAGTGCCTCTACGAGCACGACAACAACGAGTTCGTCGTCCATGAAACGTGGCTCGGTGACACCGGCGACCTCGTGTTCACTGTCTGGCCCCACGCGCTCAAGCGCATGTCTCTGCCGTCGCGCGAAATCACGACGATCGCCGAGTTCAATGCCTGGCACATCTGCCCCAGTCGCGACGGCAGGCACATCCTCTGCGACACCAACCACCCTGACATCGGCATGCAATGGGTGGACGTCGCGACCGGCGAGAAGCGGACCGTCTGCATGCCGCAGAGCAGCAACGGCGGTTCGCAGTGGAAAAAGTCGCGCTACGCCCTGAAGGAAGATTTCGAGGCCGCCGCCCGCGCCGGAAGCTCCGACATCAGCGAGGAACTCTCCTGGATGGAGATGAAGACCGACACCGTCTACGGCCCGCAGTGGAGCCACCCGCACCCCGCCCTGAGCCGCTCCGGCCGCTACGCCACGTTTACCAGCGACCGCACCGGCCATTCGCAGGTGTATGTCGTCGAATTGGAAATGTGAACAAATGACGTGCTGCTGAACCGTCGCAGCCGGTTACGTCCCGAACTTCTCCTGGAAATAGTCCGCTTCATCGAACAGCACCAGCCGCGCGATCTTCTCCCACGATTCGATCGGGTTGAAACTCCGCACCAGCCACTCCGGCGGAAGCTCAGCATAAATCTCCTTCGCCGAGGTATACAGCGTCAGGTCGGTCAGGCTGTCGTCGAAGGGTTGCATCTGCGGCGGACCGGTCAGGCCCAGCTCCGCCAGGCGACGGGCGAACACGTGATTGATCGCGATCAATCCATCCACCCGCTCGCGCCACGAGGTCTCCGCCAGCACCTGCTCCACGAGCGTGAGCACCTCGCTGCTGCAGCCGCCCAGTCGAGAAAACAGCCGGTGCTGCCACTTCGGGCAGGGGGCGTACCGGCGTTCAATCGCAAAGCCCAGTTCGAGCATCCGCCGGAGCGTCTGGCCGAGGTAAACAAGCGAGGTCACCTCGTCGCCACGCCGCGACACCCGGTGCAGGTTGTACGGCGCGTCGCGGCCGGTCACGACCATGCACGCGTCCGCCACACGCTTGCGCCATACGCGATCCGGGTAATACGCCAGCCGCGATCGCACCTCGGTCAGCCAACCGGCGGGGTCGTGAAACACCTCACCGGCGGTGACGTGAAGCAGATCCGTCTCGCAGAGGCCGAACCAGTCTTCCTCCTGCTCGGGCAGGGCGTCGGTGCCCAGGAACCAGTGCAGATACGAATCAATCACGTCGACGCAGATGCCCGTCCGTGTCTTGGCGTCGAGATGGACACGGTAGCCCTCGTACGTCTCCGGGAGATGTTCCGCCAGCGTACGGCTGATCGCGCCGACCTGGTCGCGATCTTCGCGCGACACAAGCACCGCCGCGCGCGGCCCCCAATGATGG
This sequence comes from uncultured Planctomycetales bacterium, assembly GCA_964618455.1. GTDB lineage: Bacteria > Planctomycetota > Phycisphaerae > UBA1845 > PWPN01 > CAZUAQ01. The sequence goes on along the minus strand of CAZUAQ010000017.1, from coordinate 14,179 downwards.
TCCCGGGAGATCTCGTCATCCAGGCCGAGGACATCGCTTCCCATCCCCGCCAGTGCCACCGCCAGGCGGTCGACGATTGGTGCATGATGAGACTTCAAGAGGGGGTGAATGACTTCATCGAAACACCGACGGGAAATCTCCAGCGCTGTGCCCATGCCGCTCCTCTCAGTTGGAATGTGAAACTGCGATTGGACCGAAAGTATAAACGGACGCGGCGATGCCGGGCAATCCGGGATTGAAGATCCGGGTGCGCACGCTGGCAATGTCGGATAGGATGGGTATCGAGCGGGCTTAAGTCACGTCTTCCAGGATCCAGTCCGCCACCTGCTGGCTGACTGGATCAAATTCGTATTCGCGCAGGTCGACCTGGTTCACCCAGCGAACCTCGCCGTAGTGCGTCAGATCGACCGACTCACCCATGTCATCGCAGAAAAAGAAGCGCCACCGGCACATCAACTCGTCCCAGGGGTGATCGAAGGGCGGCTGACCGATCCGAATGTGCACGTGAATGCCCAGGTTGGTACGCAGCGCGCGCCGCAGCGCCGGTTCGGGCATCTCGCCTTCGTCGGCCGGCCCGAACGGAAAGCACCACTTGCCTTGATAGGGGGCACGGGGCAGCTTGCAGATCAGGACTTCCGTCTGGCCCTTGCGCGAGCGGTGAATCACGGCGGCGGCCATGACGGGCGGATGTGAGCGTCGAGCCATGAGAAACCTGAATAGGGTCGTGACGTCTGTGTCGGATACGGTTTCCCGACCAAGGGGTAAACCATTAACTATAACCGCTGAGGCGGACTTGGCCCACCCGTCAGCCTCACGTATCATACCTGCCCTATGCAACCGCTGAGTCCATCCTCCGTACGCCATCGCACCCGAAAGGACGCCGCCGGCTCGACGTTCATCCATTTTCGACGTCTGCTCGGGTACCTCTGGCCCCACAAGCGGTACATGATCCCCGCGATGCTCTGCATTCTCATCGTGGCGGCCACGTATTCGTTCAGCATCGGGTCGGTCCTGCCCGTCCTGACCGTCATGGTGCAGGAACACGGACTCCATGGCTGGGTCGATCAGTACCTCGTCGAGCAGCGGTTGAGGTGCCGGGTGACGGTCGAATCGGCTCCGGAACCCAATCCGCAAGGCCTGGCGGGCCGGGTGGTCAAGATCGTCCATCTCGACGAGAAATCGCCGCTCCGCGCGGCCGGTCACGAATCCGGAGCCATCCTCTTCGAGGTGAACGACGACAGAGGCGCGTCCCATGAGGTCCTTCAGGCACTGACGAAGACTGAACAGCAGGCCGATGTGCGGACCCTCACTCCGGAAGGCAGGACATTCACGAGCGTGGTCGAACTCCCGGCCCTGGGATGGGAGGAGTCCTGGATCCAGCGGGTGGTCAGTCTCCTCCCGCGTGGTTATGACGCCGAGGCCCGCTGGAACACACTGTGCGTCGTGCTGATGGTTCTGCTGGTTATCGTGCTGGTCGGTAACGTGGCGCGCGTTTTCGCCCAGTACCTGCTGGTGCTCTGCAATTCCCTGGCGGTGGTGGACCTTCGCAAGCAGATGTACGCCCACGTGCTCAAGCTGCCTCTCTCGCGGTTCAGCCGGAACACCTCCGACACCATGAGCATGTTCATGCAGGACATGAACGACATCAACCGCGGGTTGAACAACTTCTGGCAGAAGCTGGTGGCCGAGCCGTTCAAGGCGCTGGGCGTCTTCTTCGTGGCGATCTGGATCGACTGGAAGCTCACGCTGATCGTGATGGTGCTGGCGCCGTTCATGGCCATCCTCTTCCGCAAGCTCGGCAAGAAGATCCGCCGCGCCAATCGCAAGCTGCTGATCGGCTACGGGCAGATGCTCGGTCGGCTGGAGTCCACTCTCGTCGGCATGCGCGTGGTCAAGGCCTACACGCGCGAGAACTATGAACGCAAACGCCTCTTCCAGATCGATCGCAACGTGCTCAAGCAGCAGCTCAAGATGGGCTTCGTCGAGGCGCTCACGTCACCCTTCGTCGAGATGCTCGGTTTCGTGGCGGCGGGTGGCGCAATCCTCTACTTCGGTAACCGCATTCTCTTCCAGGGCATCGAAGCCGAGCAGTTCATGGCCATGCTCATCTGCCTCGGCGCCATTTTTGACCCGATTCGCAAACTCAGCGCCGTCTATCCCAAGCTCCAGCGGGCCAACGCCGCCGCCGGGCGCATCTTCGAACTGATCGACAGCGAGAACGAGTACTCCCGCGATGCCGACAAAGTCGCCTTGCCGGCGTTCCGAGATTCCATCGTTTTCGAGAATGTGACCTTCACCTACCCGGAAACCGATACCGCCGTTCTCCGCGAAGTCTCATTTTCTATGAAGCGTGGGGAGGTCATCGCCATCGTCGGCCCGAACGGCTCCGGCAAGACGACGATGCTCAGCCTGCTTCCGCGCTTCTTCGACGTCGACAGCGGTCGAATTCTGATGGATGGGCACGACGTTCGCGAAGTCACGCTCCGCTCACTCCGGAGCCAGTTCAGCCTGATCACGCAGGAGTCGGTCATCTTCGCCGATACCCTCGCCGCCAACATCGCCTACGGCCGGCCCCAGGCGACCCGTGAGGAGATCGAGTCCGCCGCGCGTAAGGCCTTCGCCGACGAGTTCATCTCCCGCTTGCCCGAGGGGTACGACACGGTCGTCGGCGAACACGGCGCCACGCTCTCCGGCGGGCAGCGGCAACGCCTCGCCATCGCCCGCGCCATTCTCCGCAATGCCCCGATTCTCATCTTCGACGAAGCCACCAGTCAGGTGGACCCCGAATCGGAGTTCAAGATTCACCAGGCCCTCGAAGCCATTCTCGCCGATCGCACCGCCTTCATCATCGCCCATCGCTACAGCACCATCAGCGGGGCGGATCGCATCATCGTCATGGACGAAGGACGCATCGTCGACATCGGGCCGCACACCCAGCTCATCCAGTCGTGTCCCCTCTACAAGCGCCTCTACGAAACACAGTTTCGCAATGCCGGTTAAGCGGTCCGGAGCGGGTCACGCCGCGCGGTCATTGACCTGACCACGACAGAAGTTATTCTGAAGTCGTGAACCTCAATCTCCCCAAGACCGTTCGCTCCATCCGGCGCGTTCAGACCATCGTCGGGGTGCTCACGCATCATGGCTTCGGCCATCTTCTCGACCGCGCCAATCTCCGGCGCTACGTCCCACTGCCCCGACAGTGGAAGGGCCGTCCATCCGGTGCAACCTCGCATGATCTGTCGCTCGGCGAACGAATTCTCTGCGTCTGCGAGGATCTCGGTCCGACATTCATCAAGCTCGGTCAACTCGGCTCCACACGCCCCGACGTCCTCCCGATCGAGATCGTCGAGGATCTCAAGAAACTGCAGGATCGTGTACCGCCGTTCGACAACGAGCAGGCCTACGCCATCATCGAGAAGAACCTCGGAGGACCGGTCGAGGATTTCTTCGAGTCGATCGATCCCGAACCGCTGGCCAGCGGTTCCATCGCCCAGGTCTATCGGGCGCGAACGCGAGCCACGGAGTCCCAGCCCCAGCGGCATGTCGTGATCAAGGTGCGGCGCCCGGACATCCGCCAGACCGTGGAACTCGACATGGCCATCCTGCGATGGCTGTCGGAGGTGCTCGAGCAGATCAGCCCCGAGATCAGTGCCTACCAGCCCCAGATGATCATCGATGAATTTGAGAAGTCCCTGCTCCGGGAGCTGGATTTCATTCACGAAGGGGCACTGATCGCCCGGTTCTACGAGGCCTATCGCAAAGATGATTCGCTGCGTATTCCGCGCGTCTTCTGGGAGTACACGGGCCCGGAAGTCCTGACGATCGAGGAACTGCCCGGGCGGAGCATGCAGAAACTGATCGACGACGAGAAGGCGGAGATCGATCGCGATGCCCTCGCCCGGCAGCTCGTGTTCGCCTTCATGAAGCAGTACTTCGATCTCGGGTTCTTCCACGCCGATCCGCACCCCGGCAACCTTCTTGTCCAGCCCCCGAATGCGGTCGGGCTCATCGATTTCGGACTCACCGGCCATCTCGACGACACCATGCTCAACCATCTGCTGATCGGCCTGCTCGGCGCGTTTAACATGGAGCCCGAGATCGTCGTCGAGGTCCTGGCTGACATGAATGCGCTGGGCGAAGAGACCGATCGACGCCAGCTCCGGAGCGACTTCCTCCAGCTGATTCAGAAATATCACGGTTTGTCGATCCGACGATTCGATCTGCAACAGCTCTTCGAGGAAGTGACCGACGTCGTGCGACGAAACCAGGTGACGCTGCCGCGCGATTTCGTGCTCTTCGGGAAGTCACTCGTCACGATCGGCGGCATCTGCATGCAGCTCAGCCCGGACCTTGATCTTGTCGAACTGACCAAGCCGAAGCTGAAAGCCATGCTGGCCCGTCGCTTCACGCCCGGGCGGCTGCTCAAGTCCGCCACCATCTCCGGATGGCATCTGCTGAACATCCTGCGCAGCGCCCCGAGCCAGGTCCGCGACATCTTCCGCCGTCTCGCCGGCGGCAAGTGGCAATTCAACATCCGCCATCAGAACCTCGATTACCTCGCAACTGAAATCGACCGGGCGAGCAACCGGCTGAGCTTCGCCGTGATTATCGGCGCCATCATCCTCGGCAGTTCATGGGTGCTCACGAACAGCAACGAGGAAAAGTTCTTCTTCACGGATGTCCCCATGTCCGCCATCGGCGTCCTCGGCTACCTGGTGGCAGGGGTGATGGGTCTCGGGCTGGTCATTTCCATCCTTCGCAGCGGCAAACTTTCCTGATGGCCTTCACCATTCCGGTTTGTCCTGAACGCGGCGAAGCGGATGAACGATGGCGTTTATCGTGAACCCGTCGCACAAAATGGAAAGATCATCCCTTTTTTCGAGCCCCGGATTTGATTTCCCTGTGAATGAATTCTAATAATGTAGTGGAAGCTGTCGTGTCCCCTTTCAACGGCCCCGTGCCTCCTTTCCGGGAGGCACGGGGTTTTTTTCGCACTCCCGTCGGCGACTCCACCGATATTCATCGAGGGCCGGATTTCTTCGGACCCGGCTTGAGTTCGCAATGGTTTCAGCATAATCTACTGCGTCCGGTCGGGGTGTTTGGCAGGTGGTATTCCGGACCCGCCTTGGCCGGTTGCCGATTCGACGGATGAGAAGGTCTTCGCCGTCGCCAATCGCCGATGTAGCTCAGTGGTAGAGCACGGCTTTCGTAAAGCTGAGGTCAAGGGTTCGAATCCCTTCATCGGCTGTGCCTTCCGGCATCTCCTCCCGGGAGATCTGCATGAACAGGTCCGGTATTCTCTCGCCTGAACCGGCCTCTCCCTTCTCATCCCAGGGTAATCCACATGAAAACGCGACTTCTCCTTGAACGGCCTTCGCCGTGGGGATATAGCTTAGACATGTGTCAGGTTCTTTATTTCCCGCGATGAAGGGGCAACTCGCAAGCCCGGTACGGGGCGGAAGGTGGCGGAAGGGCGTGGATGTGACGAAGAGTGCGGCCCAGATCTGTGAAATATGCGGAGAGCCCGCGCGTGTGCATGTCACCAACGACATTTCCAGCCCTGGGCGATTGATCCATCTCTGCCTCCAATGTGCGGTCTCGGACGATAACACCGCCCTCCGCCATCGCCGCAACCGGAATCGCAGCTCCATGGTGATGGCCCTGGGGCTGTTTATCCTGTCTCTCTCCGTGATGGCAGACCACCTGCAGCTCAGTCTGTCGGAGGCGTTCGGCCTGAGGCATTGGGTCGTGGTCGGCATCTGCGTGGTGCTCGTCGGGGCCGGGGCATTGCTGCGATTGAGCATGGTCATGCTTCTGGGCGTCCTGATGCTGGTCGCGACGCTGTTGGCGGATCTGCTGAGCCTCGGCGATTCCGCCGGTTTCGGGCTCCACCAGAGTCTCGGAGTCGCGGTGGGCGTGGGGCTCATCCTGATCGGAGCCTTCGCATTTCGCCGGAATCGCACTTCCCAGGGGCCGGTAACTCGCGATGATGAGGCAGATTTTCGGACCTGAACGACGCAGGAAGATGATTTTATCGGGACATATCAGTTTCCCGATCATCCGCAATTGGGCTATTTTGACAGGGTGTGCCCCATTTTCTTGAAAAAAAGTGGTCTATTTGTCACATTTTTTTCGGGAGGGACTAGCTATTCGGTATACGCTCCATTACTATTTGATGTATGGACACCCCTACTATTGGGTGTTTAAAGCTGATCGGGCCGATCGAGCACCTACCCCAATAGACGCCCGGGGGGGCTTTGACGCGAACAGGAAGTTCGTGGCTGTGTTGGAATACCCAAATGCCATACAGGGCAGTAGCTGGCAGCGGGAAGGGTAGTCACTTGGATGGTGCATGATTGCACCTCTCAGAAGGCAAGAAGGCGGAATATGAAAATGAATCGATGGGGTATGGTCGTTGCATTGTTTGGCGTTGCTCTGATGGCATCGCCGGTCAGTGCGTTGATGACCGTCAAGGTGTACAACAGTTACGGCAGCACGGGTGGTGGTGAGTTCCGCATCGAGACCCTGTCCGGGTGGAGCGAGCAGCCTGGAAGCCTCGGCGAGTATCCTCAGCCGTTCATGTTCGAGTCGTTCTGCCTCGAGAAGAACGAGCACATCTCCTTCAAGACGACATATTATGCGGAGATCAACACGGGCACGATGGCCGGGGGTGCAGGTGGAGCGGTCAACGGATTCGATGCTCTCGATTCCAAGACGGCTTATCTCTACAAAGAGTTCATCAGCGGTAACCTCAGCGGTTATGACTACACCCCGGGCAGTTCGCGTATCGCTTCGGCCAATGCGCTTCAGCGCGTGATCTGGTATCTCGAAGATGAGCAGAGCAAGACTTGGGCGGCCAACTCGCTGGAAGAGACATTCTATCAGGATGCCCTGGCCAATGCCGGATCAGACATCGGTGGAGTTCGCGTTCTGAACATGTACGCCGATCCGAACAAGCAATACTTCAAGCAGGATCAATTGGTCTATATCCCGAGTCAGGATCCGCAAATCGCGACGATCCCTGCTCCGGGGGCCGTGCTTCTCTGCTCCGCGGGCCTCGGTCTGGTCGGCTTCATGCGTCGGCGTTTCGTGAGCTGCTGAGTTCGTGAGCTGCTGGGCGCTGCCCGGCCGATACTGCTGACCTGCTTTATGACCGTTCAAAGCCACGCCCTTCCTGAAGGGCGTGGCTTTTTTTTAGGCGCTGACTGTGATTCAAATCCCGAAGGAATCGCCCCAGATTACGATTTCTTCCGACGTGTCTTGCCCGAGGAAGCGGCCTTGCGTTTCGTCTTTCTGGCCGAGTTCGCGCCCTGGATCAGCTTGTATTCGAGCCCGTCCACCAGGGCAATCCACGACGCCTCGATCACGTTCTCACTCACGCCGACGGTACTGTAGATCTCGTGTGTCTCAGCGTCCCGGAATTCGATGGTGACCCGAACCCTTGCAGCAGTGGCGGCGCGGGGGTTGATCACGCGCACCTTGTAGTCGATCAGCTTCACGTGCTCGACGTGGGGATAGTGCGGCTTGAGTGCGCGAATCATCGCGTTGGCCATGGCGTCCACCGGTCCGTGGCCTCCTGAGACGTGATGCTCGGACGTACCTTCAACGGTCATCTTGAGGATAACTTCCGTATCGGGATTCTCGTTCTGATGGGACCGAAGCGCCACGGCCCGCCAGTGGTCGAGTTGCCAGAAGGGCTTATAGAGTCCCAGCTCGCGCCGGCACAGCAGTTCAAAACTCGCTTCTGCCGACTCGAACACGTACCCCTCATCTTCGAGGTCCTGGAGTCGCTTGAGCAATTTGCGCTGCAGCTTCTTGTCGTGGGCGATATCGAGCTTCTTGCCGATTTTTTCCGCCACGCCGCTGGCCCCGCTCAGTTCACTGATCAGCACCTTGCGCGAGTTTCCGATCTTCTCCGGGTCGACATGCTCATAGCTTCGCGTGACACGGCGGATCGCATGCACATGCATTCCGCCCTTATGCGCGAAAGCGGACTGGCCCACGTAAGGCTGACCGTCCACGGGCACCAGGTTGGCGATCTCGTAGACGTACCGGCTGATCTCAGTCAGCTTGTGGAGCCCTTTTCCGTCCAGAACGTGCTTGCCCATCTTCAGTGACAAGTTGGCCGCCACGGTCGTGAGGTCCACATTCCCGCAGCGCTCCCCGATGCCGTTGATGGTGCCCTGGGCATGCGAGGCGCCGTGCTGGATGGCCGCCAGGGTGTTGGCCACGGCCAGCCCGCTATCGTTGTGTGTGTGGATGCCGATCCGTACGGACACGTGCGGCTTGATCGCCTCGATGGCCTCCGCGACGCGCTCCGGCAATGAACCTCCGTTCGTATCGCAGAGTACCAGGCACGACGCTCCCGCGTCCTGGGCAGCCAGAATCGTCTTCAGCGCGAACTCGGGATTGGCCTCATACCCGTCGAAGAAGTGCTCGGCGTCATAGATCACCTCCCGGCCGTTCTTCACGCAATACTTGACCGAGTCGGCGATCATGGCAAGGTTTTCCTCCTCGCTGACCCCGAGCACCTCGTTGACGTGGAGATCCCACGTCTTGCCGACGATGGTGATCACCTCGGTCTTGCTGCCGAGGAGGGCATTCATCCCCTCATCGCTGGAGGCCTTGAGTCCCCGCCGTCGCGTCATACCGAAGGACGCCACCTTGCTGCGCTTGAGCTTCAGGTCGCGGACCTCCTTGAAGAAGGCCTGGTCCTTGGCGTTGCTGAGCGGGTAACCGCCCTCGATATAGTCGACACCAAGTTCATCCAGACGGATCGCGATGAGAATCTTGTCCTGGAGGCTGAGACTCACCGACTGGCCCTGTGTGCCGTCGCGAAGCGTCGTATCATAAAGCTCGATGTGGTCCTGTTTCCTGGCCATGGTCTTCGGTCTTCCTCTCAGTCGGATTTGCCGGTCGGGGCGTATCCATCTGCGTGTTCATGTCGACCGACGCGCGGTGCCGCCGTCGCGGATACACTCAGACATACTCACAAAAAAAGCCTTGCCGGTGTCAGGCAAGGCTTATCGTCTGCAGGACGTTCATCCAATCCGTCCGTTTGATCCGCCAAGCCTACCCGGGGGCATCGCCGCCGATAATCCGTCCAATCATCGAAGTCGGAGGGATTCGAGGCGGGGCGGGCAGAACGGGGTTGGACACGATCGTACACATATCGTCGGTATCATAGAACCTTCGAGCGGATGCGCCAAGTTGAGTGGCCCGGTCAGGGCGGCTAGAATCGAGCACTTATCTTCGAAACCCGTCCCCAGCATGTGGATCTCGTCAATGCCGAATCAAAAGATCGTTGCCGTCTTTCCCGGAGCCTTCGACCCGATCACCAAGGGCCACGTGGATCTGATTCAGCGCGGCCGGGAGATCGTGGACGAGCTCATCGTGGCCGTCGGACACAATCCGGAGAAGCACCCGCTGTTCACGCCGGAGGAGCGGGTCGACATGATCCGGGAACTGGTGGCGGACATGGGGGACGTGCGGGTCGAGCCTTATGAGGGGCTGACCGCCGATTTTGTCGAGTCGGTCCATGCCAGCCTGATCATTCGCGGCATTCGAGACAACGTCGACCTGCACTACGAGCTCCAGCAGGCGAACGTGAACCTGTTGGTGGGCAACGTCGAGACGATCTTTCTCATGACCCGCGACCAGTTCGCCCTGATCTCCAGCACGTACATCAAGCAGATCGTCGAGATGGGGTGCCACGACCTGTCCCGGATTGAACGGCTGGTCCCCGGGTCGGTGGCTCGCCGACTGCTGCAGAAGTACACTTCCGCCTGAAGGCGTGTCTCCGACGAGCGCGTGTCGGGTCGGGAAAGCGGCACGTCCCCCGGTTGATACCGGTTCACGGATCACATGCCGGATCCGCGAACACGTCCGGGCCGCTCAGGCATCGCTGTACAAAGGCGAAGTCGGTGAGATCCACGTCCATGTCGCCATCCAGGTCGGCACCGAAGCAGTTCAGGTCCGTCACCGGAATCATCGGGCCGGAAAGGCAACTTTCGAAGAAGGCGACATCGTCCTGATCCACGTCCCCGTCGACGTCGAGATCGGCTCGGACGCCGGGAAAGACGCCCGATCCGAAGTCGACGCTGAACTGCTCGCACCAGACCGAGATCGCCCCGTAGCCGTCGAGGTCCTGCCCGGGCGGTAATTCGAGGGTGACACTTTCGCTGGCATAGGCTCGCGTCAGTTGCGGACCGATGGTGGTTCCGATGACGAAATCCACGTAGGCATCAGTCTTGCCCAGCTTGAAAAAGACAAGGGGGGCGGTGCCGTCATAGGTGAAGTTTTCGACGAGGATCCGGCGTTCATCCAGGAGGGTGGCGGTGCCTTCCGCGTCGTGGAAAATCGGCGTGATCTCCGCTTGAAGGCAGGCGCGCATGTAGGTCGGCGGGGCGAAAGCCGCGGATGTGAAGTTGACGTTGAATTGCTCACACCACACCGAGATGGCACCGTAACCATCGAGGGATTGACCTTCCGGAAGTTGAACGGTCAGGCTTTCGTCGAGATAAGCCCGATTCAGCAGGGGACCGATGGGCGTACCGTTGACGAAACTGCCGTAGGTGTCGTCCGCGCCGAGATAGAAGTAGACCAGCGGGGCGGTACCATCGTACGTGAAGTGGTCGATCCGCAGCGTGCGCTCGTCCAGAATCGTGACGGACGCTTCGGCGTCGTGATCACCCGGCGGGATCTCCGCGCGGTAACAGGCGCGATTGTAAGCCTCCTGACCGTGCGATTGAGCACAAAGCGCCGCGACAGTAAGGCTGATCCAGGCGATCGAGAAATGACGTGACATGGATTCCTCCTCTTCATGTCTTGCGATGGACACATGCATCGTGAGATTGACGGCCCTCGGTCTATTCAGTGAGTCGACTATGGTGTCGAGTCCTTGCGGGGAGCGTGGAATTCTCTCGTCACGCACCCGAAATGTGGGAAGGAACGTGGGAGCATTCCCCACGTGAGCTGGGGAATATTGCGCAGCTCGAGGTGCCAGGGGTGGGCATCGGAAGTGGTTTCGGTATAATCATGTGGGTTAGCGGGCAGCTAAAGACCATCGTCATCGATCGTGATCGATTGGCGACGGCCGATAACCTCTGGCGGCAAGCTTTGGCATATCGCATGCAAGGTTTTACCGGGAACGTGTGTCCCGGGAGACGATCAAGCGGAAGGACAGAATCATGCGGACATGGCTATCGATCGGCATCGTCGGATTGTTGAGCAGCTTAGCTCTGGGGCAGGCGGTGCAACCTGCCGGCGCGCCTGCGACTCAACCGGCGGCTTCAGGTCAGCCTGATGGGGCAGGGCAGCCGTCACCGGCCGAAGCGGTCGTGGGGACCGTCCAGGGCATGGTTCAGGTGGCGCCGACGAAGGCGGACGGCTCAGTCGGTGAGTGGCGGACGCCGAAAGAGGGCGATCGTCTGTCGGCGGGGACGCGGATCCGCACGCTGTTCAACAGCAGCCTGACGATCAAGTTCACCGACGATACGGTGATCCAGATTGAAAGCGGTACGATGGCCAGTATCGACGATTTCCGCACCACGTCCGATACGAAGACGGTGAAGCTGGGCATCGCGCACGGGGCCATTCGCGGAGCCTCGGCGGAGACGACGCTTCGCAGCGACCTGACCATCGAAAGCCCCACGGCCGTCTTGAGCAAGCGCGGTACCGTCGGCTATCGCATCGAGTACGAGCCGATCACCGGGCATTTCCGGATTTCCCTCGAAACGGAAGGACTGGTCGAGGCGTTGAACAAGCTCACCGAGGAGTTTCTCAAAATCCGTCCCGGCGAGTATGTGACCGAAGCGATGAAGCGATGGCTGGAGACCGCCATCTTCGACGACTACATTTCGTACACGGGGACCTTCGGCATGACCGAGGGGGACGCAAAGTTCGGCGCATTCCATGCTGGGGGGGTCGGGTATATCGAGCCCTCCGGCGGCTGGGATACACGCGGGCTGGTCGGCCTTCGGAACAGCCGGATCTACGAAGATACCGTCTACCGCCAGCGCGGTGCGGGCGTCATTCCTCCGGTCATCATCCGTTTTCCGCGGCTTTCCGGTCCGCCTTCCGTGGGGACGCCGGAAGGCAACTTCGGGACGGGGCCGGGATCGTGACTTCGATCCGGGCACTCCAGCAACACTTTCGGACTTTCCTGAGCACGCCACTGTCCCTGGGGAACCCTCGCTCCCGATAACCGTCGACGTGTACCAGTGGGTCGCCATTCCGGGATGCACTTTTTTGCTTTTTCCCAGCAATAGATCGTAAGCTTGCCACAGCCGAAACTCTCGCCGCAACCGCCATTCGCCGAATAGGGAAAGGTTGAGTTTCAGAAGGATTCCCTAATCGGGATTGTTCGATCAGTGTGGCCGTGCCGAACAGGGGTTGATTGCGCCATGTTACCTGCGTCTTTCCAGACGAAAGTGAACCTGACTCAACGGGCCCAGCGCGTCATGGAGCTGGCCAAGCAGATTGCCGGGGAGCATGGGCTGGGCTACTTCGGCACGGAGCATCTGCTGCTGGGTATTCTGCGAGAAGGGACGAGTATCGCCGCCGCGGCATTGAATGCCCTCGGCGCCGATGAGAAGCGTACGCGCGTCGTTGTGGATCAACTCGTTCAGGATCGCTTGGAGGAGACCTGGGTGGTCGGGCGACTACCGGGAACGCCGCATTATCGCGACGTGCTCTCCAAGGCGGAGAGCTTCGCCAAGGGAACGGGAAACTGGCAGGTCTGTTCCGTTCATCTGCTGATGGGCCTGCTCCAGGAAACGGAGTCGATCGGCTTTCGCGCCCTCGCGAAGATGGGATTGACCAAGGAAAGCATTAAAGCGGAGTTGGCGAAACGGATCTGAATATTCGAGGGGGTAGCGGCAACGACCGCCCGTTGTTGATATGAGAAAGGCCGCCCAGCGGCGGCCCTCCGTTTTTGGTGAAGCATTCTACAACGCGACGGCAGGTGACGATCGCCTCTGTCAGGAAAGCCGGTATCCGGTTCGACCGATCAGGACGCGCTCCGGGTGATGCCACGTGCGCGGCGCGTCTCGCCTGAACCTTTCCGACCCTGAACTTCTTCGACCCTGACCCTCTTCGACGCAGAACCTCTTCAAGTCAGTGTCGTGAACGGAACCCTCCGCCACCACCGCCTCGATTGTTCTCACGCGGACGCGCTTCGTTCACCGTCAAGGTGCGACCGCCGTGATCCTGACCGTTCAGCGCCGTGATGGCCGCCTGTGCCTCATTCTCGTCATCCATTTCGACGAACCCGAAACCCTTGCTGCGTCCGGTCGCGCGGTCGCTGATGACATCCGCGCTTCGGACAGTTCCATGAGCCGAGAAGAGTTCCTGAAGCTCCTCACTGCTCACACCGAATGGCAAATTCCCCACATACAAACGCATGCCCATTCTCGGTCTCCTTTGCAAATGGGCGTCTTGACCCGCCACTCTACTTTCCGGGCCGTCGAAAGGGGCCTGACAGTCGGCCCTCGTCAATCAAGGAGGTGGAATGACAAACGAGCTTGAACGCGCGGGACGCTGAACCGATCGAAGACGCCGGTGAGGTGTCGCGTACGCCCCTCAAATGACATACCAACCGACTACGTATTATCCGTAAATCGTGTCGAGGACGCAAGAAAAAAGAGTTCACCACGCCTCGCCTGAACTTTTCCCAGATTGCCACGCCGTTTTCGCGGATTGAGGAAATGGGAAATCTTCCCAGCGGTGGCGGAGAATACGGTAAACCCGGAGCCGTATTTCTACGCCTGTGGGTCTGTCGTGCTCTGCAAGTCCCTCCATTGAATCACGCGGGGCTCGTACGCATTCTTCGCGGTATCGATCATGGACATGCGGGCCATGATGCCGGTCAGCGTGGAGACCCGCCCGGTTTCGACGTAGGCAGCGGGGAGTCGCCGGCCCCCGGAACGGACATTGTCGAAGAAGTCGGCGAGTTCCTCACCCGTGCCGAGGTTCCAGTCGTCACCGCTGTCGATCGCGATTTGTTTGCGCGTGCCCGGAGCGGCTTCACTGTCCACGGTGAACTTCGTGCCGCGCACCAGGTCATACCCCGCCTTCTCGGTAAAGACCCAGAGCTTCTCGTTCTGGAAGTGGCGGGGCAGGTAAAAGTGTAATGGTTCAGCCTGAATTGGAGAGTCAGGCGACGCGCCTAATACACACT
>CAZUAQ010000016.1:94362-115035 GCA_964618455.1 uncultured Planctomycetales bacterium | reverse complement strand
GGCAAGGGCTTCGCCGTGGTGGCCGAAGAAGTGCGTACACTGGCCCAGCGTGCCGGAGATGCCGCCCGCGAGACGACATCGCTGATCGAGGCGTCGGTGAACAAGGCCCGCGAGGGGTCGTCGTCGGCGCACGAAGTCGGCGAGGCGCTGCAGTCGATCGTCAGTGGTGTGTCGCAGGTGGCGGATGTCCTCAACGGCATCACGCAGGCTTCGGAAGAGCAGGCCGACGGCGTCGAACAGATCAAGACGGCGGTGCAGCAGATGGACCGGGTGACGCAGACCAACGCCGCCGGTGCGGAAGAATCGGCCTCCGCGGCGGAGGAACTCTCTGCCCAGGCGGACGGCGTCAAGGTCATGGTGGAAGAACTCACCAAGGTCGTCGGCGGCAGCCACAATCACAAGGGACATTCCTCGTCCACCGGTAAGGGATCGGCCTTGGGCAAGATCACCAAGAGGCTGCAGTCGACCTCGAAGGCCTCCGCGCCCGCGAAAGCGAAAGCGTCTTCGACCCCACCGGCCAAGAAACCGGACCCCGAGGAATTCATGTCCTTTGAGGACGGTGACTCGAATCTGAACGACTTCTGATCCTGAGGATCGGATTTCTGAAATGGATTCTCGAACGAACGGCGCGTCACTCCCTACGCGTCGTTCGTTTTTTTGTTCCAACGCTCAGTGGCCGAATGCCAGAGGTGACGTGGCGGGTAAGTCCAATGGGATGACGTCACGGGCGGGTCATCACGAACTCAACGCGTTGAGTTTTTCATCGATGAGGCGGCTGACGATTTTCGGATCGGCCTTGCCGCCTGAAAGCTTCATGACCTGCCCGGTCAGGAAACCGCGCGACGCCTTCGCCTTCTTCGGGTTGGTCAGCGCGTCCTGCACCGCTTTCGCGTTGGCTTCGAATGCCTCGTCCACCCAGCTCTGCATCTGCCCCTCGTCGCGCACCTGAACGAGGCCCATCGCTTCGGCCAGTTCCGTCGGCGTCTGATCCGTCTCCAGCACCTTCTCGGCAATCGCCGCCGCGGCGGTGGCGTTGATCATCCCGTCGGCGGTGATTTTCGAAAGTTCACCCAGCCGCGCGGCGTCGATTCCCAATTCCGCAACCGTCACACCCCGCTCATTAGCGTGCTTCGCCCAGAAGCTGGTGAAGTGCTTGCCGAGCGTCGGGGCGTGTCCGACCTGGGCCGCCTCTTCGAACAGATCGGCGGTGACACGGCTCTGAATGATCAACTCGGCCTCCGACGGGGTGAGCCCGTGCTCGGCTTCCATCCGCGCCTTGCGCTCCAGCGGAAGCTCGCCCACGCTTTCCCGAATCTGTTCCAGCCTCGCGTCGTCGATTTCCACCGGCACGAGATCGGGGTCGGGGAAGTAGCGGTAGTCGTGGGCCTCTTCCTTGCCGCGCTGATACTCGGTCACCTCGCGCACGTCGTCCCAACCGCGATTCTCCTTGGGCGCCTTGCCGATCACGTAATCGCGGTCCGCCATCCAGTCGTTGACCTGCCGCTCGATTTCGAACGCGATCGCCCCGCGCACCGACTTGAAGCTGTTGAGATTCTTCACCTCGGCGATCGGCGTGCGATATTCCTTGCCCTCGTGCGTGATGGACACGTTCACGTTCGGCTCGAAACGCATGTGCCCCTTCTGCATGCTGCCCTCGCTGATGCCGAGGTAGACGACCAGCCGCTGAAGTTCGACGCAGAAGTTGTAGGCCTCCTCCGCCGAGTGCAGGTCGGGCTGCGTGACGATCTCCAGGAGCGGCGTGCCCGTCCGGTTCAGGTCTACCAGCGTCACCCGCGGGTTGTCGTGAATGTTCTTGCCCGCGTCCTCCTCGAGATGGGCCCGGATGATGCCGACCCGCCGCGCTTCGCCGTTTTCCCCGGAAGGCACGTCGAAGACCCCGTCGCTGCTCATGGGCAGGTCGTACTGGCTGATCTGGTAGTTCTTCGGCAGGTCGGGGTAGTAGTAGCTCTTGCGATCCCACTTGGTGAAGCGGGCGATCTGGCATTGCAGCGCCAGCGCCATCCGCACGGAATGCTCGTACGCCACGCGGTTCATCACCGGCAGCACGCCCGGCATCCCCAGGCAGACCGGGCAGACGTTGCTGTTGGGCTCGTCCCCGAAGCGGACGGGGCACGCGCAGAACATCTTCGTCTGCGTGGCCAGTTGGACATGGATTTCCAGGCCGATGATCGGCCTGACGGTCAGTTCGCTTCGATCCATACGCGCTGCCTGCCTTCGTTTTCGGCCCACGGAAACGCCGGTAAGTCGCGTTTCTCTCGATCCGGTTATAACGAATCCGGGCGGCGGCGTCAGCCCGATCCCAGACGGTCCTCCCGCTCCCGATTCGGCGAAATGGATGCTTGACCCCATCCTGTCGCGGATTATCTTCGTAGTATGCCTATCGGATCGGCCACCTTTCATTCACGGAGATGCCCCTCTGGGCAGGAAGACGCACGCATGTTTCATCGACGGTTGAAATGTTCCCTGATCCCGACCGCCTCCGCGTGCCTTCTTTGTCTGGCCTGCGCGTCGCCTTCCTCGACACCGTCGCGATCGGTCCAGGAGACCTGGGAATCGCGTTCACCCCAGCCTGACGTGGCGTCGGGGGCTGCTTCCGCCACCGCCGAAGAGGGCATGGTGCCCGCCGCCGCCACAGCCGGGACGCCCCCGGCGGCTTCGCACTCGACCGGAACCGGGCAACCGATCATGACCGTCAACGGCCGGCCCATCGAACGCCATGATTTCGTGGAACAACTCATCGAATCCCACGGTCTTGAACTCGCCGAGCAGATGGTTCTGACCGCCGCGGCGCGCGGTCGCGCCGAGGAACTCGGGATTACCATCACCCCCCGGGACGTGGAGAACGCCCACGAGGATGCCCTGCAACGCATGGCCGGTTCCCTCTCCCCGGGAGAGGCCGATTCCCTCGATGGCGATCGGCTGGTGGAAGCCCGGCGGCTGCTGGATGAATTCCTGATCGCGAAGAACATCTCGCGACTGGAATGGGATATGCGCATGGAGCAAAATGCCGCACTCCGCAAAATCGCCGAAGCGGAAGTGGCGGAGATGCCTATTAACGAGGACATGTTGAAACAGGAGTTCGAGATCCAGTATGGCCCCCGGGTGCAGGTGCGTCACATTCAGCTCTCTTCCAAGCAGAGGGTCTCCGAGGTCCGTCGGTACCTGAACCGCGGGGCAGATTTCGACCTTCTGGCTCGGAAATACAGCGAGAACCAGGTGACCGCCGTCGGTGGCGGCCTCCTGCCCCCGTTCTCGCGGTTCGATCCGGCTGTCACGCCTCTGATTCGTGAAGCGGCCTTTGAACTGGCCCCGGGGCAGGTCTCCCTGCCGATTCACGAGGGGAACTGGTTCCACATCCTGAAACTGGAGCAGAAGATCCCCGCCCGGCTGAGGAGCTTCAATCTGGCCAATCGCAACAGCCTCGCCACGCATATCCGGGATCGGCTCACGCGCGATCGCCAGGAGGCCCTCGAGGCGGAACTCTTCCAGTCCGCGCGTGTGTTCATCAAGCACCCGGAGCTTCGCAGGCAATTCGAAAAGAAGCACCGCTGAGATCCCACCTCAATCGGACATCATTTCTCGATACGTAAACGCCGATACATCCCGTACTGCTTATTTTCGCTTCCGGCCGCGGGCAGTGCGGAGGTGCACGGGATCATGTCGTCCGGATACCCGGAGAATCCGACGGCGTTCCGGGAATTCCACCCTGTTTCGTTGGTCTGTCGCGCGGCACGCCCTAGACTTGAATAAGGAAAGTTTTTTAGCTAGCTTACCTTCCTTCACCGGAGAAGCGCGGCCGTGGGCATCAGCGAAGATTTATGGCAAGACGACCTCTCGCATGTGAATATCACCGATCCGCTGGTGGTCTCGCCTGACGTGTCCCTGCGCGAAGCGCTGGCCGCCATGAAGCATGCCTCCGAGGGCTGTATCCTCATCTGCAGTGATAATAAACTGACCGGGGTATTCACCGAGAGAGATTTCGTGACGCGCGTACTTGCCAAAGACGCGGACCTCGAGGCACCGATCTCGCAGTACATGACCGAACAGCCGGTCAGTGTGAAGCACGGGGCGGCGCTTGGTGAAGTCATTCAAACCATGTATCGGGGAGGCTATCGGCACCTTCCCGTCATCGATGATCACGGTGCTCCCCTGGGGACCGTATCCGTGAAACGCATTGTGCAATACTTAGTCGACCATATTCCCACGACCGTGTACAACCTGCCGCCGCGACCGCGACAAGTGCAGGGCACAAGGGAGGGCGCTTAGCCGCGTCGATCCCGATTCGGCCGAAATCGGGGACACCGCGGACAAGCGAGGATTTACCAGTGACGACGACCCAGGCCAACGAAAATCTCACCAACGGCAGTCACCAGAAAAGCATCCAGGAGATCGTCGGAGCCACCGTCCGCTTCGCCGGGGACTCCGGCGATGGCATGCAGTTGGCGGGGACGCAGTTCACGAACTCCTCCGCCATCTTCGGGAACGACATCAGCACCCTGCCGGACTTTCCCGCCGAAATTCGCGCGCCGGCCGGTTCGCTGGCGGGAGTGAGTGGTTTCCAGATCAACTTCAGCAGTCGCGAAGTGAGGACGCCCGGTGACCAGGTCGATGCGTTGATCGCGATGAATCCTGCCGCGCTCAAGGCCAACGTCTCCGATGTGGTTCCCGGCGGCCAGGTCATCGTCAACAGCGACGCCTTCACCAAGAACGACCTCAACAAGGCCGGCTACAAAGAGAATCCGCTCGAGAACGACAGCCTGCAGAACTGGAACATCGTGCAGGTGCCCATCAGCCGCATCAACCGCGAAACGCTCGCCGAGAGCGGGCTGAGCGCGAAGGTCATCGACCGCTGCAAGAATTTCTTCGCCCTGGGCATCGTGTACTGGCTTTTCGGCCGCCCGCTGGATCCGACACTGAACTGGATCAATCAGAAATTCGGCAAGAATCCGGCCATCGCGGATGCCAACACGCATGCGCTCAAGGCCGGGTTCCATTTCGGGGAGACCACCGAGCTCTTCCAGCACAGCTACAAAGTCTCGAAGGCGCAGATCGCTCCCGGAAAGTATCGCGCGATCATGGGCAACGAAGCCCTGGCCCTGGGCCTGATCACCGCCTCGGTCAAAGCGAACCGCAAGCTGTTCTACGGCAGTTATCCCATCACCCCCGCCAGTGACATCCTCCACGCGTTGTCGCGTCGGAAGAACTTCGGCGTGATCACCTTCCAGGCCGAAGACGAAATCGCCGCCGTGACCGCCAGCATCGGGGCCTCGTTCGCCGGGGCGATCGGCGTGACCGGTACGAGCGGTCCGGGCATTGCCTTGAAGGGCGAAGCGCTCGGCCTGGCGGTCATGACCGAATTGCCGCTGGTCGTGGTGAACGTGCAGCGCGGCGGTCCGAGCACCGGGTTGCCGACGAAGACCGAACAATCCGATCTCTTCCAGGGGCTTTACGGCCGCAACGGGGAATGCCCGATGGCGGTGCTGGCCCCGAATTCACCGGGCGATTGTTTCAATACCGCCATCGAGGCGGTGCGCATCGCCACGAAATTCATGGTGCCCGTGCTGATTCTCAGTGACGGCTACATCGGCAACGGTGCGGAACCCTGGAAGATTCCCAATCCGGATGATATCGAGGCGATCGAGATCAAGAAGCCGGAAGCCGGTGACGGCTCGGAGGTCTTCCAGCCGTATCAGCGCGACGACAACCTCGCGCGGCCGTGGGCGATTCCGGGTACGCCGGGACTCGAACATCGGATCGGCGGACTCGAGAAGGCCGACATCACCGGCAACGTGAGTTACGACCCTGACAACCACCAACACATGATTGAAACGCGCGCCAGGAAGGTGCAGAACATCGCCCGCGTCATTCCGCCTACCGAGATCCAGGGTCCGGAATCGGGCGAACTGCTCATGATTGGATGGGGCGGCACCTATGGATCGATCACGTCGGCCGGCGAAGAACTGCGCGGTCAGGGACACTCGGTCGCGAATCTTCACCTTCGCCACCTGAATCCGCTGCCGTCCGATCTCGAGGAGATCATGAAGCGCTATAATCGCGTGCTCGTGCCGGAGTTGAACATGGGCCAGTTGCTCGCCCTGCTCCGGTCGACGTACCTGCTCGACGCCGTCGGCTTGAACAAAGTCAAAGGCAAGCCGTTCCTGGTATCGGAAATTGTTGAAAAAGCTGTAGCATTGCTGAACGGAAGTGAATAGACCATGGCGACGGATACTGCATTACCGACACTGAAGCCCTCGGATTTCGCGAGCGACCAGGATGTCCGCTGGTGCCCGGGCTGCGGGGATTACTCGATCCTCGCGCAGGTCAAGAAGGTCCTGCCCAAGCTCGATCGCCCGCGGGAGAAGTACGTCTTCGTCTCCGGTATCGGCTGCTCGAGCCGCTTTCCGTATTACATGAACACGTACGGGTTTCACAGCATCCACGGGCGCGCCCCCGGGTTCGCCACCGGCATCAAGCTGACCGACCCGGAACTGAGCGTCTGGATCGTTACCGGCGACGGCGACGGCCTGAGCATCGGCGGCAATCACCTGCTGCACCTCATCCGGCGCAACATGGACGTCAATATCCTCCTGTTCAACAATCGCATCTACGGGCTGACCAAGGGGCAATATTCGCCGACGTCGGAACTCGGCAAGCTCACCAAGTCCTCGCCGGCCGGCTCGATCGACAACCCGATCCTGCCGCTGTCGCTGGCCATCGCGTTCGAATCGAGCTTCGTCGCCCGGACACTCGATGTGGACGTGAAGCACCTGGCCGAGACGCTCGAACGTGCCGCCCGTCACAAGGGCACCGCCTTCGTCGAGATCTACCAGGATTGCAACGTCTTCAATCACATGGCATTCGAGTATGCCTCCGACAAGAAGCAGCGACCGGATCACACGATCTACCTCGAGCACGGCAAGCCGATGATCTTCGGCAAGGATCGGGACAAGGGCCTGCGGCTCAACGGGCTTGACGTCGAGGTGGTCGAGCTGGGCAACGGCATCACCGAAGATGACCTGCTCTTCCACGATGAGAAGACGCCGGAACCCACACTCGCGTACCTCCTCAGCCGCATGCGTCATCCGGAATTCCCCGAGCCGATGGGCGTCCTCCGGTGTGTGGACGCGCCGAAGTACGATGATCTCGCCAGTGACCAGATCGACGCCGCCGTCAAGAAGCAGGGCCCCGGCGATCTCGCAAAGATCTTCAACGAAGGCGATACGTGGGAAATCAAGTGATTGCGCAAGCTCTCTGAGCCCCGCGGATTCAGCAAACCCTCGACCCGCCGAACGGCTCAAGGAACCATCGCTTCCGGGTGATGTGTCATACTCGTGATGAAAGGGGATCGGCATGCAAATGGAATGTCCCTACTGCGGTCAGCATTACATCGCCGGATCCGACACCTGCGACGCGTGCCGTCAGCCGCTGTCCGACGAGGTCACCCCGCCGGATACACCCACGGATGTCGAGGAAAGCCTTCAGTACGAAACGCTTCGCGCGCTCAAGCCGGTCCGCCCCCTCACCGTCTCTCCAACCACGTCGGTGCGCGAAACCGTGCAACTGCTTGCCACCAACAACATCGGCGCGGTGCTCGTGGTGTGGGTCGATGCCCTGGTGGGCATCTTCAGCGAGCGCGACGCACTGATGAAGATCGGCGACCGCATGCAGGAAGTGGCCCATGAACCCATTCGCCATTTCATGACGCCCGCGCCGGAAACCTTGAGCGCCGATGACACGATTGCCTTCGCCCTGAATCGCATGGCGATCGGCGGATTCCGCCACATTCCCATTGAAGCAAATGAACGCCCGGCGAGCATCGTCAGCGTGCGCGACGTGCTCCGTTACCTGACCGACAAGTTCCCGAACTTCCAGAAGTGAACGCGGGCGCCATGCCTGCCGGAGTGAGATCGCATGCCCCGTCCACCGCGGATACTCGCCTTCGCCGGTAGCACACGGACCCCCTCCCTGAACAAGAAACTCGTCGCCATCGCTGCCGAGGCGGCGCGAAAGGCGGGCGCGGAAGTCACCGTCGTCGATCTGCGTCACTACCCGATGCCGCTCTACGACGGCGACCTCGAGGCGGCCAACGGCAAGCCCGAAACCGCCGTCAAGCTCAAAGCACTCATGATCGAGCAGGACGGTTTCCTGATCGCTTCGCCCGAGTACAACAGCTCGGTCACGGCGGTGCTGAAGAACACCATCGACTGGGTGTCACGCCCCGACGAGGGCGAAGCACCGCTGGTAGCGTTTCGCGGCAAGGCGGCGGCGCTGATGAGCGCGTCGCCCGGCGCGCTGGGCGGGTTGCGCGGACTGGTGCATCTGCGCGCGATCCTCGGCAACATCGGCGTGCTCGTGCTCCCGGACCAGGTGGCGGTGCCCAAGGCGCACGACCTGCTGGACGATCAGGGCAAAATGCAGGACGAAGGCATGCGCAGCCGCATCGAAGCCCTCGGGACCGGGCTCGCCCGAACGCTTCAGAAGCTTGTCGCTGAATAGACGCAGTTCCACATCACGCAGCACAGAGACACCCGAGATCTCCATGCCCGGCTCTCGGGAGATTGTGACGCCTTCGGCACGCCGGTACGATAGGCCCACTTCATTTCGTTTCAGAACAGCATCGATATCATCGGCCTGATGCCTCCTCGCCGGGGATGGCGAGGTCGCGCGTGGAGCTTCTCATGTACACCATTCAGCCGCTCAAGACCGCCGAGTGTCATACCGAGCAGGGCCCGAAGATGTTCTACCTGCAGGACTGGGACAAGACCTACGCCACGTATTTCTACTTCTGGTTTATCGAGGGCGCCGGCACGCGTATCCTTCTGGACGTCGGCTTCACCCTGGACGAGGGGCGGGGCATCATGCCGGAACTGACTCAGCACCCGGAGTGGACGCCCGCCGCGCGGCTGCAGCAGATCGGCATCGAGCCGGAATCCATCGAGCACATCATCGTCTCGCACCTGCACTTCGATCACCTGTCGAGCACGGTGGATCTGTTCCCCAACGCCCGGCTGTACCTGCAACAAAAGGAGTACGAGACTGCGGTCCGCCCGCCGCACCCGTGGCTTCTCGGCGCGTACCTGCCGCAGATCATCGAGCGCCTCGACGGCGACCTCAAGTCGCGCATCGAGATGATCGACGGCGAGGCGGAGATTCTTCCGGGACTCGAATTGTTCTGGACCGGCGGCCACACGCCCGGGCTGCAGTCCGTCGTGCTGCCGACCAAACTGAGCCGGCGAACCTGCCTGACATCGGACCTCTGCATCTTCTACCGCCACATCGAGGAAGATCTGCCCATCGGCGTCTGCAGCAGCCTTGTCGAGGTTTTCGAGGGCATGGCCCGGTGTCGCGAGAAGGCGGATGTGCTGATCCCCAATCACGACCCGCTGCTGGAGGAGCGTTTTCCCCTACCGGTATGATGCCGAAGACCTGGTCGAGGGATTACCGGCATTCCTTCCCTCATGGTCGGGGTGCTGGCGGTGGTGCGCACGTGCTTGAAGCTCGACAGACATGGGCGACACGTCATGTTCAGGGCATGGATGTATCGCATAGGTTACGTTCACTTCGTATGCGGAAAGGAACGAGAGGATGAGCGACTTCGAGAACCGGGCGGTCTGGGTGACAGGCGGCGCGCGGGGTATCGGCCGGGCGATTGTCGAAGCCTTCGCCGATCAGGGCGCGCGGGTTGGCGTCGGACACACGGGACGGTCGGAAGAAGCCGTACGCGAGCTTGGTGAGCATTACGGCAAGGATCGCATCTGTTCCCTGGCGGGTGACATCGCCGCGCCGGCCGACGTAGCGCGCATGTCCGATCAACTCGTCGACGTTTTCGGTACGATCGACATCCTGGTCAACAACGCCGGCATCTGCCCGTTCACCGACGTGCTGGATCTCTCGCCGGAAGAGTTCGACCGTGTGCTGGCGGTCAATACGCGTTCGGTTTTTCTCACGTCGCAGGCGAGCGCCCGCGTGATGAAGGACAGGGGTGGCGGCGCGATCGTCAACGTCACCAGCATCAGCGGCGAACGCTTCACCAATCCGCAGCAGCTTGCCTACTGCACGAGCAAGGCAGCCGCCAACATGCTGACGCGTGGGCTGGCGGTCACACTGGCGCCGCACGGCATCCGCGTCAACGCCGTCCTGCCCGGCACCGTGCCGACGGACATCAACGAAGACGTGCTTGCCCGGCCGGGCGTGCAGGAGAGCATCATCGACGCCACACCGCTGCGATCGCTCGGCACCTCCGACGACATCGCCTCGGCGGTGCTCTTCCTCGCTGCCCCGCAGGCGAAGTGGGTGACGGGGAGTCTGATGGTCGTCGATGGCGGATTTATCGCTTGACGTGGGCGCCGGATTATCGGTCGAGCTTTCTCCTGGAGTGGCTGGATCCGTTCGCCGATAAGCTCCGCATGAGCTTGATCAACAGCATTTCGAACCTCCAGGCCGCACAGACGGCATCACAGGTGCAATACGCCGTGGCGGCGAAGGCCCTTCAGACTACGCGCGCCCAGGGCGAGGCGGCGGTCCAGTTGATCCAGTCCGCCGCGGAAGGCATGAACCAGGCCCTCGAAAATGTCGCCAAGGATCTCGGTTCGCAGATCGACGTTCGCGCCTGACACCCCATTTTGGTGTCTCGAAACCAAGAATATTCACGCCATTGGCCCTCGCCATGGCCGCTTTTTTCGGAATCCCGACACGTCGCATCATTCTCTGATATAATCCGATAGAAGTCGCGGAAAAGTCATTATTTCATCGGGAGTTCAACGTGAATTACGCGCGGATGGTCTCGGACCGGGCGTCTCGTGTGCGCTGCATCGTCAATCGACGTGCCGCCATGGTGACCTTGATCGGTGTGGTGTGCTCGGCCGGTGCGGGCTCGGCCTTCGGACAGGCGCGGCCTTACCTCTACGGCTGCGGCATGATCTGGGGGCAGTGGCTCAACTACGGCACGGGCAACACCGCCAAGCTGTGGGATCGCCGCAGCTTCGACAAGATCGCCGAGATGGGCGGCACGAATGCCCCGGCGAATTTCGCGTGGAGCGATATCGAAAAAGTCCGCGGCGTGTATGACTGGGATTACGTCGATCACCAGGTCGCGGAAGCCAACGCGCGCGGTCTGGAGATCTTCGCGTACTCCGGGCTGACGCCCGACTGGGCGGTCGACCCGGCCATCCTCGCACAATACGGCTCGGGCATCGGCTACCGCTTCCCACCGGAAGATGAATTCATTCCCGACTTTCAGAACTTCTTCCGCGCCCTGGCGGCACGCTACAAAGGGCAGGTCAAGTATTACGAATTCTGGAACGAGCCCAACGGCTGCAGTTGGATCAACGACGGCTGCTCCAATGGGCACATGGCTGATACGTACGTACCCTGGCTGATCCTCTGGTACGAGGCCATGAAGGAAGGCGACCCGGACTGCGTGCTGGCAGTCGGCGGCCTCGACTACAACGAAGGTGTGACGCAGGGTTACACGTACATCGAAGATATTTACACGCATGGCGGCGGTGACCACTTCGACGCCGTCGCGATTCACCCCTACGCACAGACCGGGCTTCACTGGCAGGCAATCACCGACACGTACCAGGTGCTGGTCAACAACGGCGACGGGCACAAGAAGCTCTGGCTCAACGAGTACGGCTGGAATACCTCGGACGAGAACTTCCGGGCTCAGCAATTGACCAACGTGCTGACCGAGTTGAAGAAGCCCGAATATCACATGGTCTTCCAGGCAAACTATCTCATCATCAGCGATCTTCCGGGCACGTCGGACAACGGCGTGGATTACGGCTTGTGCAGCCGGAATACGAACACGCTGGAGCTCTTCCCGCGTCAGGCTTGGTACGCGTTCCAGGCGTTGGACAAGGTCTTCCCGCAGCAGATCGCCTTCTCCGCCGATGTGGAAACCGGTCCCGCCTCCCTGGCGGTGCAGTTCACGGACGAATCGTCCTACGCGAACATCACGCAGTGGCAGTGGGATTTCGGCGACGGTCAGACGAGTTCCACGATGAATCCCCAGCATACATACGCGCAGGAAGGCATCTACACGGTCTCACTGACGATCACAGCGGACGGCCAGGACGAGACGCTGACGAAGACGGATTTCATTCGCGTGGGCGACTTCCCCAGGATTGCGTTCATCGGCGGACAGAATCCTCCGACGATGAGTGATGGAACGATCATCGACCATCTCGAAGCGCAGGGTCTCGTCGTGACGCCCTACGACGACGAAGCTTCCAACCGGCCGACGGCCTCCGAGATTGCCTCGAGCCACGACATGGTGATCGGCTCGTCGACATTGCTCTCGGTGAACATCGGCAGCGATTTCCGGAACGAAACCGTGCCGTTCCTCTACTGGGAGCCGGCCTTGGCATACAACACGCCCAACGCGCGCGAGGCGATGGCTGACGGCCCGGTGGCAGTGGCTGATCAATCCAAGGTGAGCGTGGTCGACAACACGCACCCGGTCACGAACGGGTTGTCTCTGGGAGATCATACACTGACGACGGTCAACGAGACCTTCAGTTACTGTCTCGACATCGTCGCTCCCGGTGTGCGTGTGCTGGCAACCGCCCCCGGTGATCCCAATCTCAAGACGATGATCGTGGCCGAACCCGGCGATGCGCTACTCGACGGTGGCGTGGCGGCGGGCAAGCGTGCCTTCCTCTACCTGTACGACACGACGTGGACCAGCACGACCGCCACCGGCAAACAGATCTTCGACAACACCGTGCAGTGGATGCTGGGCACGCCCGCGCCGGACCTCTCGGCCAATACCACTTCCGGTACGGCGCCGCTGGCCGTGAACTTCATGGACGCCTCCACCGGGCCGG
This sequence comes from uncultured Planctomycetales bacterium, assembly GCA_964618455.1. Taxonomy (GTDB): domain Bacteria; phylum Planctomycetota; class Phycisphaerae; order UBA1845; family PWPN01; genus CAZUAQ01. The sequence continues at coordinate 102,184 of CAZUAQ010000016.1, read as the reverse complement.
TGACCGGCTGGACCTGGGACTTCGGTGAATCGCAGACAAGTCGTCTCCGCCACCCGACGTACACGTACACCACGCCAGGCACGTATGACGTGACGCTGACGGTGAGCGGACCCGGCGGGCCGGTCGCCCTGACGCTGCCGGATTACATCACGGTGACGGATCCACCCTCGTCGGTCAGTGCCGATTTCGATCTCGACGGCGACGTCGATCTCGATGATTTCGGGGCGATGCAGGAATGCATGGGTGTGTCCTTCCCGCTGGGGATCTGCGATCGCATCGACTACGACACGGACCTGGTCGTGGACGAGACGGATGTCGCGATCTTCCTCGGCTGCATGAGCGGTGCGGGCATGGCCGCTGATCCGGCATGTGAACCGTGATGACTCTGGCTTGGCCTGCCATAGAAGGTGAGCACTTCGGGCTCGCCTCGCGGCACGATTCCGGTCGCATCCCGCTTCCGCTACACTGCCGTTCATGATCCTGCTTCCATCAACCGCACGTCACGCCCTGGCGGCCATGATTCTCGTTGCGCTTGCAGGAGTGCCGTCCGGCATGGCGCGTGCTCAATCCCCCGTGCAGGCGCTCGGCACGTTGAACGCTCGCGCGCGGATGCCTCACGTCATGGGTGAGCCCGACGCCGGGTTCACGGACCTCTACGAGTTCAATACGTGGCTTCTCGGCGGTGGCGAAAGCGAAGCCCGCGTCCGGCGTACCGGCGCGCCGCCATTTGTCGCGCCGCGCCACGACGGCCTCGCTCCCTACACGACGCTGCCGGGCCGCTACGCCCTCCTTCTCCATCAGCCCGAATGGTTCGTGCGGGCCAAGGTCGTCCCCGACGTCACGCTCGAACCCGGACGAACGCTGGACCTGAACGTGATCCCCGCCATGGACTACTGCGTCGTCTCAGGAACCAAGCTCGCACGGTTTCAGAAGGCAGGCGTCGAGGACCCGTGGGATTGGGCTCGCGTCTTTGACCAGATCTTCGTGGCGCGAGGCACGTCGATCACGCATGCGCATTTCAAGCTGGCGGGGACGCATTCAAAGACCGCGCGAATCTCGATCCATGAAATCGACTCCAGGGTCGAGCCGGAACAGTGGAAGCAGGTCGGCCCGGAACGCATCGATCCGCTCGGTGTTCTGAACGACAACTGGGTGGCATGGCGCAGCGGGGAGGTCCCAACCGTGCCCGGCAAGACGTACGCACTCCGTATCGAGGGTCGGCGCGACGGTGACGCTGGAAAAGCGGGGATGGGCATTCTCGTGCATCGCGATGTGGTCGGCCCCGGTTACACGCAGGGGACCGCGCTGGCCGACGGCAAGCGCATGCCGTACGACCTCTACGCCAGTATCTCCTCCGACAGCGATGGCACGGTCATTCCGTACATGCGCGTCCACGACATCAAGCCCGGAAAGCTGCTCGGCTGGGGCACGTACGCGCAGACCTGGAAGGCACAGGGACGCGCGCTGGCGGCGGTGGACTTCCTCGTGGCATGGACGAAGGAGATGAACGGCGTCTCGGCGGAAGTCCATATTCGTGAGCATGGCCCCAGGGGCAAGTACATCGGCATTCCCAAGCGCGCGCACACCGCCTGGTGGGGACCGGGGCACGGGTGGCTCGGCGCGGCCTGGCTTCCGGGCGAAGTTCAGTTGACCCCGGGGAAGACGTACTGCGTCGAGTTCGTGCCCACGCCGGACTGCAAGGGCTACAGCGGCTCGGGCGTCAACCATCCCGCCAATCGCTACGCCGACGGCATGGCGTTCAAGGACGGCAAACCGCTCGAGGACCAGGATCTCGAACTGACGGTCGTGGAATACAAGGATGCCGGCGATTCGCCGAAAACAATCACGCCTTATTCGCCCGGGAGGCGGAACCTGTTAACCAACGGCTCCTTCGAAGGCGGAACGCGCAACCAGAGCGAGGCGAAAGCACCGCCGGGATGGCAGAAGTGGAAGCGCGCCCCCACCGCCTACTGGTACGGTCCTTATGGCCGGAACAACTCGAGCGCCGGTCGCGTCATCGGCGGAAGCATCAATGGAACGACCATCGACGGTGGATTTGTACAACGCGTCGGCGGGCTTGATGCAAGGGCTCGATACACGCTGAGTGGCTGGGCTTCCACGAGTGTCCCGACGGACGCGCGGTGTCTCGCCGCCATCGGCATCGATCCCACGGGACAGATCGATGATCCGACGGCGGAGACCATTGTCTGGGGATTACTCGGGCGCGATTCCGGTGTGTACGAACAGGTCGTGTTCGATGCGATTCGGCCGCGTGGTGACGCCCTCAGCGTCTGGACGCGCGGTCGCAATTCGAAAGCCGACGTCGGCGTGTTCGCGGTGGATTTCGACGATCTTTCTCTGGAACGCAGCGCGAACCACCCCGGCGGTTGAATCCCCTCCGGGAAGGTCATACGGTATGCGCGATCGCCCGCTGCCGGTGTGGGCGTACGGCGTTCCACTCAAATTCACGAGGACGAACATGAAGCGGACCCTACTTTGCGTGGCGACGCTCCTCATCGGGGTGACCATCATGGCGGATCATGCACTGGCGGATGTGGCACGGCAATCGATACCTTTTCAGCGCGTGAAAGTGGCGGACGCCTTCTGGTGGCCGCGCATGGAAACCAACCGCAAGGTTACCGTCCCGCACAACATCAAGCTCTGTGTCGACACGGGACGCATCTCGAACTTCGCCCGCGCGGGAGGACTCGAGGAGGGCGACTTCCAGGGCAAGTACTACGACGACTCCGACGTGTACAAGATGCTCGAGGGCGTAGCATACACACTGGCACAGCACCCCGACCCGGAACTCGAGAAACGCGCCGACGAGATCATTACGAAAATCGCCGCCGCCCAGGAAGACAACGGGTACCTCAACAGTTACTACACGCTGCGCGAGCCGGACCAGAAGTGGACCAACCTGCACGTCATGCACGAGTTGTACTGCGCCGGGCACATGTTCGAAGCCGCGGTCGCCTACTACAACGCCACGGGCAAGAAGAATCTCCTCGAGGTCGCACAACGCAAGGCGGACCTGATCGACCGGATCTTCGGGCATGACAAGCGCATCGGTTATCCCGGCCACCAGGAAATCGAGCTCGCCCTGATCAAGCTCTACAAGGCCACCGGTGAAGAGCGTTATCGCGAACTGTCGAAGTTCTTCATCGACGTGCGCGGCCGCAAGGATGCCCCCGGCAACGAGGCGTCGGCCTACTGCCAGGCGCATAAGCCGGTGCGCGAACACGAGGACATCTACGGTCACGCGGTCCGCGCGATGTACCTGTACAGCGGCGTGGCGGACGTGGCGGCGCTGACCGGCGACGCATCGCTGATCGCGGTCATGGATCGCCTGTGGCATCGCGTGGTGCTCGAGAAGATGTATATCACCGGCGGCGTCGGCGCGCGGCACGAAGGGGAGGCCTTCGGCGAGCCCTACGAGCTTCCCAACGACAGCGCGTACTGCGAGACGTGCGCTTCGATCGGGCTGGTGCTGTGGAACCAGCGTCTGTGGCAGTTGCACGGCGAATCCAAGTACTTCGACGTCGTCGAACGGGCCATGTACAACGGCGTGCTGTCCGGGGTTTCGCTGAGCGGTGACCGCTTCTTCTACGTGAACCCGCTGGCCAGCAATGGCGGACACCATCGCCAGGAGTGGTACGGCACCGCCTGCTGCCCGACGAACATCGTGCGCTTCCTGCCCTCGGTGCCCGGCTACGTCTACGGCGAAGGAAAGAACGACGTGTGGGTCAATCTGTACGTCGCCGGCGAGGCGACCGCCAAGACCGAGGTCGGCGAGATCAAGATCAAGCAGGACACGCGTTACCCCTGGGCCGGGGACACGACACTGACACTCAACCCGCCCGAGCGCACCAGCTTCGCGCTTCACCTGCGCGTGCCGAGCTGGTGTGAGGATCCGCGCGTCAAGGTCAATCGCGGCACGATCAGTCGGCCCAGGATGGAGAAGGGCTACATCGTGATCGAACGAAAATGGGAACCCGGCGACACCGTCTGGCTCGATCTGCCGATGCCGCCCCGCCACGTCGCTTCCCACCCGCTGGTGAAGACCAATCACGGTCTCCTCGCCCTGCAGCGCGGCCCCCTCGTGTACTGCCTCGAGGCGGTGGACAACGGGGGCGGCGTCTTCGATCTCGCCGTGGAGCGCGACGCCGAACTCGAATCGGAGTTCATGCCTGATCTGCTTGGTGGAATCGTCGTGATTCGTGCCAGGGGACTTCGGCGACCCGAAAGCGACTGGAACGAGAAGCTCTACCAGAAAGCGGTCGACGGCGAACGCGCCACTGTCACCGCCATCCCCTACTACGCCTGGGACCATCGCGAGCCGGGTGAAATGGTAGTCTGGATTCCCGAGTCACTCGGCCGAGCCCACCGGCTCGATGACGTCAAGAAAAAGCATTGATCCCCGGCGACCGTGCGACTCAATTGCAGCCCCCCGACGCATGATCTATCATGCGCCCGCTCGACTTGTGCTGCTGACCCCACGGGAGAATCGCATTCATGAACTGTGCATCCGGCACCCCGGCCGACACCGAACTGCGGCGTTTGATTCGTGACGTCCCGGACTATCCCAAGCCGGGCATCCTGTTCCGCGACATCACGCCTTTACTGCAGGACCCCGCCGGGCTGTCGCTGGCGGTCGAGTACCTGACACAGCCCTATCGCGATCAGCACATCGACATCGTGGTCGGCGCCGAATCGCGCGGGTTCATCTTCGGCACCGCCGTCGCCCGCAATCTTACCGCCGGGTTCGTTCCGGTGCGCAAGCCGGGTAAGCTTCCCGCCGAGAAAAAATCGCTGACCTACGACCTCGAGTACGGGACCGACACCCTCGAGATGCACGTGGACGCGATCCGCCCCGGTCAGCGCGTCGTCATGGTGGATGATCTGCTCGCCACCGGCGGCACCATGCGGGCCTGCTGCGACCTCGTCGAAGAAATCGGCGGCGATATCATCGGGGTCGCCGTGCTCATCGAACTGGCCGGCCTCAACGGTCGAAGCAAGCTCGACAAGTGGAACATCCACAGCGTCATCCAGTATGAATAGCGTCAATCCGTGGACGGCACGCGTGATGCGACGATCGCGCCCGACCGTCCCCACCGATCGCAGGGAAGGGTCTCCGTGGGAGTGACGTACTGGTCCATCGTCGTCGTTCTCATCGGCGGATGTGTCGGCAGCTTCCTGAACGTCGTCATTTACCGCTGGTCGCGCGATCTTTCCGTCCGCAAGCCGCTTCGCTCCTTCTGCCCGCATTGCGCCCACGGCATCGCCTGGTACGACAACCTGCCGGTCATCAGCTATCTCTTTCTGGGCGGTCGATGCCGCCACTGCCGTGCCACGATCTCCTGGCAGTACCCCGCCGTCGAAGCCGCTACCGCGTTGACGTTTCTTCTCACGTATGACGCGTTCTTCGTCTCGCGCGAGCGTTTCGGCATCGGTGGTGAACCCGTCGACGCGATCATGTTCATGACGCACGCGGTGCTCTGGGCCGGGCTCATTGCCCTGGCGGTGATGGATCTCGAATCGTACACCGTAGACATCCGCCTGACGTGGATCGTGCTCGTCGCCGGGCTGATCGGGCATACACTGTGGACCCCTGAAACGAGCATCGGCGCCGACGCCTGGATCCGTCCCGGCATGAAATCCGGATTCGTCTCCATCGCCGCCGCCATCGGTCTCGCATTGGGGATGCGCCTCTTTCTCTTCGATGAACCGCCCGAAGAGGACGGCGACGGGGAGAGCGGTGCGACGGCCCCCGCCCGCGATACGCCGGAAGCGGAGCTGTCACCATCGGACGATTCGACTGAACAGGTCGCCGACGAACTTGAAACACAGACGCCCGAAGGCGACTCGCCCCCCAGACCGCCGGCGCGCCGCATCTGGCCGACGTTCGCGACGCTGGTGGTCCTGGCGCTGCTCGTCGGTTACGTCGTCCATCTCAGCGGGCAGCGGCCGGATCGCCCGCTGGTCCACACGCTGCGGGCGATGACCAGCCTGGAATTCGTCGACCCCTTCCAGGACCGCGCCACCCTGCCCGATCCCGATGTCGACTGGAAACGCCTGCTGGCGGTGACTGCGATCCTGTTCGTCGGCATGACGCTGCTGGCGTCGCATCCCCATGACGAGGCCGATGCCGAGATCGTCGAGTCCGTCGCCGCCGAGGCGGACGATTCGCGCTCAGTCGCGCTCGAAGAACTTCTCCTCGTCAGCCCGGCGCTGCTGCTCATGGTGGCGGCCATCCTGCTCCTGCGCTTCGTCCCGATTGTGGATAACCTGTGGGAAACAGTGTGGACCTGGACGCCGCTGGACGGCTGGCAGCCTGTTATGGGCTTCGGCACCGCGTTGTTCGGCGCGTTCGTCGGCACGGTGCTGGGCTGGGGCGTGCGGATCATCGCCACTCTGGCCCTCGGCAAGGAGGCGATGGGCATGGGCGACGTACACATCCTGGCCGCCGCCGGCGCCGTGGCGGGGTGGCCGGTCGTCGTCCTGGGTTTTTTTCTCTCCTCGCTGGCGGCGCTGCTGGCGTGGGTGGTCGTGAGGATACGCCGCCCCAGTTCCATGCTGCCCTACGGCCCGTGGCTGGCGTTCGGCTTCCTCTTGGCGAGCATCTTTCAGGATCGTATCCTGTGGTTCCTGAATCTCCGGACATTGCTCGACTAGACCGACACCTTGCGGGAGGGCAGTCCACGTGTCTCCGGAAAAGCGGACGCTGCCGCTTGCTCTGCGGCGAATCAAGGCTTATCTTAAGCTGGCGCTGGCCGTGGCGGTGATCGTCATCGGCTGGCTCGTGGTGGCATACAACCGGGACCATCAAACCGATGTCTGGTTTTTCGTCACCTACAAGGATGTGAACGTCGTCTGGTTGATGTTCGTCACCGCCCTCGTCACGTTGGTTCTGGGATGGGGCACATTACGCTTGGCCGGGTTATGGCGCGAACTCCGGCAACTTCGACGCGAAGAGCGCGAGAAGAAACGGATGGCCGAACAGCAGCGTCTGGCCTCGGAACTGGCCGAGCGCGAGAAGCGCATCGACGAAAAAGTCCGCCAGGCCATTCGCGATCAGATGTGAACGCCGCCGCGCTCGCACGAATGACGAGCATCTCGATCGCGCCAGGGTACGCCTCGATCATCAAACGATATCTCCCGAAGGAGGAATCTCATGTCTCGTTGTGCACGCTTGTGGATACTGTTGCCGTGTGTCGGATTGCTGTTGGCCATGGGTTGCCAGGAAGAACCGGAAGTCGAACGTGTGGACGAGGAACCGGCGTACACCGGACCCGCCTACACCGGGCCCGACACCTCCGCTCTCGAAGATCGCATCGCCCAGTTGCAGGCGGAACTCGATCGCGCTCGGGGCGATCGCGGCGCGCTCGAAAGCGAAATCGCCCGGCTCAACAATGAACTGAACGCCGCTCGGGAGCGCATGCGTGAGCTCGAGGAAGCGGCCAAGCAGGATTGGACCGCCGTCCCCGGTGGCGCCATGACCTCCATCGAAGGCACGGTGCTTTTCGATTCCGGCGAATCCAAGTTGCGCGATTCCGCCAAGAGTGTGCTTCGCCAGGTGGCGGACACCATCCGGAACAGCTTCCCCGGCTACGACATCTACGTCTTCGGCCACACGGACAACGAGCCGATCAAGGTCAGCGGCTGGCAGGACAATTACGAGTTGAGCGCCCAGCGCGGCCTGAGCGTGGCGCGGTATCTGCTCTCGCAGGGCGTGCAGAAGAACGTCATGGCCGGCGGATGGGGCGAGAACCAGCCCGTCGCCAGCAACAGCACCGCCCAGGGACGTCAGCAGAACCGCCGC
>CAZUAQ010000016.1:0-94352 GCA_964618455.1 uncultured Planctomycetales bacterium | reverse complement strand
ACGCCATCCAGTCCAAGGCGATGAGCGGAGGTTGATCGCCGTGCGGGACCGGTCTTCCGACCTCTCCCACGCGACATGATCCGAAGTCAATCAATACGGCTCCCGGGATCCGGCGGATCCCGGGAGCCGTTTCCTGTTCATCTTGCTCGACTTGTGTGTTCTGCTTCGGTCAGTTCGCGTGCGTCCATGTCGCGGAGGATCAGAATCGTCCGACCGGCACGTCATCCGGCGTGATGCGTCCAACGATCATCGGTCGATCCTCGACCGCCATCTGCAGCTCGGCGTGCGCCTGCTTCGCTCCCGCCACGATCGCCTCCTCCATCGTCTCGAAGGCCGTCGTCTCGAAACGCGGCGAGTCGCACTCGGCATGCCACTGCTTGCGGCGATCTTTCACGACCTGGATCGGAACCGGCTTACGAATCGCCAGCCCGTTGGCGACGTGATCCACCTCGACGGTCACGTGGACGCGGATATCCTGCATGGCTTGAGCCTCCAGAGTGCTCGGGGCGACGGCATCCTTGCCGATCATCGCTCCCATCGACCAGATCACGAGCAGACGTGCGGTAAAACCCAGGCTTCCCCGGACGAATGGAACGGTCGATAACATTCCGCTTTCCATACGCCGGATCCGCATTTTATCGGCCCGCGCCACTCGTTGCCAGACCGCGCCGCAGGGATTTACCTCGGCCTTGCCGGAATGCCGCGGAATTCCAGGCTGCGAGACACCTCAGCTAAGGCCCCAACCCCGATAAGCCGATGCTTGACATGGTGACTCACGCGGAGTGACCGCCAGGATTGAGCTTACAGGAGTACACCAATGGACGGTTCCATTCTCGACTTGCTCAAACGTTCGGCCGTGATTCCTTCCATGCCGCAGGTCGCGACCCGATTTCTCGAGATCATCCAGGACCCCGAGTTCGACTTCAAAGACGTCGCCGCCGTGCTCTCGACGGACCCCGGCACCGCCAGTGAGATTCTCCGTCTCGCCAACTCCTCGCTCTTCGGCGTCACACGGCAGGTGACCTCGCTCACGCAGGCCATGACGCTGCTCGGCCTCAAGCGTGTGCGTTCCCTCGTCCTCGGCCGCTACATCGTGGACAGTCTCGACAAGAAGAGCCTGCGCGGTATCGATCGCTCGTACTACTGGCGTCGCTCGCTCTGCACCGCCATTCTCTCCGCGCGCCTGGCGGACGTCCTTCAGCCGCGCCTGCGCGAGGAAGCATTCATCGCGGGTCTCCTGGCGGACATCGGCATCGTCATCCTCTCCGAAGCGCTGCCCGAGCAGTACGAGGCTATCGTGGAACAGTATCGCCCCCACGGCAAGACCAATCTCGCCTGCGACGAGCAGACGCTGCTGGGCATCTGTCACGGGCAGGCGTCGGCGCTGGTGCTCGACCACTGGCAACTGCCGGATGTCGTCTGCGCCTCCGTGCAGTGGCACCCCTGGGAACTGCTCGACGACCCGAAGGAGCCGCTGAGCCTCGTGATCGGCGCGGCGGATCGCTTCAGCAAGTATCTCTGCGAGACGCCGCAGGATATGAACACCATCGCCGAAGACTGCCGGATGATTCTCGAGCGGCTCAACATCGAGCCCACCGTCTTCGGCGAGATCCTGCATGGCATCGAGGAGCAGATTGAGGAGTTCGCATCGGTCCTGCGCATCGACGTCATCGCGTCCAACGTCTACCAGTTGATCGCCGACGCCATCCAGAAGCCGCTCGTCGAAACGGCGTAACGAAGGCGACACTTACCTTCTATGCGGCGCGGCCCAGGTTCTTCAGACCTGGGTTCGCGAATAACGGCAAGCTCATCACCGGATCCGCGCCGAACTTGTGCGATGCCCCCGGTCTGCCGCACAATACCGCCACATCGGATTGACGCGTGAACCCTCAGCCGTGAGCAGACCGCATGAGCACACCCGCCCCGCGTATCGTCGGAGACTGGACCCACATCTACGACCCCAACCCGACCAAGGACCATCACGTCGGCGACTGGTACACCAACGACCACTGCTTCGTCCGCGCCGATGACGGCATGTGGCACGCCTTCGGCATCACCGGATGGCGTCCGCCGGACTGCTGGGCCAACGAGCAGCAGATCTTCCATGCCTCCGGCCCGTCGCTCGACGCCGGCCTGTGGACCGAGCATGCGTATGCCCTCGTCAACGATCGCGCTCACGGCGAGCGGTACCTCTGGGCCCCGTACATCTTTCGCAAGGGCGACACGTATCACATGTTCTACGCCGGCGGGAATCTGCACCCCGATGCTGAGAGCTTCTGCGCCTACTGCGGCATCCACATGGCCACGTCCACCGACCTGTTCACCTGGGCCCGCCACGACCGCAACCCGCTCTTCGTCGATTGCGGAAACACGCGCGACCCGTACGTCCTCGAAGTCGACGGCCGCTACCTGCTCTACTACACGCGGACGTTCAACGAGATCGACCACCGCTCCTGTATCGCGGTCCGCGAAAGCCCCGACCTCGTGCACTGGTCCGGGCCGGCCACCACGCACGTCCAACCGCTGGCCACGCACTTCGCCGGCGACGCCGAATCACCGATGATCCTGCCGTACGCCGGTCGCTACTACCTCTTCCTCTGCCTCGCCTGCACCGGCTACCACACCACGCGCGTCTTCGTCTCCGACGACCCGACCGACTTCCCGATCGATCAGCAGGTCGCCGAACTCGAAGCCCACGCACCCGAGATCCTCCACGACCCCGCCACCGACCAATGGCATATCTCCACCACCGGCTGGGACCGCCAGGGTCTCTACACCGCCCCGCTGGTGTGGGCGTAACACCCTCACCCGCCACGCCGCGAGTGTTATCCTTTGCAAAGAAAAGGGTGGGTTCGCAATAATCATAGGGAGACCATCCGAGCGAGTCTCGAATCACCAGGGTGGCCCATTCTTTGCGAAGCAAAGGGGGCGTCCACGACGATGGGGGGACGATCATGACCAGACCCACGTACGCTTCCGTGACCGGCGAGCGCTGCACGTGCGACTATCTTCAGAACGCCGCCAGCGATCCGGACAATCCTATCCGCTTCGAGGCCCGCACGGCGGAGTATCAGTTCACCTTCGGCAAAGCTATGCTCGTCATCTACCACTGCCCATTCTGTGGCGGTGCGGCGCCCGAGTCGCAACGAAGCGCGCTCTTCATGCCGATTCCCGGCGAGGAGAAGGAAAGGCTCTTCGACCTGCTCAAACCGATCAAGTCATTGAAGGAGGCCGTCGGCCGACTGGGTGCACCGGACTTCGAAGGGTTTTCCGAACTACAAACCCCCACCAAGGATGCACAGGCCTCACATATCGAACGGCGTCGCATGTACCATTATCACAACCTGTCCAAGATCGTGGATGTGTGGATCACCGAACGCCCGGACCTCTCGGTCGACTTCCAATTACACGGCAAGCCCATCGATCCGAAAGACGCGCTCGACGAAGAAGAACGCTGACCGCACACGGGGGGAGTGCGCATGATTGCTAACGTATACATCACTTGGGACAAGTAGAGGTCTCAGCCCTCAGCGTGACCGATCCCGCCGCCGCTTCGTCCTTCAGATTTCGTCATTGACGCCCGCCGCCTCACGCCCCCTTCGGCGTGTCCGGCAGGTCCGGCGCGACGTGCTTGACTTCGCGCACGATCTCCTCCTCGCTCAGCGTGCGGCTGAACAACTTGCGGAACGTGTCGATGCGGTTGATGAAGAAGTACGTCGGCTCGCCGACCAGCGGGATCTCCGCCGTTGCCAGGCTCTTCTTGACCTCCGGGATCAGATAATCGTTGAGCACCCATTCGGCTCCGGGCAGCAGCGACACCCGGTACCGCAGCGTCACGCGATCCCCCGGGCCATCGAAGCGCCGCACGAGATCCGGCTCCTTGCGGATCGGCTCCAGCCGCTGATTGAGCGCCGCGCATATCTCCGCGATCCGAATCTTGGCCGATGCCACCTGCCCCGCCTCGGCCAGCGTGATGTCTACGTAATTGTTCACGTAGCCGTCCGGGAAACAGCGCGACGGCACGCACCGGCTGTTGGGAATGTTGAACTCCTGGCCCGACATCGTGCGGATGCGCGTGTGCTTGACGTTCAGGTCGATGACGTGGCCCATCTTTCCGTCGACCTCGACGAAGTCGCCCACGTTGTAATGACGCCCGGCGATGATGTCGATGCCCTTGACGAAGTCGATGACGATCTGCTGGAACATGCCCGCCAGGATCAGGCCGATCAGCCCGAGGGCTCCGCTGGTGGCGGCGGGACTGATGCCGAAGACTTCCAGGATCCAGATCAGCCCGAACACCCAGATGAACAGCCGCAGAATGCTCGACGCGAATCCCAGCAGCGTGCTGATGCGCTTCGTGCTGATCTGCTTGTGCAGGTAACGCCCGTTGGCGAACTGGATCCCCTCCCGCGTTCCCCACACCAGCAGCTTGGTCACCTGCGTCGCGATCAGAATACCAAGCAGGATGCCGAAGGCATTGATGACCTTCCGGTGGCGCTCGAAGAACGGCGGCTGAGGAGGGACGAGGATCTCCGCCGCCTGGCGATAAGCCGACGCCAGCTTCTCGTTCAGCGTCGCCTGCCGCGTCAGCGCGAAGACGATATTGCGCAGCGTCGCCACGTGCAGTTCGATCTGCTGCCGCTCGACGTCCAACTGCCGGCGGAAGCTCGGGAGATGATTGGAAATGATCGTCGCGTCGTCACCCTCGGCCTGGCGGAGGCGTTCGATCATCGCCGCCTCCACGGCATCGAGCTGCGGCAGGAGTTGGCGGACGACCTTGACCGCCTCCGATTCCACCTCCGTGCGGCGGAGGAACTCGGCCGAGCGCTGCTGCGCGTTGTTGGCGGACTCGTGAAAGGCGTCCGCCTGGGTGTGCCGCTGTTCCCGGGTGAGTTCGTCGCGACGTTCCCGGAGCAGTTCGACTTCCGCCAGGACCCCCCGAAGGGTCTCGTCCAGTTGGGCCACCGCATTGAGTTCCCGCGCGGCCCGTTGCTCCAGCTCCGCCTGCTCCAGGCGACGGCGCTCGTAATCGACCAGCCGCTGGAAGTAGGCCCGCTCGAGCTCAAGGTAGAGCATGGGCCTGCCCGCGTCACGATTGGCGGTAACCCGCTGTTCGATCTCCGCCAGACGTCGCCGGTAGTAACCGAGCTGATCCCGCGCCTCCCGTTCCGTCGCCTCCGCGCGGCGCTGGATCGTCTCGACCTCGGCACGATCGGTTTCCCCGGCGGGCGCCGTCGCGGTTGCCGGCGGGGGCGGCGGCACGGGGGCTGTCGCCGGAGCGGTCGCAGGCGCCACGGCCGGTTCACGGGCCAGCCGTGCCTGGATCCATGCCGCCTCGGCGTCAAGCCTCGCCCCCTGCTGCAAGGCCCGCTGCGCCCGGGCCCGCAGATCGCTGAGTTCCGCCTCCATGGCGAAACGGACGAACGCTTCGGCATCGGTGGGGATGTCCTTCAACGCCTCCAGCCGCTTCGCGCGACCTTCCTGTTCCGTTTCCAGATTCGCCGCGGAACTGCGGACCTGCTGAAGCTGCTGACGCAGCGCTTCGCGCTCCCCCTCTGCCGGTGCCGGCACTTCGCCACCGGTTTCACGCTGCAGCCGGTCCACAAACTCCATTCGCCGTTTGCAGTCATCCAGCGCCGCCTGCCACGCCGACGCGACGTCGGTGATGAACTTCAATTCATCCTGTAACGCCGTACGCTCCGTGCGATAGGTCTGACGGCGCAACGTCAGTTCCGCAAGGCTGAGACGCTCGCTCTCGGCTTCCAGCGCGTCCAAAGCCTTCTCAATCTCAGCCAGTCGCGATTGCAGGATCGGGCGACGCTCTTCCAACTTTCGTGAGCTGTCCGCCAGTCGAGCTTCCACCTGTGCACAGGACATCGCCGTGGCGGTATCTCCGGGTGCCGCAAGTGTTTCCGCGACTTCCGGTGAATCCTGCGCGGATTCCTGGCCGAGGGCGAAGGGGCAAAGTACCCAAATCAGAGGCAGGCCGACCCTAAAAAGTTTGAGAATCTTCATGAATTGCTCCGACCCTCGGAAACATTTTGCGGTCAGGCGTGTCTAAAGTAGTGTGCAAGCTCGAGGAACATCCCCTTCTTGGACAGCGTACACACGTTGAGGTCTTCAGGAAGGCTCAGTTTACCCCCGGCGTCGACGCATGCAATTGTAAAGGCTCGGTCACATTCATAAGAGAGCCTTGCATATCTTTGGATTTGGAAGTAGACTACCGGGATAGAAGGGGTGTCCCGCCTCGGCGGGATGGGGAGGACTCTTCTGAGGACTCACTAGGGTTACCGCGCGGGCCGCATGTCCCATTGAGCCTGCTCGGTATGATCATTGAAACGGGGTTTCGGGAAGCAACGCCGCCACATTCAGCGACCTCCGGGGTTGCTTGACGAAACATTTCTACCAGACGTGGAACCATGAGAAGCGGGGCAATCCGCATCAGCGTGCGCCGGCATTCCTGCTCGAGCCTTCGCGGTATCCGGGCGGGAGTTTCTCCGCGCCGCGCCTGACACGACCTGCCGTGCTCTTCGCTTCGAGGCCACAGTCTCTTCGCCTGTCTGCCAAGGAGGCACATGATGAAAAGGGGAACACATTCGATGGAAATGGCACTTCAGAACTCGATCTCGTCTGGCGATCGCGAAGGATTCAAGGCCAGAGGCCGACGGCTTGCGGGGGGGCTCGCCGTCGCCCTCCTCCTGGCCGCGTGGCCTGCGGGCCTGGCGGCCCAGGACGCCTGTCCGGACGACCCTGAGAAGTTCGCGCCGGGGGTCTGCGGGTGCGGCGTGGCGGACATCGATCTCGACCTCGACAAGGTGATGGACTGCATCGACAACTGCCCCGGGACGTTCAACCTGACACAGAACGACTGGGACGGCGACGGTTTTGGCGATCTCTGTGACAACTGCCTGTACGAGGTCAATCCGAACCAGACCGATACCGACGGCGATGGTGTGGGCGATGCCTGTGATCGATGTCCGGAGGTCTCCGACGTGGAACAGAAGGACACGGACCGCGATGGCGTCGGCGATCTGTGCGACAACTGCCCGGACGTGCCCAACGAGGATCAGCTCGACAGTGACGGCGACGGGCTTGGCGATGCGTGCGACAATTGTCCGCTCGTTTCGAACGCCAATCAGTTCGACATGGACGGCGACGGCGTGGGCACCGTCTGCGACAACTGCCCCGCCTGGACGAATCCGACGCAGCGCGACAGCGACGGCGACGGCCACGGAGATCGGTGCGATTTGTGTGTCGGACATGACGACGATGCGGACACGAACGATAACGGCGTGCCCGATGCCTGCGACGCGGCGGTGCTCCCCGCCACGTCGGATGGGAATCCGAATGATGCAACCGACGCCGATCCCGATGACGGAAACGATGACGACGCCAATCAGGACGTGCCCGACAGCGGCGATGACGGCACCCATCAGCCCGCCGGCGACACGACCTCCGCCGACAATTGCGGCACGGGCGCGCTGCCGACTACCATGATGATGCTGATGGCATCGGTAGCCGGGATCGTCACGCGCCATCGGCGACGTACGTGATCAGACGAGCGAAAAAGTTCTGCCTGGGATTCGACTCATGCCCAACCTGACCGTCGAAATCTCTCAACATGAATGAGCCCGTCGGTATAGCGCTCTTCAGGAAGCAGAGAGGCAAGCCGTCGAGTGCATCAAAGATACCCCAAGTGACACGAGGATCGTCTTGATGCCTTTCCTTTGAGAAGCGAATATCGACAGTATCTGGGCCACCTGATGAGCCATACTGTATTCATCGATTTACCTTCAAGCGCTCTGTGCTTATGATGCGCGTATCTGACATTTGCGCACCGGAGCGACTTCATGACGCATCAGGATCAGTTCGTCGTCGAGACATCGGGACATACCGACATGCAAGACATCACGGGCAAGGTAGCGCGGATCGTTGCGGACGCGGGCATCACCGCCGGGACGGCGCACGTCTTCAACGTCGGCAGCACCGGCGCGATCGGCACCATCGAGTTCGAGCCGGGCCTGCAGCGGGATCTGCCGGAGATGCTCGATAAACTCCTCCCGCCCAGTTCGCACTACGGCCACGAGCAGGCATGGCACGACGGCAATGGCCACTCCCATCTTCAGGCGACCTGGCTCGGACCGGAGATCACCGTGCCGGTGCGCGACGGGCAACTCGTTCTCGGCACGTGGCAACAGATCTTCCACCTCGAATGCGATATCAAGCCCCGGCAGCGGCAGATCGTCGTGACCGTCTGCGGGGATTAATGTTCGCATCGCGTCTTCCGATCCTTATTCACTGACCTGGATGCCCACCCGGTCGGCCGGAGCCTTGATTCCACGCCCCGTATTCCGTTACCTTCAAACGTAACCGAACAACCGGCAATGGCATCCGTATGGTCGATCTGCGAGAGAAGCACCACAACAGGCCTCCCGAGAAAACCCCATGATCACCCTGCATCGTCGTCCCAGTAGCCGTATCGGGGACCTCCTCCTTGTCGCCGTCCTGGCAGTTTCCCCGGCATCCGCCGCCACCTATTACGTCGCGACGGATGGCGATGACGCCAACTCCGGAACGCTGGAAGCCCCCTTCCAGACCGTCGCCCACGCGCAAAGCGTCGTGCGCGGGCTCATCGCCGGGGGATTGATGGAAAATGTGGACGTGATCCTACGTGGCGGGACGTATCGGCTCGATGCGCCTCTGGTCTTCGGTCCGGCCGACTCCGGCGACGCCGCGTACGCGATCACGTACCGTGCATTCGCCGACGAGATCCCGGTCATCAGCGGTGGTCGCGAGGTGGGCGGCTGGACGGCGCAGGGCAACGATCTCTGGTCGACCTCACTCGCCGACGTGCAGAGCGGGCAGTGGTGGTTCCGCCAGCTCTTCGTCGACGGGCAGCGCGCCCAGCGGGCGCGGTTCCCGAACCCCGGCAACTACTTCACACTTCAGACCGTTTCGCCTGACGTGAAGACGTTCACGATGAACGGGCACCTCTTCGTTGATCTCGCCGGCAAGGATTCCGAGCTCGTGGTGCGTCACAACTGGGCGATCAGCCGGAGCCCCATCGCCTCGACCAATGATGACACGATCGTCACGACGACCCCGACGGGTAACATCGGTCACAGTTGGACGACGGCGGCGCCGGGACGGGAGATCTTCTTCGAGCACGCGCCTTCCTTCATCGACCAGGTGGCTGAGTGGTATCTCGAACGCGCGACGGGGGAACTGCGTTACTTAGCATCAAGTGGCGAAGATCCCAATACGCTTTCCTTCATCGCCTCTGCGATCCGCCACCTGGTGATCGTCGAGGGCACCGCCGCGGACCCGGTCGAGAATCTACACTTTGAGGGCATCACGTTTGAACACAGTCAATGGACGTTGCCGGCCGAAGGTTACGACGAAGTGCAGGCGGGACATTATTCGCATCAATGGGGCAGTGAATCCTTTGTGATCCCCGTAGCCTTCGAATTGTCATATGCGAGCGACTGCTCCGTGGACTCCTGCCGTTTTCGTCATCTCGGCGCGTCGGCGATCGGTTTGGGACCTCGCGCGCGAAACAATACCGTCAGCCACTGCATCATTGAGGATGTCGGTGGTACGGGCATCATGGTTGGTTATCGCGGGAATCGCGATACGGAAGCCTTGCTCGACGGCGCGACGTGGCTGAGCACCGACTGGCCCGATCCCGCCGATGTACCCGATGGCAACGTCATCACGCAAAACCTGATTCAACAGGTCGGCCAGGTCGCCTGGGGCGCGGTCGGAATCTGGGAGGCGTTCTGCACGAATTCGCACATCCACCACAATCTTGTCCGCGATACGCCGTACACCGGAATCTCGCTCGGCTTCAACTGGCACAACACGACGACGAGCCATCTGAATGTGGTGGTCGAGTACAACCGCGTCAAGAACGTGATGCAGGTGCTCAATGACGGAGGATGCATCTACACGCTCGGGCACATTCCCGGCGCGGTCCTTCGCAACAATCTGCTGCATGGTGTCGGCTCCGGCGAAACGGCGGGCATCGACTGGCAGAACAACAATATCTTCTTCGACCAGGGCACGAACAACTGGTTGATCACGAGGAACATCCTGTACGATCCCTCGACGTATTGGGCCCCACAGGGCGCGCCCTTTGCGAGTTTCATCCGCTTCAATCCAGGACGCAACGACGACATGAACTTCGCGGGCAGCACCGAGGAGAATCCCGGCGGTGACAACTCGATCGGCGTCTCTCCCGGCGATCCCGACTTCCCGCACACCGACGCCGACCTGGCGGGACTTCAGCCGTCCGCGCCCGAGGTCACGTTGAGCCGCCAATCGGTGTGGCCTTACGCATTCCAGGTGACTGTACATGGTGAGCCCTGGACCGAGGTCGCCTCGGCGGAGATCGTCGGCGATGGTCCTCACCTCGACGTACGCAAAACTGCGCCGGGCGTGTTCGAGAGCACATTCCATCTCGCCGGTCGGAACCTCCCCGCCGATGAGTCTCTGGACCATCGACATCGATCAGGACGGTGACCTTGATATGGATGATTTCGGCGCCTTTCAGTTCTGCATGAACGCGGTCTTCCCTTCCGCCCAGAAGGAGTGCGGGCCGGCCAATATGGACGGCGATGCCAATGTGGATGCCGACGACTTTGCCGCCTATGTAAACTGCCTCTCCGGCGCGGGACTGCCGATCGACCCGGCCTGCCTGGCGCCCTGAATGGGTACCCGGCGCCTCGCACCCTGTGATTCGCCTTGAGTTAAAGCCCGTTAGCGGCTAAAACTCCACTTCCCGTGGATGGAGCATCGTTTCCGCGCTGCCCATCGCATCACACGACATGCATCCAGAATCTTCGATGGAGAGAATTCATGAACCCCCCTCGCCCCTTCACGTTCCGCTTCACTTCATTGGCGTTGATTGCTGCCCTGGCCGTGACGCTGCTTTCGGCCTGTTCGCACAAGGAGTACTGCGGCTTTACCGATGCCGACGGCAAGCAGGCGTGCCTGCCGTATCCGAAGGAGAATTTCACGCCGACCACCGAGGGCAAGAAACTGCTGTGTTATCGCGGGCCCTACGTCGGGGATGACGATGTCCATTTCGATGGTGTGATTACCGGCGGCATGATGGCGTTCCAGAAAAAGTACGAGCCGGACGCCCTCGACAGCTTCATCGAGAAAGCATCGGCCAAGGATCACGGCCGGCACACCGACAACTTCTATCTCGTGTACTCCTACCCCGGCAAAACGGGTGAGGACTACGACTGGTACGACGACCTCGACTGGGTGGCGGAGAACTGGCGCATCGCGGCACGAGCGGCAAAGAAGTCCGGGTTCGTCGGCATCTGCTTCGACTCGGAGTACTACGAAGGCCTGCCGCTGTTCGGCTACGTCAGGCAGACCCACGCCAAGAGCAAGAGCTACGAGGAGTACCGCAAGCAGGTCTTCAAGCAGGGGGCGAAGGTGATGCGGGCGGTTAACACCGAGTTCCCCGACATCAAGATTATGCTGCTCTTCGGGTATTCCGGCAGCTACTACGGCGTGCCGCAGCACCCGGTCTCGCGCGAGCAGATCTACACGCTCGTTTCGGCGTTCGTGGACGGCATGCTGAGTGAGTGCGGCCCGGAAGCGGAGATCTACGACATGCACGAGCAGTCGTTCAGCAACCGGGTGCCGGGGTCGTACGCCCGCCAGCGGGCCATGATGACCGAGCTCATGCCGGAGAAGAGCTTCGTGCCGGACAAGTACAGGAGCAACCACCGGGCGGGCTTCTCGTTCTGGGCGGATTGCTGGGAGAACGCCAGCCAGGGGCGCCCGTTCAGCGTGGATGATTTCGAGACGAACTACTACACGCCCGAGGAATTCGCTTACAGCATTCATCACGCGCTGGCCTACAGCGACGGCTACGTGTGGATGTGGCCGGGCGTGATGAACTGGTGGAAGGGCACGGCCAAGACGCTCGACGAGAACGGCGAGGAGGTCATGCGTCCGCTGCCGCAGGAATACCTCGACGCGCTGAAGATCGCCCATCAGCCCACGGTGCCCGAACCCAAGCGCGATCGCAAGCCCAATACCTATCGCAACCTGCCCGCCAAGACGCAGGAAGGTTACAAGGACGAAGCCACGTTCGATGATCTGTGGGAGGAGTACACCTTCGTCGAGGATCTTCCGCTGACATGGCGGTTCAAGATCGATCCCGACGAGGTCGGCCACAAAGAAGGCTGGCATGCGGAGGACTTCGACGACAGTGAATGGGACACCGTCGAGATCCGCGAATTCTGGGAGAACCAGGGCTACTCGCCGTACGACGGCGCCGGCTGGTACCGCCTGGAGTACACCGTGCCCGACGAGTTGCCGGAGGATAGCGACGACCTCTATCTCGCCTTCGGCGCCGTGTCCGATGAAGCGTCGGTCTTCGTGGACGGGAATCTGCAGTTCGCGTCGCGCTACGGCGATAACATGCGTCACCAGCGGTTCCTCGTCGACGTGAGCGACCTCGCCGAGCCAGGCGAAACGATCACGCTGGCGGTGCGGGCGTGGAACGTGAACTGGTGCGGCGGGATCTGGAAGAACGTCAAGCTGGTCGCGGAGAAATAGTCGCCCGGCGAGACGTGACGAAGTTTTAATGAATCGTGCGGCGCGGGCTTCGCTCCTGCGTATAGGTATTCACGTAGCTTTTTTGTGACTGCCGTTGGAAAGGTGAACCGATGCGTCTGCATATCATTTTCTTTGTCGGATTATTCGCGCTGTCCGCATGGAACGGGCTCCACGCTCGTGCCTCGGAGAATCTGATCCGGGATCCGGGTTTTGAGCGATTTACCCTGGATGCCGAACGGGGCTGTTACGTGCCGACGGACAACGCGGTGTGGAAGGAGCTGGGCGCGGGCATGTCGTCGGTCGTGTTCGACGCGAGTGACTGGAAGGCCCCCGAGGAGATGCTGCGTACCGCGCCGCTGGGCTTCACCCCCGGCACCCGGGGATTCGAGCAGCTCGGCAGGGAGGCCAACAGGGCCGGATCGTCTTCATCCAGGATGTGACATATGACAAATCCGCCGGTGCCCCGCTGCTGCTGACGTGCAACTGGGTCCAGAATACGCCGAAGATGGGCGATGCCGTTCAATTTCGCGAAGGCGCCGGCAGCCACCTCGATTTCGTCCTTCAATATTTCAAGGGCGAGAAGGAACTGAAGCACGAGAGGCTCGAGGCCCGGTGGCCCGTCGCGGCGAATCCCGAGAACCGCTGCGGGCTCGACTACAATCCCTGGATTGCGTACAACCCGCGGTTCGAAGTCACCCCGCCCAAGGGGACCGATCGTATCCGGGTCAACGTGCATTTCTGGGTGGACATGGAGCACCGGGACGGCCGGAGCCACGTGGCGGCGGCCGTCGACGACTTCTACCTCGGCCTGGCCGACTGATCGCGGATCACCGGGGGCGTCCGTCTCCCGGTGCCGCTGCTTATCGGAACACGGGCTTTGCATTTCCTGACGATTCAATCGTAAATTTCCCCGGGCAAGCGCATGACCTGCTCACCGCGGGTGCTGCGCGATCTTGCTTCAGCCAACGACCGATAGTCATGTGACGGATGCTTCTTCGACATCTTTGGCCGGCTTTCATCACGCCCGGATATTATCTCGCGGCGTCGAGCGTCCGATGATCCGGATAGTCAGCGTACCTCGCATTGTCATGGGGGAAATATGCGGTCCTCGTCTGTTCAACCACGACCCAAGAATCTTCCGGCCGGAATGCATCGTCTCGATCTCAAGCGAATCGACCTCGACATGCCGCTGCCCGGCGCGATCCTCTCGGAAGAAGGACGCGTGCTGGTGCCCGCCGGAAAGCTGCTCGACGCCGACGCCATCGCGCGGCTGCGGTCCGAACGTGGACGCGGCTTGTACGGACGGGACGAATGGGGGTCGGAGTACCGCATCGCCGCTCCCGCCCCCAAGGAATCGGAGACGCTTCCCGAGGAAGAACCGCGCGGTGATATCGGCGAACTCGTACCTACCTCCGTCGATCAGCTCAAGCTCGGAAGCAAGCTGCCCACCGGACTCTACCGGCATGATGGCGTCATGTTGCTTGCGGAAGGCATGCCCATCACCTCGAAATTCCTGGCCCGGCTGAGACAGCAGGGCATCTTCGAGGTCTGCATGCCGCGCCCGGACGAGAAGTCCTCGCCCTCGGCGGTGCATCACTCGTTCCAGACGCGCACGACGGTCGAACTCGATCGCGTGATTGACGTCATGAGCGAATCCAGGTTGATCCGCCGGATGGCGCTCCGCCCTCGCCCGCGACTGGGGCTTCGAGATTTTCGCGGCGAGGTCGAACGCGGCCGCGACGTGTTCCGCAACTCCATTGACGAAGTCGGTACCATGTTTGCCGATATACTTCGCCGCCAGCGCAAGACCGTCTCAGCGGCGCGGAACCTGATGTCGCAGTTCCTCGACTTCACCCGGTTGGACCAGGCCCTTTTGCCGTCGATCCTTGATTTTCATCTGGTGGCAGAGGATTACCTGTACCCGCATGGGATCAATGTCGCCCTGCTCGCCATGAACACCGCCACGGAGCTGGCGTATCCGTCCGAGGATATTCTCGAGATCGGCCTGGGCAGTCTGCTCCAGGACGTCGGCATGATGCAGGTATCCAACGAGGTGCGCTTCGCCCCCCGCTGGCTCAACGACCGGGAGCGTAAGGAGATCGGCCGGCACCCGGTGTACTCGCTGAGCTGTCTCGATGCGATGGAAGGCATCAGCGAACCCTGCATGATGATTTCATACCAGTCGCACGAGCGTCCCAATTCCTCCGGCTATCCGCGTGGACAACGCCAGGAAAGAATTCATCCCTACGCGCGACTGGTGGCCGCATCGGACGCCTACTCGGCGCTGAATGCCCATCGACCACATCGTAACGCGCGGACGCCGCATGATGCCGTTCATGTCCTCTTGCGGGAGGCGAAGCTTGGCCGGTTCGATGCCGAAGCGCTGCGCATCTTCCTGGACGGCATGTCAATCTTCCCGGTGGGCAGTTACGTCCGCCTGACCAACGGCCAGGGCGCCCAGGTGCTGCGCGCCAATCCCGGGCAGCACACGCGGCCGGTCGTCGTCCCGGTGGACGAACATGGCAGCCCCTCCGATGATGAGCTCGACCTCTCGGAGGACACGAACTATGCCGTGGCCGAGGCCCTGCGGGAAATCGGCGAACTCAAGCTCAAGTTCGAAGTACCGGGCGAGCGCACCGAGCAGGAGCTCGACGATGCGGTGCTCGCCGCCATCAACCTGTAGATTCGACACATGATCGCTGCCAGCGCATGTATTCGTCGTGACAATCCTCGGCGCTGACAAACTTCTTCCATATCAACCGTCCACGGAATCCATACTCGCGGTCGGGCTCGATGTCACGGACCACGTACTGGAAGTCCCACGCCGGGCGCGGATGGCGTTCGAGCTTGAACTTGAACAGACTGAAGCGGATCTCGTCGTACTCGCCGTGCGCGCGATCGAACATCAACTGGTACACCATGCCGTTATCGGCGAGGCCGTAATAGTACGGCTCGGCAAAGCGGGGCCGATCGTAGCTCCAGGTGTTCAGCCGGAAACTCAGATCGTCGGCGAAGGGCAGCGGCGCGGCGTGAACATGCCGATACGTCCCGCCGCCGTTGTAATCGCGCGGCCCGGGAGGTGCGCCTGCGGCGACCCATGTCACATCCTCGACGTCATCCGGCGATGCGGTTCCGCGAAAATGCAACGCAGGATCCACCACGTCATTCATGTAATTGGCAAAGAAGAAGATCGCGTAGCCGTAGGGATCGAACTTCGACGCGTCTTCGGCAGTGCAACGGAAGTCGAAGTCGATGTAATGCGGCGGCGTCACGGTGAAGGTGAATGTGCTCGCGACCGACCACGGGCTGTCCGCCGCGCGGCGAACGAATCGGACCGACGCGCCGTCCGGCATGGCGTGCATTTCATAACGCCCGTGACGCGGCGTGAACGCGTTATTGGGATTCTCGTGGCCGGCAATGATGTGCTCGAAATTCATCCCAGCCGACGCCCCGGGTGTGTCGGGGTCGAAGGCGTCGAAGCCGGGAGCGTCTTTCGTGTTGACCAGCGTCTGGATGCCGCTCAGCACGCCGGGCGATTCCGCGTTGTCCTTGAACACCACGTGCAGACGGCCCTCGTCGATGGTCACACTTGACATCACCTTGCCCCCATCGTGTTGCCCACTTGACTGCGCGCGGACCGGTATGAGTTTCACGCCCCGCAGTTTCATCAGCGGCGTACCGCGCGGGTGCTTCTCGCTCTTGACCACGAGCACGCAACGTCCCTTCGGCAGCTCCAGCTTGCCGATCGTCCGCGTTTTAAAACTCGACTCCGATGCAGTCGGGATCACCTTCGCCTTTAGCGTGGCGGCGTCCTCCGGCAGGTCGAACATCTCGCCTGTTGAGATCGCCTGCACGTTCCCACCGCCGACGTTCGACGCCGCCGAGTCTCCCGCCTGACCGGCCGACACGCGATACGCCAGTCCCTCGCTCCTGGCGCCGGCGGCATAGGTCAAGGCGACCTCGTAGGTCCCCGCCTTCGCGCTTTCGAACGACCACGACGGGAAGTCGTGCGCATTCGTCCAGTTGCCCACGTGTACCTCGCCGCCCGCAAGCTCGAACCGTGCCTGCTGGCCGTGACGACCGCGAATCTCCGACCACAGCGCCGGCAAAGTCACCGCGCCGTCCTCATCCGGTTCGATGGCGGTCGGGACCACCCGCCAGGGACACAGAAGTTCCACCGCCACGACGCTCGCGATCGAATCCGGCGCCTCCTTCGGAAGAAGGATCACGGGCCCTTTCCTGTCTTCCGGCAGTGTGAATTCCAGTGGCGTCTCCCGATCCGCCAGCAGGTACGCCCGCTGAATCTGCGCCTGCAGGCCGGGCAGTTCCAGCCGGCGATCCTTCGGCCAATGGAAGACATGGCAATACAGCGTGTCCTCCTTGGCGGTCACTTTGCCGTAAAACGGCAGATGACGAAACGGGCTCGCCCGCGTGCCGTAGATCGCCTCGCTGTTCACAGCCATCCAAGTGCCGATCGCTTCCAGCACCGCGCGCTCGGCGGGCTGAATCTCACCCTCCGGTGTCGGCCCGACGTTCAGCAGGAGATTGCCCCCCTTCGACACGATATCGATCAGCATGCGGATGCAATACTCGGGCGTCTTGTACTCGGTCTCGTTCTTGTCGTATCCCCACCACGCCGTCGGCGGAAACGAGCCATGCCCGGTGGTCAGCGTGATGCAGTTCTCCCACAGCAGCGGCGAACCGTCCGGTCGCTTCAATCCGGTGGGCGGCACGTACTGCTCCGGCGTCGCGAAGTCCTCCGGCAGGTTCGCCCGATTGTTGATCAGGATATCCGGCTGAAGCGCGCGGATCATGGCGTTGATCGACGCAAACTTGGCGATGGCTTCCGGCGTCTTGTGATCCCAGCCCCCGTCCCACCAGATGCACGCCAGCGGACCGTAGTTCGTGCACAGCTCGCGCGTCTGAGCGCGCATGTATGCCAGGTAGCGATCGAAGTCCGGCGTATGCCCCGCCCGCGCCTCCTTGTCCCACTCCGGCACCGGGACGTAGTCCGGATGATGCCAGTCGAGGATCGAGTGGTAGAACCCGAAGTGAATGCCCTGTTTGCGACACTCGTCCGCCAGGGCTTTCATGGGATCTCTGCTGTACGGCGTCGCATCGATGATGTCGTAATCGCTGACGTTCGAATCGTACATGGCGAATCCGTCATGATGCTTCGACGTGATGACCATGTACCTCTGGCCGGCCCGCCTGGCGAGGTCGACCCATTCGGCCGCATCAAACTTCACCGGGTTGAACTGCGGGAGTAGCTTCTCGTACTCGGCGGCGGGAATCTTCGCGACCTTCATCACCCACTCGCCCTCACCGCGCTCCGCGTACACGCCCCAGTGGATGAACATGCCGAACTTCGCCTCGCGGAACCACGCGCTGCGTTGATACCGCTCAGCCGCCAGATCGCGCAGGCGGATTCGGCGGAACTCCAGCGGCTCGTTGTGATTCTGCAGACCGATGAACCCGCGCGCCTGACGCTGCACGATCTCCGGGTGCGTCTGCCCGGTGGCGGTCACCAGCGGCGTGCCGTTCAGCACGACATGAATGTAATCGCCGTCGGCGGTGATCTTCAGGTGGTTCCACTCGCCCACCGGCTTGTACGCCTTCGTGGCGGCGGGCACGATGTGATACAGCGAGCCGCAATGCTGCCACGGCTTGATGGTCTTGTGCTTCTCCGCCTCGTCATCGAGGATCTGCACCTCCATGCCGACCGACGTCGGGTGCCCGCCGTCCGGACCCGGCGCCCTCAGAAACACGCCGCTGTTGCCGCCCTCCTGAAGGCGGTATTCGAGTTCGATCTCGAAGTCCGCGAACTGCCGCTTCGTGCCCATCCACCCGGTGCCTGGTTTCCCGCTGAAGCGCAGCACACCATCGGCAATGGCCCACTCCTCCGGATGCGCGCCCTTCACCTCCCAGCCGGGCATCGCCCCGTCCACGATCTGATCTTCCCAGGATGACGCCGGCGCGACCGTTGACGCCACTCCCAGGATCATGATCGCCCACCATCGCCATCGAGAATTTGCAGGCATCCGGTCACCTCGCATAAGCTTCAGAGTATCGGTTCGATTCGAAGAAGGATCGCTCGCGATTATCGTACATTCACGTCTGAGGCTCCGCCATCGCATGAACTCTCGCGATACCGCCCTTCCCGATCTCGCACCGGCACGATGGATCTGGTATCCCGGCACGCGCGTTCTGCCGAGTACGTTTGTGCTCTTTCGACGCGTCATCGCGTTACCGGCCCACACGAACTCCGCACGCGGATGGATCAGCGCGGACAGCCGCTACACCCTCCACGTCAACGGCTCATGTCTCCAGTTCGGCCCCGCGCCGTGCGACCCGCGCACGCTCGAGGCGGACCCGATCGATCTCACCCGCCACCTTCAGGCCGGTGAAAACGTCATCGCCGCCAAGGTGTTCTATTACGGCCACGGCGACGGTACGAGCCCGTTCGGCAAGCCCGGTTTCCTCTTCCGACTGGACTGTGAACTCCTCGACGGCTCGAAGCAACTCATCGTCTCGGATGCATCCTGGCAATGTTGCGTGCCCCGGTCGTGGCGGCCGGGCATGTACAAGCGCAGCTACGTGCGTGCGCTGCAGGAGGTGTTCGACGCGCGTGAATATCCGCATGGCTGGGAGACGAATACCGACGCCAACGACGCGCTCTGGCGTTCGGCCATGCCGCTTGATGTGCCGAGTACTCTGCCGCCGATCTGCAGTTCGCTCGAAGAGTTTCAATACGGTATTCAGGGTACGCCCGACCAATGTGAGATGCGCGTGCGAACCATCCCCCTGCTCGACGAGCAGATTGTCCCCACCACAACGCTCGCGTCCGCCACCGCGCTCCAATGGAACTGCCCGATCGCCGAGTACTTCGACGTCATGACGAAGAATGCGTATCGAGTTGCGGGGCGTTTGGATGTCGAACAATGCGATGAGCAATGGACGTTCCGCGCGGACACGTCACATTCGGCAGCACTCACCTTTACGCTTGACGAGCAGGTCGTCGGCTTTCCCTGCTTTGCCATCGATGCCCCTGCCGGAACGACGGTTGAACTCCTCGTTCACGAAGCACACGGCGAGGACGGCCCGCCGTTGCTCAACACGCACTTCCATTCCTGGTCGCGCTTCATCTGCGCCGAAGGCGAGAATCGGTTCGAAACATCCGACTTTGAAAGCTGCCGATGGATACAACTTCACATTCACGGTGCCGACGGACTCGTGACCGTGCGCGATGTCGGTCTGCGACGCCGGCGCTTCCCCTGGCCGAACGCGCCACGCGTCCATGTCGACGATGCGGCACTGCAGCGCCTGATGGATGCGTCGATCAACACGCTTCACAATTCGTGCCAGGACATCTGCGTCGATGGCATGGCCCGCGAGCGGCAGCAGTACTCCGGCGATTGCGGCCATCAGCTTCTTGCCGTGTATGCCACCTTCGGCGAACACCGCCTGCCCGCGCGCTTCCTCTCGACCTGGAGCCAGGGGATCGCCGCCGATGGCTACTTCCTCGATTGCTGGCCCGCGTACGACCGGCTGGCTCGCATCATGGCCCGGCAGATCGGACTCGCCGAGTGGGGACCGATTCTCGATCATGGCGTCGGCTTTCACTTCGACTGCCTGAATCACGTGCTGTACACCGGCGACCTCGATACCATCCGCGCGATCCTGCCGCGGTTGCGGCGCTTCATCGAATCTCTGACTAACATGATCGGCGAAGACGGGCTGCTTCCCGTGGAAAACCTCGGCATCCCCATCGTCTGGATCGACCACATCGCCTATGCCCAGCAGCGCCACAAGCAGTGCGCGTTCAACCTGTACACCGCCGCCATGCTGCGGCATGCATACGCGCAGCTCTGCCGATGGTTGGATGACCCCGCCTCCGCCGACGACGCCGAAACAATCAGCGATCGCCTTCTCGCCGCCACCGTGAAACGATTCTGGAATGACCGGGAGCGGACCTTCGTCGTCAATCAACCCTGGCTCGATGCAGAGCACGCGCCGCGCTACTGCGATCGCTCGCTGGCCACGGCGATTCTCTTCGACCAGTGCCCCGACAACGACACCACCCGTGCCGCGGAGCTGCTGGCGGAGATGCCGGAATCCGTCGGTCTCTCCTACCCCGCCAACGCCGGATGGCGACTCTGGGCCCTCGCCCGCGTTGGCCGCGCGGACGTGATCGTCCGCGATTTTCGCGAACGCTGGGCAACGATGGATTCCGTTCGCCTCAACAACACCATTCAGGAGGACTGGACCGCCCGCCCCGATTCATCCCAGCAGTGGAGTCACTGTGCCGTCGTGCCGCTCTACCTGCTGCACATGAGCCTCGCCGGCATCCGGCCGACCGCCCCCGGCTTCGCAGCCTGCACCATCGAGCCGCACCTCGCCGACCTGCCCGACCTCGACCTGACTCACCACACCCCGCGCGGACCGATCCAGCTCCAGGCCACCGGCCGATACGGTGACCGCCATATCACTATCTCGCTGCCGACTGGCATCCACGCCGAGTTCATCACCCCGCGCGATGAGCAACTCCCCCTCGACCCGTCCCCCTCGCCGGATGGCGGCAAGTCCCGCTACATCCTCCCCGCCGGCCAAACTACCCGTATCCACGCCCGCCATATTTGAGCCACTAGCTGGCGATAACCATGCCATGAGGCGCTCGAACCACCCGGGTGTAGAATCTGGACAGGCATTTGATGCCCTGCTATCGTTTTGACTTCGCCCCGGAAACTGTCGCGGAGGGGCGCCCTGCCGCTTTTTTTCACCCGAAGGAGTACATCCATGAGATTCGCACACTGGTTCACGCTCGCCCTCGTTCTCGGCATGACCGCCCCCGCGCTCGCCCAGTCGATCATCACCGGCCGGGCGATCATGCCCGTCAAACCTGGCTCCGATCAGACCATTCCCATGACCGCCATGCACGTTTTCACCACCCCGCGTGGGTCGCTGATGCAGGGCAACGGCTTCCGCACCTGGGAAACGCATCCCGCCGGCTGGTACTTCCTCCCCGGTATCGAGGGCGATTACACCGCCGTCTTCTCCGACCCCGGCCAGTTCTACCGCCCGGTCATCCGCACCAACATGTTTACCGACGCCGGCGACAAGGTCGATGGCCCGGTGACTTCCCCGTTCGACTATGCCGTCTTCGACAACAGCGCCTGGGACGAAAAAGCGGCGACCGATTACTACCAGACCTTCGTCGCCAAGGGCACCAGCGTGACGCAGGTCGGTTTCCAGGTGGTGCATGACGGGGTTGATGGCGGCGCGGCCGGCGGTCAGAACCTCATGCTCGCAATTCACGAAGTCGGCGACGGCAAGCCCGACACCTGGAAGCAGATCGGCCCCGCGCGTGTCGTGCTGGGTGTCGATTCCGGCGGACCGAAGAATTACAAGTGGTCTGCCGGCTGGGATTCCGGCCAGGTGCCGATCACGCCGGGAAAGACCTACGCCGTGCATCTCTACGCCGAGAAGGAAGGCAGCACGTTCCAGGCGTGGTGGTCCAAGGATGAGAGCCTCGACACGAAGGTTTACCGCATCGGTGATCTCGGGCCGACCGGGTGGCAGAAGCGCAACCTCTGGATGGCGGTCAGCACCGACTGCAACGGCCTGCTGATCCCCTACAACAAGTGCACGCATCGCAAGTTCGGGGAATTGACGCGCGGCACGACGAAGTGGTCGCAGACGTATGTCGCCCAGGGACGCAGCCTGGCCTCCGCCATGATGTACGCGGCGGTCGACGGCACGCAGCCGCCCCTGGCCAAGCAGCGCTGCATCGTCCGCGTGCGCAAAGGCGGACCAAGCGGGCCGATTGTCGGCACGCCCAAAATCGCCATCGGCAACGGCAATTACACTGGCGACGCGTCCTGGGGCATGTTCGGCCTCGCCTTCGCCCCGGGTGAAGTGCCGTTGACGCCCGGCGAAACCTATGCCATCGAGTTCGAGACCATCGAGAACACCGAAACACTCAAAGGCTGGATCGACATCAAGGGACGTCACAGCACCAACGTGCCGGGATTCACGCCGTATCGCAAACATGCCCCGGACGATTACGCCCACGGCACCGCCTATTTCGAAGGCACTGAAGCCATGGACTACGACCTGGACATGCAGATCATCGAGTACCAGCACTTCGTGCCCGACTGGGACCTCGCTCTGCACGAGGAAAACCTGCTCACCAACGGCGACATGCAGGCCGGTGACTTGAAGCCCGATGCCCCGGAAGAAGGCGAGGCCATGGGATGGACGCCCTTCAAGATCGATCCCCAGACATCGCACCAGTACCTCACCGATCAGGTGGAGACCGACAATCGCATGATTCGCGTCATCGGCGGAGGCATCAACAACTCGACCGTCGATGGCGGATTCGTGCAGAAGGTGGAAGGTCTCAGCCAACTCGAGAATTATGTCGTGACGGGCAAAGTACGTTCCTCCTGGCCGGTCGACGAGAAGCATGCCTGCTGGGTCGGGGTGGACATGACCGGGCAGACCCGCGACCCCGAGGCGGAGACCATCACCTGGACGACAATGCCCGGCGTGCACGGGATCTTCTGCGATTACCGCAGCCGGCCGGATCGTCCGGAAGACGAAGCCATCAGCATCTGGCTTCGCGCCCAGACCACGCAGACCGACGGATGGCCCTTCCGCGTGGACTTCGACGATTTCGCTCTGCGCCAGGTGCGCACGCATCCGCCGATGAAATGAGCAATGAGCACCCGGCACGGGGTGGCTATCGCGCCGTCCCGTGTCGATCCCCTTCTCAAAGTCGAACTATGGCGATGGGATGCCTGTCGGGGGTTCGACCGACAGCACGTAAAGATCCCCCTCACGCTTCCAGTGGCCCTGCGTGAGGGGCACGCGCGGGGCATCGGCATCGAGCGGGACCAAGACGACCGGCACATCGGCTTCAAGGGCCGATCGCAGTTTCTCCTGGAGTTCGAGAATGAACGACTCCGAAGGGAGACGCGGGTAGATGTCGATCGTGATGCCCTCGCGTTCCATCAGCCGTTTCTGGCTGCGTAGCGCGTATTGCGCCATGCGATCTTCCGTGAGGATCCAGCCGTTCGAACCGGCCAGCGAGACCGCTTCCGCGCTCATCCGTTCGGCCGACGTGTCCGCCACCGACCATGGCCAGAAGACGAACCGGTAATCATCGCGATACGGCTTGCTCCGCATGACGTTCGCCCGCTCCAGGACCTGCATGCGGCGGGCGAGCGCCGGTGTCACCGCGTACACCACGGGCGTGAGAATGAGGAAGACTGCCGCTACCGCGCCTGCCTGGCGCCGCGCCTGCAACCGCGGCCAGTTCAACACCACCGCCGCGCCGATGCCGCCGAAGATCGCGAAGTACGTGTACATTGGCAGAAAGAACGTATGCTGATCGTGGACGTTGTAGCGCATCGCGAACAGCACGTGGATGATCAGTCCGGCCATCAACGCGCGCACGGTCCCCCGCGCAACTCCCGCCACGCGCCAGCGAAACAACCCGTATGCCGCTGCCGGGAGCAGCAGGTTCGGGAAGTTGTACACCGGGAACGCCAGCGTGATCAGCATCTGGCGCATGCCGAATGAAGCGTTCAGCACTTCCCCCGCGTAATCGCCGAACAGCGCCGAGCGAACCGTCCCCGCCAGATTTCCCGTCGACCACCACTCAGAAAGAATCATCAACGTGTAGGGCAACGTCCCGAGCACCCACAAGGCGGCGGCGATCAGCGCAGTCGACGCAAACTTGCGCCGTTGCATCAACCGACTCATGACCACAACGACGACCACCGGCGTCGTCAATGATGCGAGCATGTGATTGGCAATGCCCAATCCATTGAACAGCACCATCCCATAGAGCCAGGGGGTGCGCCCTGTGCGGATCAGCCCCGCCATGCACCACAATTCCGCCGCCAGCAGCGCCGTACAAAGCGTGTAGATTTCCGCCACTGTCGACATCTGCCAGAACGTGTTCGCCATCGCCAGCGATGCCGCCGCGAACACTCCCGCCAGGTGACGGTCGGTCAGCGTCACCACGGCGCCATACACGTTAGCGATCGTGAACGCCCCCGCCAGCGCGCTGACGAGTGTCACCGCGTAGGGGATCTCGAACGGCCCCACCGCCGCCAGCAGGCGGGCGATCCAGTGATGCAATGGATGCGCCAGCGCCAGGCCGAGATGATGATCCACGCGCTGCTCCATCACGCGAAGAATGTGCGCGCCGGAATCCACCCACTGCATCCCACGATTGGCGGTGAGCGCGTAGAGCAGCAGGCTGAACAGGAACAATGTCCACCATGTTCCCGGTGAGAACCGGAGGCGGTTCGAGGTCAACGGACGGGATAGTGCTGGAGCGGTGCCACTCATGCGGGGATTCTCGGAAGTGCAAACGCCTCACCACCCGGCGGGCGTCATCCTATTCCGGTACCGTATCGACTATCATGGACATTGTGAAGTCGGATTGGACCGGAAAGCCCTCAGTGCACTTCCGATAGAATCGAAGCCAGGAACGTCGCCGTGGTCCAGAGCCCATCGAAAACAAGATCCCAAGAGCGTCCCGAAGTCGGCGATTCGCCGAAGCGCCCCTCGTTTCTCGGCCGTGCGATCAGGCGTTCGTGGCGGATGGTCCTCTATGGTTCGCTGCTCTGTGTTCTCCTGCTGATCGTGCTCATCGTCACGCCCTTGACCGATCGACTCTACCTGTGGCTGACCGTCACGCAGCCGCCCGAGAAAGCAGACGTCATCCTCTGCCTCGGCGGGCGGACCGAACGGCTCTTCTGGGCGGCAGAGCTGTACCATGAAGGCTATGCCCCTACCGTCATCTTCACCGGCCATGAAGACCACGCCGATCGCATGGGCGAATGGCTGCGCATGTGTGGTGTCCCGGACGAGGCGCTTCTGGTGGATCGCACCTCCGCCACGACGGGCGATCACCCTTCGTGCGTGGATGCCCTGCCCGGCATCGATCCCAAGACGATGCGCTTTCTGATCGTGACCAACCACAGTCACAGCCGGCGTGTGAAAGCTATCTTCGAACAAGGCGGCTATGACGACTTTCTGATCTACGGGGGACCGCCGCCGTTCTCGTACGAGATTGACCGAAGCAAACGCTGGCGGTGGCGCGTCCTCTACCTGCCTTACATCGCGTATGAGTGCGCGGCACTGGTCCAGTACACATTGCAGGGCCGGATCTGACCCCCAGTCCATTTATTCCGCCCGTTCCAGCCAGATCTTGTGCAACCGCAGGTGACCGTGTTGCGCCTGGTCCTCGGGCATCGGTATTGACGGTGCGATCGTCAAGGTCACCGGACCCTTTTCGAGCTGGATCGCGCCCACCTCATGCGCCTCGTACACCATCGCGCCCGCGCGCGGTTCGAGTGTGATGATCAAGTTTTCGTCCGCGATGTCGAAACTTGCCTGCTGCCCGGTGACGTCGGGATGCGCGCCATACGCGAGCCTGACCCGGTAGGTCCCGGAACGTACCACGTCGAGCTTCCACATGGCCCGATCCTCCGGCGTCGTCCATCCGCCGATGTGATCGCGGTGATAGCTTCCCCAGCCGTATTTGGCCTTGCCTTCGAAATCCGCCCAGGAGATGTCCACCTCCACGGGATTCTCGTCCGCCCGACCCACCTCGATCGGCACGCGCCCGTAGTCGCGATCCGTGACATCGTTGAACCAGCGCATGAATTCGTCGTGCAGTTTCTTGGCGATATCCGGATGCGCCTCGGCGAGGTTCTTGGTCTCGCCCGGGTCGTTCTTCATGTCAAAAAGTTCCCCGTTGACCAGCTTGTACCGCACGCTCTGCACCGCCCAGCTCTTGTCCGGGTCCGGACGCGCCCGGCACCATTGGTGAAAAGCATATTCCCGCGGGCTTTCTCCCTTGCCCGCGCGCAGGATGGACAGCAGGCTCTTTCCGTCCAGATCCACACCCGACGGTGGATCCACGCCGATCAACTCGCAGAGCGTTGGAAACAGGTCGATGTGCTGGCCCATCACCTCCGGCCCGACCTTCGCCCCCGCCGGGAACTGGCCGGGCCATCGCGCGAAAAACGGCACGCGAATCCCGCCTTCGTACGTGCTGCCCTTGTTCCCGCGAAGCCCCGCCTTGTAGGACCGGCTCACGCCGCCATTGTCGCTCATGAAGATCACGACGGTATCGTCCACGAGATCGTTCGCGTCCAGCGCTGCGAGGATCCGCCCTACGTTCTGATCGATGGAATCGATCATGGCGGCGATCCGCGCCTCACGAAGCGGCAGGTCCTTCCCCAGATACTTCTCGATGAGGTCGTCCGGCGCGAGATGGGGAAAGTGCGGCGCGTTGTACGGCACGTAGAGAAAGAACGGCGCGTCGGGGTGCGATTGAATGAACCGGATGGCCTGATCCGTCAGCACGTCGGTCACGTACCCCTTCGTCACTACGGGTTCGCGGTTGTGCCAGAGTTCGTCGGAATCGAAGTAACGATTGATGTAGCCATACTGCCAGAAGCCGAAGTATTCATCGAACCCGCGCGCCATCGGGTGATAGCGCGCGTAACGCCCGAGATGCCATTTGCCCGTCTGGGCAGTGGTGTACCCCTTGCGTTGGAACATCTCCGCCAACGTCACTTCGCTCGTGTCCAGCGTGTCCAGCCCTCGATACGTGTCGATCGCGCCGGTCCGCTGATAGTGTCGACCGGTCATGAGGCTCGCGCGCGTCGGTGTGCAGACCGGCGACGCGTAGAAACGCATGAACTCGACACTCTCACTCGCCAGCCGATCGAGGTGCGGTGTTTCCAGCGTCGGATGTCCGTGACACGAAAGATCCCACCACCCCTGATCGTCGGTCATGATGAGCACGACGTTCGGTGTCGCCTGCTCTGCCGCCGCCGCCGGTATTCCCGCCCACGCGACGCAGACCAGCGCCGACACCGCTCCGATGAGTCGTTGACCCGGCATGTGCACCTCCTCGATAGGAACGCATTCGAAATGGAATCTGCGTTCTACCCAAATCCCGATTGAGTCGCGAGCCAACGGCCGCCATCGGACCGGCCCCCCCTCCCAAGGCGCGGGATGGGCTTGACAGATCCCGAGGTGGGCCCTACACTCCCAGTATTATGTATTATCTGTTCGTAATACATATGTAGCCGGCGAGGGGAGATTGGGTTATTGGGTCCGCGGACGGTCATCCGCCGCACCGACGAAAGGAGCACGCATCATGAAAGCTGTCACGACACCGCAGGTCCAGGTCCTCGGAATCGCCCTCGCGGGGCTCTGTCTGGCTTCGCCCGCCTGGGGACATGGGGGTGGAGGGACGGAGGATCACCTGAGCATCGGCTACTACTACGGGCACGACGCGAGTTACGAGAGTCCCGCTTCGCCGCCGTGGCCTGCGACTCTGTTGGTCGATACCCATCCCTGGGAACTCGGGAATTCCATTTATCCGCTGACCTACCAGAGTGGCGGTATTCTTACCGGATGGGCGGGCGAGGCCCCGGGCTTCTCGACGCTGGAGGTCGGCGATCAGGAGTTCGGCGGTCATGGCTACTACTCCTGGCTGGATCCCGGCTACACGCATGGCGAGGTCGACGTCGTGCTGCACGTCGACCAGATCGATCCGGGACTGTCGATGTTGAACAGCAGCACGCTTCAGCCCATGACCACCTGGACACTGGGTTCCGACTTCCACGGGCATCCGACGTTCTTCATCGATGAATCCGAGAATCCTGCGCTCGGCCAGATGTTCACCGCCACCTTTCACTTGAGCGACAACAACGGCGCCCTGGCCGATTCACAACCCTTTACCGTGAACTTCCAGGTCGTCCCCGAGCCCGCCGCCCTTAGCGGATTGCTCGCCGGTTTCGTGCTGATGCTGCGGATTCGTCGCCGATCCTGATATGGGGCGAGCGTGGTTCAACTTCATTCCATGAATGTCCTTCGACGACACGCGTTCACGCTGATCGAGGTGCTGGTGGTCGTCGCCATCATTGCTTTGCTGGTGGCGATTCTCCTGCCCTCGCTCAGTCGGGCGCGCGCTCAGGCGCGCGCCGTCGCCTGTCAGAGCAACTTGCGTCAACTCGGCATCGCCTGGCACATGTACGCCGGCGCGCATGACGGGAAGTTGATCGCCGGCGGTTTCGTCCATGGCGGCGCTCAGGGTTCTGACGATCGCGAGAAAGGAAGCTGGTTCTACACGATGCGCCGGGACTACGGAGATGCACTCGTGGCCCGTTGCCCGTCGGACGAGAGTCCGCATTGGGAGACCCCGCTGCCCGGCTCCGATCCTCCGGAGTTACGCCGTGTGGGCTATGCCTTAAATGATTATCTCACCGGAAGCCTGCCGGGATGGGAAGATTACGACACGATCGAAAGCGTGCGGCGCCCGGCCACAACGATCGTATTCGCCGAACTGGCCGAGACCGGAGGCTTCGCGGTGGCGGATCACATTCACGTGGAACTCTGGCTGGTCAATCCGGTCCATGAAGCGAGGCAGCAGATCGCCCTCGATCGCCACTTCGGCAAGGCGCACTACACCTTTGCCGATGGGCATGTTTCCCCGATGCGCTTCGAGCAGACGTACTTGCTGCGCGGCATCGAACGGCAGGGCGCTCAACTTGTGCCCGATTGGGCGCACAACATGTACGACCCGAAAGTCGGGCACTGATATCAGAATCTCCGCAACACCGGGAGCATGGTGAAATGCGTACAAGATCATACGTCATCACGATGGTGGCCCTGGTCCTGCCGGCGACGCCACACGCATGGGGCCATGAAGCCCACATGCTCGTCGGCCGGACCGCCGAAGGGCAATTGACGTGGCACCGCGCCGATGGCGTGCCGAACGAGGCGTTGACCGTGCTGGAAGAAATCCCACCCGGCGGACCGCTGGAAGGGTTCAGCGCCTCCATCCCCGGCT
This sequence comes from uncultured Planctomycetales bacterium, assembly GCA_964618455.1. Classification (GTDB taxonomy): domain Bacteria; phylum Planctomycetota; class Phycisphaerae; order UBA1845; family PWPN01; genus CAZUAQ01. The sequence goes on along the minus strand of CAZUAQ010000016.1, from coordinate 64,882 downwards.
TCAGCGACGTGGTGATCGCATCGCCGGAGCACGATGTCTATCCTCTCGAAGCCGGCGCCGACGTCTGGATGGAGCAGCTTGATGTAGACCCCGCGCTGCTTCAGATTCAAACCCCGTCGTTCCTGATCATCAATTTCCTTGCCCCGCCCGAGATGCGCATCGGCGGACCCGGAAGTCACGCCCATCCGATCTGGCTGATCGATACGACCGATCCCGCTTTCGAGCCCGACCAGTGTGTGTGGGTCGTCACGTTCATCCTCAAGGACAAGGGCGCGACCGATTATGCCGATTCCGAACCGCTGATGTTCGCGTTTTCCGCCGGGTTTGCGCCTTGTCCGGCGGACTACGATTGCGACAACGATGTGGATAGCGACGACTTCGAACTCTTCGCCGCCTGCGCGACCGGCCCGGCATTGCCTTACGACCCGGAAAACCTGCCGCCTGCCTGCGCTGCCGAGCCTGACGATGAAGAGATCATCGCTCCCGATCTTGACCGTGATGGCGACGTCGATCAGCGCGACTTCTCTCTGTTTCAGCGGTGCATCACCGCACCGGATCAGCCGGCCGACCCGCAGTGCGCCGCGCTCGGTTCTTCCTGAAACAGAAAGGCCGCTGCTCTCAGGTTCACCGAGTACAGCGGCCTTGCTTTGTTTTCATAGAGCAATCGCGTTGCTCAGCCGGCGAGCGATTTCGCCCTGGCGGTGATGTCCTCCGGGCCGAGTCCGAGCGAACTCAGCACGAGGTCGCCGTTCTTGCCGGACTTCGGAATCCGCGGCGCGGTCATCGCGAACACGCGCACGTCGCCTGCTTCCGCTGCCGCCTCGGCCAGCGCGGCGTTGAACCCGCCGGCAAAGTTGTCCTCCACCGTCAGGATCGTCCCGCCTGCTTTCCGCGCCGCCGCCAGAATCGGTTCACAGTTCAGCGGCAGGCAGTACGCGTCGAACAGGTTGCACTTCACGCCCTGCTTCTCCAGATCGCGTACCGCCGCCAGCGCGAGCGTCGTCATGTAACCGCTCGCCACGACGGTCAGCCTGTCACCTTCCGCCAGTGTCTTCGATCCGCCGACTTCGAACGTCTCGTCCGGACCGTACAGCGCGACGACGTCCGGACGATGCGTCCGCACGTAGCAGATGTTCGGCGTGTTCGCCGCCAGCTCGGTCAAGCGGTACGCCGCCACGGCATCGGCGGGATGGAACAGGCACGCGGCGGGGTTGCCCGTGATGCCGTCCTCGGCCTTGGTGTACGCCCGGAAATAGGCAAGATCCGGCAGGCTCATCTGGCTGGGGCCGTCCGCCCCCAGCGAGCAGCCCGAGTGCGAGCCCACCAGGTTGATGTTCGCCCGCGTGATCGCCGCCATCTCGATCTGGTCGTACGCCCTTGCCAGGAACTTCGCGAACGTGCTCGCAAAGGGGATCAAGCCTCCCGCCGCCAGGCCCGCCGCCACAGAGATCATGTTCTGCTCGGCGATCTTGCACTCGAAGAAGCGGTCCGGGAACTTCTTGGCGAAGATGTTCGCGAACGTCGAGTTCGATACGTCGCCATCGACTGCCACGATCCGCTCGTCCGCCTCACCCAACGCCAGCAACGCCGCGCCGTAGGCGCGCCGCGTGGCGACCTTTTCCTTACCCCCCAGGCCTGCTTTCTCCATGGCCTCTTCAAACGGCCCGAGCTGCACTTTCCCGCTCTTGAGCGATCCGTTGCTCGATACCGGCCCGGGTGGTGTGGGAGCGCTGTCGCTGACCGTGATGTTCAACTTCTTCGCGATGGCATCGAGGCTCGATTCCGCCTCGGCGACCTTGTCCTCATCGAGCGGCTTGCCGTGATTGCTCTTGTCCTTGAGGCTCTCCACGCCCCAGCCCTTCTCCGTCTTCGCCACGATCGCGACCGGCTTCGCACCGCCGACGTTGCTCAGCGCACTCTTGACCGCCGACAGGTCGTGGCCGTCGATCACTGTTGCGTCGTAACCGAACGCCTCCAGCTTCTTCGCCAGCGTCTCCGCCGACTGCTGCCCGGACACGTAGTCCGCCTGCCCCTGCCCGTTGCAGTTGAAGATCGGGCAGACGTTCGTGAGCTTATGATCGACGATGAAGTCCAGCGCTTCCCAGATCTGCCCCTCGCGCGATTCGCCGTCGCCGATGATGCAATACACCTTCTTGTCGATACCGCGCCGCCGCGCTGCCAGGGCCAGCCCCGCCGAGACGCTCAGCCCCTGGCCGAGGGATCCGGTGGCGGCGTCGAAGAAGGGAAACCCTTCCGCCGGGTTCGGATGTCCGTCCAGCACGCTGTCCAACTCGCGAAGCGTCGCCAGATCGTCCGCCTTCAGCGCCCGGCTGTCCGACTTCGACATGCCGACCGCGCCACCAAGATCCGCGTACACCGCGTACACCACCGGCACCGAATGCCCCTCGCTCAGCACGAGACGGTCATTGCCCGGGTTCCACGGATCCGACGGATCGTACCGCATCTGCTCGTACATCAACTGCGCGACCAGATGCACGATCGACAGCGCGCTTGAAGGATGTCCCGACCCCGCTTGGGTGGTCATCCGCACCACGTTTTTACAGTTCTCGATGATTCGGGATTCTACGGAAGCACTCATCTAAGTTCCTATCGTATCAACAGTTAGAGGCGTATTACCGGATCTGTCCACAGTCCGGACAGAATAACGTCCCGATCCCCTGGGATCAAGGAAAGAGGCACTTCGAATCCCTCCGTCCTGCTCGGATTGTCAGCGACGCCGGAGCCCGGATCGGGTATAAAGTCGCGAGCACGCGTGGAGTCGCCGCCAGAAGTATGTAACCACCTGACGGCGGAGTGACGAGATTTCGACTTCGAGTAAACCCCGCCAAGCGTAGTCCCCAATGGAACGCCCCCGAGAGGAGAGTTTTCGCATGACCCGAGGTCTTCAACCCCTGACAGCATTCTTGGCGCTTCTGATCGCAGGATCCAGCTTGGTCACCCCTGCTCTCGGTCAGCCGAAGAGCGAGACCTACTACGACCTGCCGCGGAATTACTATGGTGCCCACCTGCTTGTCCAGGACGGCAAGCCCGGATCCTACGGCGATCGCACCCTGCGCTGGGCAAAGTACCTTGTCGGCCGCTGGGGCCATGCCAAGACCATGTTCACCGGCATCACCGCCAAGACGCGCGGGGCGCGTTCCGGCTGGGTCGACTACGTCAACCGCTGCTATGAGCTCGAGCTCGTCCCCTTCATCCGGCTGGCCGGAGTGTACGATGGCGGCAAGAGCTACTGGAAACGGCCCATCCCCGACGCGCCCGGCGATTACAGCTCGCTGGCCAGCGCCTTCAAGCGTGTCGTCGAGGATCTGCCCCGCTCCGACAAGTGCCCGCTCTACATCGAAGTCTGGAACGAACCCAACCTGGCCGTCGAATGGTCCGGCGAAACCAACGCCGAGGAATATGCCGCCTTCTTCGTGCAGGTGTCCGAGGCGATTCGTTCCATCGGCGACGATCGTATCAAGATCCTTAACGGCGGACTCGCCAGCAGCGGCGAATGGGCCGACAAACTCTGCAAGGCCCACCCGGACTTCATCAAAGCCTTCGATTACTGGAGCGTTCATCCGTACCCGATGAACCGACCGCCGTCGGTCAACCTGCACGATGGCACCGCCCCTGAAGGTTCCGAATTGACCATCGACTCTTACATGAACGAGTTGAAGAGCCTCGCCAAACACGGGCGAGAGGATGTCAAAGTCTTCATCACCGAAACCGGCTACGACCTCGGCAACGGCACCTTCCTTCACAGCGAAGGCCACCCGATCATCGACGAATACAACCGTGCGGACTACATCATGCGTGCCTTCCGCGATTACTGGCCGCGGTGGAACGAAATCATGGCGGTGTTTCCCTTCCAGTTCAGCGATCGCGGCTGGCAGCGCTTTGACTGGGTAAATCCTGACAGCGGTATCAACGAAGATGGCTCGCCGACCGATGCGCACTACCAGTACTGGGTGGTGGCGTCGCTGGCCAAGCCGACCGACTCTACCGGCGCGATCAATGGCACGCTCACCGTGGATGGGGTCGGCACGCGTCTGCAGGGCGTGGTCGTCCATGTCGACACCAAGCGCACCACGAGCGACCCCATGGGCAACTTCTTCTTCGGGAAGCTTCGCCCCGGGAAGTACACCGTCACCTTCGAGAAGCCCGGCTTCGACAAGATCCGCAAACGCGTCGATGTCAGTCGCGCCGAGAACACCATCCTGGACATCGCCATGGAAGCGAATGAGCGCGCGGAGCTCAAGGGACGCGTCGTCAGCAGCGACAGCGGCGACCCCCTGCACGGTGCGACCGTTCAGCTCGACCCGACCGGAAAGAAAGTCACGACCGATCGCGACGGCGAGTACGAGTTCGACGACGTGATCCCCGCGCGCTATCGGCTCATCGGCTCCCATCGCGGCATGATGACGTACACCTCCGCCGACATGGAGGTCCAGGCGGGCAAGGCCAATCAGCACGACTTCTTCCTCGGGAAGAATACGCACCCCAAGGCGGACAACATGCTCAAGAACGGTGGCATGGAATCGGGCGGCGGGGGTGGCGGCAAGACCGGCATCGCCCTCGGCTTCGAACCGCCGAACGTGCGCGACTTCAAGAACCGCCTCGCCGACGTGACCGATGAGGACGCCCACACCGGGCAACGCTCGCAGAAGCTCTTCATGGTGCCCGGCAGCGTGCACATCCGTCAGATCACGCACTACGGCACCGCCGAGCCCGGCACGCGTTACGTTGCCGGGGCGTGGGTCAAGGTCGATGCCGCGGACAAGGAGCACACCGGCTGGATCTCCGTCGAGTTCACCGAGGATTCCGGCGCGCGGATCGGCAAGGTCATCGACTCGAAGAGGCTGCGCGGCGCCGACAAGCGCGACCGCGAGTGGGTCTGGCTGGAAGCGTCCGGTGTCGCGCCCGAGAAATCCCGCCGGATCTCGATCAACCTCCACGCCCAGGGCGGCCAGGGCAACGTCCTCTTCGATGACGTCTACATCGGCCCGGCGGACGACTGATCGCTCGGGCCTTGCAGGCGACATCCGCACCGTCACGCGGTTACAATCCTCGCGCCTGAATTCTGATCTCGCGTGAGCGAACCGAGGAGGTGGCGGTGAATCTGTTGGTGACGGGAGCGTCGGGGCGACTGGGACACCGCGTGGTGGACGCCTTCGCGCGCGATCACGAGATTGTCGCGTTCGACTGCGTCCCTCCGAAGGCAGAGCCTCCCGGGAAGGTACGCGTGCTCACCGGTGATCTGCGCGATGAACCGGCGGTGATCGATGCCGCCGCCGGCGCGGAGGTCGTGATTCATCTCGGCGCCATCTCCGGCCGCGCCCGGCACATCCCCCCTTCCGAGATCCTCGCCATTAACGTCCAGGGCACGCAGCATGTCCTTGAAGCCGCCCGGCAGGCCAAGGCCCGCATGGTCATCCTCGCCAGCAGCCTGTGTGCCGTCGGCCTGCCCGAAAGTGTCGACGACCACGAGCTCGATTACCTGCCCCTCGATGAATCGCACCCCTGCCGACCTCGCCACACCTACGACCTGACCAAACGCATCAACGAGATCCAGGCCGATGCCTTCACCCGCATGTACGGCATCCCCACCGTCTGCCTGCGTTTTCCGCTCCTGGGCAGCGCCGCGGAAGACCCCTGGCTGGTCGATCATCTCAAGCTCGATCCGCCGAAACTCGTCCTCGTGGACTTCCTCGACTTCAGCGATGCCGTCGCCGTTCTCGCCTGCGTGATGCACCGCCACGATCTCACGCACGAGGTCATGTTCCTGCACAGCGACACCGCCGGGGCGAATGTCAATATTCGTGATCATGTCGCACAGCTCTCGCCTTCCGTACCATGGCGCGGCAAGGCCCCCCTCGACGCCACCAGCCCCCTCATCGACTCCACCTACGCCCGAGACCTCCTGAACTGGACTCCCAAAATCCGCTGGCAGGATGTGGTTCCCCTGGACTGACTCACGACACAACTACACCGATGAATCGATCATAAGGCTGCACCTCCACACCGAAGGTGTGACACATCGCAGCTCATGGCTTTCGCGTAGCAGCGCACCCCGGGTTGACTCAAGGAATACTGATGCCGAGATTACCGCCGCAAGCCTTTGCGATCGGCATGCACGTCGAGGATGCGTTCCGGCGATTCCTGCTCGCCCGTCTTGGCGGAGAGGTACGCCGCTTCGAGCGTCGCCACCGTCGGAAGATGTGTTTGCAGGCGCCCTTCGATCTTCTGCGGGTTGGTGTGCAACTGGCTGAGGAAGTTTTCAATCGAGGGCATCAGTGCATTGTCCGCGCGCCGTTGCTCGGGCAGTGTCGGTTCGCCCGCGCGATCGTACGCCTCCATGCGCGTTTCCTCGAAACGGATCGACCCTTCCGTTCCGTTGAACACCAGGTACCAGCGTTCCGGACCGGCGGTCCAGCATGTGCTCACCACCGCCATTCCGCCATCGCCGTACTGGCAGATCAGCCCGGCGGTGTCTTCCGTGTCGTACGGATACAAGCCGCCCGGGCGCGACGTCCCCGCCATGGCGGCATACACTGTGCTCGGCAGTCCCATGGCCGACACGATCGTATCCACCACGCCGTACCCGCGATCGAGCAGGACCCCCCCACCGGCGCGCTTGGCGTCGCCCCGCCAGTCGAAATCCTCCGACCAGCAGGTCATCACGTTGCCCCGCGCGAGGAACATACGCCCCATCGCATCGACACCCGGTGACGTGGCCTGCATGGCCGGGTCGATACCCCAACTGCGCGACACGACGACCGGGCAGGCGGTGTCGAACATCGCCAGGATCTGCGTGGCCTCGCTGACCCGGCGCGCTGCCGGCGGAAGGATCCACACCGGGAGGTCGCGCTCAGCCGCAAGCTTGAGATAGTTCGAGCGCACAAAGGGCGGCACGGCGATGAACAACGCGTCCAGAGGTCGCGCGACGATCAGCGAACGGAAATCATCGAACGTGGCGATGTCCGGGTGCAGGTCGTTGAACCGCTCGAGGCGCAAACGGCGCGGGCTGGCCACGGCGACCAGTTCGCACCAGGAGCTGGACAGTAGCACGTCCGCCACCTGCTGCCCGCCGCGGCCGAGACCCAGCAATCCCACCTTTAACCGTTCCATACCACTTTGCCCCGAATGCTGGACCACGAAGAAGCGATGCGTGAACTGTTCAGGAGTATAGGCTGCCCACCCGTTAGCGATTCGCCCGGGCGAACCCCTCCAGTGCCCTTTCGTACATGGCCGTATCGCGATAGATGCTGAATTCGGACACCACGCGTGAGAGCAGTCGAGAGCCTTCCGCGCGACGAGCCTGGCCGAGTCGGGTCCGCGCCTGATAAAGCAGCGCCACACCCTGGGCGTACGACCCGGGCAGTGCCCGTTCCTCCGCCATGGCAAAGAACCCGACCGCCTTTTCGGGTTCACCGAGCCACTGGACGTGGATCATCCCGCAAAGCATCGCCGCCATCCAGCGCAGACTCTCCTCTTCGGTCGGGACGTCCGCCACGAGCGCCAGGAGACGCGCCGACTCACGCAGCGTATCCGACGGTGCATCCAGCGCGAGCTGTGTCGAATAGAGCAGGCCGAGACCGCGCCGCGCGGCGGCAGCCGCACCATCCGACGCTCCTTCCCCATCATCGGCGGGAACGCCGTTGTCGCCGACCGGTGCGATATCCAGGTACGGCAGCAGCGACAGTGCCATGTCTCGCTCAACGAGCGTCAGATAATGAAGTTTAAAACCTTTATTTGCGGGTTCGGGTGCTGTAGGAGGAATCACCAGTTTCGCAAGCACCCCTGCCACGTCGCCGGGCCTGCCGCGTTGCAGTGTCATGGGCGTGAGGGCATCGCGCTGTCCCTCGTACTGCAGCGTGCTGGAGCGGTGGAGCAGCAGCGTGTAACCCCCGCCCGTCTCCAGCCCCTCCTCGACGGGCGTCGAGGCTATTTCCTCCGACGGCGCCGCGCTCTCGGCGGGCGATGCCACCGGCTCTGTGGCGACGGGTACCGGCTCCGGATCGATCGGCGACGGTCGAGAGGAATACCAGTAAAAAGACTCTTCTGCTTCCACGTTGCGGGGCGTCGGTGGACTCGTGGGCATGATGGGCTTTCCCCGGGTCCGCCGGTAGCGAGGTTGCTCCTGGACACATCCGACCGCCAGCCCCCCTGCCACGAGCATGGCCGCCAGGATGAATCCCGGCCATCCAGACCGCGCGCGTCTCCCGCTCTCCTGTCTCCTGCCTGAAGTCCACCCGAGATTCCTGCGCATCGGCTCACCTTCCATTCTGGTATGACATGCTCGCGTCATCCGTCCGGCAGGTCAAATCTCAATCGTATAGCGTCACGCTATCAAAGATGGCGGCATCATAGCTAGCGACAGGGTCTTGGCATGCCACGCGATACAAGAGTTCCACAAACTATTACAAAACATGAGCTTAACATAGTTATCTCTATTTACTGGTCAACCTGGTGTGAGTGGGTTGCCTGATGTTTCACGTGGAACAACAGAATCATAACACCCCATGCGTGACTGACAATTGACTGTTCCACGTGAAACAGTCTGGCACCAAAGAGTGAGCTATCCAGAGAAGTCACAAGCTATCGATCCTTTCGTGTCCACCTGAGAATTGCGTTGGAATCCGTAGCAAGGTACGATCGATGGATCATCAATCATGCGAAAAGGAGGTCGCCCATGCAGGCCCCAAAGAAACGTCTCGGCAGAGGACTGAACTCCCTGATATCCCTGCCGGAATCTTCGCCCCCTTCGGATCTCCCTGCTCCCTCTTCCACTTCCCGATCGGATACGCTTCGCGTTTCACTCGATCGGATCAGGCCTAATCCTCATCAACCGCGGCAGGAGATGAAGGAAGAGGAATTGGAAGCCCTGGCGGCGTCCATCCGCAAGTCAGGCCTTCTCCAGCCGGTGATCCTGCGAAAGCAGGGCGAGGACTACCAGTTGATCGCCGGCGAACGTCGCTGGCGCGCATGCCGCGAAGCGGGCCTGAAGGAGATTCCCGCCATCGTCCGCGAGGCCACCGACCGCGAGATGCTCGAACTCGCCCTGGTCGAAAACATCTTTCGCGAGGACCTCAATCCCATCGAGAGGGCGGAAGCGTACCGTCGCTACGCGGATGAGTTCGGCCTCTCCGCCGAGGATATTGCCCAGGGATTGGGTGAAGATCGCACCACGGTCACCAACTACATGCGTCTCCTGGATCTCCCTGCCGAGGTACGCGGGCTGGTTTCTCAAAGTCAACTGAGTATGGGACATGCCCGGTGCCTGCTCGGGCTCAAATCCGCCTCCGAAATCACTCGCATGGCGGAGAAAGCGGTCAAGGAGGGGCTGTCCGTCCGCGCACTCGAGAGGGCGGTACGCGACCAGATCCAGGCCCGTCAGGCCGCGAGTCAGCCTGCCGGAAGAACGGATTCCAAGGATGCAAAGCGTCCCCAGATCCGCCAGTTGGAAGAGGCCTTCGTGCAGACTCTCGGGACCAAGGTCGACATCCACGAATCACGCCGGAAGGGCAGCGGCAAGATCACCATCCACTATGCCAACCTCGACGATTTTGATCGGATTGTCGATCGGCTTCAAATTGAAACGTGATACAGAGCCCTCCGTGGTTGCGTCGCTCGAGTGCCATTGTCGTCTCCATGGCGGCGCGGCTTCGATCCTTGGCTACTGTGACGCGCGGCTCCGAATCTCTCTGACGGGGCGTTCGGCATGACGCAAACCAAGCGCGACATCCAGGCCTTGCTCGATGCCGAGGGCATTCGCCCGCTGAAGCGCTTCGGTCAGAACTTCCTGATTGATGGCAATATCATGCAAATGCTGGTCACGGCGGCGGAGCTTGGCCCGCAGGATGTCGTTCTCGAGGTCGGCCCGGGAACGGGGGGGCTGACCGACCACCTCGTGGAACGGGCGGGTCACGTCGTGAGTGTGGAGATCGATCACGGCCTGGCCCGGCTGCTCGCCCGCCGGTACGAGGGCCGGGAGAACTTCACACTCATCCATCGTGACGTGCTGGAGCGAAAGAATGCCGTGGCGACGGTGGTTCTGGAAACGCTGCAGGCGCGTCACGCCCAACTCGGCGGTCGCCTGCGCCTCGTGGCCAACCTGCCGTACCAGGTCGCCACACCACTGCTGATGAACCTTATCATCTCAGATCTCCCGATGGATACGTATTGTTTCACCGTCCAGGCGGAGGTGGCTCAGCGCATGCTGGCGGCGCCAGGTACGCCGGAGTACGGGCCGCTGGGAATTCTGCTGCAGGCGTGCTGCGCCGTCCGCCGGCTGGCGACGCTCGGACCGCAGGTGTTCTGGCCGGCGCCGCAGGTCGATTCGGCGATGATGCAGCTCATTGACATAGGAGGGAATAACCTCCCCATTGATCTCCGTTCGGTGTTGTCGACCTGGGTCCGCCGCGCGTTCAATCATCGACGCAAGACCCTCAAGCACACCCTTCGCCAGCACCTGGAACCGGGCCATCTCGGCCAACTGGAAGGGGAGCACCGTTTTGATCTCACCCTCCGCCCGGAAGCGTGGCCGCTGGAGGAATGGATGCGCTTCGTCCAGATCATTAGCGCCTCCCATATGTGAGAGCCGACCCCGCTCAACAGCCTGAGTCACCTTCCTAAAGCAGGACGCTCTCGACGCGATGATGGATTTGAATGACGGCGCTCATGCGCATCGCTTCCGGTGCCATCAACTAGTACAATAAGGCACCCCAGGATCACGACGCTAAGGCGCGGTCCGTGGCGCGAACCAACTCCGTGTGGCGGTTCTTCTTCGCAGGAATACCGAAGCACCATGAACTCACTGAGTCTGACAGAGAGAGTGATTCGCGCCGTCCTGGTGGTTCCCGCCATGCTCATCGCGACATCGCTGGCCATCGTGGTCGTGGCGTCGATCCGATCCTGCGACTTCGATCAATATAACGACCAGGGTGGATACCTTCCGGCCATTGGATTCAGGGAAGTGACAACCACCGCCACATCCGAAGGCATTCGAATCTCGTTCGAATGTGTCCTTGAAAACCACGGCGTCAACTCGATGGTCGGCTATGCCTTTGTCTGGGGTGAGGCTCAAGGCCCGGAGGACACTCCGTTACGGACCATGTGGCCTGAAGATGCAGACTATCGGCTGCCAGTGTTCACTGAGCCGGGCTTGTTTGGGACAGGCGGTCCCATGGACGATTTCAAGGATGGATATCGGTTCGAACTGAAGCCTGGGAAGTCCGGCACCTGTTCCGGCTCGATGCTTCTACCGGCGAGCGGAGAGTCTTTCACTTCCGCCGATCTTTCCATTCAACCTGACTTGTTGATCGTCCTCTATGATGTCTTTGGGTATGAGGTAATGCACTTGCGTCTGGATGAATCTGGTCTCTTTCCAGACGAGTCCAACTCCGGTCCATAAGAGGATACCAAACCCATGCACAAAATCTGGAAGGCCACGATCGCGATCACCGCAGGACTTCTGGTGTACTATGTGACGCACCACGGCGTATTGGCGCGCGGCATCCAAAACGCCTACGTGTCGGTCATCACGGCGATCCAGGGCGGTAGCTCCACATCCTACCGGTATAATCTCTTCGCGGGCATCGTGCGTTCGCTGATCTTCGGCCCGATGCCGCTGGCGGTGACATTAGTGGTATATGGCATGATCTCAGGGCCGCATGGCCCTCAGGCAGAGCTGGTGCGGGAGGGCGGTCTCTGGCAATGGCGCAAGCTCGCGCGGCTGGCGCTGACCGGAACGTGGGGAACGCTGATGGGAATCGCCGTGGGCAGTTTGTTCATCTACAGCGGCCTACGGTTTGATCCGAAGTTGTTTCTCGCCGTGGCGGTCGGGTCTGTGACTTCGTTGGGCGCTTTCTACCTGCTCATGCATCGCGCGGAAACAAGCGGTGGGCACTGCCGCCAATGCGGATACAACCTGGCTGGCTTACGGGAGGAACGCTGCCCGGAATGCGGAACGCCGTTTACGAAAACGGAGCATACGCGACCCACGTAATACACGTACGCTCATGGCCCGAGGCGCTGTGTTGCTTGCTGACGCGCACGGCGCTGCCGGGCTATAATGGGCTGAACAGAAACAGGGGGGTGTTTATCATGCACGGGTCAATTCATCTCTACCTGCTGCCGGGGCCCCTGCTCTTTTTCTTCGCGGCTTCGATGCAGAGGTCCGGGCCGACGCAGGACGCCTGCACTTGATTGACTCAGCAAAGCATCGTTCTCGTCATCTCTTATGACTGATCAGGCCCTCATGCCAAACCGAAGCGAAACAATCTTTACGACGACTACACGAGAACGGCGGCGAATCGTGCGCCGCTCCATACGCACCGTTCTCTTTACGTTGTCGGTGACTGTGGGCGGCCTGGGTTGTCTTATTTCGGTATCGAACATCGTGGCCATGTGTGCGCATAGCGGCCCCTCTGGTCCAATCAAGCAACCCGATTTCTGCGCTCTTCCGGGCATTGGTCTTCTGGGAATTTTATCCTTGTTGACTGCCTGGGTCCTCTGGCGATGGGGCGCCTCGATTCCCGACTACGGCGCGACCGCGCTGAACTCCGGGGGACGTAAGTGTTATACCTGCGCCAATTGCGAATTCGTCGTTGTAGGCGTCCTTCCCAGTACATGCCCGAAGTGCCATCAATCGTTTCCCTGGCTGTGCCCGGGCTGCCGCTATCCGCTTTGGGGCCTGAAGACAGGCCAGTGCCCGGAATGTGGTTTGCCTTTTCTTCGCCGGCTCGAAGTGATGGATCCTGCGATGCTGATTCCTCCTCGCGATCCGCGTCCGGATGAAGAGAACGCCAAGCCTAGGGAATAATGCGAACTTTTCGCCAGCTGGACCCCATGCACAGGAGTTTCTCATGAGCGATGCCCCCTCGATTCTGAACATCGTCCGCGCGGCATTGCTGGGCCATGCGGTCGGCGATGCGCTGGGCGTGAGTGTCGAGTTCACGCCGCGTGAGAAGCTGCGCGCGAATCCCGTGACGGACATGACCGGCTTCGGGACGTACGATCAACCACCGGGGACATGGTCGGATGACACTTCGCTGACGCTCTGCCTGGCGGAGAGCCTCTGCGACGGATACGACCTGGCCGACCAGGCCCGCCTCTTCGCCCGGTGGCTTCACGACGCCCACTGGACGCCGCACGGCGAGGTCTTCGATATCGGCATCACGACGCGCCGGGCGCTCGAACGCTTCGACGAGGGGGCGGCGCCGATTCAGGCGGGGCCGCGCGACGAGCGCAGCAACGGGAACGGCGCGTTGATGCGTATCCTGCCGCTGGCGGTCTACTTCGCGAAGGCGCAGCCTGCCACGCGCATCCCGCTCGTGATGGAAGCGAGCTGCGTGACACATGGCCACATGCGTTCGCAACTGGCGTGCGCGTTCTATGTCGAACTGGCAGTCCGGCTGATGCATGGCGTGTCGCCGGCCGAGGCGATCGCCGCCACACAGGCACAGTTCGTGCCGATCCTCGACGAACACGATCCCCATGAGCGCGCCGAGTTCGCGCCGGTCCTCGATCCCGCGTTGACGCAACGCGACGAGCGCGCGATTTCCGGCAGCGGGTACGTGATGCACACGCTGACCGCCGCGTTGTGGTGTTGCTTGCGCGCGGGCGCGTATGAAGAGGCGGTGCTGATGGCGGTCAATCTCGGCGAGGACACGGACACGACCGGCGCGGTCACCGGCGGACTGGCGGGGCTGATCTGGGGTGTCGACGCCATCCCCGAACGCTGGCGTCGCGCGCTGGCCCGTCTGGATGCGATCGAAACACTCCTCACCGCGTTTGCCGACGCCTGCCGGCGGGAGTGGGAGGCGAATGCCTGAGCGGCTGAGTCCAGTCCACCACCTACGGAACCGTAGTCAGGAAAAGGTTGGTTGCTTCCCATGCCCAACCAGTCGCCTGTACCAAGTTCATTCCGGTTGATCGGCGGGGGGACGCGCTTCCTCCGGCTCGGTACTCGGAGCCGGCTCCCGCTCAATGTACGCCAACCATCCCTCGATCGTGTACTCCGGCTCGCCAATCTCCTCCGCGCGCAGCACCGCCAGTTGCTCACGATCCAGCGGGATAATGTTCAGATCCGTCACGGTCGCCCCGCGAAGGTGGAGAGGCGTGCCGTACAACCGTTCCAGCTTGAAGTCGTACCGGTCACACCATTCCCCGAAGTTGGTCTCGGGCACCTCCCGAAGGCGCGCAATGCTCCAGCCCGCCGGCCGCCCCTGCCGGATCAGCCATTCCAGGTTTACGCGACGTACCGGATAGGGACGATGTCCACCGCCGGGCTCGTACCACGTTTCGATTCCCCCGGGATGCCCCAAGGCGGAATAGACGCGTTCCGCCGCGCGCACCGCACGATCCGTATCCCTCCAGCACGCGCCGCTCCGGTCATGATCGATCACGACATCGGCATCGCCGTTCACGATGCGCACGGCGCAGTGGGGGGCCGAGAGCGCCATGTACTGTTCCCACGTCAAACCGGTCGCGCGCATCATCTGATTGGGCACACGCGTGCAGAACTTGCCGTAGATCTCGAGCGCCGGGGCGAAGGCAAACCCGCTGACCATGGCGAAGCGGAGCCGGGTGTCGAGCACCGCCATCCATTCGGCCACCGCGCCGCCCAGCGAATTGCCCGCCACGCAGATCCGCTCGGGGTCGATGTCGTCGCGCTGCTGGACAAAATCGATGCCGCGCATGGTGTCCCACACGAGCTTTCCCATGATGAGTCGCCCCGCCTCCTTGGCGCGAAGGTGCACGGGTTCCGGGTCATGGGCGCGAGTGCCCATGGCGCCCTTGATGTGGCGTTCCTCCTCGCCAAGCGGGTCAATGGCCAGGCAGGCGAAGCCCAGCTTCGCGAAGACCTGCGCGGGGTACTGGTAGTCGGGCTGGCTCTTGCTGCCGCCGTGGCCGTAGGTCAGCACCACGCACGGCATGCGCTTCTCGACCGGGTGTTTAGGCCGATAGAGCACGGCGGGGATGCGCGAACCGGATTCGGAGGTGAAGATCCACTTCTCGATGATCAGTTCACCGTGCTCGAGCCGGCCGCGTGATTCCGGATCCAGCGGCACTCGCTTCGTAGGGACGCCAAGCATGTCCCGCAGCTCGGCGCGCCGTGACGCCTGCCATGCCAGGTAGGCTTCGCGATCCTGCGCGGGGTCCGGCATCTCCGGTTGTGATCCGGCTTCCGCCTGCATCGCGACAAGCAGGAACCCGACAAGGGCGTGAGGGACGGCGATTCTTCGGTAACGGGCTATCATGGTGGAGACCTCAGTCCGTTTCGCGACGTGATGCATCCGGCGTTCGATCTCGATCGTGGCGGTGCGGCGAACGTGGCGGAGGGCATACGCGGATCGAGAATCTGCGGGGAAAGCGGCGGCGCACCTCGACCCGCAGGCTCATCTCATAACCGCATTCGGGGATGGCGTCGAACGGCACGCTTTGATAGCAGCGCGGCTCAGCTCACGACAGCAGGTCGGCGGCTTCACCGGCGGCGCGTTGGGCGTCTTCCCAGGCCTGGCGGAGGGCTTCGGCCTGGAGCTGGGCGTCTTCGTAGGCGGAGCGGGCCTTCGACGCCTCGAGGTGGGCCTGGCTGAACTTCCGGCCGGTGTCGAGGGCGCGGTCGGCGACCTGCTTGAATTTGCGGGCCTGGTTGACGCGGGAGACCGCCTCCTGCCGGACGTGGTTCACCTGGTAGAGGGCGTCGCGGAGGCTGTTCATGGCGGACTCGAGCTGGCCGCGGACCTGGTCGAACGTGGCATCGAGCACGTCTTCAGTCTCGGCGGTGGCGGGGGAGAGGGCGGCCGGGTCCGGCAGGGGGGTGTCAGCCTCGGCGGCGACAGTCTCATCTGCCGCGGGCTCGTCTGCGACGGGATCACCGGCGGCATCTTCGTGCGCTGCGGGTTCACTCGCCACGGGCTCAATGGTTTCGGGTGAGTCGGTGAACTCGGGCTCCGACTCGGGAGCTGTCGCATCATCGGCATCGGCGGGCAACTCAGGCGCATGCGGTTCCACATCTTGGAAGGAACCTTCGGCCGCGGGCGCCGTGGAACTTTCTGCAGAGACGGGCTCGTCGAGAGCGGGGGAGGCATCCTCCGATTCCTGGGCGAGCGTGTCGGCATCGTCCGTAGCCGCCGCTTGCGTATCTTCAACCGCCTCCGCGAGAACATCTTCTTGCGTCCCGGCCGGCTGCCCTTCCGCGTCGGCCTTCGCTTCGGCCTGGTCAGTCGGCGATGCGGTCACGTCATCGTCGACCGGCGGACCGTCCGCACCGCCAATCACCTCAGGCAGGACCTCGTCTTCCAGAGCTTCGACTTCTTTCGCGGCAGACGCAATGGCCTCCGCGGTGTCGTCCACTTCGTTGACGAGATTGTCCCATTCGTCGAGAAGTTCCGCAGCCTCGTTGGGAGCAGTGGCTTCCGCTTCGACGGGCTCGCTCGGCGCGGGAACGTCTTCAGTGGCATCGTCTGCCGTCGCGTTGTCAGCCGCGTCGGCGCTGTCTTCCGCCGAGAGCGCCTCGTCGAGATTCAGCGGCGCCGATGCCACCGGGGCGGCATCCTCACCGAGGGCCTCGGTCAATTGCGCATTGAGATCGTCAAGATCCGCCTCGTTCCATTCGTCGGGCAGGGATGCATCGGACACGGCATCAGCGGAGGCCGGTTTCGTGGTATCGGATGATTGGCTCGCGCGCTCGGCCGCGGGAGTCGGAGCGGCGTCCAATTCAGCGGGCTGGGCGGGAGTGGCAGACGTGTCCGAAGAGGGCGTGGCGGCAGGCGTCCGACCCTTCGTCGGCGCGCCGGCCGAGGCGACGGTCTCGCCCTGCTCCACCTCCCCGACAGCTTCGGCGAGAATGGCATCGAGTTCATCCAGTTCCGAGGTGTTCGCCTCAACCTTGTCGTCCTTGCCTTCGGCAAACGCATCGCTCATCGTGTCCGCCCCTTCAACGTTCGATTCCCTGATCTGCTTCGCCACTTCGAGGCGAAACTGCGCGGCTTCGTGTTCGATCCGATCGACCTCGATCTCCCGGGCGATGTCGGGAAAGGCCCGGTCCATCTGCGCCCGCATCTGTCGGTTGCGCGGCTCCAGCCCGTCACAGATGATCGTGAACATGTCGTCGATGTCTTCCCGCAGGCTGGCGCATCCGAGGAACTGCCGACCTTCGAGTTGCGACCATCGTGTCTTGAGGGCATCGACGTACTCGCGCCCGGCGTGCTGGCTGAATCGGAACAGCAATTCGAGTTCGGTCCGCAGCGCCAGGTGCGACTCGCGATCACGTACGACCACGGGTTCCTGGATCCCGTGACGAACGAGCGTAAAGACCTTGGGATACTCCTTCATGGCGCAATCCGTTCGTCGCGGAGTCGATCCTTCGAACTGGAATCGGAGAGCGCGGGCGGCGCGCAGGTGCGACGCCGATGGGCTTCATGACCCTCGCTCCGATTCCACCGCATGGGACTTATCGTCCGGATACACGGGGGACGTAACTTTTCCGTTCCGTGGGAGACGACTTCACGTTATCGGAGTCATCGCGGCTGAATTCACCGTGAAGGAATGGTCTGCGTCATCATTATCGGGTGTATGTCGATGTGAAGAAGGTTATCGGCTCAGCGATTGTTCGAGAAAGGCGATGGGATTATTGCTGCGCGACGCCTGGTCGAAGACTGCCAGCGTCAGCGACCAGTCGCGATCGTTCGCGTCGTGAACGGCGGCGTAGAGTTCCTGGTGGTCGTTGTACCGCGCGCCGGCGAGAAGAAAGGCGTTGTTCAACGGGAACTCGCCGAAGACTTCATACCGCTCCCTGTTGTTCATCTCCGGGAGCACGTCGTCGCGGAATGTTTCGCGGATGGCATCGAAGACCGCTTCGCGCTCGGTGAGGATCCGCTCGGTCGGCTTACCGCTGGTGTACAGTTCCTGGAGCCGGTCGATGCTGTCGGCGATGAACGCATTGAAGATCGCCTCGTCTTCATAGCTTTCGCGCGCCTCCTCGAGGATCGGGTCGTCCATGCCGAACTCCTCGGCGAGGAACTCGAGCCCCGCCTCCCGTCCGACGAACGTGGCGAGGGATTCATTGAAGTCGGCATCGTTGGCGCGAAAGATGGTGTTGTGCAGCAGCTCGTGCATGATCGTGTCGGCCAGGGAGATGTGCGAACGCTCGAGCATGGGCGAAGTGATGGGATCAGGCAGAATCGGGATGGCGTAGGTGTCCAACTCGTACAGCATGGTGTCGTAGCCTTCGTCCTTGAGCCGGTCGCGCTCCGTCTCGGCGCGGTCGAGATCGAAAAAGCCGAGGTAGGGGAAGGTCCCGATGAACGGGAAGGACCACGTGGCGGGGATGAACGCTTCCTTGCGCGAGGCCGACAGGTTCCACGCCAGCGGTTCACCGCCAAGGTTTACGAACTCCTGGTAGCTGTTGCCTATGTTGAGGCCGACGACGTCTTCGGCGTAGGTGCGCGCGCGGACGACGAAGGCGAGTTTATCGCGCTGCTCGTCGGTGAGAGTGGGGTCGTTGCTGAGGGAGTCTTCGATCGGCGCGGCGCGATCCAGAAAGTCGAGTTGGCCCGCCGCTGCGGTCAGGATGTAACCGGGCGGTCCGCCGCAACCGGCGAGCACGCCCGTCAGCATCAGCGACGCGCTCATTACCGACACGCCGCGCATGAAATTCGCAGAATCACGCAAACGCCATCGCAAGAACAAATCAAACTTCTTCATGGTGGGGCATTATATGGCGAACCAGATGACCCGGCGCGTCTGCGAAGTACGTGCTCCGTGTCGGTCGAGCACTATTCCGCGGCGGCGCGGGAGGCGGGGGGAACGCGCGAGGCGCCCTGAAGTTCTTCGCGGAATTGTCTCAGCGTCCCGTAGACCGGGCGCGGTTCGAAGCGCGCGTCGAGCAGTCCGCCATGGGGAATCACGTCCGGCGTGCGGCGGTCGGAGAGATCGCGCCAGGTGACACTCTCGACGAACGGCTTGCTGAACGCGACCTGGTAAAACGCCCGGGCCCACTCGGCCTGCGTGTCCTCGTTCCACGGGCGATGCCAGCAACCTCCGGTCTTGGCGGCGTCCTTGCTCACCGCCTTGGAGGGGACCTGTACCGCCGTGATGTGGATCGGCTTGCCGAAGTTGCCGAGGCGATCGAGCCGCTCGGAGATCTGGAACAGGTCGCGCATGCAGAGCCCGTCCGCATTGGCACCGAAGATGAACTGCACACCCAGCGCATCGAAACCGACGCCGCTCTGCGTGACCATGTCCGCGTACATCATCGGGGGAATGGTCCGCTGGTTGCGGGCGTAGTACTCGCCCCAGGGCGCGACGATGTCGATGACGGTGAGCGCCTTGGGCGCCATCTGCTTGACCAGCGACGTGGTGACGCGACTGAGTTCCATCAACTGCTCGAAGCTGAGATCGAAGGTGTTCTCGGCGTGGAGCCCGCTGACGACATCCCACTGGTACACGTAGCTGCCGTAACGACCCACCAGCATGCGCACATGCTCGAACAGCAGAGTCCGGAGCGTGTTGTAGTCCGGCTTCTGATCGATGATCCACTGCGGCAGGTGGTCGGGATGGAACCGGATAATCGGCCCGATCTTGACCGCCAGGCGGCTCTGCACCAGCCACTGGACCCACATGTCCGTCGCCTGCCAGTTGTACTGCCGAGGTTCGGGCTCGATCACCTTCCACGGTACCGGCACGTAGGCAAAGTCGAACGCCTCGCGGATCCGACGGCTGTAGGTCTCGGTGGTAATCTCGGGGTCGATGCCGGTGCCCATGATCCGGCGCGAAAAGGCATGGGCCTGCTTGCGGCGGGTCAGGAACAGGTCGGCATGAAAACGGGTCAGGTGCTCACCGGCGTGGTAGGCGGCCTTGAGCGCCTGGCGGGCATGGGTGGATTGCTCGGTCGCGTCGTCCGCCTTGAGCGCTTCGACGAAGTAATCGCGGGCCTGGTCGATCTCCGCGGTGAGCGTTTCGATGCCGGGAAAATCGAAGAGCCCCCATTCCTCACGCTTCTGGTTGATGTGCATCAGACGGGAGCGGACCAGTTCGACGTCGAGGTTGTACGCCTTCTCCCGATCCATTAACCGGCTGGTCTCGAGCATGATCGATCCCCCGTCGGGGATCGGCCACACCAGCGACAGGCTCGCCGGCCCTTCCGCGCGCTTGGCGCAGATCAACTCTCGGTCACGTACCTCGACTTCAGCACGTAACGGAACTCCTTCGTTTCCAAGGACATACGCTCCGGATACATCAAGCGATCCTTGGGATTGACCATTGAACAAACTGAATCGCAGCATCGGCGGTCTCGGTGATAACAGGGATAACGAGTATGAAGCCAGGGTCGATCGGAGGGTCAACGTGGTGACGTCGACGGTCCGATCCGCGTTACCGCCCGGATGCGCTGCAGTCTGCCTCCCGGTGCGTCGGAAGGGACCATGCCTGATTTTTCAGTCTCGGCCAGTCTACGCCTCCCCGTCTGCGACCTCAAGTCTTAATCATCGTCTAACATTTTCCGTTCCAGCCACTCTTTTTCGAGCGGATCATAGCTTGCCGCGCAGGAGATGCCCCCATCGGGGCGACGGACTGCATGGCGGTGGGCTTGACGTCATCATTTGACGGAATACGTGGCGGTCCGGGGTTCCACGCGATGCTTTGCCAGTCTCACGAATGTCGGCAGCCCATCCGGACCCAGCGGCACCTCAACCTCCCCCTGAAGCAGGGGCAGGAGGTAGTCCCGCATGGCGGGAGAGATATGATTGCCGGTCTCGTTGATGAACGCGCGGGGCACCATTTTCTCGCCGTTGGCGACCACGGATAAATCGGTCAATCCCGTGGTGCAGGTGTAGTCGGCCGGGCAGGATCCGCCACGGACGAGCGTAATCATCTTGCGCGTCTGAGCTTCACGGGCCGCAGTGACCGCCGCCTTCCCCGCCATCCACGCCTCGTCGCGATCCGTCCGGCTGGCGAAGTGCATCGCGCTGCGCTGGTGGGTACCGAGCTTGTTCGTGCGTGCTTTGATGCCAACCTCATTTTCCACAAGGCCTTGCAGCATATCGGCCACACCGCCGAGTTGCTTGTGCCCGAAGGCGTCGGTCGCGAAGGCGCCCGAGGCGGCGTTGATGTAGTCCCCCTTGGCGTCGCGAAGGCCTTCCCCCACGACGACGACCGCGCGGCCGATCTGTTGCACGGTTTCCCGGACATCGCTGACGAATTTTTCGGCGGTGAAGGGGATCTCCGGCAGGTAGATCAGGTGGGGGGCGTCCTGCGCCTCACGCTGAGCCATGCCGGTGGAGGCGGCGATCCACCCGGCGTTGCGGCCCATGACCTCGACAATAGTGCAGGTGTCGGTCGTGTAGAGGGCCTCGGTGTCTTTGCCCGCTTCCATGACAGAGGCGGCCAGGTACTTGGCGACGCTGCCATAGCCGGGGCAGTGATCGGTCTCGGCGAGGTCGTTATCGACGGTTTTGGGCACGCCGACGGCGATCATGTCGTATTTCATCTCGTCGGCGAGCTTGCTGACCTTGTCGGCGGTGTCCATCGAGTCGTTACCGCCGCAATAGAAGAAGTAGCGGATGTCGTGGGCCTTGAAGACGTCGACGATGCGTTCGTAGTCGGTACGGTCGGTGTCGAGGCTCTTGAGCTTGTAGCGGCAGGATCCGAGTGCGGCGGCGGGAGTCGTCTTCAACCCTTCGATGTTGGCTGAACTTTCCCGGGCGAGATCGAAGAGATCCTCGGTGAGCACGCCGAGAATGCCGTTGTTCGCTCCGTAAACACCGGTGAAGGTGCCCGAATACTTCAACGCTTCTTGAATCACGCCGCAGGCGGAGGCATTGATGACGGCGGTGGGGCCGCCGGACTGGGCGATGACGCACTTGCCTTTCAAGCCGGCCATGATGATGAACTCCGTGTGTGTCTCTTGGAATCTCTCTCCCCGAAAAGCCGACGGCGCGGCATGGCGGGTCGTTCTCGTGCCCTCCCCCCGAGCCCGCCGAGAAGATAACACAGGGTATGCCGGACGCCAAGATCCCGGCGTGATGCCGTGAAAAGGGGGCGGAGAAGCGTGAGCATGGCGGTATAATGATTTCTCCGTTCGATTTGGGGTTATTTGCCTTCCCATTGAGATATCACCCTCCCCGGGAAGAGGGAGGTTTCGAGGTCCATCTCCATGAAGAGCGCACCTGGCAATCCTTATCGCCGTCCGAAGCCGTCGCGCGCCGATCGCGTCTTCCGGGGAAAGTTTTACCCTGCGGATGAACGTGGTCAATCCGGTCTCCACGCCAAGCCTCTGACATTCGTCTTGGGCCGCGCGTACCTGTACGTCAGCGAGCTCTTGAGTATCCCTCTGGTCACGATTTCGGAGACAGGCCTGACCAGGCATGGCGGATTCATCCAGTACCACGATTCCATCGAGAATACAGAGGTCCGCCTCTTCTTCACGAAGATCGGATTCCTTCGCTACAAGCCGAAGAAAGTCGAGGCGTTCCTGGCGCTGGTCGATGCGTATCGCCGACAGGCATCAGAGGACTGGGAAAGTGAGAATGCGGAGCGACTCGACACCGAACAGTTGATGGGGTGTGAGCAATGCGACGCGCAGGACGTCCACATTCTCAGCTTTGAGGTTCTTCGTTTCGTCGGCATGATTCCCATTGCCTACTCTTACAGCTTGACGCCCAAGCGATATGTGCTCTGCGCCGCGCATGCCCGCCGCCAGGCCATTCGAAGTTGCCTGAGTACGGCATTCCTCGGCTCACTCGGATTCCCGGGATTCCTCGCGGCCCCCTGGTATGTGACAAAAAACGTGTGGGCACTCAAGCGGTGCGGTATCGCGGATACCGGGACGGTTCTGTTCTGTGTCATGGTTTGTATCCTGTTACCCCTTAGTGTCTTTGTGGGCTTGATTGTCTGGCTGCTCAGCGCATTGGACTGAAGCCGTCGTGCCTCGTCAAAAACGAAAGGAGCCTCTCATGCGTCACTTCGTCATCATCACCATCTTGCTTAGTTTCGGGTCGTGGGGATTGCCCATGGCCGAGGCGGGCCTGCTCGGCCCGAGCCCCTATTTCAGCTTCGCCGACAGCCCATTCGCCGGCGGTGATTTCGACTACTTTCATCTTGAGGACTTCGAGGACGGCGCACTGAACACCCCGGGCGTGTCAGCTTCGGCGGGTTTCGTCGTCTCTCCAAGCCATCTGACCGACTCCGTCGACGGGGATGACGGGAGCATCGATGGACTGGGGCAGGACGGCCACTCCTATTACCAGGGGGGAGGCACCTCGATCACGTTTACGTTCAGTGCGTCGGTGCTCGGCGACCTGCCGACGCATGCCGGTGTGGTGTGGACGGATGTGGGGGGATTCGCCGGCTACAGCGGCACGGTGACGTTCCGTGCGTATGATGCCTCCGGCGTGCTTCTGGGCACGGTAGGCCCGGCGGTCGTGGGGGATGCGATCGCCGACGGGACCACGACAGAGGATCGCTTTCTCGGCATCCGCGGAACAACGGGCATCAAGCGCGTCGTGTTGGCGATGGACGATCGCGATTGGGAGATGGATCACCTGCAGTACGGCCTGCCGGAACCGTCCATGGGCCTGCTGGTCGGCATGGCCGGTTTCTGGTTCACCGGTCGACGGAAGAAAAAGGACATGACATGGATATAGCGCTTCGCTCTGCTTCAGAGTTCGCCTGGAGCGTCGGCCGTCTTTTCCATCGCATCGTCTTGTTCAACGTCACTTCCGAATGAAATGAAAGAGAAACGGAGCCGTGCCACATGAGGTGGCCCGGCTCCGCGGGGGGTCAGATTGGGTTGAGTTCGACCGTCGGCAATCAAACCGAGCGACGTCGGCGAAGCACCAGGCCGCCACCGACCGCGAGCAGGAGCAGGCTGGTCGGCTCCGGGGTCAGCGTGATGCTCAGGTTATCGATCGCCGAGGCGGAATAGACGCCGCTGTCGAGGATGTACTGCGACATGCGGAAGACGATCTCGCCCGAATCACCGGTCGTGATCTGCGTGGTGCCGTCGATGGTCTCGGTGAAGGAGGCCGCGCGCGGTTCCGCCGAGCCGACGTACTTGCCATCGGTCGGCGCCTTGCTCTTGTCGCCCGACAGCTTGTCGCGATAGATCGTGCTGCCTCCCCAGTCGTATTCGTCATCGTTCCAATCGAAACGGCTGAACGTGAAGCCCAGCATCTCGTTGTGGATCGGGTTGCCCGTCCCTTCGCCACTCTCGAAAAAACCCTCCCAGGCGGCATCCTGCAGGCTCTCGGAGGTGCCGATGTACGCCGTCTGGGCCATGGCCCATTTCTGGTGCTGCGGCGAATTGCTCGGGCCGACTTCGCCGGGCGTGGGCGGAAGGGGGCCGTCATTACGCACGATGAAGGCATCGTAGGTGATGCTCTCGATGTCGTACGTCGTGTTGGGGGCCAGCTTCATGACATAGTCGAGGTACATGACCTCCACCTTGAACTGGTACACCCATCCGGTAATGCCGTTGCCGGGATCGTTGCCGGTGAAGGCGAAGCCACCGGCGTTGGACGACGTAAAGCCGCGATCGGCATACACCGCATCCGTCCAGGGCACCGTCCCGTCCGCCACGGCGTTGTCGGTGTGCATTGCATCCGTACGCCACAGACGGTTGTCATACTGCCCGAACGTCGTGACATCGATCGCGGGGTCGCCGACGTTGTCGCCGTTGACCTCCCACATGCCCGAGCCCTGCCAGTTGCCTTCGAAATCCTCGGTGAACGTTACGCCGAACGTCGTCGATGCGGTGAGCGCGATCGCCACCGAGATCCACATGATCCTCTGCATTGATCCTTCCTCCAGTAAGACATGAAAGCCATGACCGGGCATCACGACGCGTCCGGTCTCCGTTGATGATTCCGCGGGTCCACCCGCCAGGCCGTGCCGCTTTCTGGATAGACGGCCCGGAGCTTGTTGTGCGGTATTCCCGTGGCTGCTGAGCAGGGATGGCCGCCTCCCTCTGACGACAGGCGCGCACCGGTGCTCATCGCTCACGCGGGGAGCTTGAACCACATGCTTGGATACCTGGCGGCGGGGTAACCTCTCTCTCCCTCGAAAGAACCAGGTGGGCAACGCTCCTCACAGATGCCATGACGGTCAGCACCGAGCGAGCCGTCCTGCCAACAGGTGCGTCGCATGCACCGATTCGTTTCACCCCACGCGCACCCTAAGCGTTCCCCATGCGGATCGCAACGCTTTTTCGATAAGAATGTCGCCTAATCGGGTATCGAACCGGGATTTGTTGGGTGGAAGAAGATGCTGCAGGAAAGTCGTGTGACGCACGGATCCCCGCTTGTGCGTCTACCGTAAGCATCGCGACTGCTTCGTTCACAAGATTACGACGCCCGCGGGATATCGGTGGATCCAAGCTATTCAATGACAAAAGAATCGTCGAGCGTCATGCAGGCAGTAGCCTATCCTCCGTCGCGCGGGACGACCTGCGCGAAGTGGATGAGCGCGTAGACGATCGTGATGGCCACCAGCGCGCATCCGGCGCCGACGAAGGACTGCGTGCGCTGGGCGTCGACGTTTTTCTCGAGCGCGTTTTCCTTACGCAGGGCCCACAGCGTGATGCCCGCGAACGACAGTGATGTGATAGCGGTATAGAGCGTGAGTGGAATGGTCACGTCGTGAAACAGCGGCCGGTACACGACCATGCCCAGCGCGATCAGCAGGGCGACCAATCCGGTCCAGGCGGAGAGCAGCGCGAGCATGACAAAGCCTCGTGTGAGCGGTGGCCCAATCGCCGCACTCAGGGCGCGGCGGTCAGGGCACAGCGGCGGTTTACTTCTTCGCCGGGGGGATCTCCAGGTCGTCGTACTCTTCGACGAAGTGGCGAATCATATTCAGGAATTTCGGATTGACCCTGGCCGCCTCGGCCAGTTTCCCGGCAAGCGCATCGCGCTGCGTATAGAGCCGTTTCGACGGTTTCGGCTTGCACTGCGTCAACACGTACTGCGCGATGATCGGCAGCGTGATCGACGCGCAGGAGTAGACCACCACGTTGTTGGCGAAGGCGTCGCGGATCTTGCCCCAGCTCCGGGCTTCCTGCGGCGTGGCGCCGCTGAGTCCGCCCCAGTGCGGCGCATCGGCGGACAGCTGAACCACGTAGTCATGCCCGATCGGCGTCTCGTCCATGAAAATCTGGTGGAGCGTCGGCTGCGTCTGGAGGTAGAAGTTCTTCGGCGATCCACCGCCGCAGATGACCACGCCGTTGGACTTCGCCGCGCGGACCAGCGACGCCGTCTCGATGACGTCCTTGAGCGGATCGATCTGGATCTGCTTGTGGAACAGGTGGGGCACCGCCAGGTTCATGGCGATCGACGAATCCCCCGGCGACGACGTGTAGATCGGCACGTCGTACTGCGCCGCCGTCGTCAGCATCGACCAGTCCGGATGCGCCGCCTTCTTGGCCACCTCGCGCCCGAGGGCGTGATGGAACTCCGCCGTGCTCAGTGGCTTCTCAAACGGAATCCGGCGAACCGTCTCGAGGATGATGCGGTCCGTGGCCATGAGCGTGTCTTCGTCCTCGATGAAGACGTCGTAGATGCGGGCGATGCCACTCTCGGCCAGCTCGTTGTCGTCGACGGCGAAGTGGCCCTGCTTCATGGGGCGATCGAAGGGGCGGTGCAGGTCGTGGTAGAGGTTCGCACCGGTGGAGATGATGCAGTCCACGAAGCCCGCCTTGACCAGGGCATTGATAACGCCGCTCATGCCGATGGGGGTCATCGCCCCCGCCACGGTCAGGCAGATGGTGGCGTCCTGCTCGATCATGTGCTTGTAAAGTTTGGCTGCCTCCGCCAGCCGGCGGGCGTTGAAGCCCGATCGGGCGAAGACCTGATCGATCATCGCCGCCACCGATTCGGCACCTTCGAGTTCAAGCGGATTGATCGTGGGCAGCTCGTCGACCTCCCGCTCGGCGGGCGATTCGGGGTGGTGCTGGCGACAGGGTTGGGCATCGTGGGCCATGGCGCGTCCTCCAGGGGCAGTACATCATTAGGCTTCCGTTAAGCATAGTCACGTGATGCGCAGGAGCAAGGGGCGGGGGGGTATCCACGATGATTCATGAAGGAGTATATTGTGGCCGCGGGGTCATGCCTCGAGATCGACGCCCTGCATTGCCTTCGACTGTGTGTGAGAAGCTCAGGGACTGTCCCTTTCTCGGGAATAGCTTCTCACGCACATTCTTACACCAGGAACGGCACACGAAATACCTCAGGGAGAAACGACCATGAAGGGGGTTCTGGCGATCGTCATCGGTTTCGGAATGCTGAGCACACTGCTGCCCGCCAAGCGTGTTCAGGCGAAGGGGGCGGCGCGGATCGCTGCGGACGGCAACGCGGAGAAGGAAGACCTCCTGGTCCCACTGCCGACGTTGACGCAGGAGAAGAATGACATCCGCGTCTCGCTACTCGGCATGAGCAAAGGGTGGATCGTTTGCGGGGCCCGTATGTCTGCTCCAAAGCTGTTGACCATTCAGAGTTCAAGAGGGAAGAAATACCGTTTTCGTAGTTTTTGGCCACATAGCATATTCTCAAATATCGAACCAGTGCCCGCTTATCCGCATCGAGAAGAAGTGCGGCTAAGATTACTTACACCTTCGGATGAGGGGGTGTCTCGTTCTAACGAAGAATTGCCGGATGAAAGATCTGTCGAAAATTTCCCGGATGAAACTGACGTTATGATCGAGATTGATGAGGAGTTCGATATTTCGAGGCTTGTCGGGTACGACCCTTTTGCAGAACATGGGCGCGTCGAACAGAGAATGATGACATTTTGCACATACGTTCCTGGACTATCGGACGATGGAAACGGTGTCATGGAGCGAGACATTTGGGCGTCCTTTAGAGGAAACATAGCGGTCTACGTGGACTCTTATCAGGGAGGGCCTCTCTGGGCCATTCCATGTCCAAGAATTGCGATAAGGAAGCTTGAAGATCGCTTTCCGATGAATAGAGACTACACAGCGCCAATTGAGGCTGTTACTTTTTCAGAGTGCAGGCTATTTGACGTGTTATTCGAATCGGATGGTACCGCAAGAGCTGTGCCATTCTATCGAATGAACTATGTCGTCGAACGCCTGGGAACGGAGACCTGGGAATCCGAAACCATGGGGCCCGTCCAGATCGATAACGAGGAAGGCATGAGTCTTTATGATGGCCTTCGAGGCTGGGATTATGAATCCCGCGACCTGGTCCTGTGCCAGGAAGTGCTGGATCAGGCGTATGTCACCGATCCTCGGCGGGCCTTCCTCCGAACGGTGACGCTCTATGGGAAGCCGAAACTGAAGAACGTCCTGGAGGTCACGATCCACGAAGCGTTTGATGAGACCGAAGCTACGTTCGTGTTTCCGGCGGTTCCGGTTCCGGGGTAGAGACAGTCGGCAGGTCGCAAGTTCTGTGACAGATGAGACGCATGCTCTATCGGCGTGATTCTACGTGGCCTTGACGGCCAGGGATGCATTCCCAGAAATTGCGAATGCACCCTTGGCGTGGCTCTCCGGGGGCTTCGTAATCAGAGATCCTCGGTAAAGATGTCGTACATGTCGTAGTCGTAACCGTAGGGCGACAGATCCATCGGATCGACGTAGACGTCGCCTCCGTAATAGTAGCCGGTGTCGTCGCAGCCGGTGCTGCCCCAGAAGATCAGTGTGGCGATGGCGGCGATAAGCATCCGAAGGGCGAGTCGTGAAGAGGTGCGTTTCATGGTCGAGCTCCTGCCTTAGGGTTCCGTTCGCGGGTCGTCGACTCGGCGTCTCATTCCCGCGTGCCATTATCCATGAGGGGTCTACGCGGGCGGGCACAGGAACTTTCTTACGATCCCGAGAATCAACCCGACGGTGCTTTGATGGGATCCAAGATTTCTTTGGTCACGATCTAAGAATGTGTGTCAGAAGCTCAGGGACTGTCCCTTTCTCGGGAAGAGCTTCTTACGCACATTCTCAGTGACGGGGCTCGAGTTCCAGAAGTGAAGGAGATGGACTCTTATGAAGGGATCGGTCAATGTTCTGCGGGCCGTGATGCGGCTTCGGCAACCAGGCCTGATGGCGGCATCTCATCGTCGACGTGAGTCAGGAGCATACGCTTCTTGGTCTTGTCGTATTCAAAATGAAAACATAAGTACCCTTCCTCCCGGCCTTCATACCACCATTTATCATCGGTGAATGCTACCGGTTGTCCGCTCATTCGATAGAGCTGCACCTTGGTTCGATAGCCGACGTAGGGATGGCGATTCCCGGTCGAACTCAGCGGTGTACTCTTCGTGAATACGTCCAAGGTCGATTCGTAGAGTGAGTGCTTCATCGCGCGATCCGGTTTCTTGAGACTGAAGAAATCGATACGGTGCTTGTCAAGTTGACGTTTGGTTTCCAAGAGCTCTTGGATGGCCCATTGCTGATAAGCCTTGCGACTGTATGAAAAATTGAATCCTTCACTACGCTTTGTCACCGACTTCGTGCGGGCAAAGAGCTGCAGGACTCGCTCCAAGCGATTCGCCGCCTCTTTGTATTGGCGATAACTTATCAATCGACGCGTCATCACCAAGTTGCGAATCGTGCCCTCGAGCCGCTTGATTTCCACTTCCTCGTCTCTCGGTAAAGGCTTTTCCTTCACAAGGGCAGCATCCTTCAATACGTCTCCGATCAACTTCATGTCGCGGGCCATGTCTGCGCGCATCCGCTCCTGCTCGTCTTCCGAGAGGGACGCGCTCGGCGCATCGCCAATCGCGATGAAGCCTGGTCGCTGAGGTCGCTCCACGTCCGATGCGATCAGAACGGCGGAACCGAGGACACAAATGCAGAAAGCAGTCATGATCTGACACCCCCATGCTGGATTGAATGCGTCGGTCTTCCCGATCATCCGATGTGGAGCAATTCCGATCAAGCCTTCGGAGTGGCCGCGCCGCCTCCGTGACGTCCGTGTTTTCCGTGGACTGTTTTCGTTCACTCGCGGTATGCCGTGATGGATCGTGAGCCGGGGAGGGGGGCGCGGTGCGGGTAAAAAAAGAGAGGATCCGAGCTCGCCGTTACTCGGACCCTCCAAGCCAGGCTG
Organism: uncultured Planctomycetales bacterium; assembly: GCA_964618455.1. GTDB lineage: Bacteria > Planctomycetota > Phycisphaerae > UBA1845 > PWPN01 > CAZUAQ01. The sequence continues at coordinate 34,820 of CAZUAQ010000016.1, read as the reverse complement.
TCCGCTCCTGCGAGCGGAGACCCACAGCCTCTATCGCCTTATCGTGTGGCGACGGGGGGGCCTTAAGTAATTTCCAATTCTCGGACTGGGGTTTTTTCCGAGTCGGCGTCCGGGAGTGGGAAAAACGGGGTTTCGGGCCCAATAACGGCGATATTCCGCACAGCTGAAGGGTTCCATCCTGCGCCACATTTTCAGGCTTCGCCGGGAAATCATGGTCCCGAAGCACTCACGGTGTGCATTCCGCCGGCGGGGCGTCGCCCCAGGCGTGGAAGCAGCGCTGAAGCTGTGCGAAGTCGGTCTGGTCGGCGTCGCCGTCGTTATCGAGATCGGCGTCCTCGCAGCATTCATCGGTGATCGGCACCATCGCCCCGGTCGCGCAGGCCGCGAAGACGTCCACGTCCTCGCGATCGACGCTGCCGCTGTGGTTCAGATCGCCGATGGCCGGGGTGATGCCCTCCGTCGGCCGCGTGAAGTGAATGTAATCGTACCGGGCAATCTGATCGCGCTGGCCCGGCGGACTGAGCACGATCTGAGAGTTGAATGCGAACGCGTCGAACGTCGAAACGGTGGGCCAGTCGGTGTAGGCGTGCAGGCCGACCTGCAGTGTGGCGGGCATGAGATCGTGCTCGATGGTCCGGCTGAGGAACCAGTCGTCGCCGGGAAACCGCGCGTAGAGATTGAACGTCTGGCCGAGGCGCTCGATGCGCAAGTCCACCCAGCCCGCCTCCGCCGGCGTCAGAATCAGATGCGACGTGCTGTTGTAGGTCCGCTTGGTTTCCAGTTGCGGGTTGTTCGGATCCGCCCCGCGACCGGTGGCGATGAACAGCCAGTTTTCCTGGTCCGCCTGCCACGTGGCGGGGGTAACCTCGCGCGGTGCCCGCACCATCACACCCGCCAGCGAGTAATCGCGGCTCGGCAGTCCGCCGGTCAGCGACGTGACCTGGACACGCGTCTCGACGATGAAGTTGCCGGTCACCTCCTTGAAGAGATAGATCGCGCGGTAGTCCTCGTACCAGGAGGTCACCTCCGGCTCGATGTAGAGATGGCCGGGGCTGGTCTGGTTGATGTCCAGCGCGTGGGCCTGGTCCAACTGCCAGCCGTCGACCTCGTAATGGCGTTGCCAGTCGGAAAGCGAATCGGCGTTGAACTCGTCGTCGAGGGCGGCGATGTCCGGCTCGCACTGGGCGAAGAGTCGGCTTTCGCCGAGCGACATCAACGCGCCGGCGGCGCAGAGGCAACGAACGACCACGCGAGAATTCGTGACGTGAGGCATGACCACTCCAGGGATGGGAGACAACCGCGATGGATCAGACAAGGTGCTCGGCCCGGCGAACCCGGCATATCCTTACCCGCCATTGGCGCGAAAGCAAGTGAATCTTTCATGAAAACCGAGAGGGCGTCGAGTTCTACCGCGCGTGCGATCCGTGTTCGGAAAGCGAGACAGAATTACCTGGGTGACCCAATCTTCGTGCAGCGAAGGGTGGGTTGGCGATGATCGTATATCATATCCCACGTTGGGAAATATGCGTATCATTTTCCCTCATCGTGACCCCGCCCATCGGGCTACGCCGCGATGGATGGGCCAATGTCGCCGTACATCTTAAGTGTATGCCGGAGATGTGGCCGCGCGCGGTGTGGCGGCCTCAGGTCATGAATCGGCCGGTACAGCTCGAGACGAGTGCGTCGACACTGCTCGGACCAGGAAGCAACGACACCATGCCGAACAGACCCACGATCACAAGGGCCAAGACCCAGTGAATGCCGATCATCAACGTGATGACCAGGGCGAACAGGCACACCCCTTCGATCATGGCCGCCCGCAGTAGCGAGGCGGTGACCAGCGACTGCAACGCCAGGCGAGGAAGCTCTTCGTTGCTGATCTCACCGTTCTCGTAACGCTTGCGGAGGTTGCCAAACACAAACGCCGGGATGGCGAAGTAAGCGATGCTCGCCGGCACTGCCATGGCCAACGCCACCAGCGGCAGCATCGTGGTAAACGTCGAGTCGTCGGCGTCGGGCGTGAGCGGACCGATCGTCAGACCGATGATTCCGAAGATCACCACACCGGCCATCATGGCGCCGACAATGAGGCGGATCGAGTTGAGTGAAGCTTGCGGAGTAGTGTTCGATTCCATGGTTTACCCCTGATGATGTCGCTGGATGACAATACTGGTCATTACCCTATGCTTATCGACCGGTCAACCCCGCTATGGCGACCCTCCGGCTGAATCATCACCCTGTGTTTGTGCTGAATCGGTTCACATCCTGATACAAACCATTGCCATTATGTAAGTTATAGAGTATGTCAAAATATTACATAAACGCCTTGACGGGGTGCGAAACGTGTTGTATGTTAGGTAAATGTTTGGTATTTGGCTCTGTGGGGAACAGGGGATGTTGACGGCTGTTGGCGAGTCGGTGGGAGGGGGATGCATGGCGGTGACGCCACGGGGGAAGCGTGATCCACGGGAGCGGGCGGATCTCCGCCGGCCGCGTACGACGAGTGATGGCGGCGAGGGGAATGGCGGCGGAGTCCGTCCCTCTCCCGACGGGGAAGGGCAGCCGTGGCGGGTGAGATTTCCCGCTCGGCTCGTCGACGCGACACCGCGCGTCGTGGAGACGTGTCTGCAGTTCGGCCTGTCGCCGGCGCTTCCGGAGCGGGTCGTGGTGTCGGAACTCGCGCTCACGTTTCCGCCGGGGAGCGTAACGCTGATCGTCGGCCCGTCGGGCTCGGGAAAGTCCTCGCTGCTGGCGGAGATCACGCGGCGGATCCCGACAAGTCGATCGGTGGAGCACGTGCGCTTTCCGAACGACGTGGCGATCGTCGATGGCGTCGCGCCGGCTCAACCGATCGAACAGGCCATGCGGCTGTTGTCGGGATGCAGCCTGGGCGAGCCGTCGTTGTGGATCCGGCGGCTCTCCGAGCTTTCCGAAGGGGAACGGTTCCGGGCGCGGCTGGCACGGGCCATCTCGCTTCACCGTCGGGGTGGCCATCGCGGTCCGCTACTGTGTGACGAGTTCGCGAATCATCTTCACCGCCGCCTGGCGCGCGCGATGGCGTTCAACGTCGGCAAGCTCGCGCGGCGTCTGGCAATGCCGATGGTGCTGGCCACGACGCGCGAAGACCTGATCGAGGATCTTCGCCCCGACGCGCTGGTGCGCTTGAGGAATGGAAACGTTCACGTCGAGCCCCATGAGGCGGCCGCAGATGCGGCATCGCACTGTTTCTCACTGCGACGGCGCGTACGCATCGAGCGTGGCAGCCTGCGCGATTACGCGCGTTTCGCCGCCATGCACTACCGACAGCGCGATAACGTGGGCTTCATCGATCGCGTGTTCGTCATGCGCGAGGAAGTTGGTGGTGACGTCATCGGCATCGTGCTCTACGGCCGACCGGCCTTGGAATTGAGTTTGCGTAATCGCGTGACTGGCGGGCGGTATACGCGCAAGGCGGAGTTATTGAACCGAGAGCTGCGCGTGCTGAAGCGGCTGGTCGTTCACCCAGACGTCCGCGGCTGTGGGCTCGGCCATCTGCTCGTAGGCAAGACGTTGCCGCTGGCGGGCACGCGTATCGTAGAGTGCCTGGCGTCGATGGCGGCGGTCAATCCGGTGTTCGACAAGGCGGGGATGCGGCGGATCGGAACACTGCCGGCGCCGAAGGATCGTCGCGTCGCGCTGGTGAAACTTCGTGCCGCCGGCGCGGATCCCATGCAGAGCGACTTTGCCGACCAGGTACGGCGTCGACCAACGGTGCGACGTCTCGTGCGCGACGTGGTCGGCGCATGGCATCGATCCACGTCGTCGCTGCCGGAGGTTCGCCTGCAACGTCACACCGCCACCACGCTCGCGCAGACCTTCCGGCAATTGGCCGGGGCGCGTCCGGTTTACTTCTTGTGGGCGAAGGATGAGGCGGGACGCGCGTTGATCGAACGCGGTATGCGGGAACAGCAAGACATGATGAACGGAGCGGCCTGACGCCGGAATACGCCGCCATGCGACGAACTCTCCTTTGGGATGATCGGGATGGGATCCGCGCACCTGTCCCGATCATCCTCACTCCTGATGACGCGCGAAGGAGTGTCGACGGAACGGCGGGCGTGATATCGAGGAGTGCGGGAACCGACCACTAGGGAATGGATTATACTGGCTGGTAGGGGGAATCTAATGAATGTATGGAACATGATTCGGCGGATGATTCAGCCGCTGGCGTCGCGGAAGGTGCGGGTGGCACTGTCGACGGTGGTGGCGGCGTACGCGGTGGAGTACGGATGGAACCTGGGGGAAGAGATGGTGCTGACGGTGGTGGGTGTCGGCGTGGCGTTGATCCTCGGGATCGCGCACGAAGATGCCGGCCGCGGTCGACCGGTGGAGGTGCGACGATGAAGAGGATGATCAGAGTGGGTGTGGTGGTGATGTGCAGCGTGGCGATGTCGTGCACGTTCGGGTGTGGCGGCGACGCGCACCTGGAACTGGCGGCGGCCGATGCGCTGGATACCGCCGCGCGGGAATTGGATGTGTCGTTCGATGAGTATCACGCGGAGCTGGCGCGCATGGACGACGCGCGGGAGGCCGGCGTGGTCGAGGCCTTTATCGATCGGGTTCGTGTGGATCATGAAGACGACGCGAAGACCGCCGGGCATGAAGAGGCCTTTCGTGAAGCGATGCGGCGGATTCGGGCGGACCGCGGAACGGAACGTGAGCGGTACGCGAACTCGCGCGAGAACGTGTCCATGTTACGCGAGGTGGCATCGGGATTACGGCGACTGGCCATCGAGAGTTTGTCGCTGGAGGACGAGATGCGGCGATACCTGGAAAGCTGGATGGAGCGGATGAACACGCCGCAGCCGGAGCGTGAATCGATGGCACCGACGAACTGAGTTGACCCGAACAAGACATGACATCCTGACGAGGATAAGGGGGAAAATGATGACAGATGAACCCACGGCGAACGAGGTACTGGACGATCTGCTGACGACGTTGGAGAACGCCGCGCGGCAGCAGGGGGAAACGGGCAGGGGTGATGCGATCGATCGCGTTCTGAATGCACCGGCGCGCGAGACGTCGGTGCGTTCGTTGCGCGACGCGCCGGAAGTGGCAGCGTTTCGCGAAGCACTGGTCGATGGCATGATCCGCGCGGACACGGTCAACCGATTATTGCGACTGGTGGACACGATTGTCACGCGGCTGCTGTAGATCCTGGTCGGATTGGGAAGGGGAGGGGCATGGACTGGCCGTGGATCAGCATGTTGATCGGGATTCTGTCGCCACTGATCGGCGTGCCGCTGGTGGTGATCACGTTCTATCTGAAGGCGATACGCGAGCATCAGACGATCGGGATGGCGGAGGTGACGCACCGGATCGACGCCATGGAGGCGTCGGTCCGGGACCTGCTGCGGGCGACGGCGGAGTTCGAACGCGAGTACGCCACCAAGGAGGAATGGATTCGCGAGTCGATGCTGGCGCGGCAGCAGTTGGAGCGGTTGACAGAGATGGTGTCGCGGATCCAGGCGGAGCTGGAGACGGGGCAGGGACTGGCCTCGGAGATGAGCCGGGCGACGGCGCTGATGGTGGAGATGGTACGCGAGCTGGGGCAGGAACGATCCTTGCCGGTGGAGCGCGGCGCGCATGCCGGTTCGGCCGGCGCGCAACAATCATGAGTGAACAGGAGCGAGCGATGGGCAGGAACGGTGGCGTGCGGGCGATCAAGCGGGTGCGTAACGAGTTGCTCGTGGCGTTGAAGATGCTGTACCCGGCGGCGCTGCAGGGCGAGCAGGTTTTGCGGACGCTGTTGACGCTCTTTCCGCAATTGGAGTGGGATCAGTTGCGAAAGGACCTGGCGTATCTGCTCGAGAAGGGATACGTGCAACGCATCATCGCGGAGAACGAGAGCGATGCCCGGCTGACGCCCTGGCGGAAGCGCTGGTTCCGGTTGACCTCGGCGGGCGTGGAGGTAGCGGACCACTGCGTCGAGGACAAGGCGCTGGACATCTGAAGAGGATAAAATTCACTGTGCCCCCCCGGGTTCGCGAGTCGAAATCCATTGCTTATTGCGGAATCGTCACGCGGTACACGGTGCCGTCCGCGCCGTGTTGATAGCCGTAGCCGTCCCCCGACGTGACATAGACATGCCCGTCGTGCACGAGGATGTTCTCGCTCTTCATTTTGGGATTGTCCGTTAAGGCAGCCAGGTCGGCCCAGGGTTCGCCGTGAATGCCGTCGTAGACGCGATGCGAATCGGGTGTGAAGCGGTAGACGCGTGACGGCTTGGCGGAGATCACGTAGAGCCGTCCCTCGGCGTCGAAGTCCATGTCCGTGATGTCGGCGGACGTGAGCGTGCGCGGATCGTACGGCTTGAACTGGGCGAGCAACTCCCCGCGAACAGGTTGAACCGGCAGGGCATCGGCATCGAGGCGAATGCGGAAGATGACGGACGACGTGCGCGTGCCGACGTACAGCCACCCATCGCGGTACGCCAGTGCGCTGTGACCGTAAACTTCAGTGGTGCCGATGCCCGCCAGATCCACCTCGGCGCCGAGCACGCGTTCGCTCGGAGGTGGCGGCGCGTGGGGATTCTCGGTCAGTTCCGAAAGATCGTAACGCACCAGCAGGTTGTTGTCCTTGGCGACGGCATAGAGCTGATTACCCACGGTGAGGCAGTTGTCCGGACCGTTCAGCCAGCCGTGCGGCGGATCGTTCACAGTGATGTCGTGATGCGGATAGTTGCCGCCGGCATCGATGCGGTGCCGTTCGATTTCGTGCCAGCGATTCGTACGCAGATCGTAGCGCAGCAGGCCGTCGGTGAGATTCTTGCTGAAGGAGACCTGGCCGGTTTTGCGCGGCTTGTCGATGCCGGAGAAGGCGCAGATGTAGAAACTCTTCGTCGGTTCATGGTAGCGCAGCGTGCAGTAGGGTCGGTCGGTCCAACGGTCGGACTCGGGCGGTGCGCTGGTTCGGTCCCACAAGAAGAACGGAGGCTGGGTGGGACGGGCCAGCACATCACCGTTGGTGCGCACCGTTTCGTCGATGTATTCGTTATCGATCGGCTCGGTGATATCGGGATCCACCCGATAGAGGGTTCCTGCCTGATCCTCGATGGCGGCGGTGACCCCGCCCGCACCGCGGACGCGTCCGCGACAGAGCACGTAGAGTTCGCCATCGACCATGGCCAAGCCGCGCGGGAAGGGGGCAATCGTCGTGACGCGCGCAACATGCTCGGCACGCACGCGTTGGATCGGATCGCGACTATCCGTTTTCGCCGCCCTGTCCATTGAGCCGCAGCCGGACAAGAATCCTCCGGCCGCGAGGACAAACGTCAACCTCAACCACCCTGGCATATCATCCTCAATCGTGAAGCGGAAAACGTGAAAGCGAACGGTCACGCCATTCGACGACTTATAATGGTATTGCTTTCCAGTGCAATAATCTTACCGGAAATCATAGAGCAGGAAGAAGAAAGTCAGTCCGCGTCTTTCACGGGTTCGATTTTCTCAAGCCGCGTGGAGGGGCCGACGACGAGGCTGGTGATTTCGCCGTCGTCTTTGCGCAGATAGATCCGAAGCAGCCAGAGCTTGTCATTCTTGCCGTGGGCGTACCAGCTCCCGGTGGGTTCCTTGCGGATGCGTTCCACGATCCCTTCGGCGACCGTCGTCCACAGGAAGTCGCGGCCACGCAGGGCCTGCTGAACGCGTACACGTTCGCCCGGTTTGACGGGAAGTGTTGATTCGATCTCGTCTCGCATGGTGCTCATCTCTCCGTGAGGGCCACCGTCCTCATTTCTCCGCCATGACCTGGAAGCTCTCCCGCGCCGCTTCGATGGTCTGATCGATGAGCGCGTCGGTATGGGCGAGGGAGATGAACGCCGCCTCAAACTGGGACGGGGCGAGATAGACGCCTCGCTTGAGCATCTCGTGGAAGAAAGTCGCGTAGGCCTGCGTGTCGCTCCTGGCGGCGGACGTGTAATCCGTCACCGGTCCGGACTGGAAGAAGAGACCGAGCATGCTACCGACGCGTGTCTGATAGGTGGGCACGCCGGCTTCCTGCGCCGCCACACGCCATCCCGCCTCGAGACGTTTACCCGCGTCTTCCAACCGTTCGTAGACGCCTTCATCATGCAGGGCTTCGATGGTGGCCAATCCGGCTGCCATGGCCAGCGGATTGCCCGAGAGCGTTCCCGCCTGATAGACCGGACCGGTCGGGCTCAACTTGTCCATGATTTCGCTGCGGCCTCCGTACGCGCCGACGGGCATGCCGCCACCGACGATTTTCCCGAGGCAGGTCAGATCAGGGTGTACACCGTAGCGGCCCTGCGCCCCGGCGAGACCGACGCGATAGCCGGTCATCACCTCGTCGAAGATCAACAAGGCGCCGTTCGCGTCGCACAAGTCCCGGAGCCCCTGGAGGTAGCCGTCGGCGGGCGGAACACATCCCATGTTGCCGGCGATGGGCTCGACGAGATAGGCGGCGATTTCCGAACCGCGCTGGGCGAAGATTTCCTTCGCCGCGTCAAGGTTGTTGTAAGGGGCGACGATGGTCGCGGACGTCATTTCGGATGGGACGCCATCGGAGGAAGGCGTGCCGAAGGTCGCCAGGCCGGAGCCGGCCTTGACGAGGAGCGCATCGGCGTGCCCGTGATAGCAGCCTTCGCACTTGATGATGGCCTGCCGCCCGGTGAAGCCGCGCGCCAGGCGGATGGCGCTCATGGTCGCTTCGGTTCCTGAGTTCACGAAGCGAATTTTATCGATGGAGGCGTAGTCCGCCAGAATCATTTCGGCGAGGCGGGTTTCCGCCAGGGTGGGGGTGCCATACGACCAGCCCCGATCGAGGACTTTTCCGGCGGCGGCTTTTACCCGTTTGTCGGCGTGCCCCAGTATCATGGGTCCCCAGGAACCGACGTAATCGATGTAGTCGGCGCCGTCGAGGTCGGTCATCACGGCACCGGCCGCCTTGGCGATGAAGCGAGGGGTTCCCCCCACGGCTCCAAAGGCGCGGACCGGGGAATTGACCCCGCCGGCCAGAACCCGCTGGGCATCCTCGAACGCCTCTTCCGAGCGACTGACTTCGACCGCCGTGTTTTTCTGCTTGTCGTCCATGGCTCAGTCTATGTTATGACTCCAGGATTCCCGCGGCCAAGCATACACGATCCCGGCTTTTCCCGCGACCGCCATCCTATATTTAGTAGGTGGCTTTTCGATGTGCGTACCGTATAATCACGCTCGAATTGCTACGACCCTCCGCCGACACTCTCGGCGATTCATGGGACGCCAGATAACTCCATCCAGATGATCGACGCGCTCGAGGCTCTTCGGTCTCCGCCTGTCGTGTGGTCTCTTCGACTCACAGGAGTGCCATGGGTACGGTCAGTGACAGAACCTGGAACGACGTGCTCGCCTCGCTCCGCCAGCAGAACCCGGACCTTCTCCGTCCGTGGTTCCGGAACCTGGATCCCAAGCAGTTCGTCCACGGGGTCATGAAGGTCGCCACCAAAGACGTGATTCAGTACGAGTACCTGATCGAATACTGCCAGAAAGCATTCAGCGAGGCTGCTCAGCGGGTAACGGGGCGGCTGGTGACCGTTCAGTTCGAGCCCCCTCCTTACCAGAAAGTCACCGAGAATCCGTTGACCTTCGAGATTGAAACGGACCATCCTCGGCTGAATCCGGACGCCACCTTCGATAACTACGTGACGGGCGAGTCGAACCGGCTGGCTCATGCCGCCGCCATTGCCGTCTCCGAGAATCCCGGGCAGGTCTACAACCCGCTCTTTATTCACGGTAACGTCGGTCTGGGAAAGACGCACCTGTTGCAGGCGGCCTGCCATCGCATTCTCAGCACGAATCCGGATGCTCGCGTTCTCTTCATGTCGTGCGAGACGTTCACGAATCATTACGTCGAAGCCATTGAACGCGGAGCCCTGCACCGTTTTCGCGAGTGCTACCGGACCGCGAACGTCCTGGCCATCGACGACATTCAGTTTCTGGCCTCGCGTGAGGGTACGCGTGAAGAGTTCTTTCACACGTTCAATACGCTCTTCCAGACGCACACGCAGATCATCCTCTCGGCCGATGAGGCGCCGCGCAGCATTCCGGGGTTGGAGGATCGCCTCATCAGCCGGTTCAGTTGGGGGCTGGTCACGCGCATCGACGCCCCGAGCCTGGAAACGCGCATGGCCATTCTCCGCAAGAAAGCGCGTCAGCGCTGTGTCGAAATTCCGGAGGACGTGATCCACCTGATCGCGTTGAATGTCAAGTCGAGTATCCGTGAGTTGGAGGGGTCGCTGACCAAAGTTGTCGCCCTGAGCCAGCAATTCGGCGGCGTCATCGACATGAAGATTGCGCGGGAGGCGGTCGGCGATCTTGAATCGACCTCGCACCGCGCGCCCAACATCTCGGACATACTCGACATCGTGACGGACCGCTTCAACGTCCGCCTCGGCGATCTGCAGGGCAAACGGCGAAGCCGTTCCGTCGCGCACCCCAGGCAGGTCTCGATGTACCTGGCCCGGGAGCTGACCAATCTGAGCCTGGAGGAGATCGGCGGTTACTTCGGCGGACGGGACCATACGACGGTGCTCCACGCGGTCCGCTCCATCCAATCGCAGTTGGATGAGAATGAAGAGCTGAAGTCGTCCCTTCGTCACATGATCGAAGAACTGCGGAACGGCAACGGAAGTGGATGACGGGATACCATTCGGCGGGGGTACGGGCAGGCGGGTTTCCGAAACCCGGGAACACCGTGACGTCCCTTGGTCTCCGTACGGACTCCCAGGTTATCTCCGCGGCATCCATGGGGTCTCTGTGCGCCGAGGCGGATTTGTTTCGCGCGACGTCCAAGCGTCGAAGCGTCGCCGTCGGCCTGGCGCTTACTGTGTGGATAAAATGTGACTGATCGCGTATTCTGTGAGGTGACCACGTCCCGCATGCCTGTCGCATTCCATTCGCCGTCGGAGACATGAGGGGCAATCACGGGTTGGAAACAGCTTATCCACAAGGTGATCAGCTTGGCCAGCGGCCACAAACCCTTGAGGATAAAAAGGTTGCGGGACGATGCCTTCTGTGGACTGTTGTTATTCACATTGCCTACGACATCGACTAGAGTTTAACTATCTCTTATTTATATAGACGTTCACAAACCGCAAGAACGCCGGGAACCCTGAGGAGCGAGACTGACCATGCAGCTCATCGTGAACCGCAACGCGCTGGTTGAGGTGCTGAATGTGGCTTCGTCGATCGTATCGAGTCGAACGACGAAAGAAATCCTGAAATGCGTGAAGCTCGCGACCTCGGACGATGGATTGACCGTCTCGGCGACGGACCAGGAAGTGGCGTTGCGGGTGACGATCTCGCAGGCGGATATCCAGAAGTCGGGCGAGTTGCTTGTCCCGGCGGACAAGCTCATGCAGATCGCGCGGGAGAGCCTCGATGACACGTTGACCATCGAGTCCGACGGCGAGAACTGTCACGTGCGGGGCCGGGACAGCCATTTCGAGGTGTACGGTCAGGATCCGCGCGAGTATCCGCCCGTACCGGAGCTCGAAGGGACCCCGGACGTGGAACTGGAGAGCGATCTGCTGTCGAGCCTGATCGAGCGGACGATCTTCGCGGTCGCCAAAGAGAACACGCGCTACGCGATCAACGGTGTGCTGTGGGAGAAGCAGGCGAAAAAGCTCTGCCTGGTGGCGACGGACGGGCGCCGGCTGGCGCGGGCGGTCGGCAGTGCGGACCAGACGACCGGCGAGGAGACCTCGGTCATCGTGCCGGCCAAGACCATGCAGGTGTTGCAGCGGATCCTGGGACATGCGGAAGGGAAGGCCGCGCTGCGATTCGCGAGCAACCAGGTCACGGTCCAGGCGGGGGGCTACACGCTGAGTTCCGCGCTGGTGGAAGGGAGCTTCCCGAATTACGACGAGGTCATTCCCAAGGACAGCGACAAGCGGGTCGACGTGAGTACGGATGAGCTGCTGAGCGCGGTACGCCGGGCGGCGCTGCTGACCAACGAGCAATCGAAGGGCGTGCGGTTGAGTTTCGAGAAGGAGCGGCTGGTGCTGTCGAGCCGCGCCCCGGAGCAGGGCGAGGCGACGGTGTCGATGCGGATCGAGTACGGCTTCGACCCGCTGGAGATCGGCTTCAATCCGGCGTTCATCACGGAGGCTTTGCGCGCAAGCGGAAGTGAGCAGGTGACGCTGGAATTGAAGGCATCGAATCGACCAGGCGTGATCCGATCGGGGCAGGAATTCATGTACGTGGTGATGCCGGTCAACCTGTCCTAGGGAGGCGGCACATGGGGTATTCCGAAGAACAGATGCAGCGCACGTGGGAGAACCGTCGACGGCGGTCGGGGAGGCGACGTGCTTTGCCCGAGCCTGCGGGGGAGGTCGCACGGGCATGGATGGACCGCCGCGCGGGGGCATCGACCGCGCTGCAAAGCCGGTTGCGCGAGGTCATGCTGGAAGGCGGGGCGGAGGAAGTCCTGGCTCACGCCGTGCCTCTGGAGGTGCGCGGCGGGGTGCTGATGCTGGGGGTGACCAGTGCGGCGGCGGCTTACCACCTGCGGTCGCAATGGGGGGAGCGATTGCGGGAGCTTTGCCAAGTGCGGCTTCCGGAGGCGGGGATTCACGCCGTGCGGTTCGTGACGGATCCGGTGTGAAATCGGGGTTGGGGTGTGGCTTGCGGGAGGCGCGTGCGAAGCGGATTCCGGCTATAATGGATGGGTTCAACACCGGCCCGGAAATCCCCGCCGATATCTCCGCCCACGTCGGGCGAAGCTCCCTCTACATGGTGAGGACTTGCGGGATGATGCAGGGCGCGGTGAGCATCTTGTGAGGAAGAGCGGTCCATGAGCGATGAGGACAGGACAGTGCCGCCGGGCGGCGGGTATGAGGCGGACAGCATCCGCGTGCTGGAAGGGTTGGAGGCGGTACGCAAGCGCCCGGCGATGTACATCGGCGATACCGGCACGACGGGTCTGCATCACCTGGTGTACGAGGTGGTGGACAATTCCGTCGATGAGGCGATGGCGGGGTATTGCACGCACATCGTGGTGCGGATCGGCGCGGACGGGAGTTGCACGGTGCGCGACAACGGGCGCGGGATTCCGGTCGGCCCGATGACACACAACGATCCCCGGATCAACGGCAAGTCCGCGCTGGAAGTGTGCATGACGGTGCTTCACGGTGGGGGCAAGTTCGATCGGGACAGCTACAAGGTGTCGGGAGGTTTGCACGGGGTAGGTGTCAGCGTGGTGAACGCGTTGTCGTTGTGGCTGGAGGCGCATGTTCGGCGGAACGGCAAGGTGCACGAGATGCGGTTCGAGCGCGGGGCACCGGTCGAGCCGCTGAAGATCATCGGCGAGGACTCGGGCACGGGCACGCGCGTGAAGTTCCTGCCGGACCCGGAGATCTTTCCGGACTGCGAGTTCCGCTACGAGACGTTGCGGAATCGCATGCGCGAACTGGCGTACCTGAACGAGGGCATCAAGATCGAACTGGTGGACGATCGCAGCGGAGAGAAGGACGAGTTTCTCTTCGAGGACGGGCTGCGCGAGTTCGTGAAGCACCTGAACGAGGGGAAGGAGTCGATCCACAAGCAGGTCATCGCGATCCGGGCCGAAGACGAGGAACAGAGGCTGGTGGCGGAGATCGCCATGCAGTGGAACGACGGGTATTCCGAGAACATCTCCTGCTTCGCCAACAACATTCGGAACATCGACGGCGGCACGCACCTGTCGGGCTTTCGTTCGGCGCTGACCCGCACCTTGAACGCCTACGCGCGGCGCGAGAACCTCATCAAGGGCAACCTCAACACGACCGGCGAAGACTTTCGCGAAGGGCTGACGGCGGTGATTTCGGTCAAGGTGCCGGAGCCGCAGTTCGAGGCGCAGACGAAAGTGCGGCTGATGAATCCGGAGGTGGAAAGCTTCGTCACGCAGACCGTGAACGAGCAGTTGTCGAATTACCTCGAGGAGAATCCGGCCGAGGCGAAGAAAGTCGCATCGAAGGGCATCCAGGCGGCCCAGGCACGGGAGGCGGCGCGGAAGGCGCGGGACCTGACGCGCAAAAGTGCGCTGGCTTCGGGGGGTATGCCCTCGAAACTGTGGGATTGTCGGAACCGGAATCGCGAGAACGCGGAGTTGTTCCTGGTCGAGGGTCTCAGCGCCGGCGGCAGTGCCAAGGGCGGTCGCGACGGATCGTTCCAAGCGATCCTGCCGCTGAAGGGCAAGATTCTGAACGTCGAAAAGGCGCGCATCGACAAGATGCTGAGCCACGAGGAGATTCAGACACTCATCACCGCCATCGGCACGGGCATCGGGGCGGACGACTTCAACATCGACAAGCGGCGTTACGACAAGGTCATCATCATGTGCGACGCCGACATCGATGGCAGTCACATTCGCACCCTGCTGCTGACGTTTCTGTTCCGTCACATGCGGCAACTCGTCGAGGGTGGGCATGTCTACGTCGCGCAACCGCCGTTGTACCAGCTCAGCAAGGGTAAGAAGTCGGAGTACGTGCTGGACGAGGGGACGCTGAACCGCAAGCTGCGCGAGATGGGCATCGACGGCAAGCGACTGGTCGTTCGAAATGATGATGGGGCGGATCGCGAGGTCAGCGGTGACGGGCTGCGCGAGTTGTACTTCATGATCGAGCAGATCGAGTCGAAGAATCGGGTGCTGCGCCGTCGAGGCATTGACACGAAAGAACTGCTGACGCGGCATCTTGACGAGAATGGAAGGTTACCGAGTCACCGGGTGATGGTCTATCGGCCGAGCGTGAACGACCCGGAGGAGCACTTCTTTTACAGGGAGCAGGAGTTCGAGGACTTCTGCAAGCAGGAGCGTGAGCGTTTCGGCGAAGTGGACGTGTACGAAATCGGCACGAGCCTGCGTACCGGCGGCACGGGGAACGAGTCGGGCCATTGGATCGAGGTTTCGGAACTGGACGACTGCCGCGCGCTGGAAGAGGTCATCGCCAAGCTGGCGGGACAGGGTTTGAGCATCGACGATTATTACGCCAAGCGCGTCGAGCAGGTGGACGGAACGCTGCCCCCGGCGCGGTTTCTGGTGCATCGCGACGACGAGGAGGACAAGGCGCCGATCGAACTGGACAACCTCAGCGAGTTACCGCACGCGATTCGTGAGATGGGCCTGGCGGGGCTGCACCTCAAGCGGTTCAAGGGTCTCGGCGAGATGAACGCCGACGAGTTATGGGAGACCACGATGGATCCGGAGAAGCGCGGGCTGCTGAAGGTCGTCATTTCCGATGACAACGATGACGCCGAGCAGCTCGAGCTGGACGCCCGCGAAGCCGACCGCGTATTTTCCATCCTGATGGGTGACAACGTCGAAGCGCGGCGGGAGTTCATTGAATCCAACGCCGTCCACGTGAAGAATCTCGATATCTGACCGGTTCATCGCCGGTATTCACAACATCTCACCACGATCTTGCATGCCCCAGTGGGCATCACGGGGTTCCGCTTTCCGGGATCGCCTTGATGTAAGCGATGAGGTCGGCCATCTGCTGGAAGTCGATGGCGGCCTCGAGTTCCTCGGGCATGATAGATAGACCCATGGAGATCATTTCGTCGATGTCGTCGCGCAGGATGATGTCTTCGATGCCTTCGGCGCGGCGGAGCGTGATCGTGGTGGGCGTTTCCTCGGCCACGATGCCGGAAAGGGTGCGACCGTCAAAGGTGCGGATCATGTAGTTGACGTAGTTGCTCTGCACCTGGCGGTTGGGGTCGAGGATGTTGACGAGGAGTTCCTCGGGCGTTCGCGCTGCCACGCCGGCGAGATCGGGGCCGACCTCGACGCCGGTTTTCCCCACGCGGTGGCAGGAGGCGCATTGCGCGTTGAACACCTCGAGACCGTGCCCAGGGTCGCCTTTCAGCCGCAGGGCGGGCACGTAGACGTTCACGACTTTTTCGCGTGGCGTGTCGTCGAGCCGGCGGAACATCGCCCGGGCCTGCGTGCGGATCGCCAGGTTGGGATGGCGCAGCAGCATCTCGCGGCGGAGGGGATCCAACTGGGTCAGGGGAATGTCGCCGCTTTCGAGACCCTCGATGAATCGGTAGAGCCGGGGCACGCGGCTGAAGAGGACCTCGGCCAGTTCGTTGCGGATGCCCGGGCTGCACGATCGCCAGCGTGAGGCGAGCAGGTCGCCGACGCGGACGCCGGAGTGCTTTGCGAGGGCGCGGACGGCGCGCATCTGCACCTCCGCCGGTTCGTTGACGTGAATGAGACCGGCCAGCGCCTTCGACGAGACGATGGTATCGTCATGGGCGAGCAGGTCGATCGCTTCGAGGCGATCGCGCGTGCCGCGTTGATGGTCGGTCGCCGTGGCACGAGCGGCGGCGAACCAGTCCATCAATGTAGCCTGCACCTTGGCGCGGTTGACGTCTTCGAGATTCAGCAGGGCGCGCAGTGAACCGCCGCTGCGCACGACCCCCTCGCCGAGGCCGATGATGACCGCCTGGCGATGCGTATCGTCGGGCAGGCTGGACGCGTCCATGGCAGTGTTGAGCACGCGGGCCATGGCGTCCGCTTCGTTCCGCGCGCCGACCATGGCGGCCAGTTCAGTCAGCCAGGCGGTCACGTCTTCGGTTAGATGAAACGAATCAGCGTCCAGCAACCTCAGGAGCAGTTGATCGGCACGATCGGCGGCGGCCGAGAGCACCGCCACGCGCATCCAGTCGTTGTCGGGGTCGCGCAGGGCGATGGTCGCGAGGGTGTCCAGTGCCGCCGGTTCATGCACGACGGTCAGCGTCAGTGCCACCTGGAAGCGCACGCGCGGCGAGGGATCTTCGCCCATGGCGCAGACCTTCTGCCGGAACACGGGCGAAAGCGGGAGCTGCGGTTCGACCAGGCGGACGGCATGTTCGCGAACGGCGTCGTGGGTGTCTTCCAGGGCCAGGCGGAGGGTGACGTCTTCGAGGGCACCGAGACCTTCGAGGCTCCATAGCGCGTGCAGGCGAGCCTGCGGTACGGTGGAGTTGTGGGCGAGCCGGCGCAGCGCTTCGGCGCTGGTGCGCTCCCGCCGCTCGTAGATCAGGCGATGCGCGGTTTCGCGATGCCAGGCGTTGGGATGTTCGAGCAACTCGACGAGTTCATGTGTCGGCCGATCGCCGAGCTTTGGCGGGGCGGTGGGCGTGAAGCCTTCAGGGGCGATGCGGTAGACGCGCCCGTGATCCATGCCGGTGTAATAGTCGAGGTGTTCGAGGATGTCCTGCGGGATGGCGCTGGGGTCCTCGATGACCTCGCGGTACATGTCGAGCACATAGAGGCAGCCGTCGGGGCCGTTGGCGAGATTGACCGGGCGGAACCAGTTATCGCGCGAGGCCAGGAACTCACGTTCGGTGTCGACGCGCCGGGCGATGAAGCTGGGCGGCGCGGGTTCGAGTTTCGTGCGGATGACCAGGTTGCCGGCGGGTTCGCCGACAAAAGCGTTTCCATGGTAAGCCTCGGGAAGCGCATCGCCGCGATAGACCTCAATGCCGGAAGCGCCGGTGATGTAGCCCTTCTCCGCCAGTTCCTGCGGTGGAAATCGCCCGGCGCGCATGTCGTGCGTCGTGTCGACCCAGTTGTCCCAGAACTTGAGCCGGACGGAACGCCACGGCTCGGGCTTGCTGATCGAGTACATGCGGCCGTCGGAGCGGAGGATGCCGTGCACGAGTCGTCGCACGGAGAGGTAGGGATTACGCGCGACGTACGTGGCGGGGATGACCTCGTGAATGAACGGCGTGCCGGAACTGCACGTGAAGCGGTTGCCCCAGTCGTCGAAGCAGTTGCCGAAGTCGCCGGTGCCGCCGATGGCTTCGATCCGTTGCGTGCGCGGGTCGAAGCGGAAGTCCTGGCCGCGCACGCCGATGGTCTGCTGCAGGTGGGCGTAGCGGGGGGACGCAGCCACGGCGCGGACCTCGCCGCCGTTGTAGCTGCTGCCACCATAGATCAGATGATCGAGCCCCCACTTGAGGTTGTTCATGATGTCTTCGGACTTGCGTGTGCCGAAGCCGGTGTAGGCCACCTGGCGAAAGTCGGCCTTGCCGTCGCGATCGACATCGCGGAAGTAGAGAATCTCCGGCGGCGCCGCCACGAAGATGCCGTCCTTCCAGCAGGCGATGCCGCTCGGCCAGTGGACCTTGTCGGCGAAGATGGAACTCTTGTCGAAGCGCCCGTCGCCGTCGGTATCCTCGAGCACGCGCAAGCGTCCGAGCACGCCTCCCCCCGGTGGCGGGTCGTAGGGGTAGCCGCGCATCTCCCCGACGAACATGCGGCCATAGGCGTCCCAGGCAATGGAGATGGGATCGGCCACGTCGGGCTCGGCGGCGGCCAGTTGCACCTCGAGACCGGGTTCGACCTCAAACGAAGTCAGCGCATCTTGTGGTGACAGTGGCTTGATGTGCGGCAACAGTTTCCCGTAGTCGGGCGGCACGGGTTCCGCCTCTTCCTCCCAGTCATCGGCGAACGTGATGGAGCAGAAACCGGTGAAGATGGCGAGCATCATGAATGGTTGCGCCCACCGGGAATGCCATCCTGATGGCGAAATGTATGAGCTACACATATGGGGTACTCGCTTCGGAGAAAGGTTCTATCAAGCGTGCCCGAGAAATTCAGGATAGCTGACGGCACCGGGCAATGAAAGATCTGCTCCGCGTGGACAATGATCGGCGTTGCAAGCTCGAACATCATCCTGGAGCAGCATGTGTTCGATTGTCACCAGCCCGTTTCGTCACGGTCGAACGGCATGGACGTTGTCCAGCGCGAAGGTGGCAAGGCCGTCGGCGAGTTCGTCATCGAGTTTGCACTGGATGTACAGCCGGACGACGCTCGAATTCGGCGTGAGGGTCAGCTCGTGGTCGTCCCAGAAGCGGCTGGGCCGGCTCCATTCCGTCCATTCAAGATTCTCATGTTCGGGATCATACGTGCCTCCATCGCTGACCGCCGCACGGGCGATCACCTGGCCCTTGGTCTTCACGCATCGCGAGGACCATGACCAGCGGATCGTGATGGGCTTGCCCGGTTCGGCGCCGACGATGTTGCTGAGCGTCGTGTCGAGCAGCTTGTTTTGCTTGTCGCCGCGCGCAAAGACCGCCTGGGCATGCTCACCTTCGATGATGTGCGGAAACTTCATGAGGTTGTAGTCGGTGAGAAAGCCTTCTCCCTCGGTCCGCCAGCCGCGCGCGACGCCGGCGAAAAAGCCGTTCTCCATCCCACCATTGAAGAACCGGTCGCCGGGAACGTGGAGATCGTATTCCACGGTGTCATACGTCTTCGCGCGATCGCCCTGCCCCGCCGTGGTGCGAATGCTGTAGCGGTAGTGCTTTCCAGGTTCGAGATCGCCGACGACGATACGATGTTGATCCGTCTTCGACGAGTTGCCCTTCGTCGCAGCGGAGGGTTTGTCGGCCGGCCAGACTTTCACTTCCGCGTCGACGGGCTGGAGCGTCTTGAAGGTAAACGTCGCTTCGTTGTTCTCGAGGAAGACCGGTTCAATCCTGAAAGGCGGATAGGCCCCGAAGCGGGATGCGCCCTGGAAGACATAGAAGGCGGGCTTGGGGCGCAGATTGGCATCGCAAAGACCCATGCCCTCGCGGCGCAGTTCGAAGTCGCCGATGCTCAGATAGATGGCCATCTCGACGTCATTCCACGAAGGCTGGATGAAGGCTTCGAGCACGGGGCCGAGTTTGGCGGCCTGGTCGGCGTCGGACATGTGGGCGGTGCTCCAGGCGTACTCGGTCAGCCAGAAGGGTTGTTCTTCGAAACCATGCTCGCGCATCACCGCGCGCAGCCGGTCGAGCTTCTCGCGCATGATCTTCGGCGTATCGGAGTAGGGGTGATCGCTGATGGCGTCGCACACGGTATCCGTGACCCCCTGCTTCTTCATCTCGGCCGCCATGCGCTGGATGAACTTGGGGGCGTGGCCTTCGGCGTCGTCGAGGCTGCCCATGGAGACGATGCAGTCGGGGTTGCCGGCCTTCAGCCCGCGATAGGCGGTGCGGAGCATGGGCAGGTATTCCTCGGGCCGGCCGAAGATCAGCCTGCCGTCGACCTCGTCCACGTGCCAGCCGAAGCCGTTCTGCTCGTTCCAGACCTGGAAGTACTTCACCTTGCCGCAGGTACGTTCGGCGAGTTCCCTGCAGAAGGCCTCGAAGTCCGGGAGGTATTCGTCCTTATAGGGGTAGTCGTGCACGGCGTCGCCGATGGGGCTGGCCCAGGCGGGGACGTCGGTGATGAGCACGACGGGTTCCATCTTGTACTTGAGGGCGAGGGCGAGATCCTCGTCGAAGACCTTCCAGAGGCGCTGACCGCGGTTGCCCTCGATCTTGCGGGTGCTGGCTTCGAGGCGGACGCAGGTTCCGCCGGCCTCGGCGATGCGGGCGTACATGTGCTCGTGGTAGTCGGGAGGGTGGTTGAGGATGACGGGGTCGCCGATGCGATTCAATCCGAAGACAAGGGGGCGTTCGCGGGAGTCGGCATCCTCGGCCGAAGCGGCGGTGACGGCGAAAAGGCAGGCGACTGCGGCGACCCATTGAGCATCAGGGCGGATCATAAGGGATTCCTGTGGTTGGAATAACGCGGTGATGGACTGCTGTCGTTATAGCGTACACGCACGGGGCGTATCAAGTTGCATCAGGGGGCGGCGGTTGTGAGGGAATCGCGGCTTGCGTGTATACTGTTCGCCCGCCGAAGGGCGTGGGGTCATGGCGATTACGACGGAATTCAGGACATCAACAAGCGACGGAGGTTGAGTGCAATGCGGCGATACGGATGGCTTCTCTTGATCATGGGCGGACTGCTGTGGACGGGCCTCGGGTGTTCGGGGAGCGACGAGACGGATCCGACGACCCCGGTCTCGGAGCGGAACAAGGAGACCGAGGAGGCCGGTTCGGACGAGAGTGCCGAGACGCGTGAAGAGACTTCCTCGGAGGAGGACTCGGAAATCAGTGAATCGGCATTGAACGATGCCGCCAACGCACCGCCCACGGCGAAGGCGGAGGCGACCGAAGAAGTTACGGCGGGAGACGGACCGCTGGTGGCGATGGAGACGTCGCTCGGGACGATCGTGATTGAGCTGTATCCGGACAAGGCGCCGAATACCGTCGAAAACTTTCTGAACTACGTGGACAAGGGGTACTACGAGGGCACGATTTTTCACCGCGTGATCTCCGACTTCATGATTCAGGGCGGCGGGTTCACGGTGGACCTGGAGTACAAGAAAGAAGGATTGGATGCGCCGATCCGAAATGAGGCGGATAATGGTCTGAAGAACAAGCGCGGCACGATCGCCATGGCAAGAACTCCTGATCCGCATTCGGCGACGTCGCAGTTCTTCATCAACGTCGTGCACAAACCGCATCTGGATCATCGCGCGAAGGATCGCGATAACTGGGGATACACCGTGTTCGGTCGCGTCGTTGATGGTATGGACGTCGTGGACAAGATCAGAGACTTGCCGGTTCGAGCGAGCAAGATCTCGGGAGGAAGGCGCGAGACACCAGTCGATCCTCCGGTGATCGAGAATGTCACCGTCGTACCGGCGGATGATTCGGAAGACGCGGGTTCGTAAGCATACCGTGCATCGCATCTATCGCGTTCATCAGACAGCGATGCCGAGCAGATCGAGCAGTTCGGTCAGGCGGCGGATCTTGTGACGGGCGAGATGGGCGAACTCGGGTTCGGGATCGTCGCCCATCATGAGCACGGTGATCGCCCCGGCGGCGATGCCCGCCTGCAGGTCGTAAAGGAAATCCCCCACGGACCAGGTGGCCTCGGGCCGGGCATTCATCTGCCGACAGAGGGTGAGGATCGGTTCCGGCGAAGGCTTGAATGCGCCGTCCTCGCGCGTGCGGATCACATCGAAGGCAAATGGATACGTTTCGAGCAGGGTATTCACGGAGGCGTGGCTGTTTCGCGTGAGCAGGGCGACCGGCAGCCCGGCGTGGCGGATCGCCCGGACCACTTCGACGGCCTGATCCTGCAGCAGCGCGTTTCGCGCCGCCTCGAACTCGTGGCGGTGGAGAATGGCTTCGGCGCGTTGCCGGTCGTCGGGGGTCATGGTGGCGAGGGCTTCGAGAATCGGGCTGCGCGGCTCGAGGGGCAGGCCGATCTCCCGCCGGATGACGTCGAAGTCGAAGGTGGAAACGGTCAGCGTACCGTCCATGTCGAAAATGACGGCTTCGGGCGGAGGTTGTCGGGGATCACTCATGTCCGGCATGATGGCTGCACGGCGCGGAACGCGTCAAGGCGCGCGATCGAATCCACGCCAACGAATGTTCAAAATCCGCCGATGGCAGGGCGAACCGGCTCCGGGTATTCTTGATCCAGGCTCGCAGCGGGGATTGAGAGCCGTCGACGAGTCGTGAACGCGTGCCTGTTGAGATCACACTGCATGGGTCAGCCGTTGAATATGAATGCGATGAGTATGCTCGCAGCGTCAGAGACGTTGCCGATTCTGCACACGATGGTGGCGGCGATCGGCGGCGGCATCTTCTTGATGATCCTGGCCCATCGATTGCGGATCTCCGCCATCGTGATGCTGCTGTTGGGCGGCGTGGTCCTCGGGCCGCAGGGATTCGGCATCGTTCAACCGGAAAAGCTGGGTCAGGACGTGCTGCTGGTGATCGTCTCGCTGGCGGTCGGGCTGATTCTCTTCGAGGGGGGCCTGACGCTCAATCGCGAGGGGTATCGCGCGGCGTCGGGGGTCATTCTCCGGTTGCTGACCGTGGGCGTGCTGGTCACGTGGTTCGTGACGGCGGCGGCGGTTCACTGGATCGGTGGTGTCGACGCGCGGCTGGCGATGCTGGCGGGGTCGATGGTCATCGTGACCGGGCCGACGGTCATCGCACCGATACTGAAACGAATCCGCATCCACCCGCGGTTGAATCATATCCTCCACTGGGAGAGCGTGCTGATCGACCCGATCGGTGTATTCGTGGCGATTCTCTGGTTCGAGTGGCTCAGTGGACAGGGCAGCGGCGCGCTGGCCGGATTCGGCGGCCGCGTGTTCATCGGCATGCTGATCGGCGTGGTCGGCGGCTTGCTGATCGATGCGGCGATTCGTTTTCGCGTGATACCCGAAGACATGACGAACGTGTTTGCCCTGGCCTCGGCGGTGCTGGTGTTCGGTGCCGCGGAGTCGTTCTACACCGAAGCAGGGCTTCTGGCGGTGACGGTGTCGGGCTTCGTGCTGGGGTTGCGGAACCCGATCGAGGTCAAGCAGATCAAGAGGTTCAAGTCCGAACTGACCGAGCTATCGATCGCGGTGCTGTTCATCCTGCTGGCGGCGCGACTGGAGATCGAGCAGTTCAAGGCCTTCGGATGGACCGGTGTGCTGCTGTTGCTCGTGGTTCTGTTCGTGGTGCGTCCCGCCAACGTGTTCGTGTCGTCGCTGGGGTTCAAGCTGAACTGGCGGGAGAAGGCGTTCCTCTCCTGGATGGCGCCGCGCGGCATCGTGGCGGCGTCGATGGCCTCGCTGTTTTCGCTGCGCCTGGTCGAGATGGATTATCCGAACGCGAAATTCATCGAAACATTCACATATTCGGTGATTGCCGCCACAGTCATTCTTCAGGGCTTCACCGCCGGTCCGCTGGCGAGTCTGCTGAATCTCAAGGCGGCCACCCCGACGGGCTGGCTGATCGTCGGCGCGCACGCCCTCGGCCGTCGCGTGGCGAACTTCCTTCAGAAGAAGGCGGAGCGGACGGTGATTCTGCTGGACAGCAACGGCAAGGCGGTATCGGAGGCCCGGCGGGAAGGCATGACCGCGTTCGTGGGGGACGCCCGTGACGAATCCATCCAGGAGCGCGAGGAGATGCAGCCGATCGGCAACCTGCTGGCGCTGACGGACAACGTCGACCTGAACCTGCTGTTGTGCCAGCGTTGGGAGGAGACACTGGGACGCGATCACGTGTTTCTCTGGTCGCCGGCGACGCAGAAACTGGAGGCGGACCATGCCGGCCGCGTGATCTGGTCGAAACTGCCGCGACCGTCGCTCATCAGCGGGGAGCTGGCCCGAGGCGAGACGGCGGTGCTGGAACGCGACATGCTTCGCCGGGGGTGGAGTAACCTTGGAACACCGATCCTGACGTTTATCGGCGGGCAAGAGGAGTTCGGCCCCAACGACGTGCCGGAAACCGAAAGCGATGCCAAGTCCCCGACGCTTTACCTGCGTCGCGAGGCGGATTACCTGAGCCGAAGCCTGCGCAGCGAACTGGTGGTGAAGATCGCGGTCAAAGACCAGGCGGAACTTTTCGGCGAGTTGGTCAAGCGCATCGTTGATTTCCATCCGACGGTGAATCGTGAGAGAACCATCGAGGAACTACTGGAGCGAGAGCGCAGCTTCCCGACAACGTTGGGCCACGGTGTCGCCATTCCGCACGCGTACGCGAACGAGCTCGACATGAGGGTGTGCGCCGTGGCGCAGTTGGAACAGCCCATTCCGTTCGGGGCGGCGGACGGCCAGGACGTGCACCTGGCGTTTCTGCTGTTGAGTCCCAAGGGGGATCCGGAAGGTCACCTGGCGACGGTGGCGGAGATTGCCCGTCTCGTGTCGGATGAAGAGATCCGCAAGAAGATTCTGGCGATCGATGATCCCGAGCAACTCTTCCTGCTGCTGCGCGGCCTGCAGAATCGCTGACCGGCGGAATCAACTCGCGGGGTGATCCTGCCCCAGTGATCGTTTCAGGGCCAGGCGATGCCGGCGATGGG
Source organism: uncultured Planctomycetales bacterium (assembly GCA_964618455.1). Lineage (GTDB taxonomy): Bacteria > Planctomycetota > Phycisphaerae > UBA1845 > PWPN01 > CAZUAQ01. The sequence goes on along the minus strand of CAZUAQ010000016.1, from coordinate 10,127 downwards.
CCAACTCTCCAAGGCACGTATTGCCGCATCAATCCGGTCATCAAAAGCCCTGGCGGTGGCGAGTACGCCGAGTTCGTGTTCCGCGGCATCCTCCAGCAGCGAGGACCATGCCTCATCCGTCAACGGGCCGTCCACGGTCATGGACGAGATCGGCGTGTGTTCCATCATCCATCGGGCATCCTCCAGGGATTCCACGACAACCCCGAAGCGGCGGGCGAGGCCTTCATCGCGCACCTGCTGCATGCGGCGGAACGGTTCGCCCGCCTTGATGCGTTCGAGATCGAACGTGCCGAGTTGAAGCAGGTCGATCGTCTCGATTTCCCAGCGCGCGCAGGCGTCGCGGCAGAGCGCGATCATTTCGCGGCCCCACGCGCTCGGCGCGACTCGCACCGCCACCACGTACGGCGATCGCACCCCATCCCGTGTCCGAGCGGACGCCCATGGCTCGGTATTCAGCGTCAGCGGAAGATCGACCCAGTTGACCGCGCCTGCGGGGCGATCCGATATGGCGCGCGTTGCCTCATGCGGCGGGTCGGTGAGTTGCAGGCCCCAGGGGGTGACTTCCAGCCCCGTGCGGCCCAGCGCTCTCGGCGTGTCAGTCATGTGTCACCACTAGCGTTCATGCAGAGGAGCGAGGATTTGAATCACTCGTGAAAGGTATAGGGGGCGTTTACGTAGATGTCGAGGAGGAGTCGCACCAAGGCGTGAACGAGCGAGGCGTCCTCAGGCAAGGCCGTTTGACGCTACTTCTGGGCGATTCTAAGATAATTTGGAACTCGGGCATTCCAACGCCAACTCATCACCCACTGGAGACCGTACCATGGGCCGTTTATTCGACGACATCACCAAGACGATCGGAAACACGCCGCTTGTCCGGATCAATCGCATCATTCAAGCGCCGGCGACCGTGTACGCCAAGCTGGAGTTTTTCAATCCGCTGTCGAGCGTGAAGGATCGCATCGGTGTCTCGATGATCGAGGATGCCGAGAAGGCGGGCAAGCTCAAACCCGACACCGTGCTGATCGAGCCGACCTCGGGCAACACGGGCGTGGGGCTCGCGTTCGTGTGCGCGGCCAAGGGTTACCGGTTGATCCTGACCATGCCGGAGTCGATGTCGATCGAACGGCGCTCCCTGCTCAAGGCGCTGGGGGCCGAGCTGGTCTTGACACCGGCGGAGAAGGGGATGCCGGGCGCGATCGCCAAAGCCGAGGAACTGCTGAGTGAGCATCCGGGTTCGATGATGCCGCAACAGTTCAGCAACCCCGCCAATCCGAAGATTCACCAGGAGACGACGGCGGAGGAGATCTGGAACGACACCGACGGCAAGGTGGACATCCTGGTATCCGGCGTCGGCACCGGCGGGACGATTACCGGCATTTCGGAAGTGATCAAGAAGCGCAAACCGGAGTTCAAGGCGTATGCCGTCGAGCCGGTCGATTCTCCGGTCATCACGCAGACGCGCGAGGGGCAGGAGGTCAAGCCCGGCCCGCACAAGATCCAGGGCATCGGCGCCGGGTTCATTCCGAACAACCTGCACATGGACATCGTGGACGACGTCATTCGCGTCAGCAACGAGGACACGTTTACGTGGGCGCGCCGCGCGGCCAAGGAAGAGGGCATCCTCTGCGGAATCTCTTCCGGTGCGGCACTCTTCGCTGCCAACGAAGTTGCCCAGCGTCCGGAAAACGAGGGCAAGCTGATCGTCTGCATCCTAGCCAGCGCCGGGGAGCGCTACCTGACGACGCCGCTGTTTCAGGAAGCGTGAGTCTGCGGTCGAACAGCGACCTGCTTGAGATCAAACGGTCGACTCGGGAGCATTCCGGTTCCTGGCGAAGAAGAGGCTCTCGGCGCGGGATCGCAATACGCCGTGCTGGGCGATCTCCGACACGAGCCGATAGAGCGGATGGTTGGCGCTGTCGATCCATGCGTGAATGCGCGCCGGCGAACTGAGTTCAAGCGGCTTGTGGTAGCGAATCGCCATCTTGGCAGTCATTCCCGTTGCCCCGTGATGCATCAGGCAATTCACCATGGCGGCATCGTGCAGCGTGGCGATGACGCCGCCGTGCACACAATCCGCGTATCCCTGGTAGTCCGGCTCGCAACCGAATTCCCCCTGAACACTCCCATCGGGCAGCCCCTCAAAGCGCATGCCCATGCCCGCCTGTTCTCGTTCGCGGCAGACGATGCAGTTGAGGTGGGAGGGATGTGGTTCGAGTGGAAGCGTGGATGTCTTCCGTGGAGCCGGGTCTGCAGTGGGTTTCATCGCGGGGAATCCTCGGGTGTGCATTGGCCCCGGCGTGAACCGCCGATTGCAGCGCCGAGGCCGGTGGTGTCGATCACCATGTCGTTGATATCGCAGCCGAGGCGGTCAGCCACGACCGCGCACTTGGCCCGGAGCAGGAAAATGATCGGTTCGCGGCGGCCTTCGAGCGTTTCAAAGTTGCCCTGCCCCTTGGAGATGATCAGGTCACTTTGCGCGAAGTGTCGCCGGAATGTCCGTGAACACAGGTCGGGCACGGTTCCGGGCACGTCGCTGCCGTTGTCGATCACGCGCACGAGCGAGGTGAGCCCGACCAGCCGCGCGTCCTCACGCGTCGCATCGTTGATGATCGGTTGACCGCGAACCGCCAGAGTGACGGCACGTCTGGGCAATTGTTCAATGAGTAGACGATCAAAGACAAGCTCACCCGCATTGTCGGCCAGGTAGAGGATGCGTTCCGCCCGTTCGACGGCAGCGCGGAAGACGCGCAGCGCGTGGCGATCGATGCGTGCGGTCATCGCTTCGGCGATGGCGTTCTCGATCTCCGCGCAGTTCACCTCAGAGCGGCAACCGAAATCGATGATATTTCCCGCAATGGCGAAACGGACCGCCGCTTCGAAAGGAGCCGTCGCCAAGAGCACATCGCGTTGCATCCCGGGATACAGGCGCAAGGCGATTTCGTTGGATTCGGCTTTGAGCCGACGATAGGGATCGGCCACCCCCGTGGTCTCTTTCAGCAGGCGATGCATCTCCCGGCCCAACCGGGGTGGCTCCTGGTTGAAGTTCCATCGCATGGCCAGTTCGAGAGACTGGCGGAGAATACGTTCCTGCCGGCCCGTGTCCTCCGTGAATCGGCGAGCCACCTCGACGGCCTGGCGGATGAAACAGGGAATACACTCGAGTGACGTGCGCATGACATCCGTCCGGTAGAGTTCAAGAGTTCTGTGGTGATGGCGCGTTCGAGTCCGTGTCGGCGTTCCGCTGCGCGGCACGACGGCCGCGCCGGCGTCTGCAACAGGAATGATGGTCCTGCCGCGCATCGTCCTCCTGGGAACGAGCGGCGACCGGGTGTTCATCCCCGGGCGTTTGTGCGTGATCGTGATGATGGCCGCATCGCCCTCTTCCCCCTCCGCGATGTCGGCCTCGAGCCCCCGTCCCATCATCATGTTCGTGCTCCCGGCACGGGCGGTCGATGCGATGAACGGACGCACCGCCACAATGGGGACACCCTTCGGGATGTCCGGTGCCGCAAGGTGTGGCGAACGTCTTCGCGCATGACTCACACTGAAAGGTTCGCTCTTTAACCATCACGATGGGTCCTCCCTGAAAGACCAGCATCTTGCCTTGAATCAGCGCCTCGGCCAGCTTGTGCCGGGCGCGCTCGAGGAGACGGCCGAAAGTGGCGCGGGACAATCCCATCTGCTTCCCGGCGGCATCGAAATAGAGCCCCTCCAGGTCCGCCAGCCGGATCGCTTCCAGTTCATCCAGCCCCAGCTTCACGCTTTCCAACTGCCGGGCGGGTATCCCCGCCGGCTTGAACGCCTCGGCCTGAGGGCCGTGTTCCACCCGCCTGCATTTGAAGGGTCGTCCCATCGTGTGTGCACCTCTGTTATGAGATTATGCGCACAATCCATATTCGTCAAGTCGATCCTGATATATTTTTTTACGAAGCGGCTCCCGAGGTCTAAGGCACCGGCGGCCATCGAGGAGGACTACTCCTTAGTCCCTATTGTCAAAGAGTTTATGAAATCCAAGTGAATCAGAACTGGTACAGGTGCGGGGTGCGCTCGATGAAGACATCCGTTTTCGGGGCGACTTCCTTTAGAGAAGCCTCGGCGATATCGATTTCGGCGATGGCTTCGCGGGGGTGCTGGGGGTCGACGGCGTCGCGAATCTCGCCATCGGGGCCGATGATGATCGCCCACCGGTCATTGACCCCCATGACGAAGACGCGATTTTCGACGGCCCGGGCGCGGAGGATGGCGGGTTCCTGAGCAACATCGAACAGCATGAGGATTTCGGCGCCTTCCAGGGCCAGCGCGCGAGAGGCCGCGAAGGAGCGCGACCATTGCCCCGCCACGCAACCGACTTTCACACCGGCGACCTCGTGCACGTCCGCCCGCTGCGGGAAGCAGACCGCCCGCATGTCGAAGGCGTTGGCGTACATGCTCATCGTCTCGGCAACCGGTTCGATGGGGACATTGATCAGCGCCAGGGAGACGCCCTGTGCCTGCATCGGCTGAAAAAGCGACTCGCCCATGTTGCCCCCGTAGCGTTCGTCGGCGACGCGGCGCGGGACGGCGGCGACCTTGATCACGTGAGACGCATCGCGCTGTGGCGACGCGGCCGGGTGCTTCTGCTGAATCCGTTCGCGCCGGGATGCGTTCATCCAGATGCGCTGGGGACGCTTGAGCATGAGCCGTGAAGCGATCACGGTTTCCCCCGTCGGTGGCGCTTCGGCGGCGACGCTGCCGTCGGCGCGAACGATGCGACTCTGGCCGACATACCCGGTGGCGGCGAGTTCCAACCCGGTCTTGTCGGCGCAGACGAAGGGCACGCCGAACTCCCGGGTTCGTGCTTCGATGAGGTACTCGACCTGCAGATTACGGTAGTGTCCGGGCTCACGCGCGTTGTTGATCCAGCAGGTCGGCATGGCGATGAGTTCCGCCCCGTCGGCGACGAGTGTGCCGACGATCTCGGGAGCCCGGGTCTCGGCGCAGATGACGATGCCGACCCGGCCGATGCGGCTGTCGAAGGCGGCGATGGATTCGCCGGGGCGGTACCAGTCGTGATCCACATGCCAGAGAAACCGTTTCCGGGTCCGGCCGATTTCCTCGCCGCGCTCGTCGATGAAGATGGCGGAGTTGTGCAGGTGGTCGTCATGGCGCTCGACGAAGCCGCTGACGATGTGCAGCCGATAACGTTTGGCGCGCTCGGCGAGCCACTCGATGAAGGCGTGGTCGGAAAGATGATCGCCGGTCAGGTAGGAATCCACTGAGCCGATCAGGTAGGCCGGGTAAGCGGCCTCAGGCAGCACCAGGAGGTCGACGCGTTTCTCCGCCGCCTGGGTGATGACCCGGTCGAGCGCGTCCAGCGTGGCGGCCGCGTCGTTCATGAGGCGCGCTTCGATCTGGCCGGCGGCGACCGTGATGGCATGGGACAGATTCGAGATCATCGCTCGATGGTAGCGCCCGCCTTTTCGCTTTGCAACGGCAGGCACGCTTTCTATAATTCGTGAATCAGGACACCCCGAACGACGGTAACTTCATGCCAGGAAATGATCCCTATGCCATTTTGGGCGTGGCCCGCGACGCCTCACAAGAGGAGATCCGCCGCGCCCACCGCAAGCTGGCCAAGCAGTACCACCCGGATCGCAACAAGGGCGACGAGAACGCCGTCAAGCGGTTCAAGGAGGTGCAGTCCGCCTACGAGATTCTGAGTGACCCGAAGAAGCGTGAGAACTTCGACCGCTTCGGTCATGCGGAGCCGGGCTTCCCCGGTGCGGGCGGGAGCGGATTTCGCCCCGGGCAGGGCGCCCAGCGCGTGTACAGCTGGAAGGCGGGCGACGGGCACGACATCCCCATCGACGACCTGGACGACCTGTTCAGCGCGTTCGCCGGCGGAGCGGGAGGCGCTGCAGGCGGAGGACGCGGAAGCATCTTCGACGATCTTTTCGGAGGGCGCGCCCAGCGTGGCGGCCCGCAGGCACGTCGGTCCGGCGGGGCCCGCGTGAATGCCGACGTCGAGCACCCCGTGCAACTCAGCTTCGAGCAGGCGATTCACGGCACGACGCTCGAGATCGCGCGCACCGCGCCCGATGGTCAACGCTCGACGATCAGCGTGAAGATTCCCCCCGGCGTGCGCGACGGGCAGCGCATCCGCCTGAAGGGCAAGGGCAACCCGGGCGGGCCGGGACAAGCCGCCGGTGACCTGTTCATCGTCTGCAAGGTGGCCCCGCACCGCGCTTTCCGACGCGACGGCAACGATATCCACCTCGACGTGCCGCTCACCGTCGCGGAGGCCACACTCGGCACGAAGGTGGAAATTCCCACCATCGACGGCCCCACCACCCTGACCATCCCGCCCGGCACGCCGGGTGGCGCGAAGCTCCGTTTGAAGCAGAAGGGGGTACGCCCCGCCGGTCAGGAGACGCGCGGCGATCAGTACGTCACCGTGCGGATCGTTCCGCCGAAGCAACTCACCGACGAACAGAAGCGGCTGATGGAGCAGTTCCAATCCCTCGACACGACCGATCCCCGCGCAGACATGAAGTGGTGAATCTCCTCTACTCCCAGAAAAGGTCCGGTCGACACTCGCGAACCAGGAACGAGACTTCCTGGGCCGAGATGATCGGCCACGTGGTCTTTCGTACAATGCATGAGAACGAGGCCATTGTGGGTCACCGTGAGAATACGGTAGCGCGTCGCCTGGAGCATGCCTGATTCTGAACGAAGGCGACCTGCCGAAGTCTTGCCGCAAAATCGTCGGACTTGCCCATGCGTGATCTGAGTTCCATCCTGATCCGGTCGGGAACCCTGGCGCTGCTAGGCTGCCTGCTTCTGCCCGGCGAGACCCTCGCCGACAGCTCCGCCGCCTTCGCGAGTGCCGGGCCCCTTCTGGCGCAGAATGCGGCGGAAGGCGAGGCACCCGCCGCGACGAAGAGCAAAGTCGAACTGCTTCGCGCGGCCACATTCTATCTGGTGGTCATCGTGCTGATCTTTGCCGTCGGGCTGCTGGCGCTGCGCCGATGGAGCCGCCACTACCGCAAGATGCTGACGCGCGAACCACGGCCGGACACGCCTCACGAGGATGTCTGGGCGATGCACAAGTTGCCCGAACCGGAATCGATCGCCGATGAGAACGACGAGACGTCCGGTCCGGATGGAGATTCCGAGGCCCCCTAACGTATCGAGGATGCCCGATGAGCACTTCGCCCGAAGGACCCGTGCCTCCCCGTCAGGATTCCTGGCAGACCGCGCTGTACGTGCTCGCCGGCGTCTTCGCGCTGATTACGTGCGCGGGTTTGATCATCTCCGTGGAGCGCCTGTCCCGTGCGGAGGCCTCGCCTCCGGTGACGGACATTGCCTTGCTGGCGCTCCTGCTGCTCGTCGGCTTGTTCGGCGTGGTCGTCTGCCTCGGACTGACCGTGATTCTCACCCGGTTCAAGCGACAGGGCGAAACACTCACGCACGTGGATCAACAGACCGCCATTCTGGCCGAACAGAGCATCGCCCGGAACAGTGCCGCGACCACGTATGCCGCCAGCCGGGAAGGGGCCGAGGATCATGCCGCCGTGGTTCGCGCCATCGAGGAACTGAAAGAGATCGCCCTGTTGCCGGAGCAGGAACGGCAGCGGCGGTTCAATCTGCTCGTCGAGCGCGAGTTCCAGCAGGGACTCCATCGCGTGGAACAGCATGCCCGCCTGCGCGACTACCATCGCGCCCGGCTGGAGTTGGACGGCCTGGCGCGGCGCTTCGGTCAGAACGAACGACTCGTATCGGCGCGTCAGCAATTGGAACAAGCGGCCCAGGCCGCCCGCGCTCAGGACATCGCCCAGGTGACGCAGCGCGTGAACGAAATGATGGAGCAGTCGCGCTGGGATGAAGCCACACGAGCGACGCGCGAGCTCGCCCAGAAGCATCCCGATGCCCCCGAGGCGAACGCCCTCGTCGAGCGCGTGGCGACGGAGCGCAAAGCCTTCGCGATCCAGCATCGTCAGCGGATGTACGAGGAGTTGCAGGCCCTCGCGTCCCAACGGCAGTGGTCCCAGGCGGCCGACGCGACGCGGCTCTTCCTGCGGACCTTCCCGAACGACCCGGAGTCGGAGATCCTCCGCGAGCAACTCAAGACGCTCGATGCCAATATCGAGATACAGTACCGCCAGAACGTCGAGCGGGAGATCAAGTCCCACATTCAGCAGAAGCGCTACTGGGATGCCCTCGCCCTCGCGCGGCAACTCATCGCCGCCTACCCCCTGAGCCCGCAAGCCAACGCGCTGCGCCCGCAGGTCCCGCGCCTTGAAGAACTGGCCGAGCAGCACAAGGCGTGACGGGTCAGAGAAGCAGCGGCAACGCAAGCCAATCCGATTTCATGTTCACGTGGCGGCTTTGACCGGTGGACGGCCGATGGAATAGTACTCGAACTGGCGGCGAGCCATCCGATCCAGCGAATAGAGATTGCGTCCGTCGAAGATCACCGGCTGCTTGAGGCGGCGCTTGATCTCGTCGAACGTGGGCGACCGGAAGTCGTTCCACTCGGTGGCGATGACCAGGGCATCGGCGCCGTCGAGGGCGTCGTAAGCATTGTCGTGATAGCTGAGCTTGTCGCCGAACTGCCGTTCCAGGTTTCGCAGCGCCTGCGGGTCGTGGGTACGCACCTGGGCCCCGGAGGCGAGGAGCTGCTCGATGAGTGTGACGGCGGGGGCTTCGCGAATGTCGTCCGTCTTGGGTTTGAAGGCGACGCCCCAGAGCGCGAAGGTGTGGCTGGAGAGATCGGTGCCGAACCTTTCCGTGATTTTCTTGTGGAGCACCTCGCGCTGGCGCAGGTTGACCTGGTGGACGCTGGCCAGAAGGTCCGCCTCGACGCCGGCCTTGCGGGCCACGTGGACGAGGGCCTGAACATCCTTGGGAAAGCAGCTTCCGCCATAGCCGGGGCCGGGGTAGAGAAACTGGTATCCGATGCGGGCATCCGAGCCGATGCCCACGCGCACTTCGTTGACATCGACACCCATGGCGTCGCAGATGTTGGCGACCTGGTTGATAAAGCTGATGCGCATGGCAAGGCAGGCATTGGCGGCGTACTTGGTCATCTCGGCGGCCGCGCGATGCATGATGAAGATGGGCTTCTGGTTGCGGACGAAAGGTTCGTGCAGCTCCTTGATCGTGGCGCCGGCGTCCTCGTCCTCGGCGCCGATGACCACGCGGTCGGGTCGGAGAAAATCATCGACCGCCGTGCCCTCTTTCAGGAATTCGGGGTTGTTGACCACGCGGATGGCATGCTTGCACCGGGCGGTCATCCGGGCTTCAAGCTCATCGCCCGTGCCGACGGGAACGGTGCTCTTGATCACGACGATCTTCGGTCCGTCCACGGTATCGGCGATCTGATCGCCGACGGCATACACCGCCGACAGATCGGGGGAGCCGTCCTCGCGCGGGGGTGTACCGACGGCGATGAAGATCACCTCGGCGTGGTTCATGGATTCAACGAGATCGGTGCTGAAGCGGAGCCTCCCGGAGCGGTTCCCGGAAACGAGCAGATCGGTGAGACCCGGCTCGAAAATGGGGCTTTCGTTGCGTTTCAGCGTGGCGATCTTGTCGCCGTCCTTGTCGAAGCCGATCACCTCGTTGCCCGAGTCCGCCAGGCAGACGCTGGTGACGAGACCCACGTATCCGGTTCCGATCACAGTCAATCGCATGAGAAATATCTCCTGATGTCCGGCAAGGCATCCTCGCTCCGGCTATTATCGACCACGACGGAGGGCTTCGCGAGTTCTTAGCCGAAGCCGAAGACGCAGCTGGGGAGAGGGTTTTCGAGTTTCAGGCGACAGAGTAGAATCCAAATCATCGCCGGGGACAACCGGCCGGACGCCAGAAGGTCCTGTGGATCCAGGAAGGCGAAGAAATCTTAGCCCGAGGTATCGCTCATGACACGCATCGCCGCCAAACTGCTGGTCGTTGATGATGACGTCGAAGTCCTCCATATCATGCAGCGGAGCCTCGAGCGGGCGGGGTTCCTGGTCAGCCCGGCCCGGTCCGTCCAGGAGGCGCGGGAGATCTTCAGTCGGGAGAAACCGCACCTGATCCTTGCGGATCTCGCCCTGCCGGACGACTCCGGGATCGAGTTGATCCGGGAGATCTGCAGCAAGGAC